>JBBDMX010000124.1:0-45518 GCA_040878035.1 Phycisphaeraceae bacterium | reverse complement strand
AACGGACAAGGTAGTATCAGTTATTTATTTACAGTACCTTAGGTGAGGGTGATTGAAATGGCGATGACGTGCCCAGATCGCCGTTTCGTAACCATGAACAGTACCGATCACTCTCACCCCAGCCCTCTCCCTCAGAAGGGAGTAAGGGGGTAAATCCGGCACATGCGTTTGCCCTGTGAGCGATGCCTGAGCCATTGTCCGTTTCGCCATTGGCTCCTACACTCTTGCGTGCGTTGCAGGACGCCGCCGTGTCCGCGGGAAGGACTGAGTCCACCTGGGTTCGACATCCCGACAAGTTCATCCTCGTGATGATCTTCTTTCTCTTCCCGGCCAGCGGACACCGGGCAGCCTTCTTGAAAGGAGATCGTCATGCCTGTGCAACCATCGCACCTCTACCCGTCGCGTCCGCCCGTTTCATTGCACAAGCTTCCGCCGCACCCGGACCTGGAGCAACTCAAGCGTCAAGCCAAGGAGTTGCACCATGCCTACGAAGCGGGTGTTGCCGACGCCCTCGCCGAGGTGCAACGCTTCTTCAGCGTGCGGCAGGGCGAAGTGCTGACGCTCACCCAGGCGCAACTGGCCCTGGCGCGCTCCTACGGCTTTGAAAGCTGGCCCAAGCTTAAGGCGCATGTCGATGGCGTCACGTTCCATCGCCTGCGCGATGCCGTGAAGGCTGGCGATACCGCCGCGGTGGGCAACATGCTGGGGCGTAGGCCGGAACTCGTCAATTACTGCGCGGATGACGATGGCGAGCGCCGCCTGATCCACTGGGCGGTGCTGCACAATGATCCGGCGATGGTCCGCGAGCTGATGCGCCACGGCGCCGATGCGCGGGTGGGCATCTGGCCGCATCGCGAATCGACCGCGGCGTACACCATGGCCAAGGAGCGCGGGTTGGACCAGCTTGTCGCCGCCATCGAGGCCGGCGAAGCCGAGCGCCGCGAGTTGATGAGCTGCCCCAACGTCACCATCAGCCCCGAGCAGGACAAGCTCAACGCCGCCATCCGGGAGCAGCGCAACGCCGAGGCGATCGCGATGCTCGAAGCGCAAGGCGACCTGATGAAGCAATGCGATCGCGAAGGCGGCACGCCGCTGCACGTGGCGTGCAGTGCGGCCAACGCGGCCATGGTCGATTGGCTTTGCGATCATCGCGCCGATGCCCGCAAGCTCGACATCGCAGGGCAATCGCCGATGGATCGCGCGGTGCACAGCCTGAATATGCGGCAGCAGGATCGTCGCGACCCGGCGCTGCGCATTCTTCAGCGGTTGCAGGCCCGCGGCTGCGAGATGACGCCGCTGGGCGCGGCGGCGCTGGGCGACGTTGATGCGATCCGCCGGCTGTATCGGGAGTCTCCCGGCACGCTGACCGGAGGATTCAACTGGCTTAGCGGCGGGCTGCTCACGGCCGCGGCACGCTTCGGACAGATCGCGTCCGTCCGCTGCCTGCTGGACCTGGGGCTCAACCCCGATGAGCCAATCCTGTTGGGTGGCTCGGAGGACGAGGCTTGGTCCTGGGGCGGGCCGCTGTGGCACTCGGCGGCGTTCGGCGAGCACGCCATCGCCACGCTGCTGCTGGACCGCGGCGCCGATCCGAGCGCCAATGTCTACGCCTCGGGCTGGCCGCTGGACCGTGCCTACGAGCGCGGCGACCGCGCCATGGTGGATCTGCTCTACACCCGCGGCGCCAAGGCGTCGGTTTATACGGTCTGCCACGCCCACGATGTCGAGGCCGCCAAGCGCATCCTCGAACAGGAGGGCGACGATCCGGATGTCATCCGCGAGATGGTCTGGTCGGCGGCGTGCGACTTGAGTCTGCCGATCGTGCAACTGGCGCTGCCGCGGCTGAATCTGGCGCCCGACGATCCCAAGTGGCACGATCTGCTGCGGCAACCGATGCGCCGCAGCCAGCCGCCCGCGGCCCTCAGACCGCCGGATTATCGCCACGATTGGCGGTTTATGATCATGAAAATGATGCTCGACAAGGGCCCGAACCCGAATATTCGCGCAAGTTACGGGTTGACGCTGCTGCACTTCGCGGCGACCAGCGGCAGTGCCTGGGGTGGCGAGCCGATCGATGACCGCGCACGCTTCGCGGAGCTGCTGCTGGACGTCGGCGCTGATCCCGCACTGCGCGATGAGCTGCTGTGCAGCACGGCCATGGGATGGGCGGCACGCTATGGTCGGACGGAATTGGTGAAGCTGCTGATCGACCGTGGCATTGCGGCGAATGAACCGGAGGCCCAGCCCTGGGCCACGCCGCTGGCGTGGGCGATGAAGATGGGGCACGAGCCGATTGCGGTGATGTTGCGCCAGCACGGGGCGACGCGGTAACGAAGCGGGGCAGATGCGTAAGCCGCCTGGAAACAACCTATCCAGCCGCTTGCGGCTTCGCGCAACGGCGTGCTTTGCGGGCGCCCAGGTTATTGGGCATCGGCGCGAAGCCGCAAGCGGCTGAAAAAGGTAATTACCGCTTGGAGAACTGGAAGCGTCGGCGCGCGCCTGACTGGCCGTACTTCTTACGCTCGACCTCGCGGGCGTCGCGGGTGAGCAAGTTGTGCTCGCGCAGCGCCGGCTCGAGGCTGGGATCGTAACCCATCAAGGCCCGCGACAAGCCCAGGACCACGGCCCCGGTCTGGCCGGTCAACCCGCCGCCATGAACCTTGGCGAACACGTCCAGGCTGCCTTCGGTCTTGGTTTCCTTCAGCGGCTTGCGCACCGCGGCCCGGTCGCCGATCTCGGGGAAGAAGTGATCCACCTCGCGGTCGTTGATCAGGAACTTGCCGCTGCCGGGCTTGATGCGCACGCGCGCCACCGCGGTCTTGCGCCGGCCCGTGCCCCAGACGTAACCGGCCTTGTCCGGCTTGATCGGTTCACGGACAGCCAGAGGGGCGGCTACGGGTTGCTCGGCGACGGCGGTGTTCTCGGCCATGGGGGAGTCCTGATATCGACTGCGGTTGATTCTGTATCGAAGGAGTGAGGATGCTAAGCCGCAAGGGGCACTGGTTCACGCGGGCCGCGCTCACATGGGCAGCGGCTGCGGCTGCTGAGCCTGGTGCGGATGCTCGCTGCCGCGGTATATCTTGAGCTTCTTAATGCGCACGTCGCGCAGTCTGTTCTTAGCCATCATTCGCCGCACCGCACGCTCCAGCAGCAGTTCCGGATGATGCTCGATCATCCAACTGTAGGTGAAACGCTTCTGGCCGCTGGGGTAGCCGCTGAAGGTCTGGAAGTTCTTCAGCTCAGCCTTGTTGCCGGTCAGGCGGATCTTGTCCGCGTTGATGACCACCACGAAATCGCCCACGTCATGGTGCGGCGTGTAGGTGGGCTTGTGCTTGCCCATCAACACCGTGGCCAACCGGGTGGACAACCGCCCCAGCACCAGGTCGGTCGCATCCACGACAAACCAGTTGCGGGTCACTTCATCGTTCTTGGCAAGATAAGTCTGACGGTTCATGGCAATACCGATTCTTCCGGGGGGCCGGGATCCGGGGGTTTTGACGAATCGAACAGTCTAGCGAATCGCCGGGAAGTGTCAAACGGCACGGGAAGTGGAGGCCGTGTTCACGGATCATCCCCTGTGGCGCGGCGCCCGCGTGGATCATCCGTCGCGCTCGCGTGCCGCCCGCTTCGCCCCGACCATCGACCACCCTGAAGTGCTGGCCCTTTACCGCCAGGCCATCGCCATTCTGCTCAAGGCATGCCCGGAAATTGACACGCTGAGCATCACCACCAACGACTCGGGCGCGGGCTTGGACTTGAGCCCGGGCACATACAATGGGCGAATGGCAACACGCTTTACCGCGATCGGCGCATGGACGAGCGCTTCCGCGGATTCTTCGACGCGCTGCGCCAGGGCGCCCAGGAGGCGGGAGCTTCCGGCGGGCTGGAGATCAGCATCCAACTGACGCTCGGCGATCAAACGTTGGTGCAGCGGTTGGCGGTGTTCAACTGCGTTGTCCGCAACGCGCGCGGCGCCGTGAGCTATCAGGCACAACTGGATCGCGTGAAGCAACTGGGCATCAAGCCGCTGCCTTACGCCGTCAGCGGCTCGCTGCCCGAGTGGGACCGGCAACTCATGATGGAGACGGTCCGTGCCGAACTGGACAATACCGCCATGCTGATGGAGCTTCTCCGCCCCGATCCCGGGGCACTGCTCGATCTGGCCTCCAGCAAGGAGGAGGAAGACATCCGCCTGTTGGGACCGGACATCGCCGATCAGCTCCAGAGAAAGCTCAATCTGATGAATACCAAATGGGAGGACTACAAGCGGGTGTTCACGACGCCCAACTGGTGAGTTGCCAAATGCCCGGCCGCCGCCGACCTGCCGCGGCGCGGACAAGCCGTGACGCTTCCGCCGCGGAAACTCGGGCAGACCTGGCGCGGCGTCCTGCAATGCTTGCAGGAGCCGGAACGTTAGTTCGAGTATCATCGCAACCGTTGTGCCGATGCCCCAACGCCTTCTTATCAACCTCGCATGCCTGGGTCTGCTCCTGTCGGTTAGTGCAGTCGCCTTAGCCGCGCCCCCGGCATCACCCCCGGCCACTCCCCCGGCAGCCCCGGCGGCACCACGCGCCAGCGAGCCGGCCGCTCGCTGGGCCAAGGTCAAGGAGATCGACGCCGCCGTCAAGATGCTGACCGAGGAGGCAATGGACCTGGACGCCGCAGGCAAGCCCGAGCATCCGGCGCACTTCGACCGTCCACACCCCGCGCTCAAGGCCTGGACGCCCGACATGGCGCCGCTGGTCCTCCAGCGCATGCAGGGCAAGTTCACCGGCGACGACCACCGCGACACCTACATCCGCTGGCACCTGCTCTGGGTCCTGCAAAAAGCGGAGCAGCAGGACAAGCGGCAGATGGGCAAGGAGCTGGTCAAGCTGGCGCAGATGCTGCCGGGCCCGGTGGACGTCAAGGAGCGGCCCGAGCACCGTTACGAGCCACCGGAGATCGCCTCGCGCTACTTTTCGCTGGTGCACTCGGCGCGCATCACCGTGGGCTATCCGCCCTTCCAGCGCATCGTGGACCCGCCCGAGTCGTATCAATACATGACCCCCGATCAGGTCACCCGCGCCAAGGCCAACATCGAGGAAGCCAAGAAGCTGCGCGACCAGTTCAAGACCATCGTCGATCGCGACGCCATCGCCTTCAATCGCCGCGTACGCAGGGTCAACCACATCGTCCGCACCTATCGCGGCGAGTTGATCTACCTGCTACTACAGACCGGCGACCCCAAGATCGCCCAGCTCGTCGTCAGCGAGATCGACCGCCAGGTCAGCGCCAAGTCCGGCGTCGCCCTGGATCTGGTGGCCTACATGTACCTGGCGGCTTTCGACGGCGTATTGAGCTACTACGACGCCAAGACGCTCCAGGACCTGGGCGCCAAACTTGAACTCACCGCCCGCGCCAGCGAAGGCTACCTGGACTACGGCGGCGAGAAACGCAACTTCGCCGACTACGCCTTTCACCTGATCCTGATGCTCCAGCAGGGCAATCCGCTGATCAAGCCCAAGGGGCCGCCGTCGTGAGCATGCACTTGAACCAGCCAGTAAGTGGTCCGCCAAGCCCCGGCATGCCCTCTCGGCCAAGCCCCGGCATGCCCCGGCCAACAAGCCCCGGCATGCCCCGTCCGCGGGGCTTGCCGGGGATCGCCATCGCGTATCTCAGAACCCCCTGCTGCCTGCTCATCACCTGGCTCTGCCTCCTGTCCGGCGCCGCGGCCCTGGCGCAGACCGCCCCGCCGCCCACGCCCAAGACCGCACCACAACCCGCGCCGCAGCCCGTCAAACAGATCGGCCCCGAAGACCTGACGCCCCAACTCGTCCGCAGCGCCATCGACCGCGCCATGGCGGCGCTGCACCGCCTGGAACCCGAATACACGATCCTCCCGGCCGAATACTACCGCCTGTACCAACACAACCGCCACGAAATTGTGCATGCCATGGGCAACCATGCCCTGGCGTGCTGGGCTCTTCTGGCGGCCGGCGACAGCTACCAGAACCCCAAGCTCCAGCGCCGCATCAACTGGGTCCTCTCCCGCGATCAGGCCTTCACCTATGACCGTGGCATGCGCGCCCGAATGCTCAGCATGATGCCCCCCCAGTCCTGGGGGCCGTGGGTCAATCGTGACCAGATCTGGCTCATGGGCGCCATGACCGACACGGGCAACTTCGGCGCCGACTGGACCGGCACGCCTATCGTCGGCGCCGGGGACAACGCCAACGGCCAGTACGGCGTGCTGGGCCTGTGGGCTACCGAGGAATCAGGCTGGCCGGTCTCCCGCGACGTCTGGGAAAAGGTCGATGCCTACTGGCGTGCTGCGCAGGAGATCACCCCGGGCGACGAGCCCGCCGGCTGGGCCGTCTACGCCCGCGGCCAGAGCAGCGCCGCCGGCAAGCGCACCACCTTCTACAACCGCACATCCGGCCCCATGACCGCCGGCGCCGTCGCCTCCCTCTTCATCGCCGAACGCCAGCTCCATGGCAACGCCTTTGACAGCAACGGCCAGGTCAACCTCAGCCCCCAGTTCACCAAGGGCCTGCGCTGGCTCGATGAACGCTTCTCCGCCGAGGATCAGGACGAGGCCGCCGACCGCTATTACTACTACTGGTGCATCCAGCAAGTCGGCACCACCACGGGCTACCGCACGTTCAACAACGTGGACTGGTTCCGCACCATCACCGCCCGCATCCTCAACGAGCAGCAGCCCGACGGCACGTTCACCGGCCGGCAGGGCCGACTCATCTCCACCGGCTTTGCCCTGCTCTACCTGGCCAAGGCCTTTGACCCCCTGGCGGTGTCCAAGATCCGCCTGCGCGACGACAAGGGCCAGACCAGCGCCGACCTGTGGAACCGCCGACCGCACGACATCTGGAACTTCGTGGACTACGCCAGCGATCTCTACGAAGTCTCCACCACCTGGAGCGCCTGCGAGCTTAGCCAGCCCGTCTATCAGTTGATGGAGTCGCCGCTGCTCTATCTATCGATTGACAGGCCCGTCACGTTTCCCGAGGAGCACGTGGCACACCTGCGGCAATATCTCGATGCCGGCGGCATGCTGGTGGTCAACCTGGAAAGCAACAACGCCACCGTGCTGGCAAGCATCCGCGAACTGGCACGCAAGGTGCGCCCCAATCTGAACCTCGAACTGGCGCCGCGTAACCACCCCATCTACACCGTCAATCACCACCTGCCCCCCTCCACGCAGATGCTCATGGCGTCCAACGGCGTGCGCCCGCTGATCCTCTGCTTCCCGCAGGACCTGGGCAAGGCGCTCCAGGCCAACGACCCCCGCGCCCGCGATGCCTTTGACGCCCTGTCGAACATCTATCTCTACGCCATCGGCCGCAGCCCCCGCCGCACACGCCTGATCACCAACTACCTGCGCGCCCTGCCGCGCACCCCCAGTCGCAAGCTGACCGGGGCACGCATCAAGTACGAAGGCAACTACAACCCTGAACCCGCCGCTCTCCAGCAGCTCAAGACCTTCCTCGCCAACGACTGCAACGTGGATCTCCAAGTCACCGAGGCCGCCCCCGAGGCGCTGGCCAAGGAGCAGATCGCCTTCCTGACCACGCTGGGCCAAGGCGCGATCACTAACGCCCAGGCACAGAGCCTGCGCCATTGGCTCGAGGCCGGCGGGACGCTCTGGCTCGACGCCTGCGCCGGCGGCGCCGAGGCCAACACCGCCGCCGAAACAATCCTCCAGCAGCTCGCCCCCAACGCCGTGCCCGTCCCCTTAAGCCGCGACCATCCCATCATCACCGGCAAGGGCCTGCCGCGCGGCTTGGACAACGAGAAAGTCTACTACCGCGCCCACACCATCCTGCAATACGACTTGGGCTACCGCTCCCGACTCCTGGCGATCCACATCAACGACCGCCCCGCCATCATCTTCTCCCCCCAGGACCTCACCTGCGCGCTAGCGGGCCTGGAACACTGGCAGATCGACGGCTACCGCCCCGACTCGGCGCGCCGCCTGGTCGCCAACGGCTGCCTGCTGACCCTGCAAAAGCCAGTCGAATGAGTCCCTTTCCCCGGCCAAGTCCAGCCCAGTCTGCTAACATGCGATCTCCTTCCTTCCACTATCTATCGCGAGCCATTTCCCATGGGTATGAAGATCGGCATCTGTGGCGCTGGGCGGTTTGCCCGGTGTTTTATTCCCCTGTTCAAGGCGCATCCGCTGGTGGATGAGGTGGTGCTGGCGGACCTGCTGCCCGAGCGTGCCGCCGAGTATGCCCAGCACAATGGCATCCGCCGGGTGATGGGTTCGCTCGACGAATTGTGCCGCAGCGATGTCGATGCCATCGCCATTTTCACGCAGCGGCAACTGCACGGGCCCCAGGCCATCCAGGCGCTAGACGCCGGCAAGCACGTCTACAGCGCGGTGCCGGCGGCGATCCGGCTCGACGACCTGGCCACGCTGGTGCAGACGGTCGAGCGAACCGGCCTGCTCTACATGACGGGTGAGACCAGCTACTACTACCCCTCGACGCTTTACTGCCGCAAACGCTTCCGCGCCGGCGACTTTGGCCGCTTCGCCTATGCCCAGGCGCAGTACCTGCACGACATGGACCACTTCTACAACTCCTACAAGCACAGCGGCGGCCCGGACTGGAAGCGCGTGGCGGGATTGCCGCCTATGTACTACCCCACCCATACCATGAGCATGGTCCTCTCCGTCACCGGCGCCAAGGCGACCCAGGTGTCCTGCCTGGGCATGGTCGATGATCATGAGGATGAGGTCTTCCGCGTCGGCAGCAACGACTACGACAACGTGTTCAGCAACGAGTCGGCCCTGTTGCGCACCAACGACGGCGGAGTGATGCGCATCAACGAAATGCGCCGCGTCGGCTGGTCCGGCGGCAACAGCGTCTACATGAGCTTCTTCGGCACCGACGCCTCCTTCGAGGAGAACGCCATGTCGACCTGCTGGGCCACCAAGGATCGAGCCCAGCTCCGCGACCTCACCAAGGAACTGACCTGCGCGAATCTGGCCGACCCCGAGGGCCTGGTGCGCAGCGGCCAGACGGGCGACGAGTTCTTCACCTCCGTCTGCACGGTCCACCCCATCGAGCGACTGCCCGCCAGCTACCGCGGGCTGACCAACGGCCACTACGGTTCGCACCAGTTCCTGGTGGACGATTTCGTGACCGCCTGGGCCACCCAGGTGCTGCCGCCCTGCCACGTCTGGAACTCGGCCGCCTGGTGCGCCCCGGGGCTGGTGGCGCACGAGTCCGCCAGGCAGGAAGGCACGATGCTGAGCATCCCCGACTACGGCAACCCGCCGGCGGGCAGCCGCCAAGCCGACCAACCGCTGGCGGCGGCGCCGGCCCCGGTCGTTGCGGGCGCGGGAGTTGGCAGGGCTTGAGGTCTCAGTTGCGGGGTGGCGGGTGTTTGGGTCCCTGGCGTGGGACCCAGCCGCGGGAGCGGCTGGGCTTTCGGGTGGCGGTCCTACCGCTATACTTAGAACAGTCACACCGCCAATTGGGGATTTTGCTATGCCACGCAGTGCGGAAATCATGCGGATCTACGATGGGGAAGGCGACCGGCTGATGGAGAACCGGGACGCCAGCGAGAAGGTGATCCTGCTGCCCGACACTTCGGAGATGAAGACGCCCGACTCGCGGCCGAAGCTGCGGATCATGTGGGGCCAGCATTTGCTGGAGGACGTGCTGGACGGGCGGTATGCGTCGCTGGTGTGCGGGGTCAACGCTCAGGACAACAGCCGGGGAATCATCGCCCAGGTGTCGGCGTTGTTGCGTACGAGCCAGTGGGACCACGCCGGCATCACGCAGCATGCCCGGCGGCTAGTGCAGAAGAACACCGTGTCGGTCGTGAAGTTTGACCTGGACACGGTGGAGGTTCTGGGGTTGTTGCGGCCGTCGAGCCGGGAGGAGTTGTCGCTGGAGGACCTGGCGGTGGGTTTTGGGATCGTGGCGCAGATGATCAGCAGGAAGCCGCAGCGGCGGCCCTCGGCGTCGGTGTCGTTCCTGGGGGCGCAGGTCAACCGGCTGGTAAATGAGCATGGTGCCGAACCGAGTTTCGAGACCGTGCTGCGGACGATGCACACGGCGGGGTACGAGGGGGATGTGTACCCGGCGGTGGGAATGTGGCGATTAACCAATACCGGGGTGTTTGGGCGATATCCGTTTCCAGCGTCGCTCGAGTCGATGAGGCAGGGAGGGTTTTAGGAGCCTGACTCGGCTCGGCCAGTCCCCGTCAAAGCGCGGCCGGCTTGGCGAATCTCTTTCCATTTGGCGAAGTGAGCGTATAATTTCGCGGGGGCGAACGCCAAGACAGCGTTCCCACCCCGGCTCCCGGCCCCTACGGGATTGGACCCGCCCCGCCATGCTCAAAGACCTGACTGAAGTCGCCCGCCAGACCAAATACCCGATCGACGCTTTTCTGTTTGTCCAGCGTGGGTTGGATTTTACGGTTCGGCAAATTCACGGGGAGGCGCCCACGGATCGCCAGGAGACGGCCGAGACGACCTCGCGGCACGTCAGCGGCCAGGCCCTGTGCACGGGCCTGCGCGACTTTGCCATCCAGCAATATGGCCTTCTGGCGCGGAGCGTGCTGCGGCACTGGCGGATCAACACGACCGAGGACTTTGGCCGCATCGTCTTTGCCATGGTTGAAGCCGGGCTGATGCACAAGACCGCCGACGACACGGTGCGGGATTTCCTGGATGTCTATGACTTCTCCGATACCTTTGGTCCGAGCCTTCAGTTGAGTGGAAGCTGAGCGATAGCGTTTCCACGCCGGACCTGAGGTCCTCCGGGGGCCCAAAGGTCCGGATTTCCAGTATCCGGGGCTTCGCAGACTCAGCCTTGGCGTGTCTGCGCCTCCACATTGCTATCATCACCACCTCATGACCAAACCCCGGGAACAACCTGTGACGCCGCCGGCAGTGACGCCCGATATGGATCGCCGGTTGTGGGAGTATCGCTGGTTCCGCGATCTGGCGATCCTCATCGGCGTGGCCCTGGTGATCGTGGTGGCCTACACGGTGCGGGGGATCCTGATTCCGGTGGTGATCGGCCTGGCGATGGCGTATGCCGTGGACCCGCTGGTGAGCTGGGCGGCGCGGCGCCTGCACGTGCCGCGGCTGGCGACGGCGCTCTTGATCATGCTCGTTGGCTTCGTCGCCCTTACAGGGCTGGGCATTTATGTGGTGCCCAAGCTGGCGTCGCAGGTGGCGGACCTGGCGCAGAAGGTGCCGGGGTATCTGGAGCAGGCAGCGGACAAGCTGGATCTGGACCTTAAGAGCGAGCTGCATCGGCGCATGCCGTGGTTTGGTGCGGAAGAGCGGCCGGCGACGCAGCCGGCGCAGGTCGCCGGGGACACCGGCACAGGCGCGTTAGCGGCAACCGGCGCTGGCGACACCATGGGCTCCGAGTCGGCCCGGATCGAAGCTGCACCGGGGGGCGGGAGCGAGTCCGGGGGGGGCTCTGGGGGCAGCTTTTCCGGGGACAGCTCCGGGGGCGGCGTTGCCGCGGCGACGCAACCCGCCGGTGAAGCGGGGCTGTTTCGCGCCTTTGGCCGGGAGCCTGAGCCGGGCGAGTTCTGGAAGCGCGTGTGGGAACTGGACTTCAAGCAGGCCGGGACGTTTCTCACCAGTTCGCTAGGTCTGGGTTACTCGCTGGTAAGTTCCGCTATCAGCATCGGCACCTACCTGGTGCTGGCCTTGACCATCACCGCCATCTGCTATGTCTATTTCAGTTGGCACTTCCAGAGCATCGTGGCGTGGGTCACCGGACTGATTCCCGCGACTCATTATGACCGCACGGTGGACATTTTCCGCAAGATGGATCGCTCGGTCTCGGCGTGGCTGCGGGGGCGAATTATCCAGGTGTTCATCATCACCGTGCTGCTGACCACCGGCTGGGGTGTCGTGGGCGTGCCTTACTGGCTACTGCTGGGCATCGTCGCCGGACTGCTCAATCTCATTCCCTACATGAGCGTGATCGGCTGGCCGGCGGCGATCCTGCTGGCATGGGTGGACAGCCTGGCCAACAACCAGCCCTTCAGCCTCTGGTGGGTCATCATCGCGCCCAGTGCGGTGTATATCATCGCCCAGTCGATCGACGGCTGGGTTGTCGAGCCGCTGGTGCAGGGTAAGGCGACCAATCTCGATCCGGTGAGCGTGCTGCTGGCGGTGCTGGTCGGCGGGTCGCTGGCGGGCGTGGCGGGCATGCTCATCGCCATCCCCGCGGCGGCGTGCTGCAAGATACTGGCCCAGGAACTGCTGCTGCCGCGCCTGCGTGCCCAAGCCCGGGCCGTGCCTCCGGGGGGTTAACCAGATGCTGCGACAGGGGTTGGCAACAGGCTTTGCCAGGTAGAAAAAGTATAATCAGGTCTTGACATCTCTTTATTTGGGGGTACATTTGAACTCGGCGCCAGGATTGAGGCAGGGTTGGCTCCCCCAACCACTTGGTGCCGCAGGGGAGTCCTGACAGGGCTCTAAGCGTCGCGAGGAGAGAATTCACATCGTGTCCGTATCGCGGGGCGTGTCTTGCGGCCCGAAACGGTTCGATGGGAGGTAAGAGTGGTGCGCAAGCCCGTGATTGGGATGGTCGTGATTGGCCGCAACGAAGGCCAGCAGCTTCGTCAGTGCCTCGAATCGGCCAAGCCGCATGTCCAGAAGGTCGTCTACGTCGACTCGGGCTCGACCGATGGCAGCGTCGAGATGGCCGAGTCGCTGGGCGTCACCGTCGTGCGCCTGGACATGGCTATCCCTTTCACCGCCGCCCGCGCCCGCAACGAGGGTTTTGATCGACTAAGCCAACTGCTGCCCGACATGGAAATGGTCCACTTCCTCGACGGCGATGTGGAAATGGTGGACACTTGGATGGATTCGGCGATCCAGGTCATGCTCGACCATCCCAAAGCCGCGGTGCTCAGCGGCCTGCGCATGGAGCGCTATCCCGAGAAGGCGGCCTATATTCGCCTCTGCGACATCGAGTGGAACAAGCCCGATGGCTACCCCGCCTGCGAAGGCGACGCCATCATGCGCGTCGAAGCGTTCCGCAAGGTCGGCGGCTTCAACAAAGCCCTGATCGCCGGCGAGGAGCCCGAACTGTGCCTGCGTTATTGGCAGGCGGGCTACGAATGCCTGCGCAACCGTGAACCCATGACCTGGCACGACGTGGGGCTGCTGCACTTCTCGCAATGGTGGAAGCGGGAGATGCGTACGGGTTACTCCTACGCCGAAGGCGCCGCGATGTATGGTCGCCTCCACTACCTGCGCCAGTCCATGGGCATCTGGTTCTGGGGCGCCGCCGTGCCCCTGGGCGGCATCGTGCTGGCCTGGCCTACCTATGGCGTCAGCTTCATTCTCTGGCAATTGGCGTACTGCCTGCTCTTCTACCGCGCCTATCGCGGCGCCCGGCCACGCGCCAAGAACGCCAAACGCGCCCTCGAATACGCCTTCTTTAACATCCTCTCCAAGTTCCCCATGCTCACCGGCATGACCCAATATTGGCTCCGCCGTATCACCGGAAAACGACCCCAGTTGATCGAGTACCGCAAGACATCCGCGCCGGCGTCGGTGCCGTGAATGAAAGGTCCTGGACTTCCAGGCCGGGGACCCGAGGTCTTGCGAAGGTCGGGATTTTCCCAATCCGGATCGTCGCAGAACTTCAGACCCCGCTTGATGACAAGGTTTGACATCACACCCCCCATCGAGGGAGAGAATCATGAGCCAATCCGCGCAATTCATTCGCATCGGCATCGTCGGCTGTGGTCACGTCACCCAGCGGCACCACCTGCCCACGCTCACGGCCCTGCCCGACGCCCGCGTCGTCGCCGTGGCGGACATCGACCCTACTCGCCGCCAGGAGGTCGCCAAGCGCTTCGACATCCCCGTCACCTACGACTCGCACACCGCTCTGTTGGCGGATCCCCAAGTGGACGTTGTGGCCGTGCTCGTGCCCCCGCAGCATCACGTAGCGGTGGCGTTGGCGGCCCTCAAGGCGGGCAAGCACGTCTTTGTCGAAAAACCCCTGGCCAACAACCTCGACGGCACCGACGAACTCGTCGCCGTCGCCGCCGAGGTGGCGGGCCGCGCCCCGGGGGTCAAATCCACCATCGGCTTCATGCTCCGCTCGCATCGCCTGATTCACCAGGCGCGACAGGTGGTGCAATCCGGCACCCTGGGAACCGTCGAAATGATCCGCACCGTCTGGACCGGCGGCCCGGCGCATCGCCTGACCCATCCGCAATGGATCGATCGCCGCGGCGACGGCGGCGGCGTGCTCGTCGAGTCGGGCGTTCATCACTACGACCTGTGGCGCTATCTGCTCCAGGATGAAATCACCCAGGTGACGGCCATCGCTCGCGCCGCCGGCGACGACGACGCCTGCGCCACCGTCAGCGCCCGCCTCGCCAGCGGCGCCCTGGCGTCATCGGTCTTTTCCAAAGGCACCAGCGATTGCCATCAGATCGACATCTACGGCGACAAGGGCCGACTGAGCCTCTCGGTCTACCGCAGCGACGGGCTGGAAGTCTTCTCGCTCTCGGATCTCTCGGGCGGCATGAAGGCCCGCCTTCGTCGCGGCGCGGCCATGCTCAAGGGCCTGCCCCAGGCCATGCGCATCAAACGCGCCGGCGGCGTGTTCTCCGAAGCCTATCCCAACGAGTGGCGCTCCTTCCTCGATGCCGTCCGCCACAATCGCGCGCCCGTGGTGTCGCTCGAAGACGGCCGCCGCTCGCTCTGCGTCGGCCTGGCGGCCGCCGAGTCGGCCCAGCACGGCCAACCCGTGGACATCACCACCGACTACCGCCGCTACGCCGTTCGCAAAACACCCGCCGTCGCCCCCGAGCGCCGCGAACACGCGCATGCGGTGTAAGGCGATGTGTCGCTTCTGAAAAAGCGCTCCGGCACGTCCCGGTGCGCCCCGTCTCCGGTGCTGGCCGGCGATCGGCGCGAGCTGTTGCCATGGCCCGCGTCACACCTACGATACGTCCATGACTCAGACACGAACCGCCGCCGATTGGGAGCAGCGCTATTGCATCAATGATCTGCCGTGGGATGCCCGCCGGCCCGAGGCGCGTTTGTTCGAGGTGCTCGCGGATTTGACGCCGCCCACGGCGACGGCGCTGGACCTGGGCTGCGGCGGTGGTGACAATGCGATCGCGCTGGCGCAGCGAGGTTTCGACGTGGTCGGCATCGATCTGGCGCCGACGGCCATCGACCTTGCCCGGTCCCGGGCCAAAGAGGCGGGTGTCCAGAAGGTGCGATTCGTGTGCGGCAGCGTGCTCGAACCCCTGCCCGTCGCGCCCGGCTCGCTCGGCCTGGCGATCGACTGCGGCTGCTTCCACACCCTGCCCCCAAGCGATCGGCCCACCTATGCCCAACGCGTCGCCGGGGCCCTGACGCCCGGCGCCTGGCTGCTCTTGATGTGCGGCAACATCGACGAGCCTCGCCCCGCGAGTCAGGAAGGCCCCCCACAGTTGACCGCCACCCAGATCGCCGCCCCCCTCGAACCCCACTTCGCCCTCCACCGCCTGGAACGCACCCACTTCACCGGTTCGGACGGCCGGCCCACGCACCTGGCTTGGCGCGCGCTGTTCCAGCTTCGTCAGCTGGCCATCTGATATACGGCTCAACCGGATAATGCGTAGGTGGAGTTGCGAGGCGGGGGTTCCACCGCGGAGCATCACAGCGGATCGTCCTGCTTCGCAAAGGAATCGCGAGAAGCGCAGAACCCCCGCTTCACATCCATGGCCTTCCCGATCCACGCATTATCCGCAAAAACCCTAACTGGGTTTGATGTCGCCCAAGGTCAGCATCACCAAGGGGTCAAGCTGGAGATCGTCAACTTCGATCTGATCCAGCAAGTCAACCCCGTCGCTGCGCCGCCACTCCTGCCCCTGGCCGCCCAAGACGTCGCCGGTGCCACTCGCCTTGCCCCAGACCTTGCGATCGACGATCACCCAGTCCCGGCTGATGATCTGCCGGGGATCGGGAGTTCTCACCGATTCGATCGTCCCCAAGTCCATTGATTGGTCACCATCAGCCGGCTGCAACAGCTTGCGGGCCGCGGGCTGGACTGGTGCGGCAGATTCGAAAACTGTGCTCGACGGCAATCCCAAGCTCACCCTGTCGCTTTCAGCAGCGATGGGTGGAGCCTCTTTGGATTCGGGCTGCTCGGATGCCGTCGCAGCGACCGTCGGGGGTCCTGCAATCGCAGCCAACAGCGTGGGCATTGCCGGCGCCACAGGTGACATCGTCGCCGGCGCCGTGATCAGATTCAGGTCGGTCGACAGGTTGGTGGCGTTGTTCCGCGCGATGAGCATGTCGGTGACGTTGACCAGTTTGTCGCGGTTGAAGTCATACACGTCGTAGATCGGGGCCGGGTCGCTCAAGTTGCGCGGGTGGTTGCGTGCCCCGAGCATATCGGTCACGTTGACCGCGGTATCGTCGTCCGAGTTGCCCATGTCGCCGATGGCAGAGCCGAAGTAGAACACGTCGTCCTGGGCCAGGCCCAGGCTGCCGCCATTGGCATCCGAACGCACCGTCACCTGGAGCCAGGTCCTGGCGATCGCGCCGTTGGGGAAGATGAGTGTGATGCGGTCTGACCCGTTGAATCCCGCGCCTTGTCGCACGGACACATCCACCGGCCCGGTGTAGTCGGACCACGATCCCGGGTCGTCGCTGTTGCCGATTTTGAAGGCCAAGTCGCTGGCGCCGGGGATTGCCGAGGCGCCTGGTGTACCTGCGATGTCGATCATCAGGCCGTTGATACCCTTGTCGAAGCTGGAATAATTGGCAGAGCTCGCCGTCTGGCCCGGCAGCAGGGCCAGCTTGTCGGAGATCGCCGCATCATCGGCCACATTGGCCCCGACGTTGCCACCATCCCACGCCGAGTGGTTGTAGAAGAGGTGGCGGCCTGCGACATTGGCGGGATTCTGGACACGGGCCGTCAGCAGGTACTCACCCCGTCCCGACTGGCCCCCGACTTGGATCAGGTAATCACCGGCCAGAACAGTCGTGAAAGAAAGCATCGCATTGCGGCCATCGCTGCTATCGGTATCCCACGCCACGACAACGCCGGTGGGGTCGATAAGCACTATCGCCGGGTCAAGAGTGTTGTCCAGCAGGCCGGTGCCGACCAACGGCGTTTGAGTCGTAATCGTCAGGCGCTGTCCAGCGGCCAGGGTGATGCGATGGAGGTCGTTGCCGGGCACCGTTGGCAAAGCTGTGCCGACAGCAGGCGCGGACCATGGCATCTGGCCAAAAGCCGGATCATCACCACCCAAATTGGCTAGACCGGACGTGATGAACGAACTCAGCACTACGCCGGTGTCAGGATCGAGCGCATACACGGTGCCGGTCAAATCAAAGTTGGTGATGTGCGCCAAAAGCTTGCCATCGACGTAGGCCAGACCATGGGTCGTTGAATCCAGACCGGGAGCAAATGTCTGCGGAAGTGTCGCCAGCAAGACTCCATTGAGATCATATTCGCGAATCGTCACTGAGGAGCCACCTACCACGGAGCCCAGAATAAAGAAACTTCTACGGCTGGGGGCGCCGACCAACCCCGTAATCGAAGTGGGTGGTTGCGACAGCGCGACGGTCGTCACATTCAGCGTGTCTGGATCAAGGCGCCAGATAACGCCGGGGCCAGCGATCAACACATCACTGTCGTAGGCACCGTCGCGCGTATTTGCGACCCTCCAGGTATCCCAAGAGTGGCGAGATTGAAGGAGCGTACCGAGATGCCGGTGTCGGGATCAATCTGATGGAGTATTGCGGCCTGAAGCGGATTGGTCGCTCCCCATACCCAACGGCCGTCAAACGCCAGCCCGGACGAACTGCTCTGATAGGGGTTCGCGCCCGTAAACGGTGCGGCGTTGATCAACGCTCCGGTCTGGGGGTCCACCTCGATGAGGTAAGTCGGGAAGTAGCCGCCCGGCCATGACTTGGCCCCACCCAAGGCAAATAGCCGGTTTCGGTTCGTATCGATGTAGCCCAGAACGGGAGTGTCGCTGGTCAACAAACGCAGCGGGTCGGTTGTAACGTCGTTTGGTTCACTTTCGACGTTCAGCGATTCGGCGACCACCAGTGCATACTGCTGAGTGGTGCTGGCCGTGACTCGCAATGAATACGTGCCGTCGGTTGGCACGGTAAACCCAAGGATACCGTGGTGGTAGTTCTCGGCGACGACGCCCAGTGGCTGTTTGGTGGAGGTCGCCAGTGTCGTACCGTCGGGTCCGAGCAATTCCAGCGAGAAGGCGTCTAGCCCCGTCAAGGTGAGGTCGAGCAAGTGTCCAGCCAGGCCGGCAAGGTTCAAGGTGTAGGCGTCGTACTCATAGCTAGTGGAGTTCTCCCCAAAGCCCACGACCGCCCATCGCTTGCCGCCGCCTATTTCCAGCAGCGAGTCGTCGATGGCCAACGGCGCGGCCTCGCTGGTGTCGGCGCCTTCGACCATCGCGTTGGCGTAGATGCAGATGCTATAGTTTGTCGCGCTGTCGCTGGACAGCGCGAACAGCAACTCACCCGCAGCCAGACCATCCTTCAGATACACCACCAGAGGATCACCGTCACCAGGAGAGGCGAACGTCCCAGCTTCACTCGTGAACGTGACAATGGCGCCGCGGTACACGGGGTCTACCACGATCGCCAGCGGCTGCTGCCCCAATAGGGCGAGATGGAACTCGTCAACATCAGCGGGGCCATGCAGGTAACCGTCGATTGAGTTGGTTGCGACAATCAGCGACCCAAAGGGCAACAGACGATGAAACGAATCGCCAAGGTCACGCACAGCCGGATCGTCGATGTTCACAGGCACCGTGAACGAACCACCGGGAACGCCGTTGCCCGAGCCTTCAGGCGGCAGCGGCCACGTGGCTTCACCGTCCAGCGCGTTGCCCGCCAGGTCGCCAAATGCACTGATTGAACTGGTTAGTGTGATGGCCGCCCAGCCTTCGGGCGCACCGACGAATGTGGCCGTTACGGTGAACGTTTGATCATCGAAAGTAATGGTGGAAGGGCGAATAGTGCTGAACGTTCCGCTGAGCCCTATGTCTAACGAGTTCAATACTGAGACATTGATCTGCTCGCTGAAGCGCGCCGTATAGACGAAGCTGCCCGTTGGCAGGACATCGCCTGACTGAAGCGCCGATTCGACCACGCGGGGACCGATGCGGTCCACCGTGACGTTGAGCGCCAGCGCCGGGTTGGCCTGGCCGTAGATGTCGGTGATGGCGCCGACGGCGATGGCGAGGGTGGCCGGGCCCTCGGGGACGCTGGCGGCGGCGGGAAGGGTGAAGCGCACGCCAATGTAGCCGCCCGTGCCGGAGATCAGCGTGATGGCCGTGGCGGGCACGCCGTTGACCGTCAGATCACTCGCCTGCACCGAGGCGCTGGGCAGCGGATTGGAGAAGTTGACCGTCAGGGTGGTGGCCGAGGCGTTGATGTACCCGCCGTCGGGGATCGTGGTCGAGGTGACGGTGAATTCGGGGATGGGGAAGTTGCCGAAGTCGGCGTTGGTGACCGTGTCATCGACACCCAGCGTCACGCGGTGCGAACCGCCGTTGCCAGCGGTCTCCAGCACCGTCGACTCGAGTACCTGGAGCCATGCGCCGCTGCGCGATCCGAGCGGGACCGCGTCGTACCAGTCCCACGCCAGATGGCTGGCTTTCCCGCGGCCGTAGGGCAGCAGAAGCACGGTGGCGTCGAAGGAGTCGCTGTAGATCGTCACCGCCTCGGTGGGCAGCGAACTGAGCAGCACGCCGTAGGTCGCGCTAGGGGCGTCAAGCGTCGCCGGGTCGTCCTGATACTCGGTCCCCGCGGCCGCCGCCGTGCGCGTCGAGGCGCTGGAACTGCTGATGAACAGCGAGGTGCCCAAGAGGCTGTTAAGGAGGTTGGTGCTCCATCCATTCAACTGCGAGTTTACGATCAGTCCCCCTCCGGAGGCCACGAATGACGCGATCACGGCCTTGGCCTGGGCGCTAAGGTCCGCGGCGAGGTCGCGTTTCTCCAACTCCGGCACCAGCAACACGTCAGCGGTGCTCAGCGCCGACGTGAAATCGGCAGCGTTGATTCCCGTGAACGTGCTGACCGTGAAACCCAGCGACGCCAGTGTCGCCTGTACCGTATCCGATTCGCTGGAGTAATCGCCAGCCGAATCCACATAGAGCGCGTCATCGAAAACCGCAACCGTGACCGAGCCGCCAGTCGGACCGCCGCCGCCAATCGGCCAGGTCTGCGCAAAGCCGATCGGCACAACCTGCCGAACGATGTACTCGCCCGAAGCAAGGTTTGTGAAAACATAGGTGCCAGCCTCATCGATCTCCGGCGTGCCGGTGTCGTTCGCCGCCGAGGTCACCCAGGGCTCGCCCTCGCCGGGGTCCCAGACGCCATTGGCGTTGCCGTCGGTCCAGTCTATTTGGGCGTTGCCGTTGGCGTCGAGGTACACGATCACGCCGGGCAGTGCCGGCTCGCCGGCGTCGAACACGCCGTCACCGTTGCTGTCCGACCAGACGGTGCCGACGATCGCGCTGCTGGGCGCGAGGACCTCCAGCACATCGGCGACGGTGTCGCCGCCGAGATTGCCCGCGGTGTCGGTGGCGGCGACGGCCACGTCGTAGACGCCCACTGGCAACGCCGCGATGACATTGTTCCCAATGGACCAGGTCAGGCCGCTGATCGTCGCGGCGTAGTTGGCGCCGTTGATCGTCACCTGCACGGAGCTGACCGACTCGTTGATCGTGCCTGACAGGGCGGGCGTGCTGTCGTCGGTGACCCTCGCGTTGACGCCGGCAACCGGTGGCGTGGCGTCGAGGGTCAGATTGAGCGCGGCGGAATTGGCGGACGCCAGGCCGTTGACGATCTGCCGGGCGTAGACGGGGTGAACGCCATCGGCCAGGGTCCAGTCCCCGGCGGTGATGACGGTGGTGCTCGAACCAGCCGCAGTAGCCTGGCCCAGCAGGATGCCACCGGTGGTCAGCACTTCGACGCGTGCGCCGACGGTGGTGCTGCCCACCGCGAAGGTCAGCACCACGGCCGGCGAGCCGTTATTGAGTTTGGTGCGATTGTCCGTGGTGGAGGAACCGGTGTCCGAACCGAAGTCCAGATCGGGCGTAGAGGGGGTGAGCGGAACCACCGTCAATTCGTCGGCGCTCGTATCGCCGGCGGCGTTGCCGGCCTTGTCCGTGACGCTGACAGCCACATCGTAGACGCCGATGGGCAACGCCGGCGTGACAAGGCTGCCTGAAAGGCTCCAACTGGTGCCGCTGACGCTGCCGGTGTAGACCTTGCCGTTGACCGCGACCTGCACGGTGCCCAGGCTTTCGCTGCCCGAGCCGGAGAGCGACGGGGTGGTGTCGCTCGTGGTCGTGGTGTTGACCATCACGGCGGGCGCGACAGTATCGACGGTGACGTTGAGCGACGAGGAATTGGCCGAGGTCATGCCGCCCAGGACCTGGCGGGCATAGATGGGCCGCACGCCCTCGGCCAACGTGGTCGTGCCGTCAGTGACAACCGTGGTGGTCGTGCCCGCGGCGATGGCCCAGCCCAGCAGGACCGGATCGCTGCCGGGGGCGCCGGTGGTCAGCACTTCGACCCGCGCCCCGGCGGTCGTATTGCCGATCGAGAACGACAGCGTTGCGCCTGGCGAGTTGTTGTTGAGCCGGGTGATGTTGTCGCTGGCCGACGAGCCGGTGTCCGATCCCAGTTGGAGATCGGGCATGCTGGGCGTGCGAGACACAATGGTTAGCTCGTTGGTTGTCGCATCGCTGGCCGCGTTGCCCGCCAGGTCGGTCCCATTGACGATCACATCATGGACGCCCGGGGGCAGTGCCGCGACCACGTTGTCCGCCATGCTCCATGTCGAGCCATTCACCGTCGCACTGTAGTTCTGACCGTTGACTGTCACCTGGACCGCGCCCAGAATCTCATTGGCCGTGCCGGTGATCGGCGGCGTGGTGTCACTGGTGCTCAGCGAGTTCACACTGATCACCGGAGGCGTCGTATCGACCGTGAGAACGAGCGGATCGGAGGGCGGCCACGTGCCGTACGGGTCCGCGACCACGGCCATGATGTCATACACGCCGTCGGGCAGGAAGGCCCAGCCGTCGTAGACAGCGAAAGGCCACGTGGCGGAGATGCGATAGATGCCCGGCTCCAGACCGGTAAAGGCGTATGTCGCGATGTTGGCGCCGCCGCCGTTGGTGGCGAAGCTGTGGTCGTTGCCGTAGTACCGCCCCGGCTCGATGGTGAAACCCCAACTCCCCACGGTGCTAAAACCCGTATCGCGATCGTCCACGAAGCGGACCGTCGAGGCTACGGGATCGCCTGACAGATCGGCGATGCGCTCGATGCGAATGGCGTCGGCGTCGACGTAAAGGTTGGCGCCGACATCGTCCCAAAGCTCTACCAGCAGCGTCGAACTGGTGATGGCCCAGGTCATGCCGAGGTCGCCGAAGGCGAAGCCCTGGTCAACAAGGCTGGCCGGCGCCTGCTGCTGGTTGATCCGCACGGTGCCCAGGTGTGTCAGGCCGTTATTGACGATGGTCACGCTGTCGACCGCGGCGGTGGCCTGGCCGATCAGCACCGGATCACTTCCGGGCGTGCCGGTGTTGGAGGCATACAGCGTGACTTGGTCGCCCGCATGGAGGTTGCCGACGGTGAAGCTCAACGTGCTGTCGGGATTCAGCGGCTGGGCGTTGTGATTGGTGATGTTGTCGCTGCTGGAGACGCCGCTGTCAGACGCGGCGTCGAGGTCGGGTGCGTCTGTGAGATGCGCGCTGCCCAGGTCGGCGCCGGTGGCTGCCGCGCCCGCGCCGACGGTGACCTGATGGCCACCGGTCCCCGGTGTACTCAGGACGATGTCATCGACGAACCAGTCATCGAAGTTACCTGTTGACGCCGTGTTTCGAAAACGGAATGAAAACGACGCGGCCAGGGCCTGCGCAGGCAGAGCGATGACCTGGGTCGCAAACGCCGCGGCGTTGCTTGCGGTGGAGCCGAGTTGGCGATCCAGTTCGATCCACAGGCCGGGGCTGACGCTGTATTCCAGGACCAGATCTTCGCCGGGGTCGGGTTCTTCGCCGCCGCCGCGCTGCTGCCAAGCATACGTCAGAGTCGCTGAACTGAAGTGTGACAGATCGATGAGCAATGACTGAAGCAGATCACCGCCGCTGGGCGATCCATTGAACCGGGCGGCGTAGGGTGGGCTGGGCTCGTTGTTGGCTACGCCGTCGATAGTCGCGTCGCTGACCAGGGCCCAGTGGTTGAGCGTGTCGAAGGTGGTGGTGGGGAACGTTTCGATGAACAACTCGCCGCCAGACACCGGCCACGTCTGCGCAAAGCCGGGCGGGGCGATCTGTCGAACAATGTAGTCGCCCGACGCCAGGGCGGCGAACGTATACGCGCCGGCCTCGTTGACGGCCGGCGTGCCCGCATCGTCGATCGCCGACGTCATCCATCGCTCGCCCTCGCCGGCGTCCCACACGCCGTTGCCGTTGCCGTCCACCCAGTCGAGTTGGCGGTTGTTATTGTCGTCCAGGTAGACCGTCACACCGGCCATGCCCGGTTCGTTGGCATCGCGCACGCCGTCGGCGTTGAGGTCGGCCCACACCGTGCCGCTGATGGAACTGGTTGCAGCGATGATTTGCAGTTCGTCGGTCGTCGCATCGACGCCGGTATTGCCCGCCAAGTCGGTCGCCGTCGCGATCACGCTGTGCACACCTACAGGCAGTGCCGCCACCGTGTCGTCCGCGATCGTCCACGTGCCATCGGGCGCGATGCTCGCCGCGTAGGCCAGGCCGTTGACGGTGACGGTCACGCTCACGCTCACGCTCAGCGACGCATCATCCACCGTCCCGGTGATCGCCGGCGTGCTGTCGTCGGTCAGCAGCGAATTGACCGTGAGCGCCGGCGGCGTCGCGTCGATGGTGAGGCTCAGGCCCGGCGACGCTACTGACTCGCCGGGGAGGAACGCCGGGTACGACTGCGTGACGTAGAGCGTGTAGCTGCCGTCGGCCAGTTGCGTCGTGCCGTCGGTGATGATGGTCGTGGTCGCGCCAGTGGCATTCACCTGGCCGATCAGAATCGGCGAATCCACGCCGTTACCGGCATACAACCGCACGGTCGATCCCGCCAACGTGTCGGCCACGATGACGCTTAGCACCGCGTCCGCAGTGGCGTTGTTGCGGCTGGTCAGATCGTCGCTGTCCGAGACGCCGCTGTCAGCACCAGGGTCCAGATCAACCGCGCCGGCGGCGGGGGTCGTGATGAGCGTATCGCCAAAGTCGGCGCCATCCACAGCCTCATCGACCTCCAGATCAACCAGGTACCGCCCCGCCTGCGGCGCCAGATCGAGGATCGCCTGGCCCAGCGCATGCACATTGACCCGCGGCCACTGGAGCTGCGTGTTGGTGACGTTGTCGTCCTCATCGTCGCCATCGTAGATCATGTCGGCGCTACTGCGCAACAGGTCGGCAAACTCCTGGGGTGTCAGCCGCCGGCCCAGATACTGGTCGGCCATCTGCTGCGCCAGGGCCGCGATGCCGGCGATGTGCGGCGCCGCCTGGCTGGTGCCGTGCATGGTCACCGTGCCGCCGGACTGGTTGGCGCCGGTGATGGGCGCGCCGGGCGCGAAAATGGTGGTCATGTCCGCGTGGCGCTGGGAAAACGGGCAAGGCGATCGGCGCCGGTGGAGTAGGCCGTGGCGCCGCTGCTGTAGCTGACTGAGCCGATGGATGAATCGTAGACGGCGCCGACTGAGATACCCGCCGGATCTGAAGCCGGGTAGCCCTCGCCGGGAACGGAACTGGAGCTGTAGAAGCTGTTGCCCGCCGCCGAGACCACGATGACGCCCAAGGCCTCCAGTGCCGCCTGCTCATCGCCCAGCCCATAGAGCGAACTCTCGAAGGTGTGGTTGGTCTGGTCGCTGAGCGACATGTTGATCGCAACGATGTTGTAGGTCGCCGCATGGGTCACCAGCCACTGGAGGGCCTGTTCGATCTGGCCAAACGTGCCTGAACCGGCAGTGTCGAGCACCTGAAGCGCGACAATGTCGACCCCCGGCGCCATGCCCGACCACGTTGCGTCGGACGATCCGACGATGGAGGAGACATTGGACCCGTGGCCATTGCCGTCCTGCGCCGAACCGTCGGTGCTGGTGAAGTCGGCTTGATAGATGATGCGGTCGGCAATGCCGTTGCTGTCAGCATCAAGCCCGAAGAACGGGTGATTCAAGTCGATGCCGGTGTCCAGCACGGCCACGGCATAGCCCGCGCCGTCGATCCCGGCAAAGAACGGATCGGCGCGAAAGAGATCCAAGTCGATCAGCGAGCCGGATTGGACCGTCTGGAGAACCAGGCCCTCGGGATCGACGATCTCACCCGGTGCGTAGACCGGCGCCGACGAGCCGGTGGTGGTCAGCGTGGCGCCCAGGATCGCGCCGTCGAGCATTGGAGCACCGGCCTGTTTCGCGCTGCCCAGGAAAATCAAATCGCCAAGGGGATAGGTCTGTCCATACCCCAGCGGCGCAAGGTGTGCGACGATGTACTCTCCGCCGCCTAAGCCATCGAACAGGTAGCGCCCCGTCTCGTCCACCTCGGCGGTCGCCGGATCATCTTCAGCGGACAAAACCCACCGTTCACCCTCGCCCTGGTCCCATCGCAGGTCGCCGTCAGCGTCAGTCCAGTCCAATTGGCCGCTGTCGTCGTCGTCGAGGTAGATGATGGTGCCCGAGATGCCCGGCTCGCCGGCGTCGCGCATGCCGTCGGCGTTGAGGTCGGCCCAGACCGTGCCGCTGATCGTGCCGGACAGCAGCAGGCGCGGCTCGAGGGGTTCGAGCCCTTGCCAGTGTTGCGTGAAATGCGTAGACGTGCCGCCACTCCGGAGGTGGGACCCCCGCCGTCCCCTCCTCGGCAGCTTCCCCGGGTCGTTCATCAGGTAGCCCTCAAGGCTATTTCAGTGGCGTTCCGAAGCGCGGCGCCTGCCCATCCACCCCACGCCCAGCCCCGCCAGCAGCACCAGCGACGCCGGCTCGGGAATGGATAGCGTACCATTGATCAGCGTCGCAGGCGCGCCCCCGAAATCCGTCGTGCCGATTGCCGACGGGTCGAGTATCAGCGACCAGGAACCGCTGGTCAGACCAGTGGTATCCAGCGTCAGCGTCGCCAACACACCGTTGCTGGGCACGGGTATCGACGCCGGGGACAGCAGCGTCACGCCTTGGGCGGCCTGCCACTGCGGCGCCGGCACCGTGCCCAAATCATCTGCAAAGTTCGTGGTGCCCTGGAAGATCGTGCCGTTGACAAGCTCAAGCGCGGTAATCACCGGCCCGCTATTGGCGTTGCCGATTTGCAGGTACAGATTGACGCCCTCGATCTCCGGATCCTCGGCAGCGCCGCTGATCATGATCTGAATGATCTGCCCTGGCGTGTTGGGCAGCAACGTGTGATCACCGGCGAAGATGATCGGCGCAGCTTGCGCCACGGCAGGTCAGCAGCACCGCCAACACACAAAGCCCCGGCCATGACCTATAACGATTTGAAGACATTATTCGCCCTTCCTTGATCCTGAAAACAGCTCGCGATGCACGCAACACTCTCCAGGGCAACATACCCAAGATACGACCATTTGCTGTGGAAAACAAGCCTGATTTTCGCGACAATCGCTTTTACCGAGGCACAAACTCTACCCGGTCTTCCCGAACCACCCATATTCCGAAGAACGAGGAACGAGGAACGATCGCACACCTCGCGATTGCGCCAGTTCCTGGGGCTAACTGCGATTACTGCGATTACGCTATGCCGTCCCCCTTCCGTCCCACCGGCTTCCGTGGCAATCATGGCGCTTTGAGCGGGACGAGCCATTCATAGAGCCCGCGATCCTCCCAGTGGTGTTTGGTCCGCACGGGGAACTTTTCGATCGGGACGTCGCAGCGGATTTGTCCGTCGTTGGTGTAGTACTCGACGACCAGGTCGTGCGGACCCTGGGTCAGGTTGATCGCGCCTTGGGCTTTTTTCTGCTCGCCCTTGATTTCGCAGACGAGCGTTCCACCGATCAGCAGCCGCGCCGCGGGCGCCGCTTGGAGCGAAAAGGCATACTCGCCGTCGCCTTCGGCGAGAAAGGTCGCCGTGGCGCGCAGGGCCAGGCCCTTGTCGCCGCGCTGGATGTTGCTGCTGGATCCGATACGGCCCAGCACGCCCTCTTCAAACGGCTTAAGGCGGGCGAAGTCGGGCATGGCGGCAAACTGCTCGCCGCGGGCCGGGCGATACAGCGCGTAGTGGAGGCGCGGCTCGTCGTGCCGCAGCGTCAGCGCGGTCGCCTCACCCAGCGGCTGGCCTCGGTCGTCAAACGCCTGCGCCAGGATCGCCACCTGCTTGCCATAGTACGTCTGGAGATAGACCTGCCTCGCCTGGTCCCTGGTGATCGTCACCGGCGCCTTGTAGACGGGCGAGTCGCTGGTGGGCTGGCCGCCGTTGAGGGTGTAACGGATCGTGGCGCCGGCCATCGACGTGGCCATGCGGATCGTCGCGGCCTTGTCGAAGTTCATCTCGTCGGCCTGGAGGAGTCCTTCGGCCTCAAGCGTCACGGGAAAGAGCAGGCGCTGGAGCAGCGCATCGGTGCCCGCCAGTCGTGCCGCGAAATCCTCATAGCTGCGCTTTTGATGCGGGGCGTAGACGCGTTCCTGACGCGCCGGCGCTTTGAATCGCAGCATGGGCAGCGCATCGAGGGGCCCGCGCTCCCACAGCACCATCTGCCCGCCCAGCACGCTTGGCGTCGGATCAAGCTGCACCGAATTCCCCGCCTCACTCAGATTCAAGCGCCAGATGTTCCACTCGTAATTTTCCCGCACGGTACTGTAGACGCTGGGAATCCAGGGCACGTTGATGATCTTGTAGCCTTCCTTGATCAGCGCCTGGGGCCGATGTGACGAACCGTGCCAGGCCAGCACGATCACATCCTTGTCCACGGGCGAACCTTCACCGAAGCCTTCCCAGATCAGCAATTGCTTGTCGCGTTTCTTCACGATGGCGTTGATGCGGTTGATGAACTGGGTAAAGAGCTCGCCGGTGCGCAGGCCGTTCTTTTGCATCGCCTGGCGCACGGAGGGATTGGCCTCAAACGCGCTGAAGTTGGTCTCGTCCCCGCCCATGTGGAAATAGGGACTGGAGGTGAAGATGTCGCACACTTCGCCGACTAACGCTTCCAGGGGCGGGTAGATCGCATCGTTGGCGATGTTGAGGACGCCCAGGGGCACATCCTTGCCGTTGGCGTCCTTGGCGCCGAAGATTTCGGGCATGACCGAGTCGAGGCGCGTGTGTCCGGGCATTTCGATCTCGGGCACCAGGATCACGCCGCGCTCGTTGCCGTACCGCACCAGGTCCTTCAGTTCCTCGAGGGTGTAATGCTGCTCGGTGGCCGCGTTGGGCAGCGCGGCCGACGGAAAGGTGAACAACTGATTGTCGGTCAGATGGAGATGCAGGTAGTGGATTTTGTACAGCCGGCACAATTGGATCACCGGCTTGATCGCCGCCGCCGGATGCCATTGCCGCGCCACGTCCAGCATGGTGCCGCAGTAGGCGGACCCCGGCTCATCGTCGATGGCGATGCTGGGCAAGGTGACCTGGCCGCGGTTGACCTGGACCAACTGGAGCAGGGAGACGCTGGCCATCGCCGCGCCGTCATAGGTTCCGCCGCGGGCGATGGCGCGATCCGCGGTAACCTGCACCTGCTGCGCCAGGCCCTTCAATTGGCCCGACAGTTCCAGGGCGATGTCTCCCGCCCGGGCGGGCCCGGTCACGACCTGGGGCCGGCGGCCGCTGAGCATGAATAACTCCTGGGCGAGCACCTTGCCCAGCGGCGCCAGGGAAGCTTCGCTGACGGCGATGCGCCCCGTGGCCGCGAAGTTCATCGCGCCGCTGCCCACCTTGACCGACTTGGGCCAGGGCACCAGCGCTAGCGACTCCCGCGTAGGCTCGGCGGCACTGATCGCCGGCACGCCTCTGAGCAGCAAAACCAAACCGCATCCCAGCAGCAGGGTTCCAACGATCTGACGAATCATGCGCGGTCTCCTATGTGGGCGTAAAAGCAGCCGTCGCACAACCGAATGGGGCCTTCGAAAAACCCGGCGGCAATCCCCGGCAAGCCCCCAACCCCGGAGCGGGGGCATGCCGGGGCTTGCAGGAAGGTTTTTCAAAAAACCTCGAATGTCAAAAAAAGGGTGAGCCATGACCATCTGGTCAGCAGTGTTTTCACTTCTCGGCCGTCATGGCCTGGTAGATGCCGTCGCCCAGCAGACTGCCCAGCAGTTGGACGCCCTTTTCGTTGGGGTGCACCCCGTCGTAGGTGAGAATGCCCGACGTCGCAGCGTTCAGGCTGCCATCCAGGTGATAGCGGATGTTGTGGTTCTGCTCGTAGGCGATGTAGGCCTTGCGCAGGTCCACCAGCGTGGTGCGCGTTTCCTGGGCGACCTTGCGGATGATCTGGCAGTACTGCTCGATCTTGGGGTCATTGCCGTTGCTGCCGTCGGGGCGTTCGCCATGCACGGTCAGGGTGGCCAGCACGAGCGTGGCGTGGTGGGCCTTGGCGGAGGCGACCAGGTCGCGCATGGCCTTGTCGAAATTCTCCGGGCTGGTGTTGCGCCACCACACGTCGTTGATGCCGATGAACACCACCGCCACGTCGGCCTTGTCGGACTCGAGCAGTTGGGCGAACGGGGCCTGCCGCGTGTCGCCGGGGTAGCCGGCCTTGTCCGAGCCGTCGCGGATTTGCAGCACGCCGCCGCCGTTGATCCCGCGGTTGACGAGCTTGATCTTCATGTTGCTGGTGCCCGGACCGCTCTTGATGGCGCTATCGATGGCGGCGATGTAGCCGTTGAGCCAGGTGATCGAGTCGCCGAAGAAGGCGATGGTCATGCCGTCTTTGAGCGGGGTGTTCTTGCCCGTGAGTTTCGCCAGGCCGTCGACTTCGTAGAGCTTGGCGCGCCCGGCCCGCGCCTCGTCGGAAGCGTCAAAGGGCAGTGGCGCGGGCTTGATGCGCGGGCCCGGCTCCACTTGCCCGCTGGTGAGCATCCGGGCGGTGAACATCAGCCCGGGTTCCTGGCCTACCGGGTCGGCAAAACCCACGCGGGCCAATTGCTCGGCCTTGAGAGCCTGCGCATTGGAGCCAAAGACCACCTTGTCCTTCCCCGGCTTGTAGTTGCGGATGACCAGGTTCTGGTGCAAGTCCCACTCCTGGCCGCTGCTGTCGGCAAAGGCCATCGTGCCGGGCTTGTCGGGCATGTTCAGGTAGATCGTGCGGTCCAGCACCAGCGGCTGCCGGGTCGGGGCGACGGCAAACACCCTCAGTTCGTTGAGGTGCAGCCCGGGGTTTGCACTGTTCTTAAGCAGGTTCACCTTGACGTAGCGGGCGCTGGCGGGCGGGAAGCGATGGTCGTCGCCCTGCTTGGTCGCCGGCGCGGTGTTGGCGCTCATGTCCACCACCCTGGTCCATGCGTTGCCGTCCGCGGAGACCTCGATGTCGTACTGGTAGTAGCGGTTGCCGTCGTGGTGGAAATTGACCTCCACGTGGTCAACGGCCTGCACTTTCTGTAGGTCAACCTGGAGCCACGCCGGCCCGCCGGGGGTGTGCCAACTCGACTCGTTGCCGGCGATGCCGTCCACGGCCTTTTCGGGAACCATCTGGCCCTGCGACTCGCCGGAAACCCGCACCGGTTTGTGCAGCGCCAGGTTGTCCTGGCCCTGGACCGCGCCGTTCTGCCCACGGGCCAGCGGCGGCATAGCATTCCACGATAGGACGAGCAGGCACAGCACGGTTGTGGCAAGTCGATTGCTCATGTTGTCTCCTGGTTAAAGTGGATTCCTGCTTGGCCGCGATCCGGTCCACCCTCGGCCCGCAAGTTGATCGCAGCCTCTTGACTTATGTCGTTATGTAGATATTATTGATCTTAAGCCTTGGGCCATCTATTGGCAATAGGCAGACGATTAGCGCATAATGGTTATTGCACTTGTGGCTTTTATTGATTTTGCACGTCAAGGGGTAACCGGCAATGATCAAGGCACGAAACTGGCGCAGCGACCCACCATCCGCCCTCAGCAGCGACGCCGCCCGCGCCGCTGCCGCTCAACGTTGCCAGCGTCCGTGGCAACGGCGTGCGCCAGCCGGCTTTACGTTGGTTGAACTGCTTGTGGTGATCGCCATCGTCGCCTTGCTCATCGCCCTGCTGCTACCGGTGCTGGGACAGGCACGCGAGTCCGCGCGGCGCTCCGTGTGCCTGAGCAATCAGCACCAGCTTACCTTGGCCATGACGCTCTACGCCGAGGATCGCGGCGGATGGATTCCCTGCCGCACCAATGCCTGGCAGGATCCGCACGTCGCCGATTTCACCAACGACTCACCCATCTGGGTCAGCTACCTGTCAGACTACACGGTCGAGGACTCCAGCGGAGCGCTCTATTGCCCGTCTTACCACAACTCGGATGTATACACCCAACAGCGCGCTTGGCCGCGCGATTGGGGTTGGGGCAAAATCTATTACTGGGGCTATCAGTACTACGGCGGATACGGCAACGGCAATGCGCCCAACTGGGTCAACACCACCTATCCCTCTGCCACCCGCCTGACCGATAAGCCCAACACCCCTGTCTTCGGTGATATCACGCGCGGCATTCCCGGCTCAGTCTGGGTCAACTACGCCCATGGCGGCAATGGAAGCTGGAACACCGGCGCCCAGGATCGGCTCTATGGCCAGGGCACGCCCGTCCCCGAGGCCCTCAGCGGCGCGCCCCTCGGCATGAATAGTGCGCGCCTCGACGGCTCGGCAGCATGGTCACGCACCAGTAACTTGGAGATCGTCATCAACTCCTACTGGCTCTGGCCAAAACCCTGAAAGCGACCACTCCAACTGCCCGCCATGGCCCGCAGCACCCCCAACATCGTTGTTGCGCCTGGCTTATCCAGCCTGCTCGCCAAGCCCGGCCTGGCGGCGCACGCCGCGGTGCTGCGGGGTAAGCCGGCGCCGGGATCGCCGGTATCGGGGCGACGCCTGCGGAAGAATCGCCCCATGGCCGACAAGCCTCTGCGGACGGTGGCGGCGCTGGACGACAGCGACACCACGACCTTCGCGTTCGACGTGACGCGGGGCCCCAACCACCCGGACCTGGTAATGCGCTGGGGCGGCCGGGAAGCCCTGATCCACGACCAGCCCATCCACACCGTCCGCCAGTACCCCTACAGCGTCATCAAATACGTGCTCCACGGCCGGGGCATCTGCCGCAACGGCACGCAACACTGGACCATCGAGCCGGGCATGGCCCTGTGGAACCGCGCCGGCCAGGAGAGCGTGCTCCAGGCCGACCGCGGCCAACGACTCATCAGCTACGTCGTCATGGTCTTTGGCGACCAGTCCGCGTCCATGCTCGACCAGTGCCTGCACGTGCCGGTGGCGGCCACGGCCCTGGCGCATCCCCAGCAGGTGCGCGCCATCATGGAAGTGATCATGGACGAGGGCTTGTCGCCCAGCGAGCACACTGGGGAGATCTGCTCAGACCTCACCAAAGTGCTGCTTCGCCGGATCGACACTAACATCCGCTCGTCGGTGGTGAGCAACGCGATCGCCCGCGCCACGTACCGCCGCTGCCGCGAGTACATTGCCGCCCATTTCGCCAGGATCAAGTCGATCGGCGAGGCGGCCCAGGGCTGCGGCGTCACGGTGCCCTACCTCTGTCGGCTGTTTGACCTGTTCAACGACGTGACCGCCCACGCCTACATGACTCGGCTCAAACTGGGCACGGCCGAGTACCTGCTGCTGCGCGGCTCAACGCCGGTCAAGACCTTGGCCGCGGCGGTCGGCTACGAGGATTTCCGCCTGTTTTCCCGCAACTTCAAGACGCTCTACGGCCAGTCGCCACGCGAGTATCGGCAGCGTCACTCCCGCCGCCGCCAGGCCGTCCGCTAACCCGAAAGATTCACCGCGGAGGCCCCTGGCGCGGCGTAACTGCAACCCAATCAAAATCTCACACAAAGACACCAAGGCGCAAAGATGATTGGGGCTTTCGAAAAACTGAATTGAACCACCAAGACACCAAGGACACCAAGAAGAGGGAAGAAGCGGAGAGATGAACACGAAGGCACGAAGGCACGAAGACACGAGGACGAGAGGAATGAAGAACGAAGAACGCAGAATGAAGAACGAGGAATGAGGAAAGAAGCCGTGCCCCGGCCGGTCGTTCTTCGTTCCTCGTTCTTCTGTCTTCACTTCGTGCCTTCGTGTCTTCGTGTTCATCTTTTCTTCATTCTTCTTGGTGTCTTGGTGGTTCAAAAGGGTTTTTCAGAGGCCCCATACGCAGATCACGCAGGAGAAGCAAGTCATTTCCACGCCTTCTCAACCCTTCAGCGCCCCGGCGGTAATCCCCTTGATCAGGTGCCGCTGCAGGGCGATGTAGACGATCAGCGTCGGCAGCATCATCAGCACCAGCCCCGCGAAGGCGACGCCCCAGTCGCTGCGGTACTGGCTGACGATGGTGATGTTGGCCAGGCCCAAAGGCAGCGTGCGCACGCTCTCGGACCCTTCGCCGCTCAAGCACATAAAGGCGACGAAGAACTCATTCCAATTACCCAAAAACAGGAAGATGGCCACGGTGATCAGGCCCGGGCGGGCGGTGGGCAGCATGATGTGCCAGAAGGCCTGCCACTCGGAGCAGCCGTCGATCCGGGCCGCTTCGTGCAGGCTGGCGGGCAGGGCGCGGAAGAACCCCGCCAGGATGAAGATGGAAAACGGCAGGCCAAAGCCCACGTACGCCAGGAAGATGCCCGGCAGTGAGTTGAGCAGGTGCCACTGCTTCATCTGGAAAAACAACGGCACGATCGCCAACTGAAGCGGCATCATCAGCCCGCCCAGGAAGAATAACAGCAGCGGCTTGGCGCCCCGGCTGCGGAAGCGCGTCAACGCAAAAGCCACCATCGCCGCCAGCAGCACCGTCACCACCACCGTGCTGACCGTCAGCAGCATGCTGTTGAGAAAGTACGCGCCAAAGTGGGCCTTGGTCCAGGCATTGGTGAAGTTGTCCCAGCGCAGGTTGGTCGGCGAGGGCAGACTGAAGGGATTCTGGAACACCTCCGCATCGGGCTTAAGCGATGTACACGCCAGCCAGAACATCGGGTAGGTCACAATCAGCAGGTAGCTGATCAGCAGCAGGTACACGGCGGCGTTGCCCAGGGTCAACCTGCGCCGGCCGATGCGCCCCCGCCGGGCATAGGCCGCCTCGCGCCCCGTCCCCGGGACAGCCGCAGCGCCCGGGGGGGCGGGAACCAGCGCCGTCGCGGCCGCATCGCTCACTCTGGTCACCGTGTCATTCATGCTTCAATCGTGTCCCGTCGCATCACGCCCATGCTGAAAATGCTGCCCAGCATCACCAGCACAAACAGCAGCACCGCCATGGCGGTGGCCTCGCCCACGTGGAAATCGTTGAACATCACGTACACCATCCGCGTGCTGATCACGTGGTTGGCGCTGGTGGGCCGCTGGTTGGTCAATAGCCAGATGATGTCAAAGGCCTTCATCCCCGCGATGATCAGGAAGATGATGGAGATGGTCAGCACGTCCCAGATCATCGGCAGGGTGATGGACCAGAACTGCCGCCACGGCCCGGCCCCCTCCAGGGCCGCCGATTCGTACAACTCCTCGGGCACCCCCTGCATCGCCGCCAGGTACAGCACCATGTTGAAGCCGCAGGCGCCCCAGACGCTCATGGGGATCAAGGCCCAGTACAGGTAATCGGCCGAGAGCCAGGCGAAGTGCTCCATGCCGCTAAAGCCCACAAGCGCCAACGTCGAGTTCACCAGGCCGCCCTGCGGGTTGTACAGGTGCATCCACAACAGCGCGATCGACACCGTGCCCAGCAGATTCGGGAAGAAGAACACCACGCGGAACAGGGCCGAGCCCCACAGCCCCCGGCTCAGGCACACCGCCAGGAACATCGCCAAAGGCACCACAAACAGCGGTACCACCAGCATCAGAAACAGGTTGTTGCCCAGCGCCATCCAGAACCCGTCGCTCTCCAAAAGCAGACGCTCAAAGTTCAACAGCCCCACCCAGCTCATCGACCCAACGCCCGACAGGCCGTCCCAGCGATGCAGGCTCCACCAGAACGCCCGGACGCTGGGGATCACCACGAACAGGCTGTAGACCAGCAGCGCCGGCAGCACGAAGCGGGCAAAGTCCGCCAGCCGTAGCCGCATGCCCCCGGACCCCGGCCCCGCCCCCGCCGCCACGCCGGCGCGCCGACCGCGACGCAAACGCACCGCCAGATACGCCAGACTCCCCAGCACCAGCGTCAGCAACAACACCGGCTTGCCGATGTGCCGCACGCGGATCGCGTCGGGGTCCGCGGCCCGGCCACGCACCGCCGCCGCCTGCGCCCCAAGCGTCCTGGCGGCGTCCACCGGCTCAATCCGACCCGTCAAAACGCCACCCAGCATGTCCTCAAACGGCTGCGACATCTCCGGATAACGCAAAAACGTCTCGGCCCCGTCGTTGCCGTAGTTGAGCCGGGTGTTGGCGATCAGCGCCGCCACGTCCGCCAGGTCGCTGCTGAGCGTGTCCGCCGGCACACCCCGGATCGCCGTGGGAATGTCACGCATCTTCCCAAAACGTGCCGCCTGCGCCCGCGAAGTCATGAAGCGGAAAAAGTCCACCGCTTCCCTCGGATGGCCGCTCTTGCTCATGATGAAATAGCAGGGCGAAAAGGCGTTCATCGCCGTCGCATCGCCCTGCCCGCCCGCCAGCATGGGCAAATTGAACGCCCGAAAGCGGAATCCCTCGGGAATCTTCCCCAGCATCTCGCTCTTAAGCCAGGACCCGCAAGGCAGCATCGCCGTCCGCCCCAACAAAAACTCCCGCTGCGACTCGGTGTGACTCATACCCATGGCGCCGGGCTGGAAGTTGGCGCCAAAGCGCTTGACCACCTCCAGGGCCTCGACCGTCAGCGGGCTGTCGAGGCTACCCGGCTCGAGGTTGCGAAAGTCCTGGTAAGCCTTAAGGCCCCCGCGGCTGTAGTAGGCTGATGCGAAGATAGGCTCGGCGTAGTAGGGATACCGCCCCTGAAACGCCAGCGGCTCGATCCCCGCCGCACGCATTTTCTCGCACAGGGCAAAGAACTCCTCCCATGTCTTGGGCGCCGTCCAACCGTGTGCGGCGAAGATGTCCGGGTTGTACCAGATGACGTTGGTGAACAAGGCAAACGGCACGCCGTAGGTCTTGCCCTTGTGGGTGTAGGAGTCCAGCGTGCCGGGCACAAAGCTCTGGCGCCACGTGGAGTCGCCCTCCCAATTGGGGCCGTCCAGGTACTCATCCAGCGGCAGCACGTCGCCGTTCTCGATCAGCGGCCAGTAGTTGGTCAGGGCGTTGGTGGCCTCGAAGAAGGTGCCCTCCAGAACGCGGACACGCACCTTGTCAGCCATGCGCGGGTCGCCGTAAAGGTTGACCTTCACATCCGGGCGAATCTTCTCGTACTGGCGCGCCACACTGATGAAGAACTCACCGCCCTCGCCGCCGGTGAAGATGGGGATCTCGATCTCGATTTTTTCCGCCGCGGCCGGATGCACCGCCAACAGCAGCAGCCCCCACAGCATGACTCTGGCCCAGTGTTGCACAGCTCACCCATTCCCCGCTGCGCCACTCCAGCTCCGGGGCTCCGGGGCCGGGGCCGCGGCAACGGCCAAGTATAAGCCAATAATATACACATTAAAGAAAGTTGCAAGCGGTTTATCGCATATAATCCATTTTGGCTAGATTAAAGATGTTGACATATCCCGGCCGGTAATTACAGTATCGCTGTGGGCCTGCCGCGACCGCGGCCGGCGCCGTGCTCCGATCTTCATCGCCTGGAACGGAACAACCTATGGCCATTTCATTGGGTGACATGGGCGGACGCGCCGCATGGCTCCTGGCTGGCGCGCTGGTGGCGTTACTCAGCGCGTGCACGGTCCATGGCCAGGTGCCCAAGGCCGGCAGCGCCGCGCCGGGCCTGGTGCCGCAGCCGCAATCCCTTAACCCCGAACAGGGACGCTTTACGATCGGCGCCGGCAGCCGCATCCTCTGCGCCGATCCGTCCCTGGCGCCGCTGGGCGAGTTGCTGGCAAGCGAGATCGCCCGGGCCTATGGCGTCAAGCCGGCCGTGTCGGCACAGGGCCACGCCAAGCCCGCCGCCGGCGACATCGTGCTGCGCCTCACCGGCGCTGCCGCGGCCGGCGACAGCTACGTGCTTCGCATCGCCGCCACCGCCACCGTCGAGGCGCCCAATCTCGATGGTCTCTACCCCGGCACCATCACCTTTCTCCAGACACTCCGCAGCGATGGACCGTGGGTCACCGCCGGCGCCCCAGCCATGACCATTCGCGACACCTCCCCTGTCGCTTTCCGGGGCCTGATGATCGACATCAAGAATCACTGGCATGAGCCGGCTCATCTCCGCCAGTTCATCGACCTGTGCCGCTTCTACAAGATCAAGTACCTGAGCTTGCACACCGGTTGGGACCAGTGGATCGCCGCGGTCATGGAATCCACCGCGCAGATTCCCCAGCAGGACCGCATCAAGGCCCGACTCTACACGCCACAGGAGATGGACGAACTGATCGCCTACGCGCGCTTGCGCGGGGTATACCTGATCCCGCACAACGAGACCGTGCCCGGTGCCCACGACACGATGCCCGCGCTGACCAAGGATTGGCGGGCGGGCGACAAGTTCCACGATTGGGTCGACGAGGTCGACGGCACCCCCGGGGGCGCCACCGGGGGCGCCTCCGGGGGCGCCTACACGCCGGCAAAAGATGTGGACCAGGACCAGCGTTTCTGGGGTTTCTTGCGCCAGGTGACGCACCGTTCGATCCGCCAGTTTGCCGCCGGTTTCCCGCAGCAGAGCCTGCCCTACTACCACATCGGCCCGGTGCTGGGCGAAGGCGGCGCCAGCCCCGCGCAGGCCGTGCGCATTCTCAAGATCATCCAGGAGGTCAGCCCGCCAACGCGCATGATGTTCTGGAACGGCCCCAGCGCCACCGACCCGGAGCTGACCCCGCACAAGGACGACATGGTAGTGGCCTTCTACACCCGCCAGTACAGCAACGCCACCGTCGAAGACTATCTCACGAACGGCTGGACCATCGTCAACTGCGCCTGGAGCCCGCTCTACATCGTCAGCCAGCAGGTCTTGCGCTCGCAGGAGCAGGTCTTTAGCGACTGGAATCTCTACCGCACAGGCACCGATGGCTTTACCGGCCAGGGCATTGACTACAACACCATCGAGTGGACCAGCTTCGACAAACCCCAGTGGACCCGGCAGGTGATCGGCGGCATGCTCTGCACCTGGGAGGTGCCGACCTACGTGCACTTTGACGAGGTTTACCCGCGTCTGGCGGCCTTGGCCGAGCACGCCTGGCGGCCGACAAGCTGGCCGTATGCCGACGGCAGCTATGCCGACTTTACCCAGCGCTACCAGGCCAACCTGCAACTGCTCCAGCGTCTCACCAGCGGCGTGGTGGTCGAGGTCCACGGCCCGCATGGTGATGGCCGCTTTGCCGACAAGCTCATCGTCACCCTGCGACCCGCCGCGGTCGACACCGTGGTGCGCTATGAAAAGGCCCTGCGCACGCCCTCGGCCAACTCGCCGCGCTATACCGAGCCGCTGCTGTACGACGGCGACAAGGCCCAGCTCACCGCACAGGCCTTTGATGCGCAGGGCCGGCCCGTCGGCGTGCCCTGGACGATGGAGCTCGACCGCTACCCGGTCAGGGCCAGCATCGCGCAGGGCGCCCAACCCCCGGGGGCTCCGGAAGCGGCGGCGGCGGTCAAGACGCCGTTCGAATCCTCGCTGCCGTTCAAGTCGCAGTTGACGGTCACGCTCAGCACCACGCTGCCCGGCACGATCCACTACACGCTCGACGGCGCCACGCCCAATGCTGACTGGGCCGCATATACTCAACCGCTGACGATTGCCGACACTGCCACGCTCAAGGCGGCGCTGTTCGACGCAACGGGCAGGCCGGTGGGTAAGCCCTACGTGCAGCGGGTGATCCGCACGGACGCGGTGCCCAACCTCACGCTCAACAAGCCCGTGGAAGTGACCAGCAAGGGTGGCGCGGGCAGGCCGGATTATGCCGTGGACGGCATCGTGGACCGCGAAAAGTATTGGGAATCGCACAACGGCCCGCAGTCGCTGACTCTCGACCTCCAGCAGGTAACCCAACTGGGCCGCGTGGACGTCTACACCTACTGGGACGGCGGGCGGTACTACCAATACCTCGTGGAAATCTCGCCGGACAAAAAGCAGTGGACCACGGTCCTGGACATGAGCAAGAACACGACGGTGGCGACCGAGCACGGCTACCGGCACAGCTTTGCACCCACCCCCGGGACCGCCCCCGGGGGCGGGAGAACCGGGCGCTACCTGCGACTGACCATGCTGCACAACAGTGCCAACATCGGTCTTCACGTGGTCGAACTGCGGGCCTTTGCCCCAGATGCCGGCAAGCACTGACGGAATAGCGCATCGGCGTGCGCCGCGATCCGCCCCAACCATCAACACCACCATCCAGAAAGGCACTCCCCATGGATCTATCCCACCGGCTGGCCGGCTGCCCCGTCCTCCCATTGCTCGCGATGCTCGTCCTGGCGGGCGGTATGGTTCCATTTGCGGTGGGGCAGACCAGTCCCGCCCACCCCGGACACCCCGGACACCCCGGACACCCCGGAGCGTTGCCCCTGGTGCCCTGGCCACGCACCGTGCAGGTCAAAGCCGGCCAGTTCACGCTGACGCCCGCCCCCGGGGGCACGCGCGTGATCGTTACGGCCCCCGAGCTCAAACCTCTGGCGGCGGTCCTACAGGAGGAAATCCTGCGCCTCACCGGCATGTCCCTCACCATCGCCCAAGGTGGCGACAAGAGCGGCGATATCGTCCTGAGCCTTGACCGCTCCCTGAAGGAAGAGGCCTACCGTCTGGACATCGGCGACCGCGTCCGCGTCGGCGGCGGCACCTACCCTGCCGTAGCGCTGGGCACCGTCACCTTGCTACAGGCCCTGCATGTTGGCGCCGACAAGGTCACCGCTCCGCACCTGGCGGTACGCGATGAGCCGGCCTTCGGCTACCGCGGCGTCATGATCGACCTGGCCCGCAAACACCACAGCATCGACCAAATCAAGCAGGTAGTCGTCCTGGCGCGGATGTACAAGATCCGTTACCTCCAGTTGCACCTCTCGGACGACCAGGGCTTCACCTTCCCCTCCACCGCCTTTCCCAAGCTGGCCACGCCCGGCCATTCCTACACCCTCGAGGAGCTGCGCGGCCTGGAGCAGTTCGCTCGCGAGCGCGGCGTGACGATCGTGCCCGAAATGGATGTGCCCGGCCACAGTGGCGCCTTAAACCGCGTGGCCCCGGACATCTTCGGCGGCAAGGGCGCTACCCTCAACGCCGGCGATGAGAAGGCCGTGGCGGCCCTGGGCGTCCTGGTCAAGGAGATCCTCGAGGTCTTCTCCTCCACGCCGTACTTCCATCTGGGCGCCGATGAGGTGTGGTTTGCCGATGTGGAGAAGCTGCCCACCTTCCAGGCACGCATGCTCGCCCTGGACACGCAGGATAGCCATGACGTTTTTCGCTGGTTCATCGGGCAGATGAATGACATCGTGCGGGCACAGGGTCGGCAGATGATCGTGTGGGAGGGCTTCGGCCGCGGAGGCAAGGTGCGCGTGCCCACCAATGTCCTGGTCATGCCCTTTGATTGCTACTACTACGAGGGCCCCGACCGCCTGCTGGAGGACGGCTACACGCTGATCAACACCTCCTGGACGCCGCTGTATGTGGTCAACCATCACAAGTGGCCGGCCCGGCAGATTTATCAGTGGAACCCGTGGGCCTTTGGCCGCTTTGCCCGTAACTACGAGGACGCCACGATCATGCAGTTGGCCAAAACTCCGAAAGTGGTCGGCGGGCAGATGTGCGCTTGGGAGCAGCCGGGCATCATGGAAATCCCCTCGCTGCGCACGCGCCTGCCGGCGCTGGCGGAACGGTTGTGGAACCCCGCCCCCGGCGAGGCGCCCGGCGGTTTTACCGAGTATCAATCGCGCGCAGCGAAGGCGGACAAGGCATTTGAGCGTTTGCTGACGGCGATGAACGTGCAGGTGGACGGCCTGGCGTATCCCGGCTACGACGGGCCGGGGATGGGCGTCGAAGGGGCATTCCGGCAGAAGGTGACCGTGACGCCCAAGACGCTGGTGCAGGGCGCGGTGATGCGCTACGCGACGGGTAATACCCCGGTGACCAGCGACTCGCCCATCGTCCAGGGTTCGATCGAGGTGACGTCCGACACGACGCTGCGCATCGGGGCGTATGGCAGCCAGGGCCAACCGCTGGGTCATGAGTGGACGCAGCAGTTTGTCCATCAGCCGATCATCGCCCAAATCACGGGCTTGGCGCCGGACGTGCAGGGGTCCGGGGGGTCGCTCGACACGGACCGCCCCTCGCTGACCGATATCGAGTGCATCGCCTACTTCCCGCAGCAGGCCCAGGTGCGGCTTAGCTCGGCGATCGCAGGAAGCGTGGTGCGTTATACTCTCGACGGTTCGCCGCCCAACGCCGGTTCGCCCAAAGCCGAAGAAGCGATCGTGCTGACTGACAGCGGCAAGCTCACGGCCCAGGTGTTTGGTCAGGACGATCGGCCGGTGGGGCAACGCTGGGTGCGCCAGTTTCGCCGCCGCACACCCGTGATCAGCCTGACGCTGCACAAGCCGGCCCAGGCGTCGCAGACCAGCGGCGCCGGCAAGCTGCGCCACGCAGTGGATGGCCTGGTGGAGCGCGACCAGTACTGGGAGGCCAACACGGGCCCGCACTGGCTTAAGGTGGACCTGCAAAAGGTCGAGACGGTCAGCCGCGTGGACATGATCAACTACTGGGACGGGCAGCGCTACTACCAGTACGTGATCGAGGCGTCCGTGGACGGCCAGAGCTGGCAAGTGGTGGCGGATCAGCGCGAGAACAAGACGGTGGCGACGCCCGAAGGCTACCGGCACGAGTTTGCCCCGACGCGGGCGCGGTTCCTCCGCGTGACCATGCTCAAGAACAGCGCCAACCCCGGCCTGCACATCGTGGACCTGCGCGCCTGGGGTCCGGACGCCAAGCCGTAACCGCCGCCGGGCGCGGGCCTGCCAAGTTTCCGGGGAGGTTGGGATTACGTGGTAACCTGAGTTCGGAATGAGCCCATTGACGCGGCCGATTATTTGGGAGTGCGGCGGCTGTGACGCCGCTTTGGCTCGACGCGGAGCGTCTTTGGCTCATCTGACTAGCGCCACCCGCCGGTACGGCTCCGCCGCAAGCTAAAGCGGCGTCGTTGCCGCCGCACTCCAAAGACGCTGCGCGTCGATGGGGACTATCCCGAACTCAGGTAAAGGAAAAAGCCTCTCCCTGGCGCACCAGGGAGAGGCCCATCGTGTCTGAGTTACGCTCTCAGCAGAGAGCTCACGTGGCGGCGGCCCTCAGGCCCGCACGCCGCGGCGGCGCGTCACCAGCATCGCGCCACCCAGCGCCAGCAGTGCCATCGACGCCGGCTCGGGGATCACGTTGGAAACGATCTGGACGGCGGCGATGCCGTTGTTGTTGCTGCCGCTGACGCCGGGAAACGCCAGCGCGAGCGTGAAGCTCGGGTCGTTCAAGCCGGTGAAGACGGTCACATTGGTCTGGCTGGTGGTATTGGCGTCGGTACCTTCGACGAAACCGACGACCGAGTAGGTCGAACTCGACGTGGTGACGTTGCGGGATACCGAGTCGTCGATGCTGCCGGTGATGGACAGTGTGGATGTTCCCGGCGCCTCGTTATTGCTGTAGTAGACCACGACGGTGTAGCCGCTGGTGGTGAACTCGCTGCCCAGACCGGTGAAGCTGATTGCGGGACCCTGATCGGAAAAGGCGTTGATCAGAACGGCGTTGGGGCTGGATACATCGTTCATGGCCCAGCTATTGCCGCTGGCCTGCGTCCAGGAGCTGATATCCACGGTGGTGGTAGCGCCGGTGCTGTCCTTAAGGCCGGTGATCGGAGTCACCGGCGGCAACTGGTCGTTAGTGGCCGTGTTGTTCCAGTTGGCCTGCGCGTAACTGCTGTATCCCGCGACATCGCCGGCGGCCAGGGTGACGGTGCCGTTGGGGCCGACGTCCGTGTACTTGACGCCGATAGACGTGGCGTCGGCGGCGTTGCTCAGACTGACGACCATCAGACAGGAGACGACCAGTGAGAAAGTGCGATTCAACATGCCAAGGCTCCTTATGAGGTTGAACAGTTTCGATTCATCTAGCGCACGGGCTCATGACGAAACACAGGTTCCAATTAGTTGTGAAGTCCAGCGACTTCTTGAAAGGCAAAAGCAAGACTCGTACCAGACGCCTGACGTGCCGCGGGAAAGGGGAGTTTCCAACCCCTCGCCGCGCCACCGCTAGCCTGCGGGTCCCAACGCTCCACTTGACGACCTCAACTCGATCACGTGCCTTCTCCCTTTCGCCTGCGGCACCCCTTGAGAAAGGTGGATAATACTAATATCATCCAGTACGCCCAATTTAGTCATCCTGGGCCAGCAAGTCAAGAGTAAATGTGCAGATAATTTGGATTTTATCCTTGAATTGATGCGGATCATACCCTTGGAATCATTCTTGACGATAAAATCGGCGCGGCAGTCACTGCTCAGGAAACGTGCAGATGTTTGTGGTGTGGTTTGCCGGTGCCAGAAGCGTGGGCACCGTCCGGCCGCGCCAGGGACAGGGCAGCGGCCCGAACATGCGTACGGCCAGGGCGCCAGGACCCGGGCGTCGCCCCCGGCGTCCACGGCCGGTCTGCCCGTTCCGCGCTTGGTCCTGTTGCTGTTTGCCGCCATCATGGGAGCCTGTACCCCTATGCCAGCCGAGCAATTGATCAACAGCCTGGGCATGCGCATGGTCCCCATCCCCCGAGGCAGTTTCACCATGGGCCAGTCCGTCGGCGGGGAGTTTGACGAGCGGCCGACCCACCGCGTTGCACTCACGCGCGGTTTCCACCTGGCCGGCACCCAGGTCACCAACGCGCAGTACGAGCAGTTCGATCCCCGGCACCGCGCCCTGCGAGGGAACGACGGGCTGTCGAGCGGGGATGACCAAGCGGTAATCCAGGTAAGCTGGGCGGACGCGGAAGCTTTCTGCCGGTGGCTGAGCCAGCGCGAGAAGCGCCCCTACCGCCTGCCGACGGAGGCGGAGTGGGAGTACGCCTGCCGGGCGGGCACGCAGACGCCATTCTGGACCGGTGACGACTTCCCCAAGGACTGGGGCCGAAACCAGAAGAACACATGGACCCCAGCGCCGGTTAACCTGACAGTCGGCACCCTGCCCGCCAATGGTTGGGGCCTCTACGACATGCACGGCAACGTCGAGGAGTGGTGTTCCGACTGGTACGGCCCGTACGCTCTGGCCGACCAAACCGACCCGACGGGACCCGCGACTGGCCAGATGAAGGTGACGCGCGGCGGCAGTCACAACACCACCCCAGCGTATCTGCGCAGCGCCAACCGCAGTGGCGCGCTGCCTGCCGACCGCAACTGGCTCATCGGGTTCCGCGTCGTCCTGGGTCCGCCGCCCGCTGGCCAGCCCACGCCGCCGGCAAAGCAGGCGACCTGGGCCGCCAACGTATCCACCCAAACCTGGCAGTGGACTCCGCCCTGCGACATGGCGCGGCCCTGGTTTGGCCCGCTGCGCACCTTCGTGCGTATCCCGGCGCAAGCCGATGGCCCGCTCTACGCACGGCACAACCACTGTCCTTCGGTCACTTGGTGCGACAACGGGGACCTGCTGGCCATCTGGTTCTCCACGCGCACCGAGGAAGGCCGGGAGATGACCATCGCCGCCGGTCGCCTCCGCGCCGGCGCCGGCCAGTGGGACCCCGCCGCCGAGTTCTTCAAGGCGCCCGACCGCAACATGACCGGCTCGGCCCTCTTCAACGACGGCCAAGGCACGCTCTACCACTTCAACGGCCTGGGCGCTGGGCCGGGCTGGGGCAGCCTCGCCCTGGTGCTGCGCCAAAGCCGGGACCAGGGCGTCACGTGGACCGCGTGCCTCATCGACGCCGAACACGGCTTGGGCAACCAGGTCATCAGCGGCACACTGCGCACGCGCAGCGGCGCGCTGATCCAGGCCTGCGATGCGGTGACGCAGGGGCACGGGGGAACCGTGGTCCATATCAGCCGCGATGACGGCAAGACCTGGAGCAACCCCGCCAAGGGGCAGAAGCGCAAACCCTTTGTCGCCGGCGGCAGCGGGCCAATCATTGCCGGGATCCACGCCGGCATCGTGGAACTGGCCGATGGGCGGCTGATGGCGCTGGGGCGCGGCGACAGCCTCTTGTCCGATGGTGGCGACGGCCGGCCGGCAAGTCCGCGAATGCCCATGAGCCTCTCGGGCGACCTGGGGCAGACCTGGACCTACCAGCCCAGCGTATTTGGGCCGATCTGGTTATGCACTTTACTCTAGTTGCGGACCGGGCTATCTTGACTTGGCAT
>JBBDMX010000123.1:0-9216 GCA_040878035.1 Phycisphaeraceae bacterium | reverse complement strand
ACCTCCCGAAACACTCAGGGTTAACCGATCCGCGAACGGCCGATCCGTTCGCATTATGTTCGGTATCCTACCCGGCCGATTCCTGCCCGTCAAGACCTTTTGCAACAAAATGTTGCACAATAGATAAATGACTGTTGATCGGCCCTGCGGAGCAGGCACAGGATGCTCGCGGCCCTTGGTGTGCGGCGCCCCGCAAGGACCAAGGCCTCCTGGCCGCACGGGTGGCTGAGAAAGGCCAAAGGATGCGTGTCACCGGCAGGCAAATGTACTTCGTTCCTTCTCTGACTCTCCCCAAGCGCATCCCGTCGAGGCATCCGCCTCGCTGCTCAGTGATGGCCCCTTTCCCCCCTCGGCGAAACATGTCTCCAGATTACCCAAACCCCCAAACACGACCGTGAAACAACAGGAAATTCTTCAACAAGTGAACGGAAGATCTTGCGGAGGGGGGAGGCGCTGGTAAACTGGTACCCTGTGGCCGGCAGTGTTCGCTGGCCAAAGTTCCACTGGGAAATCCCGGCCCAAATGGGAAATGATGCGATACGCGATCGGGCATTTCCAGGAATTTACATCTATGCGACATCTATCGTCCTTGGCCCTCATCGTGCTTGGAGCGGCTCCTGCCGCCTTGGGCGCTCCGATCATTCTTCAAAACCCCACGGCCACATTCACACAAGCCGGCTTTCTCATCAGCCAGTCAGCCGACGGCAACCTCGGCGGGACGAATGTGGTGAACGGCTGGGCCATCGCCGACGCCTTCAACGGGGGGGGGTGGAAAAGGGGTCGGGAGTCATTTATGCTGCTTTCTCAGGCTCGGGTATCAATCAAAGACTCCCGACCCCTTTTCTTTCCCCATTACCATTCGAGCAGATCACGATGGAGAACTGAGCCTCTACTGTTATGACGACAAAGCAGACGGTAATGAAGGCCAGGTGGTAGTATCCGTGGTGATCAAATAACGTGGGAAAGAGAACGGGAGGAGTAGAAAGCAAAGGGGAAAGCAAAGGGGTCGGGAGTCATTATTATGCCTTTGGCGGCCGGACCACGCGTGGGCGTCTGAGCATACCGTCAGTCTACCCGAATCGCCGCCGACGCGTGAATCAAAGACTCCCGACCCCCTTCCCTCGCCAATCGCATCCCGTCGATGCCTCAGCCTCGGTAATCAGTGATGGCCCCTTTTCACAACCTGCGAGCCTTACCCTTGTGCCCGGTTACCCTTCGCAGCATTGCACCGACGGCATAGTACCCGTGCATTGAACAAGTCGGTCTTACCACCTTTGCTCCAAGGGCGAATGTGGTCCACCTGAAAGTTGCTCCAACTCAGGCGCATGCCGCATACATCCCCTTGCCACTTGCCGGGACACGATCGAGAAGACGAAGCCGACCACACAAGTTCGCGCTGCTGTGGCGTAAAGATTCGCAGGCGATCACGTTCAGAGAACAGATTGCCAATTAGGCTTACAAGAATTGCCTGCCGCTTGCGACGTTGCCCTACGGCATCGGCACCCTGCTCGACTGCCATTAGATAATCTCGCACCACCGGTTTTATCGAAATCTTGCCCTTCAGTACTCGCCGATCTTCCTGTGCGCGGCTTGCGTCAGTAGACAATCGACGTAACAGTCGCTCGGCGATGCGTTGGCCGTGCCGATCAGAGAGTTCGCGACCTTCTTCATCAAGTTGTCGTAACGCCATCAAGAGAGAATAAAACTCTGAGACATTCTTGAACCTAGTCTCTCTGATCGCCGGAAGTATACACCTCATGAGTTTGTATATCCGCCTAATCTCACGAACTGCTTTACGCACAGTGTTCAGATTGTATGATCCCCCAGACATGGCCTCATCGACGGCGGCCTTTTTGTTGATTGATGCACCTTTGCAGAAGGAAATGATGCACTCGGACATGAGTTCCACATCTTTCATACGGCTGATTTGGGTGGGTGAGACGATGCGGTCGGACAACAGTGGTTGCTTTAACTTACGGGCCAGCATTTCTGCCTCGGCGAGGATCGGGCTTGTAACAAACCTCGCGTGCCGCTGCTCTTGGCTAGATAGCTTCTTGCCTGTGGAGTTAATGCGTACAAACAGTTCCCTGATGGCATCGAGTTCTCCTTGTGCTTCGACGACCTGTAGTTTGTATTCAGCGATACGATGGTGCCTTCTCCATCGCTTCAAGTCCGTCCACGTCCACCAATAAACTTTCTCGTCGGGTTGTGGTACACCTCGGAACTGAAATGGAACAGAAAAGCGCTGTCGACCAAACGGTCGTACTCCACAAAAAGCAAATGATGCTTCCAGTCGCTGCTTTCCGTCAAGGACATCAAAGATCGTTCGACCGCTTATATCTTTCCGGCGATACACAAATATTGAAGGAAAGGGGTATCCTTCTAGCATCGATTCGATTAGTTTGCGACGGTCCTTATCATTCCAAACACTCTTGCGCTGGAACGGTGGATTAAGGTTGAGTAAGCCTTGGCTTTGGAGTGTGATAAAGTGGCTTAACGGTTTTGTGTAGAATTTGGTTATAAGCTTTCGGCTCATGCAGGTTACTCCAGTGTGGGGCAGCAAAGGTAGGAAAAGGGGTCGGGAGTCATTGTTCTTGTTTCTTGGGGGCTGCCGAAGGGGACCTCACTGATTACCGTTGCGAAGGCGGGATTCTGCCGCGTATCCGTCAGGGCGCCGTGGTCGCCGGCGCTGCCGCCCTGGATGCGGCCTGCGCATGCTGGTCCGTCACCTCAAACATCGCTACGATTGGCGCGTGATCCGAGCCGCTGAGCAGCGATTCATCCGCCAGCACGCGGGCGCTGTCCGCCACCAGCCGGCGATGCAGCGCGGGGCTGGCAAGGATGTAGTCGATGGGGCCGGCGTTGCGGTACGGCGGCTTGAGGTACGTGATCCGCGCTTCCTTGGGCATCCCGGCGTGCTGGTCGATCAGCACCGCTTGACCCCCCTGCTCACGCTTCAACAGCGCCTCGAGCGTCGCACTTTCGGGCGTGTCGTTGAAATCACCCTGCAAGGTGATCCAGGCGTCGGGGTCATGCTTGAGCATGTCGGCGATGATCTGTCGCGCCATCACCGCCTCGGCCTTGCGCCAGCGCACCGACTTCTTGTCGCCCGCGCTGTCCCACTTGCTCTTGAAATGCACGGCGAACACCGTGAGCGTCCGCGTGGGCGTCACCTGTAACTTCACCTGCACCAGGTCACGGGCGAACTGCCAGGTCTTGCCGTCGGTATCGGTCTGCCCATCGCGCACGGCGGCATCTTCGTCTTTCAGATCCATGAAACGGTAGCTCGTGAGACTGACGATCGGCAATCGGCTGATGACGCCCACGTTCTGGCCGCGCCCGCTGTTGGTGATCGGCACCGCCACGTGCCGGTAGCCCATGTCGCCCAGCATCTCGCCGACAAACGCCCGCAGCAGACCTTCATTCTCGACTTCCGTAAAGGTCACCACGTCGGCATCGAGCGTGCGCAGGGCGCGGGCGATCTGCTCCAGGTCCTTATGCGGCTTGGGCGGCTTGGCTTCATCCTCCGTGTACGGGTCATCAAACACATCGGTCATCCACTCCACGTTGTAGGCCGCAAGCGTGACGGTCTTGCGGGCGGCAACGTTGTCCGCAGCCGGCGCCTGGGCGCGGGCATTACCGCAGAAGATCAACATGAAGATGACGATGCCAAGGGACCGGGTCTGCCCCATCGTTCGGAGGGCGGGCTTTCGGTAGGGTGGGCCGAGTCTTTGAGGCCCACCGTTTGACGTACGCGAGGTGGTGGGCCTCGCGGACTCGGTCCACCCTACGGCTTGCGGCGGAGCCGCTTTAGCGCTTCGCGGAGCGACGGCGGCTCCGCCGCAAGCTAAAGCGGCGTCGTTGCCGCCGCACTCCAAAAGAACGGCTGCCGCCGACATTTCAACTTCACACTTTGTACTTTCCACTTTTCACTTCCTTTCATAGTCCAACCGGAGGCGGCGCGGGATGCTTGAGCCAGCGTGCCCAGATCGCCAGGGTCAACAGGGCAAAGAGCCGGTGCGCATGGTCCACCCGCCCTATCGTATGCTCCTGGAGCCAGGTTTCGATGAGCGAACGGCTAAGACCGAGCTGCGCTAGATCGTCGCCCAGCAGGTGATCGGTCAACGTTTGCCGCAGCGGGCCAGTGAACCACCGGCCGACGGGCACGGCAAAGCCGCGCTTGGGACGGTCGATGATCGATCCGGGCAGGAACTGTGCCGCCACGCGGCGCAGCAGGCCCTTTTGTCGGCCACGCGGCATCAGCACGCTCGCCGGCAGATGACCCGCCAGATCGCACACCTGCGTGTCGAGCATCGGGCAGCGCACTTCCAGCGCCACCGCCATCGACGCGCGGTCCACCTTCCGCAACAGATCAAAAGGCAGATAGTGCGTCAGGTCCCAGCGCATGGCGGCATGCACCGGGTCGCGCTCGTCGGGCCAGTCGGGCAGCGCCGGCTCGATTTCGCCCGCCAGGTCCGGCGCCAGCATGCGCAGCTGGCGGTGCGAAAAGAGACGCACCATGTGCAGATACTGGCGGTCCGCATGCGCCGCCGCCGCCGAGCCCGCCAGGCGATGCAGCCGCGTGCGCAAGGCATGGGGATGACGCGGCGAGGGCTTGACCAGGGCATGCACGGGCACTCGCGCCAGCCACCAGCGATGCCGCGCCAACAGCGCCAGGGCGCGATAGCGGTCGTACCCGCCAAAGAGCTCGTCCCCGCCGTCGCCCGACAGCGCCACCTTCACATGTTGCCGCATGGCCCGGCTGAGCCAATAGGTCGGCAGGATCGAACTGTCCGCCGTCGGCTCCCCCCCTACCGCGATCAGCCGCTCCAGGTCGGCGATGATGTCGCCCGGGACGGTGGCCAGGCGCGTATGGCGCGTCTGAAGATGCCGGGCGACGGCCAGGGCGTGCGGACTTTCATCGTAATCGGCCTCGGGCATGGCGACGTTGAAGGTCCGTAGCGGCTCACTACCGCGCCGGCCCAGCTCGCGCTGCGCCAGCGCCGCGATCAGCGATGAGTCAATGCCGCCCGAGAGCATGCACCCCAGCGGCACGTCCGCCTCCAGGCGCTTGTGCACCGCTTCGCCCAGCACCTCCAGAGTCGCCTCCATCGTGCCCAGCGATGTCGAGCTGCGCGAGATCGGCGGCGGTTGCCAGTAGCGATGAAGCTGCATCGCACCGTCGGCGTCAAACGTGGCCCAGTGCGCCGCGGGCAGCTCCTCGATGCCCTCGACCAGCGCGTGTTGATCGGTGTAACCCAGCGTGAGATAGGTCGCCAGGGCGGCACGGTTGATCGCCGGCGCCCGGCCATGGCCATCGCCCCCGGCCATGCATAGCGTGGCGACCAGGCTGGCGAACATCACTTCGCCACGGCCGCCCGTCGCCCGGCGGAGGTAGAGCGGCTTCTTGCCCGTGCGATCCCGGCAGAGAAACAGCCGGCGCGACGCCGAGTCCCAGATCGCCAGGGCGAACATGCCGTGCAACCGCTTGGGCAGCTCGGTCCCCCACGCACGGAAGCCATGCAGCAGCACCTCCGTATCACAATGGTCCGACACGAAGTTGTGGCCCAGCTCCAGGAGCTGGGCACGCAAAGCGCGGTGGTTGTAGATCTCGCCGTTGAACACCAGGGTCAGCGGCCCCAGCGTGCCGCGCTGCGGAATGTGCATGGGCTGATCGCCGCCGAGCAGGTCGATGATCGACAGCCGCGTGTGCACCAACGCACATCGACCGTCAATGCGGACGCCATCGCCGTCCGGCCCGCGATGCTTGAGGTGCGCCCGCATCGCTTCCAGCCGCCCTCGATCAAAGGGCTGCTCATCGAAGCGGAGGATGCCGGCGATACCACACATGGAGTTGACCACGAAGACACGAAGGACACAAAGAAGAGAAACTAGCCGCGGATGAATGCGAATGGACGCGGATTGAACAACAAGCTCGAAAATCAGAGCGGCGAAGTCAGAACCAAATTCGAGCTTCGAATTTCCTCCTTATCCGCGTGCATCCGCGTCCATCCGCGGCTCCTTCTGCAGTTTCCCATTCTTCTTCGTGTCCTTCGTGCCTTCGTGTTCATCTAAGCGTGCTTGGAAATATGCTCGGGTGTCTTGCCCGGTTTGGCGGGCATCATCACGCGCAGGAACAGCTCGTTGAGCTGCTTCTCTTCCACCGGCGAGGGCGCCTCGGTCATCAGGTCGGCGCCGTTCTGCGTCTTGGGGAAGGCGATCACATCGCGGATGTTGGTGGTGTTGCACAGGTGCATGATGATGCGGTCCAACCCAAGCGCGATGCCGCCGTGCGGCGGGGCGCCGTACTTGAGGGCATCCAGCAGGAAGCCGAACTTCTGCCGGGCCGACTCTTCGGTCAGTCCCAGCAGTTTGAACACGCGCGATTGCACCTCGGGGCGATGGATACGAATCGACCCGCCGCCCAGTTCCGAGCCGTTGCACACCAGGTCGTAGGCCTTGGCGATAATGTTGCCGGGGGCATCGCTTCCGGGGTCGCTTTCGAGCTTGTCGATGTCCTCGTCCCTGGGCGAAGTGAACGGATGGTGCAGCGCGATCCATCGCCCAGCCTCCTCGTCCTTCTCGAACGAGGGGAAATCGATGATCCAGAGCCACTTCCAGTCGCCGTCCTGGATCATGCCGCGGTCGCGGGCCATCTTCTGGCGCAGCTCGCCCAGCACCTTGTGCACGGTCTTGGGGGCGTCGGCGACGAAGCAAAGCAGGTCGCCTTCCTTTGCCTCCATGCGGGCGATCAACTCGTCGGCCACGGGCGCGAGGAATTTAGCGATGCCGGTGTCGAGCTTGAGCCCCCCGGAAGTTGCCCCGGAAGCTCCGCCCGCGACGACTTTCGTGACAGCCACGCCCTTGCCGCCGTAGCCTTTGGACCATTCCGCCAGGCCGTCAGTTTCCTTGCGGGTCATCGCTCCACCGCCGGTGACGCAGATGGCCTTGACCAGGCCCTGCTTCTCCAGCGTGCCTTTGAACACGCCGAAATCGGTCTTGGCCGCCAGGTCGCCGATGTTCTTCAGCTCCATGCCAAAGCGCATGTCCGGCCGATCGATGCCAAACCGATCCATCGCCTCGGCGTAGCTCATGCGCTGAATCGCCGGCACCTCGATGCCCAGCACTTCCTTCCAAATCCGCCGCACCAGCCCTTCGATCATCGCCAGCACATCGTCGCGATCGACGAAGCTCATCTCCAGGTCCAGTTGCGTGAACTCCGCCTGCCGGTCGGCACGCGGGTCCTCATCGCGGAAGCAGCGCACGATCTGGAAGTACCGCTCCATGCCCGACACCATCAGGATCTGCTTGAACAACTGCGGGCTCTGCGGCAGCGCGTAAAACGCCCCAGCCTGAAGCCGGCTGGGCACCAGAAACTCCCGCGCCCCCTCCGGCGTGCTCTTGTACAGCATCGGCGTCTCGACTTCATAAAAGCCGTTGGCGTCGAAGTAATCCCGCATGATCTTGCTCACCCGATGCCGCGTACGCAGGATCTCCTGCATGCGCGGCCGGCGCAGGTCGATGTAGCGATACCTCAGCCGCGTCTCCTCCCCCACCCGCTCGGCATCATCCGGCAGAAACGGCGGCGTCTGCGCCTTGTTGAGAATCTCCAGGTCGGTCACCTGGATCTCCACGGCCCCGGTGGGCAGCTTCTTGTTCTCCATGCCCGCCTCGCGCGCGATGCAGGTGCCGGTCACCGCCGCCACATCCTCATTGCGCAGCTTGTCCGCCAGGTCGTGCGCCTCCTTGTGCTCGGGATGGAAGACGACTTGCGTGATCCCCTCCCGGTCGCGCAGGTCGATAAAGATCACCCCGCCGTGGTCCCGGTAGCTGTTGACCCAGCCGGCGAGGCTGACGGTCTGACCGATGTGTTCTGTGCGCAAAGCACCGCAACTGTGGGTTCGCTTAATCATGGCTTTTTCTTCATTTGAAAAGGTCGAAGATCATACCAACAAAAAACCCCGCCGTTATCGCCGGCAGGGCTGGGTGAGACTGGACGAGACTTGGACGACGTTACCGAGGCTCTCCCCGTGGCGACAGCGGAATTGCCAGCAGTTGCGGAAGGTCCACCGTCAACGCGCCGGCCAACCGGCCAATCGTGCTGAGGCTGGGGTCTCTCTTGCCGCATTCGATCTGCGTCACGTAAGTTCGCGTCAGGCGAGCGCGAAATGCGAGGTCTTCCTGCGATAACCCCGCCGCTTCGCGGAAGCGACGGACCCGCAGGCCAAACTCTCGTTGCAGCGCCGAAACGGCCATCCGGCCATGTTCGCCGGTTGACACCCTTTTTGTCGGTTTACTATCGTAAACGTTCGCGTGGGTCTGTTCCGGCCTTTTCCACCGCCCATTATCGGCATTTCTGAGGGCTTCTCCATGTCGGACGTCTGGGTCAAGACTCGCAACGGGATCGCCAAGACCGACCTCAATCAGGTTCGCCATCTGCTGGCCAGCGGTAAGCTCAAGCCAACCTCACGGCTGCTTTCCCTGGACGCCGGCGCGACGTGGACAACGGCAGAGGTGGTGCTGGGACGCTCTGCCCCAGCACCGGTCTTTAACCCGGACGAGCCGCAAGCAAGCTCACCTTCCACTGCTGCGAAGTACGCATTGCCTGACCAAGGCCCCGCCGACGACGATCCGCTCGCTGAGTTGACAACCGCACAGTCGGCCGTCTCCCAACTAAAGGCTGACCCCGCCAACTCTGGGGTTGATTGGCAAGGGACTGCTGCTGCCGCCTCCCACGCCGCCATTGGGAAGACCAAGGAAGCGCTCTCTAACTCCGCCGAAGCTTTCAAAGTGCTCGCCATCAACCCCACGGAAGGGATCAGCCAAGCCTTCCAAATGCTCGGCAAGTCAAAAGCCCTTCAGGTCGCTCTTGTCTGCCTGGTCGTTTTCGACGCTTCGGTCTTGCTCGTCGCAGTGAAACTGGTTCAACTCATCACCGGTGGGTTTGGGGCGTCATCAAGCTACTACGGTAGCCGCGCCAGTTCCATCGACATCCCCGTATCCTATTACTTCAAGTTTTCCCTCCTCGCAGCCGTTCCTCTGCTGGCCATCGCCGGCGCCATGACCATCGGTCGCTTGGTCGGCCACGGAAAAGGCGCTTGGCAAGGTGACGCCTTCGTCGCAGGTATTGCATTGGTTCCATTCTCCGTCGCCTTCCTGGCCTTAGCAGCCCGTGGTAAAAGTCACCTTTCCCGGTGGATAACCCCTGATTTCTTG
>JBBDMX010000122.1:0-46566 GCA_040878035.1 Phycisphaeraceae bacterium | reverse complement strand
CGCGCGGCGTAAGCCCGCGGACGATCCACCGCAGGCTTACGCCTTGCGGCTCTGATCCCGACACCGCAGGCTCACGCCTTGCGGCTCTGACCTGTCTCCCATCCGTTCAGGAGCCGATTGATGATTCCCAGCGGCGTGCTCGCACCCTTGTTCACCCTGGCATCCGCGGCATCGGGCAAAGACACCACCGGTCCCAGGGGCTGGTGGCTGCCCATCGACGTCTCGACCACCGGCCCAGATATCGACGCCCTGTTCAACTTCATCCTCATCCTCACCGGCGTCGTGTGCATCGCCGTGTTCGCGTTGATGATCCTCTTCATGATCCGCTATCGCCACCAGCCGGGACGGCACGGCAAGTTCATCCACGGCAACAATCGCCTGGAACTGGCCTGGACGCTTATCCCCACGCTGATCCTGGCGGGCACCGCCGCCGTGAGCCAGAAGACCTGGTCGGAGATCAAGAACATCGACCGCATGCCCAAGCCCGGACCCGAGGTAACCCAGGTCAACGTCATCGCCCAGCAGTTCCTATGGAACTTCCAGTATGCCGGTGCCGACGGTCAGTTCGGCCCGACACTGATTCCCGCCCTGGTCAACGTCAACGGCGCCCCGCCGGAACAGATCGGCCTGAACCGCGATACCAACCTCACGCTCAAGAACGGCAAGATGCTCCGGGGCAAAATCACCGGCGAAACCGACGACACGATCACGCTGGTCACCAAGGAGCGCGACGCGCAGGCACAAGCGTATGTGGACCACCAGCAGGTATATCCGAAAGCCGACATTCTGGCGCGCGACCAGCGTGGCGCCGACGATCTGGTCGGGCTGGAGATGGTTATCCCGGTGAAACGGAAGGTGCTGATCAGCTTGTCGAGCCGGGACGTGATTCACTCGTTCTTTCTGCCCAACCTGCGAGTCAAGCAGGATGCGGTGCCGGGGCTGACGGGCAAGGTGTGGTTCGAGGCGACACGGACCAGCGCGGCAGTGATCGGCACGATCGATCCGGACACGATTCTGGGCACGCCGGGCCAGGAACGCGAAAAGTATCTGGATCAAGTCATGGCGGGCAGCGGCGCCGACGAGGCGCTGCGCCCCGTGCTCAAGCGGCTGCTGGTCGATGGCGCCGAGTTCGATGAACTGGAACTCGATCAGGCCACGCTGGACAAGCTGCCTTGGGCCTTTGTCCGCATGGAGACGGTGGTCGGTTACGCCAAGCCGTTCGACATTGTTTGTGCCGAATTGTGCGGCCTGTCACATTACAAGATGAGCGGCAAGCTGTACGTGGTGACGCAACCGAAGTACGAAGCGTTCCTGGCGCAGCAGCGCAGCCTGGGGGGATTCACGACGGGCGGCGACGGCGAGGATGAGGGGTACTGAGGTTGGATTTCTGATTTCTCAGCCGCTTGCGGCTTTGCGCAACGATGGAGAATTCAGGACGTCTCAGTCGAACGTGCGTCTGCGCGAAGCCGCAAGCGGCTGGAAAATCAAGAATCAGAAATCGGACTTCGTCACATGACCATTCATGAGCATCACCCCCGGAATCACGGCCCGACTTCGTTCTGGACCAAGTACGTCTTCTCCACCGACCACAAGGTCATCGGCATCCAGTTCACCTTCGCCAGCCTGGTCTTCGTGATCCTGGGCGGCCTGCTGGCGCTGGCGGTGCGCTATCAGTTGGCCTGGCCCAGCCAGAACGCGCCGTATCATGCGCTGCTGCCCGGAGCGCCGGGCACCGCGGCGGCGATGGTCAGCCCCGAAACGCCCGAGGCGAACCTGGGCCTGTGGCAACATGGCGGCCCGATGGTGCTGACCCGGGCGATTACCGTGGTGGAGGATGCGGGAAAGTGGCGGGTTTCCGGCCCCCTCTCCCCCGGGGAGAGGGCCGGGGTGAGGGCGGGACCTGCAAATGAAAATGGCGGCAATCAGCAAGCGGAACAACCCAACGCCCATGCAGTTTCTTCTGGTCTCTCTCAGTCCCAAGCACCCTCACCCCAACCCTCTCCCTCAGAAGGGAGAGGGAGTAAGACCATCCCGGCGGGCACCTTGGCGTCCTTTGCCGGCTTCGCCGACGACCGCCTGGCGGTGATCCTGCCCAAGGGGACGCAGGTGCGACCCGAGTATGGCTCGACTTATGTCTTGGACCGCGAGTTGCCTGCGACGGTCAACGCTCGGGACGTGCTGGGTGACTATGGCTACGACCAGCACCGCGTGCGTGCCGAGCCGGGCACAAAAGTGCACATCGACGGCGCCAGCCAGGCGGCGACGCTGGAACTGCTGGGCACCCGGCGATACCAGCCCGACCCGGCCACCGGCGCGCCTCGCGCCAATGCCGTCGTCGATACCAGCAGCCAGCTTCTCCTGGGCCAGCGCCCCGCGCAAACAACCGCCAAGCTGAAGAACCTGCATGTGAAGCTGACCGACCCGGCCCAAGCCCAGAACCTGGCGGCGGACCAGGCGAAGATCGATACGGCCCTGGCGCGGCTGGGAAAGATCAAGGAGCACAACGTCAAGGTCCGCGCCGAGGCCACGGCGCTGGAGGAGCGGGCGGTCGTCGCCCAGAGCAAGGGCGCCGATGAGCAGGCCGCCTATGACCTGCGTGTCAAGGCCAAGTGGACGCTTCAGGCGCTCCAGCCCGAGCACGTCACCGTGCCGCTGTTCTCCAACATCATCGCCGAGTTCCCCGCCGACGCCTTGCGTTACAACAAGAACCTGCTGCGCCCCGAAGCCTACCTCACGCTCTTCACCATGCACGCGACCATCATGGTCTTCTTCGTGCTCATGCCCATGCTCCTGGGCGGCTTTGGCAACTTCCTCATACCCCTGATGATCGGGGCGCGCGACATGGCGTTCCCCAAGCTCAACATGCTCTCGTACTGGCTCGCCATCCCCGCGTCGGTGATCATCATCATCAGCTTCTGGGTGCCCGGCGGCGCCTCGGGCGGCGGATGGACCATGTATCCGCCTCTCTCCGGCGGCACCTACAACCCGACCCTGGGCCCCACCCTCTGGGTTGTGGCCATTTTCCTCGTGGGCTTCTCCACCATCGTCGGCACGCTCAACTACATCACCACCATCGTCAACATGCGCGCCCCGGGCATGACCATGTTCCGCATGCCGTTGACCGTATGGGCGCTTTTCATCACCGCCATCCTCGCCCTCTTCGCCACGCCCATGCTCGCCGCCAGTGCCATCCTACTCTTGCTGGACCGCACGATCGGCACGCACTTTTTCACCCCCGCCGCCGGAGGCCAGCCCCTGCTTTGGCAACACATGTTCTGGTTCTTCGGCCACCCCGAGGTCTACATCCTCATCCTCCCGGCCATGGGCATCACCAGCGACATCCTCTCGACTTTTTCCCGCAAACCGATCTTCGGCTACCGCCCCATGGTCTTCGCCATGGCCGCCATCGGCTTTCTGGGCTTCATCGTCTGGGGCCACCACATGTTCCAGTCGGGCATGAACCCGGTGATGGGCACCAGCTTCATGGCGGCGACGATCATGATCGCCGTGCCCTCGGCCATCAAGACCTTCAACTGGCTTGGCACCCTCTGGGGCGGCGACATCCGCTTCACCCCCGCCATGCTCAACGCCATCGGCTTTGTCAGCATGTTCGTCATCGGCGGACTGTCGGGCATCTTCATGGCTGCGGCGCCTGTCGATATCCACATCCACGACACCTACTTCATCGTCGCCCACATCCACTACGTGCTCTTTGGCGGAACGATCTTCGGCATCTTTGCCGGCATCTATTACTGGTTCCCCAAAATGTTCGGCCGGCAGATGAACCAGCGCTGGGGCACCATCCATTTCATCATGACCATCGTCGCCTTCAACGGCACGTTCTTCCTCATGCACATCCTGGGCGTGGGCGGACATCCCCGGCGGTATGCGTCGATCCTGGAGATACCCACGATGGCGCACCTCCAGCCGATGAACGTGGCCATGACCATGTTCGCGATGATGATGGGCGCCGCGCAGTTGCCGTTTTTCTACAACCTGTTTATCAGCCTGCCGCCCAAGCTTTGCCGCGCGATGCTGATGGTGTTCCCCATCGCACTGGGATTGCCCATCGTCATCGGGCTGGCGTTCTGGGGCGGCTTCAATGGCGAGGGCCAGTTGGGCGTGGTGTCGTGGCTCAGCCACGGCTTGTGGGGACATACGGTTGATGGCACGTTCGCCAACTGGCAGGTCTGGCTGGGCTATGGGTTGCTGCTGGCGACGCTGGCAGGTTTGCTGGTGAGTTGGCTGGCGAAGCTGCCCACGGGCGGCAAGATCGGCGCGTTCTGCGTGATGGTGCCCCTGATCGTGCTGACAGTGATGTCGCTGTCACGCTATGGCAGCGGCTACGTCACGCTGGCGCCGGTGGGCGTCGAGTCGGGGCGCGGCGGGCATGCGTTCTGGCAAACCACGCATTACGCGCTGGTGGCTGTGGGGCTGTCGATGATCTTCGTGGCGGCAGTCGTCGGCGTGGTGTGGGCCATCGCCGCGGTGGCATCGGCGGCGCGCTTGTCGAAGCTGACCAACGCGCTGATGTATGTCGTCTTCCTGCCGGCGTTCCTGGCGCCCCTGCTGCTCAAGAAGGATGCCTATCTCTGGCTGGGCGTGCCGCAGTGGGCGCCGGCGACGTGGACCGCGGCCCTGGTGGTGCTGGGCGTCGCCGCCTTGCCGGGGTTGGTGTACCTGTTGATCTTCCGCCCGCGCGACGAATATGGTTACGCCACGGTCGCCAATCCCTGGCACGCCAACACACTGGAGTGGGCGACGGATTCGCCCCCGCCGCTGGAGAACTTTGCGACGATTCCGACGGTCTATCGCGGGCCGTATGAGTACGCCTCGCCCGCCAGCGAGGAGGATTACCTGCCGCAGCCGCATGAGTTGCCCGCGGGCGCGGTCGAGCCGGCGGGACATTGAAAAGTGCGAAGTATGAACCAAATCCGAAATCCGAAATCCGAAATTCGAAATTCGAAATCTCGGTCAGCTACACTGGTCGCCATGAGCACCACCCCCAGCAATCCGCCCGCCCTTCACTGCCCGCGCTGCGGGTATAACCTGGCTGTCGTCACGGACGCCGGCGCCTGTCCCGAATGTGGCTTGGCCGAGGCCTGGGCCGCGGCGATGCGCCCCGCGTATCGCGCCGCCCTGCACTGGTTCGCCGTGGCCTTCGTCCTGGTCACCTTCGCCCTGATCGTCCTGGGCGGCACCGTCACCAGCAAAGGCGCCGGCCTGGCGGTGCCCGACTGGCCCACCACCTACGACTACAACATGTTCCTCTTCCCCCCCTCGATGTGGAAGGGCGGCGTGTTCTACGAGCACACCCATCGCCTCCTGGGCAGCGTCGTGGGCATGATGGCGATTGCCATGGCCGTGTGGCTTGGGATGACGGAAATCAGAAATCAGAAACCAGAAGTCAAAAATCAAATCCGAAATTCGAAATCCGAAATCCGAAATCCTTCCCGACGCCCCTGGCTCTTCTGGCTCAGCGTCGGCGTGTTGGTGCTGGTCATCGTCCAAGGCGTCATGGGCGGCCTGCGCGTCACCGAAATGTCGATCACGCTCGCCATCCTGCACGGCATCACCGCGCAGATCTTCCTGTGCAGCACCGTCCTGCTCGCCGCGGCGACGGGCAAGTGGTGGGTGTCTGACCCCCTCTCCCTTCTTAGGGAGAGGGCTGGGGTGAGGGGATCTGCGGATGAACAAGGCAAACATACAAGTCAAACTCCATCAGACGCCATAGCAGGAACCCAGGGCCGCACCCAGTCCCGCGTCCCCTCACCCCAACCCTCTCTCTCAGAAGGGAGAGGGGGCCAGACCATCCCCCGCCGCGCCCGCGCGTATGCCTGGCTGCTTCTCACCACCCTGTTCTTCCAGCTCATCCTCGGCGCCGCCATGCGCCACACCGAGTCCGGCCTGGCGATTCCCGACTTCCCCACCGCCTATGGCCAGCTCATTCCGCCCCTCAACGAGGCCGACATCCACGCCGCCGTCGATGCCATGCCCTACGAAGAGGCTCATCCTTACTACTCCCCCGCCCAGGTCGGCGTGCATTTTGCCCATCGCATCTTTGCCCTGCTCGTCGTCGTGGTCACCGGCCTGGTCATCGTCCGCTTGAGCAAGCTCTCCGACCGCGAGCCGGCGCTAATCCGCCCCATGCTCACCCTGGTCGCCCTGTTGGCGGTGCAAATCGGCCTGGGCGTCGCCGTCATCTGGAGCATCGGGCACCCCGAATTCGCCACCGCCCACCAGGCCACCGGCGCCGCCATCCTCGCCGTCGCCGCCTTGCTGGCCATCCGCGTGTACCGCCTCTCCTCCGACCCCCTCTCCCCCGGGGAGAGGGATGGGGTGAGGGGATCACCGGCGGATGAGCATGGTGCTGATCGACAAGCCACGCCGAATGTCCTTGCAGTAACTCGTAGCCGCGCGCAGTCCCAAGTCCCCTCACCCCAGCCCTCTCCCCAAGGGAGAGGGGGCCGAGCCGTTCCCGCATGAGCCAACTCACCAGCACCATCACGACCGACCGACCCGCCGCTGGGATCCTCGACGCGGCGACGCTCGCCCGCGCCCGATCCGCTCTGATGGACCTGGCGGAACTGTCCAAGCTGCGCATCACCGTCATGGTGGCGGTCACCGCCTGGCTCGGCTACCAGCTTGGCGTCGCCGATGCCGGCGCGATGGCCAGCGCTTCGTGGTTGCTCCTGACCGCCACGCTCGTCGGCACCGCCTGGTCCTGCATCGGCGCCAGTGTGTTCAATCAGGTCATGGAGCGCGATGTCGATGCGTTGATGCACCGCACGCGGAATCGTCCGCTGCCCGCCGGGCGGATGGCGCCGCGCCACGCCCTGCTCTACGGCCTGATCGCCGCCGCCGCCGGCGTCACCACCCTGGCGCTTTTCACCACGCCCCTGGCCGCCGGCCTCTCGGCCTTCACCATCGCCGCCTACACCTTCATCTACACGCCGATGAAGCGCACCAGCCCCGCCTCCACCATCGTCGGCGCCGTGCCTGGCGCCTTGCCTCCGGTCATCGGTTACGCCGCCGCCACCAACACTGTCGCCGCCCCGGCGCTGGCGGTCTTCGCCATCATGTTCCTCTGGCAACTGCCCCACTTCTACGCCATCGCCTGGCTCTACCGCGAAGACTACGCCCGCGCCGGCATGCCCATGCTCCCCGTGCTCGACCCCACCGGCGCTTCCACATTCCGACAAATGCTCCTCTACTGCGCGATCCTCGTGCCCGTAGGCATGTTGCCCACCTTCGTGGGCGTCAGCGGCATGCTCTACGGCGTCGGCGCGTTAGTCGCCGGGCTGACGTTCATGGCCTTCGCTGTCGTCCTGGTGCGCCGCCGCACCCGCGCCGCAGCCCGTGCCATGTTCTTCGCCTCACTGGTCTATCTGCCAGCGGTGCTGCTGCTGCTGTGCCTCGACCGTGTGTGAAAAAACAAGAGGTAACAGGGATGAACACGGATGAACACGGATGAAGAAAAAGAGGGAACACTGATAGACATGATGCACATGATGTGTTGGGTCTTGCCTCCTTATCATCCTGTCCATCATGTCTATCCCTGTTCCTTCTTTTGCCTTTTCCCATCCGTGTTCATCCGTGTTTATCCCTGTTACCTCTTCCGCATCGTGTCATTGTTGCTAACCCAGAGAGTGCCCCATGTCCCAACTTGCCCATAACCCGCCGCTGATGGCGCATGGCTCGGTGCTTCAGACCGGCATCACCAACGGCAAGATCGCCATCTGGCTCTTCCTGGGCTCCGAGGTCATGTTCTTCACCGGCCTGATCGGCGCCTACATCGTCCTGCGCGGCGGACAGGGCTTCGCCAACTGGCCCGATCCCACCAAGGTCCTCAACGTTCCCCTCACCGCCTTCAACACCTTCCTCCTCATCTGCTCCTCCGTCACCCTGGTCTTTGGCCTCCAATCCATCCAACAAGGCAAACGCGGCCTGGCGAACCTTGGCCTGGCGCTGACCACACTCCTGGGCGCCATCTTCGTCGGCGTCCAAGCCTACGAGTACTACGAGCTGTATCACCATGGCGTGCGCCCCGATGCCGACATCTTCGGCTCCTGCTTCTACGCCATGACCGGCTTTCACGGCCTGCACGTGCTGCTGGGCGTCATCACCCTGCTGGTGCTCACCATCATGGGCTACGCCGGCCGATTTAATCCCACGCATTACGCCCCGGTGGAACTGGCGGGCCTGTACTGGCACTTTGTCGACCTGATCTGGATCGTGCTATTCGCGATTGTGTACTTGATGTAAAAGTGGAGAGTGGAAGGTGGAGAGTGGAGAGTGAAGAATGCACAACCGGCCCGGCTCTTGCCGTTTCACTCTCCACTTTCCACTTTCCACTCGCCACTGTTGAGACTCGCCCATGATCACCCACTCGCCCCCACGCACCGTCCCAGCCAGCCGCGACATTCATCACGGCGTGCCGCTACTGTGGCTTTTCGTCGCCCTGCTGTGCCTCACCGCCGCGGAGGTCGGCCTCTTTGAAATCTGGCACCGCACCGGCTCGCATCAAGCCGACGGCTCGTTCGAGGGCTTTATCCCCAAATACGCCCTGGTGCTGCTCATCCTCGTCTTCACCATCCCCAAGGCCCTGATCGTGCTGATCTACTTCATGCACCTCAAGTTCGAGCGGCAACTGGTGGTCAGCTTGGCGATCGTGCCCTTCGTGATCGCGTTCCTGGCGGTGCTCACGCCGCTGGTCGACGCGGCGGCGCTGTTTGACCGCCGCGTGTATCGGGTGGACAACAGCGGCGGACCCGCGGCCCCCCATACCGAAGACGCCCAGGCCGGTCACGGTGAAGCCCCCGCTTCCGATCAATCTCGTGCCGCACCCCCGCCATCGTCTAACATGGACTACTGAGACATCTGCACAACCGGCTTGAACCACCAAGACACCAAGGACACCAAGAAGCGAGAATATTGAACACGAAGACTCGGAGACACGGAGAAGAAGAAAAGTGAAGGGGAATCAGAAAAACCATGTTTAGAAATCCTCTTCTTCGTGTCTTCGTGCCTTCGTGTTCATTCTTCTGGGTGTCCTTGGCGTCTTGGTGGTTAATCAAAGTTCCCGAATGAAATCCGAAATCCCGCCCTCCGCCGCGACCTCGGCGATCGCCATCGACCACCTCTCGCACAGCTACCCGGCTGCGCCGGTTCGCCGCGCTCGCGCCGGCTCCGCCCCGCCGCCTCCTACTCGCCCCGCGCTGGACGACCTGTCCCTGGCCATCCCCGCCGGCGCCATCTTCGCCATCCTCGGCCCCAATGGCGGCGGCAAGACCACCCTCTTCCGCATCCTCACCAATCTCCTGCGTCCCACTGCCGGCAGCGTCGAAATCTTCGGCACCCAGGTCAACGCCCAGCCCGCCCTGGTCCGCCAGCGCCTGGGCGTCGTCTTCCAGATGCCCAGCCTCGACGGCAAACTCACCGCCCGCGAAAACCTGATTCACCAGGGCCACCTCTACGGCCTGTCCGGCTCGACCCTCCATCAACGCATCGATGAATTGCTGGCCTACTTCGGCATGGCCGATCGTGCCGACGAATACGTCGAACGCTTCAGCGGCGGCATGCGCCGTCGCGTCGAAGTGGCCAAGGCGCTATTGCATCGGCCGCGATTGCTCCTGCTCGATGAGCCTTCCACCGGCCTGGACCCCGGCGGCCGCGCCGACCTGTGGCAATACCTGGCGCGCCTCCGCGACACGCAGGCCATGACCATCGTCCTCACCACACACCTGATGGACGAGGCCGACCGCTGCGACCGCATCGCCATCATCTCGCAAGGCAAGCTCATCGCGGTGGACACGCCCGAGGCGCTCAAGGCCCGCATCGGCGGGGATGTGATCACCATCGAGCCGGCCGCCGGTCAGCTTGCCGAGGAACTCCGCAGCCTCATCGAAGACCGTTTTGGACCGTGGAAAGCCGGCACGCAGCCGCGCATCGCCGACGGTCGCATCTACCTCGAGCACGACGACGGCCCGGCCTTCGTCCCTATCCTTGCCCCCGTCCTCCAGCAACGCGCCCGCTCCATCACCGTGGGTCAACCCACGCTCGAAGACGTCTTCCTCCACCTCACGGGCCACCGCCTCTACGACAACCAGGCCACCGCGTAAACCCGCTTGCGGTCTGGCGCCGCGGCGCCCGCCCCCTACGGTGCCTCATACCACGCCAGATGATGCGCCCCAATCCCACTGGGCAGCGCCAGTGCCCGACTCAACCGCGGCGAATCCTTCCACAACGCCCACTCGTCACCCGACAGCGCCACCCACCCGCTGACTGTCGGCGGAACGTCGGGCGTCAGCAACTCCTCCAGCCGCACCCGCTGCGGCGCCACCGGCACACGCGCGTAGAACAGGATGTCAGGCTGGGCAAAGATCAGTCCCCCCGTCATCACCGGCGCGTCACCGACAGACTGGCGAATGAGCTGGCCCGCCGCGTAACCCGAGCGCAGGCGGCGATCCTCGTTCTTGTGCAAACCAAAGAGTATCGCCGTGGCGATGACCAACGCCACGAGTGCCACCGCGGTTCCGGGCCTCCCTCCCGATGAACTCCGAAGCGACCGGATCAACCCAACGATCGCCGCGCAGCCCGCGATGATCGCGATCAATCCCCACACCAGCGCTGCACCGCCGGAACGCGGCAGAGCCGCGGCGCTTCGTATGGGGGCGCCATGGCGCATCATCATCCCCACCAATAACAGCGCCAGTGCGCCGAACAAGATCGTGAAGATGATTATCGCGATTCGCAGATGCCGCACGGATGTTGGCGCATACCAACCTTGCAGCCATGCGTGCGCCACGCCGCCCGCCACCAGCGCCAGCATGGGTACGCAGACGTAGAGATAGCGCGGGCTGTGCACGCCTAGAAGTGCGCCCAGGACCAGGCCCGCCAGCACCGCCCCCGCCGCCGCCAATAGCAGCGTTCGCGAGCGCTCGTCCGCCCGGCGGCGCATGGTCGGATCAAACGCGAACAACAGCGCCGCCGACGCGGGCAGCGCATAGATCAGCAATTCCACCGGCAGCGCCAGGGCCCGCAAGCGCGTGGGCCAGGAAGGCGAGAGGATCTGGCCCAGTTCGCGGACCCCGCTGGGCATGGGCGGCAGGTTCATCGCCGCCACGGCGCGCCAGGCGGGGATCGCCCAGGCGGCAAATAGTGCTGTGCCCAGCAGCAGCGCCAGCCACAGGCTCGGCCGCAGCAGCTTTCGCCAATGGCGCAACAGAACGCACGGCCCCAGCATCGCGCCGAACACGATCGTCGCCCCGCTGGGCCCCTTAAGCAGCAGCATCGCCCCCCACGCCAGGCCAGTGAACAGCATCCAGCGCAGCGGACGGCGCGGCGAAGCCCACAGCAGTTCGATGATGCCCACCGCCGCCATGGTCGAGGCGACGTTGTTGAGGCCGTCGATATCGGCGCCGCGGTTCTGCGCCCACAATGCGGGCAAGGCCAGCAGGGAGAGTCCCGCGACCCACCCCGCCGGCCGGCTGAACCAGCGTGCCGCGGTGGCGCAGAGGAACCCCGCCAGCAGCGCCGTGCCCACCGCCGACGGCAGCCGCCACACCCATTCGTTGCCTCGGCCGCACAGCGTCTCGGTCGCCGCCACCACCCAGTAATAGAGCGGCGGCTTACGCATGTACACCATGCCATACAGCCGCGGTACCAGCCACTGCCCCGACTCGACCATCTGATGAGCCGTGATCGACCGATGCGCCTCGGTGCGCGACAAGGGCACATCCCCCAGCGCCCAGGCCGTCGCCAGCAGCACCAGCGCGAAGACCCACAACGGATCGGCCGATCCCGCTCGACCAGACTCCGGGCAGATCGCGCTCATCGGTCACAGCTCATAACGGTTGCCCTTTCGACTTCGTCGGTATTGCGGAGGTGGGCATGGGACCATTTTAGCTTGCGGGGGACCCGGGGCGGCGCTGAGCCTTTGCCCCGGCTTGGGGCGGGTTGATCGGCTTTGGTCATTGGAAATGGCGGCTGGAATTGGTCGATGATGTCGTACTATGGCGTTTGGTGCCAATGCAATGATGAAGCAGGGTGAGTCTGACAAGGTCGAGCGGCGGGCGGTTCTGCGCGCCGTGTGCCTGTTGACCGGGGCGATGGGGATGGGGTTGCTGTCGGTTTGGGCGCGGATGCTGGGGCGGGATGGAGGTTCGGGGGGGTGGGTGCTGAGTGATAATCAGGTGGTTTGGGCGAGGCTGCCTGGGTGGCTGGTCATGGGGGCGATGGCTGGGGCGATTCTGGGTGGGGTTGGGTTAGTGTGGGCGGCGGTGAGTGATCGGCGCTTGCGCGGTGCGCTGGCGTGGACGCTGGGGTGGATGCGCGGACATCCGCTGGCGGCGGGAGTGATTGGGCTGGCGTTTACGCTTGGGGCGGTGGATTTTTATGAAGTGGTGTATGACCCGTTTCTGAAGAAGTTCGGGCCGTTCAAATATGCCTTGCGGGATGATTTGCAGACGTGGTTGGCGCTGGCTGCGGCGGTCATGGGTGGGTTGGGGTTGTCGGCCTGGTGGGCGGGGAAGGGATGTGTTGAGGTGGGGGTTGGAAAGATTGGAGGAACGCTAAACCGCAAGCGGTGGGGTTTGTGGGTGGTGGTGTTTTTGGTGCCTTTGGTGATGGGGGCCGCTTTGTGTTTGGGGGCTTTGGAGGGGGTGCCGCATTTCAGTGATTCGCTGACGTATCTGATGCAGGGGCGGGTGTTGTGGGCGCATAGGTTGTATTTGCCGGCGCCGAGGCACCCGGATCTGTGGATTCACACGCTGTTTTTTGTGACCGATCGTCAGTACATCGATTCGGCGACAGCTTCCGGGGGGGCGATGGTTTATGAGGGCACGCGGTTTTTCGGGAAGTACCCGGTGGGTTGGCCGGCGGTGCTGGGGACGTTCGATCACTTTGGGGCGGGGTTCCTGGCCAATGCGGCGTTGACGGGGCTGGCGGCGCTGTTGACGGGTTTCGTGGCCCGGCAGTTCACTTCGCGGCGCGTGGCGGTGCTGGCGGGGTTGTTGCTTGCGCTGTCGCCCTGGGTTTGGTTCAATGGGGCGGGGTTTGCCTCGCATGTCGCTTCGACTTGCGCGGTGATGGGGTTTCTGGGGTTGGTGATGTGGGTGGTGAATTTGGAGGGGAGGGAAAGGGGGAGCGCTAAACGGCAAGCCTTATTGGGGGCGTTGGGGGCGGGATTGGTGTTGGGAGCGGGGGTTTTGATTCGGCCTGGGGATGCGGCGAATTTTGCGTTGCCGGTGATTGGGCTGGTGTTGGTGTTGATGGTGGTTCGGCCTCGGGGGTGGCTGGTGCTGGGACCGGTGATTGCGGTCGGAGCGATGGTGGGCGTGGGGGTCTATCTTTACAGCAATGGGCAGACGACCGGGCATGCGACCATGAGCCCCTATGCGCTGGAGACGCGCTGGTCGGAGGATTGGAATGATTCGCCGCTGGCAATGGCTGGGCGGTTTGCGTTTCAGTGGGCGGAGTTGAATGGACGGTTCCCGGGGTGGGGCGTTGGGGGATTGACGGTGGCGGTGGTTGGGATGTGTGTGGTGATTGGAGGGAGGAGAGGGGGAAGAGCGCTAAACCGCAAGCGGCGGAGGGGGATGGGGTTGTGGTTGCTCGTTGCGTGTACGGCCACCTTCTTCTGTTTTAATACGGCCTTTGGGTTTACCAATGTCTGGTGGGGGCCGCGGTGGTTGTTTCCGGTTGCGCCGCTGCTGGCGATCTTGGGGGCGATGGTGGTGGATCGGTCGATGCGGGCAGCCCGGGGCCGGGGCTGGGGGCGGGGCCAAGCATTGAGCGATTCCAATCGAACTGCGGCGGGTCAACTGGCGTTGTTAGTGCTGGCCGCCGGGTTGTTGGTGGGCGTGGGGGTGTATGCGGGGCGGTGGTATACGCTGTCAATCCAGCCTCCGCACACGGTTTCGGCAGCGGCGCACGAGCGTGCCATGGCGATGGGGTTGACCGACGCGGTGATCGCCATGCCCACCGGCGGCGACCGTGCCCCCTTGGATGCGCGGGCCGGAGTGGTTTTCATGAATGTGCCTTTTGATGATAATCCGGTGATTTACGTCCGTAATATTGCCGATTGGGAGTCCAAGGCACGCGCCAGCTTCCCCGGGAGGCGGTTGTACGCATTGGAGCCGTCGAAGGATGATCCAAGTGGCTTTGTAATCAGGGAGTTGCGTGAGTGATGTGTGGGATGGGCTGAGAGGGGTAAGCTTGGGCGATCCCCGGCAAGCCCCCAAAGCGGTGCATGCCCGGGGCTTGGACTGACACAATACTGAACGATCGCCTATTGCCTTTAGGGCGTTAAATCGTGATACTCTGGGGGATTGGGGTATTGGGCGGGGGTTGCGAACAGGGGAGAGACATGGTGGGGAGTCCACACGCAATGCACCTGGCGTTAGTCATACCGGCCCTCAATGAGGAGCAGGCCATCGCGGGCACGCTTCGGCGTTGCCAGGCGGCCAGGGAGACCATCCGCGCCCGCACGCCGGTCAAACAGATCACCATCGTCTTCGTCAACGACGGCTGCACCGACGGCACACAGGCGATCGTCGATCAACCCGAGTTCGCTGACGTGGTGAAGGTGAACTACGGCAGGAACAGGGGTTACGGCGCCGCCATCAAAGCCGGCTGGCAGGCGACCGACGCCGACCTGGTCGGTTTCATGGACGCCGACGGCACCTGCGACCCCGAATTCTGCGTCAACCTGATCAACCGCCTGGTCCAGGCTGACGCCGACGTGGTGCTCGCGGCCAGGCTCAATCCCGATACCCAGATGCCCCTGGTCCGCAAACTCGGCAACCGTATCTTCGCCACCCTCCTGGGCGTCGTGTCCGGCCACATGAACATCACCGACACAGCCTCGGGCTTTCGCATCGTCAAGCGCAAGAGCCTCAAGCTCATGAGCCCCCTGCCCGACGGCCTGCACTTTACCCCCGCCATGAGCTGCATCTGCCTCCTGGACCCGCGCCTCAAGATCGAGGAAGTCGCGGGCATGCTTTACAAGGAACGCGAAGGCCGGAGCAAGCTCAGCGTCATCAAGGACGGCTTCCGCTTTTTCTGGACGATCATCTTTTCAGCGTGCTGCTACTCACCTATCAAGGTGATGATGGGGGCATCGGTGATCGTGGCGGCACTGGCAGGGCTGGTCAGTGCCGGGCTGTTTGCCGCGACGGGTGCGGTGGCTGGGCCGTTCCTGGTCAGCCTGGCGGCGGCGATCAGCATCATGCTTCTTCTGGGCACGGGCGTGGTCGCTCACGAGCTCAATACGCTGCTGATCGGCCCGCGGCGGGGCATCACCCCCGCGGAACGATGGCTCGAACGAATGCTCGAATACCACCGGCTGATCGTCGGCGGACCTTGCATCGCGGCCGTTGCCGCCATTGCCATGGCGCTGGTGGGCCTGATGGCGCGACCGCTGACGCCCGCGTTCCTGCTGGTCGAGGTCGTGCTTATCGCCGTGGTCGTGCTAGGCTTAGGCGCGGGGTTGACGGGCGTTCTGATGCGGGTGATCTGGGCCGTGGGCGAGAAGCAGAAAGCCCTGATCAATGATGAATACCGGGTCAACGGGTCGACCGGCGGCACGACGGTTCCATCTGTAACAAGCGCGGCGCGGCGTCGGCCCGAACTGACGGCGTCAAGGCCTGAAATACCTGTGCCTTCGCAGGCCGTACACGCTCACTAAAGTGAGCATGCCTCGATCTCGACCCACGCTTGACCGATAAAAAGAGCTAGCCCTACGCATGGCATCCAAACCCATCCACATCCTCGGCTTTAACTGCTTTGCCCACGATGCGGCCGCGTCGATCATTCGCGATGGCGAGCACCTGGGCCTGGTGGAGGAAGAACGCTTCCTGCACAAGAAGCACGTGGGCGACTTCCCGCGGCACAGCATTAACTGGTGCTGCGATATCGCCGGGATCAAGCCCGCCGAGTTGGACCACATCGTCTACTACTGGGACCCCAAACTGGCGCGGGGCGCCCGCCTGTGGCACCTGTTGCGGTATTTCCCGCGCAGCCTGGCGCTGGTGAAGAACCGCTGGGGCAAAGAGACGCCCATGCTTCGCCTGCGGCAGACGCTGACGGAGGAACTGGGTTTAGATTGGGGCAGGACGAAGCTGCACTTTGCCGAGCACCACCTGTGCCATGCCGCCAGCTCGTTCCTGACCAGCAAGTTCGACAAGGCGGCCATTCTGACCATCGACGCGGCAGGCGAATGGGACTGCACCTGGCTGGGCTACGGCGACGGCCTGGACCTGCACCGCATCAAAACCCAGAGCTTTCCCCACTCGATCGGCCTGGTGTACGGTGCAGTGACCGAATTCCTGGGCCAGAAATTCGCCAGCGGCGAAGGCAAGGTCATGGGCCTGGCGCCCTATGGCAGCCCCGACCCGTACATCGACGAATTCCGCAAAATCATCCGCTTGAAGCCCGATGGCGAATACGACGTGGACCTGTCGTACTTCGAGTACCACATCAAGGGCCGGCCCAACTGGTTCACGCCCAAGTTCTACAAGGCCTTTGGCGAAGGCTATTCAACCAATAATCACCCTGACCAGCGGGCCATGGACATCGCCGCGGCCCTGCAACTGCGGACCGAGGAAGTCGGCCTGCACATGGCCGAGTGGCTGCGTAAGAAGACGGGGCTGAACAAAATCTGCCTGGCGGGCGGCGTGTGCTTGAACTCGGTGATGAACGGGCGAATCCTGCTGGACCTGGGTTTTGAGGAGGTCGTGGTCCAGCCGGCGGCCAACGACGCGGGCACCGCCATGGGCGGCTGTTACTGGTTGTGGAACACGGTGATGCGCCAGCCGCGCAACTACGTATTCGACCACGCCTACTTCGGCCCGTGGTGGACCAACGAACAGATCGAGCCGGCCATTCACGCCAAGCTGGCGGCCGGAGCCGAGGGCGACTACGCCGGGGGCGCCGACGCCAACGACCGCGTCGAATGGCAGAAGGTCGAAGACGCCCCCAAGCTCGCCGCCCAGATGCTCGCCGACGGCAAAATTATCGGCTGGTTCCAGGACCGCATGGAAATGGGCCCGCGCGCCTTGGGCAACCGCTCGATCCTGGCCGACCCCCGGCGGGACGAGATGAAGGACATCATCAACGCCCGCGTCAAGTTCCGCGAAGGGTATCGGCCTTTTGCGCCTTCCGTGCTGGAAGATAAGACAGGACAGTACTTTGAGACGAATTATCCCTCGCCTTACATGATCCTGGTGTATGATGTGCTGCCGGACAAGAAGGATGTGATCCCGGCGGTCACCCATGTCGATGGCACGGGGCGGGTGCAGAGCGTCAGTCGGGAGCATAACCCCAAGTATTACCGGCTGATCGAGGAATTCGAGAAACTGACCGGCGTGGCGGTGGTGCTCAACACGAGCTTCAACATCCGCGGCAAGCCGATCGTGCACACCCCGCAGGACGCCATCGAATGCTTCATGACCACCGGCATGGACGCCCTGTTCATCGGCGACTACCTCCTGACCAAGAAAACGACCTCGGCCGCCAAGGAATTCACGGACGAGCAACTGGAAGTGATCCACGCCGCGGCCATGGCGGAAGATAGTGCGGAGTAATGGGTATTTCGGATTTCGGATTGCGGATTTCGGATTGGCAGCCGCTTGCGGCTTAGCCTCTTTCCCAAATCCGAAATCCGCAATCCGAAATCCGAAATTGAGCGAAGGGGATCGAATATGGTTGACGTACTCATTGTGAACCCGCCGTCGCCTGATGGCCACATCTACATTCGCGACATGTGCCGCTGGGGGCGCAAGAGCCGCGAGAAGATGATCTGGCCGCAGTCGTCGCTGGCGTACCTGGCGGCCATGGTGCCCGACACCATGACCGTGCGCATCATCGACGCCATCGCCGAGGAGATGTCGCCCGAGGACTTCTTCAAGGAGATCGAGCGCGAGCAGCCCAAGTTCTACGTCAGCTACGTCACCGGCACGACCTTCGCCATGGACGCCTCGGGCATCCAGAAGGCCAAGCAGGTCGGCGCCAAGACGGTAGCCGTGGGCACGCACGTCTCGGCTGTGCCGCAGAACACGCTCGAACTCATCCCCGAACTGGACTATGTCATCCGCCACGAGCCGGAGATGAGCTTCCGCGACATCATGGACTTCACGCTGGCCAGTCGCGATCCGCACGAGATCCTGGGCATCGCGTATCGGAACGGTGAGGGCAAGACCGTGCTCTCGCCGGACCGCCCCCTGCTCGAATCGCTCGACGATCTGCCCATTCCCAAGCAGCACCTCTTGCCGCTGGACAAGTACAAGATGCCGTTCCTGGGCTCCCGCTATGTGTGGGTGCTGACCAACCGCGGCTGCCCGTATTCCTGCACCTATTGCTTCGAGGGCGTGGTGTGGGGCAAGAGCGTGCGCTATCGCTCAGCCGAATCGATCTACAAGGAACTGGAATACCTGGCCCAGCACAATGTCCGCAACGTGCTGTTCCTGGCGGACCTGTTCACCTACGACAAGAAGGGCGTCAAGGAACTGTGCGAACTGATCATCCAGCGCGGCCTCAAGATCCGCTGGACCTGCAACAGCCGGGTGGACACCATCGACCAAGAGCAGGCCATCATGATGAAGAAGGCCGGCTGCTGGCTGGTGGCCATGGGCATCGAGTCGGGCTCGCAGAAGGTGCTCGACAACGTCAAGAAAGACGCCAAGGTCGAAACTGCCGCCACCACCGTCAAGATGCTCAACAAACTGGGCATCAAGACCTGGGGCTATTTCATCATCGGCCTGCCCGGGGAGAACAAAAAGACCGTCCGCGAGACGATCAATTTCGCCAAGAGCATTCCGCTGGACATCGCGCTCTTCCACGTGGCCATGCCCTACGCCGGCACAGAGTTTTACTTCCAGTCCGTCGCCAACGGCTGGCTCAATACCAACGACTGGAAGCACTTTGACATGAACGACTCGTCGGTGGTCGGCTACGACGATTTCACCAGCGAGGAAATCTTAAAGGCCACCAAGCAGGCCTTCCGCGAGTTCTACTTCCGCCCGGTCCAGGCCTGGCGATTGTTCAAGATGATGGCGGGCACCGGGGACTTCGGCATGGTCTGGGGGGTTTGTAAAAATTTCCTCTCCTGGATCTACTCCAAGAAGGAAGACCGCGTGGTGCCCAAGCACCTGGAGAACGCGCCGCAGCTTACAGGCAACATCAATCCGCAAGACGCTCGCAAAGCCTTGCACAGCCTGCCGATCATGGAAGCCCCGCGCACCGACGCCAGCACCGCCAAGCCGCGGCACAAGGGCGTCAAGGAAGTGTCCAAACGCGCGACCGAGCCGGTGGGGACGCCTTGAAAGAGGTCAGAGCCGCAAGGCGTGAGCCTGCGGTGCATCGTCCGCGGGCTTACGCCGCGCGGCTCTGACCAGACTGCAATAACCCGCGCCGCGCCGCGTTCGACTTCCATCAGCCGCCAGGGACGTGCCCAGCGACCACGGACTATCGTGATCACTTGGGGCGGACCGGAGAAGGCCGTCGGAAATAATTATCCCCTTATTATTCCGTCGTAGCCGTGTGTTTCTCGGTGCGTCTCTGGCTGCTGATCGCTGCTGAATAACTGAAGCGAGCCGGGCCGTCTCGGCCCCGGTGGCAACGAATATCATTGGCGCTGATCGGCGCCAAACTGCGGATGAATTCCTCTCCCCTGCTCCTTCCCATCCGCGTGCATCCGCGGCTTATTCATGCTTCCCGCGGTTTCGCCGGGGCCGAGACGGCCCGGCTCGCTCGCCCGCTGGCTTGCGCACTTGACACGTCCCCCGTTCTGCCCGACATTAAGCACCAAGTTCACAGGAGGTGAACCACTATGACCCAGGATGGGCTGCCAATCTCGTCTCTCGACTCCTCCACGGCCGTCATCGACCACCCCGCCGCGCATGCGCCGCTGGCGTTTCTCAGTCGCGAGCAGATCTTGCGCGCCACCGCGCACTGCCTGGCGCACGAGGGTTACGATGGCACGACCATTCGCCGCATCGTCGCCGAACTCAACTGCGCCGTCGGCTCGATCTATCGCTACTTCCGCGACAAGCGCGAGCTGCTCTCGGCGGTGACGCAGGATCGTTTCGTGCCGGTGGTTGACGCCATCGACAGCGGCGCGCCCCTGGACCAGACGCTGGCGCTGTATCACGAGATCGCCACCGCCGACCCGGTCGCCTATCGACTGATGTTCTGGCTGGCGAGCATGCAGGCCAGCGCTGTGCCCACCGCTCGTGCCGCCCAGGACGGCGCCGCGGTGCCCGATGTCGTCGAGCAGATCATCGACGGCTGGGCCCGCCAGCTCGATGACCGCCGCGCCGCCGAGCAACACTGGATCATGGCGCATGGCTCGATCATCCTGCACCGCCCCACCGCTGGCGACTTATCACGACGAGCCACAAACAACCCACAACCTTCGCGAGCATCATTGCCACCGTCCACACCGGTAGTGATCGAAGTCCCCCAGGAGCCCGCCGCCCCGCCGCCGCCTCGCGCCGAACCCGCCCTCCAGCGCAGCCCCGTTGCCCACGACCCCGACGAGGAAGACCTGTGCCTGTTGTGAAGTGAAAAGCGGAGAGTGGAGAGTGGAAAACAACTCGCTACGGCACCTTCCACTCTCCACTCTGCACCCTCCATTCTGCACCCTCCACGCTCCACCCTCCACTCTCCACCCACCCTTCACCCATGCCCGACTCCCTCACCCGCTCCTGTCCCGCCAAGGTGAATCTGGCCCTGTCGATCGGCTCACCGCTGCGCGATGGAGCAGACGCGGGAATGCACCCGATCGCCAGTTGGATGGTGGCCCTGGACTTTGGCGATACGCTGACGTTGACGCGGCTGGTGGACCTGCCCAGCCGGTTCGATTTGAGTTTCGCGGATAACGCCCCGCGCCCTTCGCCCATCGACTGGCCGATCGAAAAGGACCTGTGCCACCGCGCTCATGCCCTGCTTCAGGCCCACGTCCGGCACGATCTGCCGGTGCATCTGTCACTGCAAAAACGCGTGCCCACCGGCGCCGGCATGGGCGGCGGATCCGGCGATGCCGCCGGCACGCTCGTGGGCCTCAACGACCAGTTCCACCTGGGCCTGGACGACGCGACCCTTTCGCAACTGGGCAGCCAACTCGGCAGCGACGTGCCCTTCTTCATCGCCGCCGCTCGCGGGCAGCCCTCGGCACTGGTCACCGGCCTGGGAAATGTGATCGAACCGCTGCCGCTGCGCACGACGATCACCCTCGTGCTGATCTTCCCGCCCATCGCCTGCCCCACCGGCGCCGTCTACCGCGCATTCGATCAGTCGATGCCGCAGCCGGCCACACACCGGGCGCCGCAGAGTGACCGCGTCCGCACCCTGGCGGCATCATCTGCCCTCTCGCCTCATGCCCTCTTCAACGATCTGGCGGAACCCGCGTGCATCGTCCAGCCCGCGCTGCGCCGCTTGCGCGACAACCTGATCCAGCAACTCCAGATGCCCGTCCACATCACCGGCTCGGGCTCGACCCTGTTCGTCCTCGCCGCCGATCGCCCCCACGCCGACCAACTGGCGGCAATAATCGCCAGCGCCTCCGCCCTGCCCATCATCATCGCCACGACCATCTGAGAATCAGCCGCGGCTACCTCCCCTTAAGCCGCGCCTCAATCCGCCCACGTTCCGTTTCCGACAACTGTGTCAGCGGATCCAGATACGCCTGATCCGACAGCTTCAGCGCCCGGCGATATTCCGCCCGCGCCTCGTCCGCGCGACCGAGCATCCAGAACGTGTCCGCCAGGTCTATTGCCGCGGAAATGCTCGCCGGCTGACGCTGTGTCACCTGCCGCCAGAGACTCGCCGCCTCTTCCATTCGCGCCGGCTGGCGCAACATCAGCGCCGCAAAGCTCTGCACCTGCGCCCGCAAGCGAATCAGGCCCGTCTCCTTCAGCCCCGCCGCCGCCGCCTGGTCCAGCGCCACCAGGGCTTCATCCATGCCTTGCTGCGCCCGCCGATAGTCGCCGCGCCGGGCCGCATCATCGGCGATGACCATGAGTACCTCGACCTGGGCCGAGTAAACCGCTGCATCGATGGGCACGCTGTTGCGGGCGCGGCGCAGCGCCGCCTGTGTCGCGTCCAGGTCGCCGTTGCGTGCTCTTTCCACAGCCAGGGCCATTGAAGCTTGTTGTGCCGTCACGGGCACGGCGACATTGGCGACCAGGAAGATCGCTAAGAGAAAGAGTACGCCCGCCATCACGATTGCCGGCCATGCGCTCGCGCCGCATTTCTGGTCCCTCTCCCTTCTGAGGGAGAGGTTAGGTGAGGGTGATTGATGCGGGCTTGCTGATGGTGGCCTCTGGGCGCGCCGATCACCCTCGCCCCACCCTCCGGCGTCTCCCTCAGAAGGGAGAGGGGGTAAGCGCACCGAGCCGCTGCCGCCCGCCAGGCCGACGACCATCCACGCCAGGGCCGCGGCACCCTGGTGATAGAACGTCATCTCGATCTGGTTGTGCAATAGCAGCATTGTTGCCGCGGCAAACAGCCCGATGTTGAGCCAGCGGTCGTTGATCCAGCCCGGGCGCGTCAGCAACAGGGTGATGCCGGCGAAAGCAAGCATGCCGACCATCCACGCCAGCATGTTCTCGATCAGCGGCGCCGCCAGCAGTTGCACGCCGTACTGCGTGCCAAAGACGACCACGGTCACGACCACGATGGAAATGATGCGCCGTCGCGTTGACCAGGTGTCGCTCGCCTCCGCTTCTTCCACTTCCGGAGGCGGTCCAGGTTCGCCCGTCTTCGCCGTGCTTCCGCGAGCAGCCCGCCACAGACAGATCAGCAGCAGCGCCGCCCACGCCACGCCGCCGACGCCCAGCATCACCACCAGGTCCAAGATCACGTTGTGCGTGCTGGTAACGTCCTCGGGATTAACCGGGTTCTTGACTGAGGCGTAGAGGTCCTTGAAGTTTCCCGGCCCCACGCCCAGCAAATCGCGGCGCACCGGCCCTTGCTCAAGCATGCGAACCGCGCCCTGCCAGTAGTGGAAGCGAAACAGCAGACTGCGTTCGCCCTCGGCCGACGACGGCGGCCCCGACATACCCCGCGCGATCACCGCCCCCACCGCCATGACCAGCATCAGCGTCGCCAGCATGGCGAACGTGTGGCGCCTCCAGCCGCGCGCCCACGCCACGCCCCACTTCCAGTCGATCAACCAGATCGCCAGCAACAGGGCCATCACCAGTGCCATGGCGAGCATGGCGCCCCGGGAGCCCGTCAACAGGACGGCGACCCAGCCCGACGCCATGGCCAGCGCCGGCACCAGAGCTTGCACCGCTCTTCCTGGACGCAGCATGCCGATGCTGGCGCCCGCCGCCAACAACGCCATCGCCGCGCAGAGCGAGCCCAACACATTGGATAAGCCGAACACGCCGCCGGCCTCGGGCGTCGTCAGTCGCCGGCGATAGATCAGGTGCTGAGGCGACTCCCAGGTCCAGCCGCGCTGCGCCACCGACTCGCGCTCGCGTTGCGTAAAGAACTCCACGGTGGCAGGGTGCTCGAACAGCAGGTAAGTGATGGCGTGCAGCGCCAAGGGGATGAGCATGGCGATCAGGGCCGCGGCCATGAAGCGGCGCTGGCGCGAATGCTGCCCCAGGTGGAACGCCGCCAGCGCCAGCATGACCGCGCCGATCCAGATTTGGCCGCGAAACAGGCTCCCGGCGTCCTGCATCATGTGATAGCCTGCGAAGATCGCGCCGACCAACGCCAGGGCGAGCGGCGTCCAGGCGATGCGCCCGCCGGCCAAGCCATGCGCCAAAAGCGCCAGGCCCGCGGTGGCCACGCTCAGCACGGTGAGCCACGCGACCGACGCGGGGCCCAGAACAGTGATGGCATTGGCGTCGCGGTGCCCGGCCGCGGAAGCTTCCACGAACTGCGTTTCGCGCAGCGGACTGACGTCCCAGTAAATTTCCGGCGACAGGCCCACCGTGCATTGCACGAGGACCAGCGCCAGCACGGCCACCATCGCCAGGTCCAGCAGCCAGGCCGCGATGAGCGGCGGCGTATGCGGCGATGCGAGGGCGGCGCGAGGTGGCATGGCGGTAGTGTAAAGCACGAAGTCCGAAGTACGAAGTGCGAGGTGAAGAACAAGATCGCCGGCGGGCCTGGGCGCAGCTCACTTTCACTTCCCACTTCGTACTTCCTACTTCGCACTTCGCACTTCGCACCTCCAAAAAAAAGCCTCTCAGGTTGGTGGGACCTGAGAGGCGGGGAGGGAGGAGGGGAAAGCGGTGGGCCAACCCTGGCCCGGTCGGATCGCGCGGGTTACGTTCTGCCCGATGCACGGCCAGAATCGGTCCGCGGAGCCAACGTCAATCCTTTATTGTCATCCATAACGTCGTCTCACTGCCGCCGGGCGTTGGCCGCGGCGCACCATCCGTGTCGCTGTCCCGACCTCCCCATTCCGTCTCGGCGCTGCGGCGTGCCGCAGGGCGAACGACGGGGAAACGGTCGGTCCCCAAACCCCGGACCCGGAAGCTCTCTCTCCACGCCGACGCTGAGTCTGCGAAGCGTCAGGTATCAAATACCAGACGCTTGGCTCAAAGCAGTTCAGCGTCGGCGTGGTCGATCTCAACTACAGCCCATCGAGTTGCCGCAGTTGACGCACTTGTAGCATGTACCGCTGCGCACGGTGATCGTGCCGCAGACGTCGCAGGCCGGGGCGTCGGACTGCATTTCCCGCATGGCCATGGCGACCGATGCCGCGGCGATGCTCATTTCACCGTCGCCCCCCGACTTCCCGGAATCCCCGGCCGTGCCGACGAGCTTGCGGCGATGCTGCGATTCGATGTTGACCTCGCCGCCGTCCCCGCCGCCGCGTCGCCGCGGCGAATCGACCAGGCCATCGCCGCTCGACGCCGCGCGCGACAGGCCGCTTGACTCCGCGTGCGCCAGGCCGTGGTCGTGCCCGTCATCATCGCCGCCGCCGCCATTGTGCCCCTTCTTGCCGTTGCCGGGTGCGGCAACGGTCACGATCACCGGCGCCGGCGCCGCCTCGGCGTGGTCAGCGTCATCCTTGCGGGCGCGCCGCGGCGCGTTGGCGGCACGGTAGCCGGCGATGAACTCCATGCCGATCCAGCGGAAGATGTAGTCCACCAGGCTCTTGGCAAAGGGGATGTCGGGATTGTGCGTCATGCCCGCCGGCTCGAAACGCTGGTGCGTGAACTTGTTGACCAGCGACTCGACCGGCACGCCGTACTGGAGCGCCACGCTGATGGCGGTGCCCAGCGAATCCATCACGCCGCCGATGGTCGAACCTTCCTTGGCCATGGTGATGAACAACTCGCCGGGCATGCCGTCTTCGTACAGGCCGACGGTCAGGTAGCCTTCGTGACCGCCGACGTTGAACTTGTGGGTGATGGAGTTGCGGGTATCGAGCAGGCGGCGGCGCATCGGGCGATGCACGATGCGCTCGACGATCTTCTCCACGGTCCGGACTGTCTCGCGTGGCAGTTCGCCGTTGAATGACCGATCAATCGCCGCACTGGCAGCGAGGCTGGCCACGGAGGCAACTTCCCTGGAAACTTCCTCTTTTCCCGCGGCGATGCCCTCCTCGTCCTCCACCTCGGTGTCCGCATCGGCACTGGAATTCAGCGGCTGGCTGAGCTTGCAGCCGTCGCGATACAAGGCGTTGGCCTTCAGGCCCAACTCCCAACTGAGGCGATAGCTCTTGCTGATGTCCGTCACATTCGCTTCGTTGGGCAGGTTGATCGTCTTGCTGATGGCGCCGCTGATGAACGGCTGGGCGGCGCCCATCATGCGAATGTGCCCTTCCACTTCGATGAACCGCCGGCCTGTCTTGCCGCACTTGTTGGCGCAGTCGAACACCGGCAGGTGCTCGGGTTTCAGATCCACGGCGCCTTCGACCGTGCCCGTGCCGCACACCATGTCGTTGAGCTTGCCAATCTGCTTGCGTGTCAGGCCAATCACCTTGAGCAGGTCCGGCGACTTGGGGTCGATCTCCAGCCGCTTGACCGCGTCCTGGCCCAGCGTCCAGGTGTTGAAGACGAACTTGAGCTCCATGGCGCCGACCAGCGACTTGCCCACCTTGGCCAGGTCGGCGTCGGTCAGACCCTTGTTCTTCAGGTAGTCGGCGAAGGTTGTGGCGCCCTGGGGCACCTGGCCGTTGCGGTCGGGCATCGGCACGCTGAGCGTGTTGGCGCCCAGCACGTCCGTGAGAATGGCCTTGATCTGCGCTTCGGTGTAGCCCAGGGCCTCCAGCGCCGGGGGCAGCGACTGATTGGCGATCTTGAAATAGCCGCCCCCCGAGAGCTTCTTGAACTTCACCAGGGCGAAGTCCGGCTCGACGCCGGTGGTGTCGCAGTCCATGAGCAGGCCGATGGTGCCGGTGGGCGCGATGACGGTGGTCTGGGCGTTGCGGTAGCCGTGCTTCTGGCCCAGCACCAAGGCGTCGTCCCAGGCGGTGCGGGCGCGCTTGAGCATGGCCGCGCCGTTGGCGATGCCCCCAAAGGGCGACTTGTGCGTATCCAGATAATGCGCATCGATGGGCACGGGCTTGATGTCCAGGCCTTCGTAATCGCCCTGCTCGTGCTTGATGGCGTCGGCCGACTCGCGCGACACGCCGTGTGCCGCCCGGCGATGGTTGCGGATCACCCGCAGCATGGCCTCGCGGTTCTTGAAGTAGCCGGGGAACGGCCCAAGCCGCGCCGCCATCTCCGAGCTGGTCGCATAACTGCGCCCGGTGAGAATCGCGGTGATCGCCCCGCAGATGGCGCGGGCTTCTTCGCTGTCGTAAGGAATGCCCGCCTGCATGAGCATGGCGCCCAGGTTGGCGTAACCCAGCCCCAGCGTGCGGAAGTCGTAGGAAAGGCGCGCGATCTCCCGGCTGGGGAACGCCGCCATCAGCACGCTGATCTCCAGCACCACGGTCCACAACCGCGTCGCATGCTCAAAGCCCGCCAGATCAAACTGCCGCGTCCTGGAGTCATAGAACTTGAGCAAATTGAACGACGCGAGGTTGCAGGCCGTGTTGTCGAGGAACATGTACTCCGAGCAGTTGTGAACGACCATGCCATTGGCGACAAAGTGATGCGTGGTCGGCTCGGTGAGGTCGAACACGTCCTCGGTGCCGGCGGACGTGAGTGTCGCAACCCGATCCACCAGACGATCGCTGTAGGACGCAACTTGGCGATTCAATTCAGCCAGTTGCTGGGCCTTCGCGCTGCTGGCCATGAACCCGATAGATTGCTCGAACACCCGCCGGGAACTGCGCGAAATACGTAGCGAGTGCATCTGCTGCACTGCGTATTCCTTGGTACCACCCTTGCCGTCGGGCAGCACCGCGGCCATCCGGTCGGCGGCGCGGCGATTGCAGTACAGCTTGCTCTTGATGCCGAATGAGAGGAGCAGCAATTGCACCTGTTGCAGCAGCGTTTGGCTCGTGCTGTCCAAAGCCACGTACTGGCTCTTGCTGCCGTAGTTGGCCACGGTACCGTCAGTCGTGAACAGGCCGCGCAGGATCGCCGCTACACTGCGCTGATCCAGGCTGAAGATCGCGTCCGTGAACTGCTTGGCTTGCGATCCGCCATCCAGCACCGCCAGTTGGGTGATGCGCTGGAGCAGCGCCTGCACCGAGGTGCCGACGCGCAAGCCGGTCTGTGTCTGCACAACGCCCGCCTCACGAACACTGCGACCGTCGCCGTGGTCCAACCACTGTTTGCATTCGGCGATGTTGGCCGCCAATTGCTGGGCCACTGCCTGCTCGGCCTTGCCCACGGAAATGAACATGAAATCCTGGCCGGGCTGATGCGTCAGGCAACCGTCGCCCACCGCCGCGCCGATCACTTCGCCCAACGCTTCAGGTACGAACTGATCGCCAAACCCTGCGCCACGGAGCAACACCACGTCGTCCACGGTCAACTCGCACGCCGGCACGTCACCGCGATTGAGCGTTAGCACGCGATGGTCCGCCGTCAGACGCAGTTCGTAGCCCGACCGTGTTCGCAGTGTGTAGACCGGCTTGTGGCCCGTCTTGAAAATGCGGTCTACGAAGGCCTTTTCGCCCTTGGCGTTGATGACTTCCGCGGTCTCTCCCACTAAGTCTGCAATACGACGATATCCCGTGCTCGTCGCCACCAGTGTGTCACCGGTGACGCACGGGTTGCTCGCATTGATGCGCCCGGAGTTGGGGCAGGTGTGCCACTGGTTGATCGTCGTGTCGTACTGCACGCCCGGGTCGGCGCAGCGCCACGCGGCGTAGCAGATCTCGTCCCACAAGCGCTTGGCTTTGATCCGGCTGCCAACCTTCCCATCGATGCGGCGAACCAGGTCCCAGTCGCCGTCGGCATCGAGCCGATCGAAGAACGAGCTGGGAATACGCACCGAGTTGTTGCTGTTCTGCCCGCTGACCGTCATGTACGACTCGCCGTTGAAGTCGTAGTCGAGCGTCAACCCCAGGGCCTGGGCGGTGGCCTTCTGCTCGGCCGAGAGATGCTTCATGCCTTCGACCAGGGCCGCAACCTTGACCTCCTCGCGAACCTTCCAGTTCACGAAGTTTTCGATGTCGGGATGGTCCAGGTCCAGGCACACCATTTTGGCGGCCCGGCGGGTCGTGCCGCCGGATTTAATCGCTCCGGCGGCACGATCACCGATCTTCAGGAAGCTCATGAGACCGGAACTTTTACCCCCGCCCGAAAGCGGTTCGTTCTCTCCACGGAGCTTGGAGAAATTGGTTCCGGTCCCTGAGCCGTACTTAAAGAGGCGCGCCTCACGTACCCACAGGTCCATGATACCGCCGGGGTTGACTAAGTCATCGTCGCACGACTGGATGAAGCAGGCGTGCGGTTGAGGGTGGGTGTATGCATCGTCGGCCAACTTGGCCTCACCGCTGGCCGCGTCCACGACCCAGTGGCCCTGCGCCGGGCCGCTGATACCGTAGGCGAAATTCAGCCCGGTGTTGAACCACTGCGGGCTGTTGGGGGCGCACATCTGCGTGAGCATCATGTGCGCGATTTCGTCGTAGAAGGCCTGGGCGTCTTGCGCCGAGTGGAAGTAGCCGTGCTTCTCGCCCCACTGCCGCCAGCAGCCCGCCAGGCGATGGATCACCTGCTTGACCGACTTCTCCGGGCCGGTGACGACCTTGCCATCCTCGTCGCGCTGGAACTTGCCCTGGGCAATGGCCTTGATCGGATCCATGCCTTCCGGGGTCAACGGCACGCCGGCCTTGCGGAAATACTTGCTCACCATGATGTCGGTGGCCAACTGCGACCAGCTCGCCGGCACCTGGGCGTCCTTCATCTCGAACACGACCGAGCCGTCGGGATTGCTGATCTTGCTCGACCGCGTGGTCCACTGGACGCTGTCAAAGACGTCCTGCCCGGCCTTGGTGTATTTACGGGTGATTTTCATGTCGCCACCGCCTTCACTGCTTCACTGCATTTATGAATGCCCACCAGCGTCCGTACCAGTGGGAATAATTCGTGTTCTTAACCCCTCTCCCTTTGGGAGAGGGCTGGGGTGAGGGGCCTCACGAATCGCCTCACGCCCACATCCACTCACCTGTCCCGAAAAACACCTCCCGCCCCTTGTTCTTCCCCCTTCTCTTCCCTATGCGTCGAGCCTGGCTAGTTCCTTCAACTTTTCCTTGGCCACGTCGTCGATGCTCTTTGCGGCGGCAGGAAGATTTTCCGGCATCTCTCCACCGGCCGTTCGTACGGCATTGCGCACGATTTGACCAACACTCTGATGGGTGTTGATTGCGGTGTGCTCCGAGTTGACACTATCTCGCTTCAACTTGTCATGCGTCTGCGTAATACGGAAGAAATTCATGGCAAGTTCGGTCACGTCCACCCGATCAAGTAACGGCTGATCATTAGTGATGCCCTTCAACGCCTTAACTTGCTTAGTGGTTAGCCCACCGTATAGCCCTCTAATGCCGGCGTCATTGAAGATGCCGTAGCGGTCTGCCCGAACGCCAGCCGCCTTGGCAGCACCATCAAGTCGCTTCTGTGCCTCCTTTGCTTCCCATCGAAGTGCAAGACGCTTTTCTTCCGCTAGATTCTGCCTTTCAGTCTGAATTGCGAAGAATGTTTGGGCCAGCGCGACTCTGGACTTCTTTGGATCCGCATTCATCACGGTTAGGTACGCGGCGTACTTTGTCAGCAACACATCTAACTCGCCATCAAACAATGACCCATCGAGAAAATTCTGCTCTACAGAGATTCCAGAATTGGCCGCCGCAATACGAGCTCGATCAAGGCAGGAGTTGAAAGACTCCTCTGATCTATAGCCGAGGTATTCCTTCAGGGCAGATGCACGCCAATATCGAACACCTTCTTTTTCACAGGAAGTGTGCATCAAAACGCGGAACTTCTCGTCACGAACGGCCAGTCGTGCATTCACCTTGTCTAGATTCTGTGTGTTCGCCATGGTCTTTCCTGCCTAATTGCTAGTCCTCAACCCTCGAATCAACTCCCCCCGCTTCCTTCTTCCTTTTGGTGTCACACATACGGCCAAGTGTGCGCTATCTCATCGCAGGCAAGTGCAATCTCCTCACGCAACCGCTTGGATGTTGTGGGGGCGCAATACTGAGATCCTCCAAACACATCGATTACACTACATGCGGCAGGCACCGCCTCACGATCAGCAAACACCTCACCGACAAGCTGTTGAACCAAATGGGCCGATGCCTTCCCGCTGTGGTCGTCTAGTCCAAATCGATCATCCTTAGAAAACATCAAAGCGATACCACCCGCGGCTTTGGATGCCTTCTTGTGTCTTCCACGAAGGGCGATTTCTGGGAATACCGAGAGAACCACTCCGCCAATGCTTAGCTTCGGAAGATCAGTATGCATGCTCCTTGGCTGCAACGATTGCAGATCGAGTTCTTCATGCACCTCCAGGAATGCCTCAATTGCCTCGACATTGTTGGGCCACCTGTGAGACTCATAATCATTGTTGGCCGGCCGACTGTGAAGGCTTTCGATGACCTTTACGATTGCTTCCATATCCGCAAAGCTCGAACAGATGAACTCGCATATCGCCGCGCGAGCAGGTTGGTAGTACACGGTTTGAAAATCTGCCGGATATTTCTGGTCGTGAATGATGCGCCGTCGAGTTCGGGCGTCGGCCTTTATGTAACGAGCCAACGCGTGCAGCGACACTCGCGGGGCGGTCCTGACCTTCTTAGGTCTTGCATTCGGCATACGACCGCTCCTATCCCGCCAAACTGCGCGAAAAAAACCGCCAGCTAAACGACCGACACAACCCAACACGCCGCGATCATGCATCGCACCGCGCCACCCCTCGCCTACGGCGACGAGTACACCTGGAACACCTCCGACAAGTCGTCACTCGTATCAAAGACGTTGTCCAGACCCGGCGTGGTCATGCGATAGCTGGTGGCGTCGATCGGCTCGTAGCGATAGTCCACCTGGAAGTTCTTGCTGAGGAACCCCGGGGCCTGGGCCACCTGGTCGTGCAAAATCTTGTCGAACTCGGCATCGTCGGGGAGGCGACCGTTGTCCTGATAGAACACCTGCACGCCGGGCTGGCTCAGGCCCATGGCCATGCCCTGCTGGAGGAACCCGCCCCCCTTCTTGAGGCCCAGGTAGCCGGCGACCAGGCCGGCGCCGACCAGGGCGCCGAACACAGACAGCACCAGACCGATGATCAGGCCGGCGATCGCCAGTCCGCGAGGTCGCTTGAACAAGCCAATGAGGCTCAACAGCACACCGAGGGGCGCCAGTACGCCGCAGGTGATGAAACTCACCAGGGAGACGATAAAGCCGATGAGGCCGATGGTGTTCTTGGCCGGGCGGACCTGGACGGGCGCCTGCCCTGGCGCGGCGGACACGGGCGGATGGGTGGGATATTGCGTCATGGGAATCTCAAACCTTTGGTTTATTGCCGGCGAGTGGCACTTCCGCCAGCCAACCGCGCACCGATCACAGCGCGACCACGGGTCGCGGCTTTACATTCGCTCAATCCACCTTGGGCAACACCAGCCCCATCTGGTCCTGATACTTACCCTTCTTGTCCGCGTAGCTCACCGCACACACGCGGTCGGCCTTTAAGAACACCATCTGGGCGATGCCCTCGTTGGCGTAGATCTTGGCGGGCAGGGGCGTGGTGTTGGAAATCTCGATGGTCACCTTGCCGCGCCACTCGGGCTCCAGGGGGGTGACGTTGACGATGATGCCGCAGCGGGCATAGGTGCTCTTGCCCAGGCAGATCGCCAGCACATCGCGGGGGATCGAGAAGGTCTCGACCGTCTCGCAGAGGGCAAAGCTGTTGGGCGGAATGATCACGTGGTCGCGCCCGGTCTTGGCGGTGTCCACGGTGACGAAGGAATCATCGGAGAAGGCCTTGGGATCGACGATCGTCTGGCCGCCGCCCCCGGATGGGGAGACGTTGGTGAAGATTTTGAAGAGCGTGCCGACGCGGACGTCGTAGCCGTAGCTGGAGACCCCGAAGGAAATCTTCCGGGGGCGCTTGACGTTTTCCTCGAACGGCTCGATGCCGATGAGTTCGCGGATCTGGGTGTCGCAGAGGACGGGCATGTAGGAATCTCGAATTTCGAATTTCGGATTTCGGACTTCGGACTTCGGACTTCGGATTTCGGACTTCGGACTTCGGACTTCGGACTTCGGACTTCGGACTTCGGACTTCGGACTTCCGGGGGGCCACGTCACAAGCGCCGCCTTGCTTTCGGCGGGTGTTCCCGGCGGCTATCCATGCCGCCCCATCTTCAGCTAGCTGTCAGTCCAAACCTAAAAGAAACGCCACTTCGGTTCACCAACCCCACGCACCATGCACTTCCACCTGCACCAAAATCGACGATTGGTCATGCTACCACTATATCTGGGGGTTGCAACAGGATTCTTCACTAAATCTTGGGCCAAGTCAACCCCAAATGCCCTAACTTGACGCTGATTGTAAGGTTATGGCGGAGAAATTTTTCGCTCGTGCAGTGTGGCGATTCTGATCACTTAGGCAAAGGCCAACAGGTTATCCACGGGCTCGACTCCATCGCGCCAGAGCACGCTCCGGTAAGCGTAGCGTTAAGACATGGTGAATAAAGTATTAATGAGCTTTTGTCTGGGTGGCGGCAATAAACGATAAGCGGATACGTGGAAAAACATCCAAGCGGCACGAGGTAGCGCTGGGGCTCGAGAAGTTGCTGATGCGGAGCTACCGGGGGAGATTCCGCAGGGCGGCGGCGACTTTGTTGCGGACTTCCCGGAGGCTGCCTCGTATCTTGGCGCCGGCGGCACGGGCGTGACCGCCGCCGCCGAACTGGCTGGCCAGCTTGGCCACATCCACCGCGCCGGGCCCCGGCTTGCTGCGGAAGGAAAGGCGAATCGCCGCCGGGTCCTTGCCGTTGCCTTTACCCCGGTCATCGGTTGACGCCGGCGGCCTCTCCGGGGGCGGGGGCGGCTCGGTCACCAGGGCCACGACCTGCACGCCCGACACGATCTGCGGCACGTCGATGATCCGCTCAGTCTCCTCCAGCATGGCGCCGGTTTCAGTGAAGTCCTCGGCTCGCAGCGTCATCAACGCCGCGGCGCCGTCGGCGAAGAGTTCCAGGCTGTCCAGGGCACGGGTAAGCAGCGCCAGCTTCTCGCGGCGTTCGGTCTGTTCAAGCTGGCGGTACAGTTCGGCATGATCGACACCGGCACGTTGGAGCCGGGCCGCCAGCTCGTGCGTGTAGGGTCGCGTGTTGGAGAAGCGAAACCAGCCGGTGTCCGAGGCAATGCCGACGAAGAGAGCTTGGCAGACGGTGGGTGTGAAGAGTGGGTTGGGATCACACCGACGCTGAGTCCCTCCCAGGGGCGAAGCGTCTGGTTCTGCCCCCAGTTCATCGAGCAGTTGGGCCACCAGTTCGCAGCACGCCGCGGCCTGGCCGTCGATGTAGCGCTGGGGTGCGGGCATGTCGCCTGAGAGGTGATGATCGACGATGAGCATGCGCGCAATGCGCGGCCGCAGCACCTCCGCCAGCGGCGACACCTGCGCCCAGGCGCCGGTGTCCAGCACCAGCACCAGGTCGGGATCGAATCGCTCCAGCGTGCCTTCCTTCATCCCCACGCGATACAGCTCGGTCCCCAGTAACTCGCGAAAGCAACCCGGCAGCGGCGGCATGAACACCGCCTGGACCTGCTTGCCCATCTGCTCAAGCGCGCTGGCCATCGCGACGACCGAGCCATAGGCGTCGCCGTCCGGCTTGGCGTGCGTGGTGATGAAAACGCGCGCCGAGCGGCGCAGCCCATCGGCAGCGGCGGCGAGCGTGGTGTTGGCGGTGTAGTCGGTCACGAAGCAACCCTCTTATGGTCGATCAATCCCGGCCAAGCTCGCCCCCGGAAGCGACTCGCTGGCCGGGCTCAAGCTCAGAGCCGCGCGGCGTAAGCCCGCGGAACGCACGGCGGCAATCCCGGCCAAGCTCGCCCCCGGAAGGGACTCGCATGGCCGGACTTCACGAGCCAACCTGCATAGCGTAGCGACTGGCCAACGCGGGCGGCGACAGCAAGTCCGCATCGCGCAGGCGACGCACCGCGGCAATGTCGCGACCCAGTTGCGCCACCAGCTCCTTTACCCCCGGAAACGGCTGCTGATCGCGCAGGTAACGGGCGAACTGCACCGAGATCCGTTGGCCGTACAGGTCGCCGCGAAAATCCAGCAGGTGCGCCTCGACCACGCGGCGCGGGTGGCCGAACGTCGGCTTGACGCCCACGCTGATGGCGGCGGCGTGTCGCGGGCCATCGGCCAATTCGACCCAGCCGGCATAGACGCCATCGCCCGGCACGGCCCGCCCGATCAGGGCCGCATCATCCAGGTTCACCGTCGGCACACCGATGGTGCGTCCGCGCTGTTCGCCCTTGACCACGCCGCCTTCCAGCGCCGGCGCCTGCGCCAGACAGCGCGCCGCATCCGCCACGCGACCCGCACCGATCAACCAGCGCACCAGCGAACTCTTCACCGGCGCGATCAACAGGTCGTGCAATACCACCTCGATGCGCGGCACGACATACGTCTCAAACCCCAACTGCGGCGCCATCTGGGTTAACAAATCATTGTCGCCGGCCCGCCCGCGACCGAAGCGGAAGTCCGGGCCCTCCACCACCGCGATGGGATGATGCTCCTGCACCATCTGATGCACGAAGTCGGCGGCGCCTTGTTGCAGAAACTCCTGCGTCGGCGCGACCACCCGCACATTATCCACGCCACACTGCCGCAGCGTGGCGATGCGGCGGGGAAGGCTCATCACCGCCAGCGGCTGACTGCCGGGCCGCAGCACCGCCGCGGGCGGCGGATCGAACGTCATCGCCACGACCTCGACGCCCGCAACATCAGCGCGACGCCGCGCCACGGCCAGGATCGCGCGGTGGCCCAGGTGCACCCCGTCGAAGTTACCAATGGTGATGACGCAGCGCCGAGTCATGCCCCGAAGGATAGCGGTAAGCGAAGGAGATCGCTCCGGCCCCCTCTCCCCAGGGGAGAGGGCTGGGGTGAGGGGATCTGCGGATGACTATGGCACAAAGGCAACACCGCGACGAGCGGCGTTTCGTTCCGACGACCACAGAACTCCCGCGCCCCGCTACGCCGCACGTCCCCTCACCCGGCCTCGCAGACTCGGCCACCCTCTCCCCAGGGGAGAGGGGTCAATGCGTCAGCGCATACACCAGCAGGTTGGCATTGACATACTTGGCGTTGCGGATTTCATTGCCGCCGCAGCAGCAACAGCCGCCGCCGGCGTTGGCGGTGTCGTTCAAGCCTACGGGCGAGAACACCAGGCGCAGCTTGCCGCCGATCTCCAGCCCATAGATCATCGCCTCGCTGGTTTCACTGCGCGGCATGAGGCGGTCGATCTCGAACACGCCCTTGGTGAAGATGGCATGGTCCGGCGGCAGCGGGACGAGCTTGGCGTCGGGATACAACTGACTGATTTCTCTGCGGAAGCTCATCGCCCAGGGCTGGCTGGTGCATCCGGCCGATGCCAGTACAAAGCCGCCGCGATCGAGGTATGCCTTGAGGTGTTGCCGCTGCACATCCGTTAAAGTGAACTCGCCTTCGCCGCTCATCACGGCAAAGGGGTAGTTGTACAGGTCGGCACTGTCGAGGCGCACGTCCACGAATTTGCGGTGCACCTTGATGTCCGTGCGGCGGGCCACCTCGGCCAGAAACCCGTCGGAGAAGCAGACGCCTGATTTGTCCTTGTCGTAGGTCCAGCGTGCCACCTGCACCTGGCCTTCGCGCGCCTCATCGGCGGTCGCCTCGACGGGCTGAGTCGTGGGGGCCGCAGCACCTTCCTCGGCCGCCACCGCCAGGTGCAGTAGCGACGCCAGAATGGCGACGGCAAGCAACAGACAAGCGAATGGCAGAAGACGGTTGACATTCATCGCGGCGGCTCCCTTCTTACCCCCTCTCCCTTCTGAGGGAGAGGGCTGGGGTGAGGGTGATCGGGCGCCTCATGGGCAGCGAACCACGTTTTGTGACGCGTCATGATCATCATGATTACCCTCACCTAACCTCTCCCTCAGAAGGGAGAGGGACCGGCGGCGGCGCCGTGATCGGCCGATCGTTGCCCAGACTCAGAAAATAGCGGGCGACCAGTTCACGATAGCCCGGCGGCGCCTTAGTGGCCATGGCCGCCGACGTGTCCACGTTCGTTCCCTGGCCCGGCCGTGGTTCGATGGCGGTGCCTTGGCCGGGGGGGCTGACCACGATGTCGCCGCCGGCGGCGTTGGCGGGCACGGAACTGCCGCCGCCCATCGCCTGCTGGAGCCCGGCCGCCTGTTGCCCCAGCGCGGCCGCATCGGAGGCGGCTGCGGCCGACAACTGGTCGAGCCATGATGCCAGCACCGACACCTGCCCCGGCCCGCCGCCGATCCCTGCGCCGCCCTGCGTGCCGGGCATCGGCGACATCGACGTGCTCTGGCACGCTTGGCACTGGGCCGCAAGGGCGTCAAGCGCCTCGCGCAGTTCGGCCTTGTCGTCGGGCAATGATGCGGCATAGGCGCGCAGCGCCGCCGCCAGTTTCGCAGCGTTGCCCTGGCATGCCGCCAGCTCGCGTTCCAGACGTTCCAACTCCGCGCGTAACCAGTCGGGCATTTGCGCCGGGTCGCTCAGTCCCATCACCCGGCCGGACATCGCCTGGGCGTTGACTTGCAGGCGCGCCAGCGCATCGCGCAGGGCGTTGACCGCCGCCAGCATCGTGGCGGCCTGCGCCGGTTGGCCTGAGCCATCGCCGCCGTCGCGCGGGTCGGCGCCGGCCTGGTCGCCTTGATCAGGTGGCGCCGGCGGCTGCTTTGGGGTGATCGTGACCTTCTTCGACCAGCCGTCGCCCGCTGCGATGCGAAACGTGATCGGCTGGCGCAGATTCACCAGCCGGCGCTCAAAGACGCCCGCCCCTGGAGCCTGATCCTTCATCGCATGCATCGGCCAACGCGCCATCTGGCGATCCGTGTCATCCAGTTGCACCAGTTCCACACGCTGGGGCACCTTGCCGGTGAGTCGGGCCGTCACCATCACCTCCTGGCCGGCCATCGGCTCCCTGGGCTCGTAACTCACCTCGAACACCGTCTGGCTAAAGGGTGGATGATCGCCCAGGGGATCGACCAGGCGGATCAGGCCGGTGGCGAACATGCGCGGCTGCACGATCAGCGCGGCCAACCAGAGCAGAACGACGCCCAGCAACCGCAAGGCGGCATCGCGGCGCTCGCGGCGGTCGATCATGGCCGCCGGATCGACCTGATGGGCGAGTCGATCGGCGCGCTCATGCACGCGCCGGCTCAAGGCGCCGGTGACGGCATCGCCGCGCGCCGCCTCGATCGGCAAGGCCACCGCGTTGATCAGGGCGTTGTCGGCCCGGCCCTGCTGCGCTTCGATGTGCCGGGCCTCACGTTGCCGCCAGGCCCCCGCCAGGCCAGGCAGCACCAGCCGCAAAGGCGACAGCACCATGGCCGCGACCATGGCCGCCAGTTCGACCAAACGCAGCCAATCGGGAAACCGCAGCCAGGCATCCAGCAACACTATCGCCAGCAGGACCGCCAGCCAGAGCCACGCGGTGGTGAGCAGGCGGGTCACGCGCGTGATGCGCCGCCGCGTCGTGACGATGCGATGCAGCAGCGCCTCGAGGTGAGGATGCGTGTTCGAGATGGTGGTCGCGTGGGTCATGCACTTACGCCATGCTCGTTAAAGGGACGCTGCGCGTCACCCGTTAAACGGGCGACATACTCTGCCTCTGCCTCTCTACCAATCATATTGATCCCCACCGCCGGCGGAGGAACCAATCCACGAAAAACAGCGCCGCCAGAGCGATGAACACCCCAGGTTGGGCGAACGCATATTCGAGCCGGCGATCCGACGCCCGCGCCGCCGCGTAGCCGGTCAACAGGTCGCGCAACTGCTCGCGATCCTCCAGGCCCAGGCACAGGCCGTGCGTCGCGTCGGCCAGTTCCTTGAGCGTTTCCGGCCGGGCTGAGGGGTCGAGCTTTTCGACGTTGCTTTCATACACTGCCAGACGTGCCGAGAGCACCTGCGGTTCCGGGATTTCCGGGGGTTCCGGGGGTTCCGTGGTGTCGCTACCCGCGTGCGGATCGGCATAGACCATTTCCAGTTCATACACGCCCGACGCCTTGGGCTCGAACACTGCCTCAAAGCGTGTTGATTGCTCGCTGCCGCGCGGCAGCACCAGCGCCTGCATCGCGCCATCCGGCCCGGTGATCCGCACCGTGGGCGCAAAATCCGCCGGCGGCAGCGAGCGCGACGTGACCGTCACCGTCACCGGCTGACCCGGCTCAGACGACAGGCGATCGAGCGACATCGCCAGGTCGCGGCCGGGCAGGAACTCGCCCCCGGTCGCCAGCCAGCGGATGGCCCGCGACCAGAAGCCCTGGTAGACCGAGTCGTATCGGCGATCGGTAGCGGGTAGAAACGCCCAGCGCCACAGGCCGTCGGAGAGCACCGCCAGCACTCGGCCGCGCCCGGCGCTCTGATGCGCGATCGCCGCCATGCGCGGCGGCGGCGCTCCCTGGCCGGTGGAACGCGGCGACTGCTCCAGCAGCACCACCGTCCCCGCACGCGTGCCCTGGATCCGCGTGGCTGCCAGCATGTCCGGCATGCGAGTCACGATCGCATCAAGTTTCCCAAGGTCTGGGAAATTCATCAGTGGGCTGGCCTGGCCCGCCGCGGTCGCCTCCAGCGCCAGCCTGCCCACCGTGCCCCGACCCCAGCGCACCGGCGAGATCGACTGCATCGCCTGCGTCGCCGCGGCGCCGGCGGGCTTGTCGGCATCAAACGGCTGGCCACGCGCCAGCACCAGCGCCCCGCCATGGTCCGCCACGTATGACTTGATCAACGCCGCGCGGTCGCCCGCGAAGAAACGCTCGATGCCCCGGCCCAGCACCACCACGTCGTAGGCGTTGAGCTGCTCCTGCGTCATCGCGGCTGGATCGAACGCCGCCTGGGCCTGGTTGTCTCCCGTGGTGCTGACCACCACACGGCCCTCGCCCAGCGCGATATGGGTGGTCAACTCCACCTGGGCATCGTCCGCCAGCACGCGCGCTAAAAAACGCGTATCCCAGTAGGGCTGACCCTCGAACAACGCCACGCGGATACGCCTCCGGCTCACCTGCACAAAGGCCCATTGCTGGTTGTTATCCGTCGTGGCTTCCTCGCTGGGCTCGGTTCGCGACAGGCCGGTCCCATCATCAACCAGCCGGGCAACGACGCGATAGGCATGCAGAGCGTCGCTGCCGAACCGGCTGTCGCCACCTGCCCCCGCTCCGGCCCCTGCCCCCGGAGCCCGTGCCGCGGCGGGGGTGACCTTAAATCGCGCCCGGACCGTGGGCTTGTGGTCGAAGCCCAGACGCTGCGATTCGAGCACCCGTCCATCCTCGACCAGATCGACATCCACCTGGCCCTGGTCGTAGCCGCGCTGCCACACAGCCGCGTCGATCCATGTGGACTGACCTTCAAAGAGATGGTCAGCCTCGGCATTGACCAGGATCGACACATCGCGCGTACTGGCGCGCTCCCCCACGGGCACGGCGATGACACGCCAGCCCAGACGCGCCAGGCGCTCGACCGTGGCGGGGTCGCTGCCGCGGATCGTGTCGTGACCATCGCTGAGGATGACCAGGACGCCCGGTGGAACTCCACCCTCGCGGCTGGGCAACACCTGGTGGATCGCGCCGTACAGGTCAGTGCTATCGCCATCAGGCTCGGCACTGTGGGCCTGCCCGGCGCTGATCGGTTCGACCCGGCCGGCGAAGCGCAGGAGTTGCACATCGCCGCGATCGCGCAACTGGAGCAACCATAGCGGATCGAGCCAGGTGGTAGTCAGCGCGTCCCAGCGTGCCACGGGCTGGCCCGCCGCCGATCCCCCGCCTGGACGGGGCACATCGACGGTGGCCATGCTGATCGAAGCGTCGGCGAGCACCACGGCCTTCACCGGCAGCGGCGCGGTGTCGGCGGTGCGATCCACGCTCGGCCCGGCCAGAATGAACGCCACCAGCGCCAGCGCGGAAAGGCGCAGCACCAGCAGCACCACCCGCCGCGGCAACGACATGGCCAGACCCAGGGCCTCATCGCGCCGCCACCCCGCCAGATGCAGCCACACCGCCAGCACGACCAGCGCGGCGATCACCAGCAGCGTCGGCGCCACGCCCAGCGGTGGTCGAAATGTGGCGGGCCAGTCAAGCACTTCCAGAGGCTCCACGTCCGGCCCGTCTCCCTGGGGGAGAGGAGCCACGTTCATATCCCGCCACAATCGCCTGCTCCAGCCCGATCACCACCGCCGCCGCCAGCACGCACCACGGCCACAACGGAGTCGTCACATCATCGCGCATCATCCCCTCTTGATCCGCGGCCGCGACCCCCGCCACCCCCTGCCCCCCCGCCGCTGTCGCCGCCTCGACATCATCAATACGCAGGTCGCTCTCCGCCGGGTCCAACTCCACATACACCGGCCCCGCAAACCCCACGTGAGGGCGCGTCGCGTCCGGATGCGGATTCGCCGGCGTCGGCCGGCCGGGCGACAGATGCCGCACCAACTGATGCACCAGCGGCACAAACGCCGGACCCGTCACCAGCGTCGCCTGTCCCGGCGCCAGGTCCACGGGCAGTATCGCCATCCGCCCCAGTTCGACCCAGCGCACCGCCAGCACCGGCCACTGGCCTGCTTCATCCTTGGCCGACAATAACACCACCGCCCCTGCCTCGGGAGCCGCCGTGGCGTGGTACACGCGCCCCAGCCGCGCCGACATCAGCGTGGCACGCGACGGCCCCTCAAACGCCCGCAAGATCGGGTCATCAAATCGGCCCTCGACCAGTTCCAAATCGCTGCCCACACTAACCGGCAGCACGAATCGCAACGGGGCGGCGCCCTGATTCGCCACCGCCGCATCAAATCGCGCCGCCGACTCCACCGCCGCCGGGCTGTCGATCACCCACAGCACCCCGCCGCCTTGGGCAGCAAACTGGCGCAGCACCACCAGCGCCGCATCATCCAACAGCCCCGCCTCGATGACCACCACGACGCTCGGCGGTGCGCGGTGCAAATGCGCCGCCAACGCCCAAGGCGCCACCACCTCCAGCGACACGCCACTGAGCTTGCCGACGCCCGTCTCCGTCACATCGTCACCGGCCTTCTCGGGCCGCAGTGCCCGCGCCATGAAATACGCCGCCGTCGCCTGATCGTTGATAGCGCTTGCCGTCGCCAGCATCACCCGCCGTCCCGGCGCCACCTCGAACGCCAGGCCCACTTCGTCATCCAGCGCCAGCGCATCACGCGGATCGATCCGCACCACCAGCGTTGCCGGTCCCGGTTGCTCCGGTGTCGGCGTGAAGGTGAACGCGGCCGTGGCCGTCAGATTCGCCCCCACACGCACAAGCTGTGTCTGCACCTGGTCGCCAAAGGTCAGCGTCACCGGCAGCGCCACGCTCGCCGTCGCCTCCGAGTCAAAATAGCTCACTTCCACCGACAGACGCACCGCCTGTCCCGCCACCGGCTCACTGGGCCAGAGCGTCGGACGATGCAGCGCGACATTGCCCAAGGCGTTTCCCAATCGATGCTCATACACGGTCAAACGCACATCCCCCGGCCACGCCTGCGTCGCCTGCATGTCGCTGTACAACTCGACCGTGGCTGCCCGCCGCAACGCCGCCTCGCCGCGCTGATCCAGTTCCACCATATGCTGCGCCAGCGCCGCGGCCGCCCCGCCGTCGCCGGCCTGGTGCGTCGCCTCCACCTGCCCCAGCATCTGGGCCAACTGCGAAAAATGCGCCGTCGGCTCAGGCAACAGCGGCCGCGGCGAACGATCCAGCAAAATCACCGACGCCCGATCGCTGGCGGGATCGAGCCTGGCCAGTTCATCCAGCACCAGCCGGCGTGCCTGATCCAACAGCGTGACGCCATGTTCGGCGCGCGTCATCGACGCCGAGCGATCCAGCACGAACACCACATGTCGGCCCGCCCCGTGCAGCGCCGCCACGGTCGATCCGCGCCACACCGGCTGGGCAAACGCCGCCACGATCAACCCCAGCGCCAGCACGCGCAACAGCAGCAGCAGCCAGTCGCGCAGACGCAGCCCGCGCCGCCCATGCGTCATTGCCTGTTCCAGGAACCGTACGGTGGGAAACACCACCACCCGCCGCCGCAGACGCGACAGCACATGCGCCAGCACGGGCAGCCCCCCCGCCGCCAGCACCGCCCAACCCCACAACGGACTCGCCCACATTAGCTGACCCAACATGCACGATCCTCAGTTAGCCACAGATGGACACAGATAAACACAGATAAGAAGAATGAGAAGCAAAGGAGCAAAAGCAGAAATGCACATGATGGACCCGATGACGCACCGAACTAGGCGCCACCTGCGAGCCCACGGGTAGAACTGGCCAGCAAACCATCATGCTCATCATGTCCATCACTGTTTCTTCTTCGTCTTTCTGGTTTTTCCTATCTGTGTTCATCTGAGTTCATCTGTGGCTACCCTGTATTGTAGATATTCGCCCTGCAATCCTTGCATCACGAAAGGAGCATCATGCCCCAGACCGCCCCCAAGCCCGCGCCGATCGACCCTGGCCAGACCGCGCCGGACTTCGCCCTGCCCGATCAGGATGGCAAGACCCACCGCCTCAAAGACTACCGCAATCGGTGGGTCGTGCTCTACTTCTACCCCAAGGACGACACCCCCGGCTGCACGACCGAGGCCTGCCAGTTCCGCGACGCCCTGCCAACCTTCAACAGCGCCGACGCCGTCATCCTGGGCGTCAGCCCCGACGACTCCGCCGCGCACACCAAATTCCGCGCCAAGCACCACCTGCCCTTTACCCTCCTGGCGGATACCGACAAACAAACCTGCCAGGCCTACGGCGTATGGGGCGAAAAGAGCATGTACGGCAAAACGTACCTGGGCGTCCTCCGCACCACCTACCTCATCAACCCCAAAGGCAAAGTCGCCCACCGCTGGGACAAAGTCAGCGTCAACGGCCACGACCAGGCGGTGCTGCAAAAGATCGCGGAACTCAAGCAATAGCTCCAGCACCGCAACTCATTCATCCCCGCGGACTCACGGCCGCGGCGGCGTCTGGTCGGCGGGCGTGGCGCCGTGGACTTGGGGGTTCAGGGGCGGGACTGCTGGCGCTGGGGCGATGAGTTGGGTGGCCAACAGTTGCGCCTGGCGGGCGTAGTCGATGGATTCAGCCAGCAATCGTGCCGCCTCCTGAGGGGCGTGGAAGCCCACGGAGTTTTCCGAGTAGACCCAGTCGAGCCGCCATTGCGCTTTGCGCTGGAGGGCGATAGCTTGCCCCAACTGCGTGCTGTCGGCGCCCTGCGCCTTGGCGGCAGCGATGGCCTGGATCATGGCGGTCAGCGATTGGCTGCTTCGGTCCAGCAGGGCGCGGGTGGTGTCCTGAATGCGGATGGCACGGTCGAGCAGCTCGGCTTCGGGGATGTTGTGGCAGGTCTGACAGGAACGGGCGATATTAAGCAGCGGGCTGCGCACGTGGTGGTCGGAGATCTTGGTGGCGCCCTGGCGCTGATAGGGCATGTGGCAGTCGGCGCAGGCGACGCCGGAGCGCGCGTGGATGCCCTGGTTCCACATCTCGAATTCAGGGTGCTGGGCCTTGAGCATGCCCCCGCCGGTGACGCCGTGGAACCAGTCGGAGAAGCCGATCTTATCGTAGTGGGCCTCCTCCGATTCGTTCTTGAGGCCGTTGGCCCAAGGATAGGTGACGAGGTTGCCGGGCTTGGCGAAGTAGTATTCAACGTGGCATTGGCCGCAGACGAAGGAGCGCATTTCCTGGCGCGAGGCGTCACGGTTGGGATCGTAATCCCGCCCTGGCTTGTCCTTGCGCCATTGTTCGATGCTGGGCAAGTGCTTGAGGGGGTCCTGGCTTTTGGCCAGGGCGGCGATGCCGCGGATGAACCCCGGACGGGTGACGCGCAGGCCCATGGTGGCCGGGTCGTGACAATCGACGCAGCCGGCCGGATGCTCGACCAGCGCGTTACCGGCGTCGTCCTTCTGGCCGCGGGCTTCGGAGTAGGTCATGGCGCAGGCCTTCTCGAAGCCGGCCATGATGTCGCCCTGGCCCAGGTGGCGATAGAGGTTGAGATTCGAGGCGTGGCAGTGGAGGCAGGCGCCGGGCTGGGGGCGCTGGAGGACGCGCTCGGTGTGTTCCTGATCGACGAGCATGTAGGCGTGGCCGCGCGCTTCGCGATGGTCAATGGAAAAGGCGTAGCCGGCCCACATCATTTTCAGCCAGGGGTCCGCATCAAGCTTTTGCTTGGGGATGGCGTCGGACCCGCCGTAGCGCGTGCGCTCGGAGTCGACCGTGCGCTTGTAACTGTCGTATTGCCGCGGCCAGTTCTGGGCCCACACGGCCGGATCGTCGGTCTGCTCGGTGACTTCGACGACGCGGACATAGGAAGCGCGGGTTTCCTGTTTGCGCGTAAAGACACTGGTGAGCAGCGCGGCGGCAGCGAAAGTGAGAATCGCCGTAACGACAATGACGGCCAACAGGGCCGGGCGGCGGAGGCCCTGCGTGCGGTGAGTGTTGTGCGGCATGTGGATCGTCTCCTGATTGGGGACCGGGAACGTGCCGGGGGCGTCGCTCAACCGCAGGCGGGGTCCGAGTGCGGGCTATTTTCCAAAGCCCGTCGTGATGCGTGCGTGCGGGGGGACGCCCGCGTGGCCGACGTCGGCGTGACAACGCACGCAATAGTTCATCTCGGCGTGGCGCTGGGTCGGGAACATTTCATGCACCACGTCCTGGTGGCACGACAGGCAATTCTCCTGCACGATGCGGCGATTGCGCGGCTTGATCTGGATCGGCTCGTGAAAGTCCTGAAACGTGAAGGCCCAGGAATGGAAGAAGCCGTTGTCGCTCTTGGCCAGCCACTTGCCCACAAAATCATGGGGCAGATGGCAATCAACGCAGCGCGCCACCGCGTGATGGGAACTCTTGACCCACGCGTCGTAAGGCTCCTGCATGATGTGGCAATTGACGCACGCGCGGGGATCGGAACTCAAGTAACTGGTGCCCTCGGCGTAATGAAAGGTGAAAGCGCTGACTCCGCAAAGGACACCAAAGGCCACCGCCGCAATGACCGGGAGCGACACAACTCGCCGAACGATGCCTGGCATGACACGCTCCCGCAGCCGTGGGCTGATCATGGCTATGGTGATGCATTAGCGAAGGGATTGCAAGGCGAAAATGGGGAGCGTGCACAACCACCGTGCGTCTTGCTCCTGGTGACCTTTGCGTCCAAACCTGAGTTCGGGATAGGCAGCCGCATCCTGTGGCGGCGCCGGCCGCTTTGGACTGCGGTGGCCGCGACACCGCTTTAGCTTGCGGCGGAGCCGTTTGGGCACGCCCCCAGGCGTTGCCGGCGGCCAAAGACGCGCCGCGTCGAGCCAAAGCGGCGTCACAGCCGCCGCACTCCAAAACCGTTTCGATGGGCTTATCCCGAACTCAGGTTCCAAGCTACGCTTGGCCCAGCCACGATGCGCCCGCACGCCGCACGGGCCGCCGCTGACGTTGTGACGCCCGCGCGGCAGCTATAAAAAAAGCCCGCGCTCGGTTGAGCGCGGGCCGGTGTGTGTCAGTTTACTTTGTCGATCGGTTGGCTTACCAGCGGGCGCCACCGCCGCCGCCGCCACCACCGCGGTTGCCGCCGCGGCCACCACCGCCGCCGCCGTAGCCGCCGCCACCACCGCCACCGCCACCGGAGCGTGCCTCACGGGGCTTGGCTTCGTTGACGTTGAGGCTGCGGCCCTCAAACTCCTTGCCATTGAGTTCGGCGATCGCCTTCTGGGCGCCTTCGTCGTCCATGGTGACGAACGCGAAGCCGCGCGGGCGGCCGGTTTCGCGGTCGGTGACCAGGGCGACTTCGCTGACCTGACCGTAGTTGCTGAACAGAGCCTGGAGGCTGTCCTGCGTGGTGTTGAAACTGAGGTTGCCGACGTAGATCTTCATCAGAAGCTCCAAAAACTAGAGATCGGTCGTGTGAGCTGCCAAACAATGGAGCTTCGCGGACGTCTCGATTTATGCCCGGCTGTGCCGTGCGTGGGGGCATTATACCCGGAA
>JBBDMX010000121.1:0-47826 GCA_040878035.1 Phycisphaeraceae bacterium | reverse complement strand
TACGCCTTGCGGCTCTGACGATCACGATCCACCGCAGGCTTACGCCTTGCGGCTCGGACGGCTCCACCGCAGGCTTACGCCCTGCGGCTCTGACGATCCACCGCAGGCTTACGCCTTGCGGCTCTGACGATCACGATCCACCGCAGGCTTACGCCTTGCGGCTCTGACGATCCACCGCAGGCTTACGCCTTGCGGCTCTGACGATCCACCGCAGGCTTATGCCTTGCGGCTCTGACGATCCACCGCAAGCCAAAGCGCCGTCGATGCCGCCGCACTTCATTGTCACGCTGCATTCGACGCCAGCACCGGCAGGTGGTGCTCTTTGCCCTTGCCCTTCTTGCCCTTGTGCTCCTCGAGCTTGCGCATGGCCGACGGATTCGCATAGGCGTTGAAGACCATCGCCTTGATGTTGGCCAGCACGCCCCCGAAGCTGGAAAAGGTGTGGTTCACCGCCGAGGCCTCGTAGCCCGAATGCACCATGCACTGCTGGCAGGCCTTGTTGCCGCTTTCCCGCCCGTAATTCTCCCACGCCGTCTCTTGCATTAACTCATCGAAGGTGTCGGCGTAGCCGTCCTGGAGCAGGTAGCACGGCTTCTGCCACCCGAACAGGTTGTACGTCGGCATGCCCCAAGGGGTGCATTCGTACTCACGCCGGCCCATCAGAAACTCAAGGAACAGCGGCGACTGGTTGAACTTCCAACGCGTTTTGCGATTCGAGAGGATTTCGGTGAACATCTCCACCGTGTTTCGCCGTTCACGGAAGAAGCCCGCCTGGTCGGGTGCCTTGGGATATGCGTAGCCGGGCGAAACCATCATGCCTTCGACGCCCAGATCCATCATCTGGTCGAAAAAGGTGCGGACCTCGTTGGGGTCAACGCCGTCGAACAGCGTCGTGTTGGTCGTCACGCGGAAGCCCTTCTCCACCGCGATCTTAATGCCCTCATACGCCTGCTGGAAGCCACCCTCCCGGCAGACGGCAAAGTCGTGCATCTCCTCCGTACCGTCCATGTGCACACTGAAGGTCAGGTACTTGCTGGGCGTAAAGACGCCTTCCTCAATTTTCTTCTTAAGCAGCAGGGCGTTGGTGCACAGGTAGATGTATTTCCTGCGTGCCACCAGTCCCGCGGCGATCTCGCCGATCTGCGGGTGCAGCAGCGGCTCGCCGCCGGGAATACTCACCATCGGCGCCCCGCATTCCTCAACGGCGTCAAAGCACTGCTGGGGCGTGAGATTCTGCTTGAGGACATGGGCCGGGTACTGGATCTTGCCGCAGCCGGCGCACGCCAGGTTGCAGCGGAACAGCGGCTCGAGCATGAGCACCAGGGGGTACCGCTTGCGCCGTTTGATCTTCTGGCCCAGCACATAGGTCGCCACGGTCCACATCTGCGATAGCGGTACTGCCATTGGAAGTCTGTCCCGTGGGTGAAAGCCAGGGTGTGTTCATTATTGCCAGCCGGGCCATCCCCGGCCCCCCGCCCCCGGATGCGGCCGATCCGCAGTAATGAATAATCGATGTATTGGTATGGTACTCGCCCCAGCAGGCCGATCAAGCCCGCGACCACAGGGCCGGTCATGGTGACTGGCAGAAATCTCGGGGGCAAGCTTCGGGTAGGGTGGTGCCGACCCCGGAGAATTTGGCACGTTTCAACCTGCGTTTTCCAATGCGGCTGCGAGGCGCTGGCGTTCCTGAAACTGGCTCTGGTATGCCTTGCTTTGGCGCAGGGGCGATAAGGCGGTTTCCTTGGCTGCGGCGGTGGCCTGGTCGGCTGCGGTCTTGGCTTGCCAGGCCTGCTGGAACGGCTCAGTCTGCTCGAACGCCGCATTGAGTTTCTTGTGCACCGAATCCAGTTCCGCCTTGGCGGCGTGCAGAGCCGTGTTGGCCTGATCCAGCGCCGCCTTGCGGGTGTTCATCTGCTCCTTGGCGCCCGCCTGCTCGGCGGTGGCACCGTCGAGCTGCGACTGCGCCTCGCTGTACTTGCCCTGCAAGTCGTTCACTCGATTGCGCGCTCGATCAATCCGGGCCTGGACATGCGCCAAGGCGTTATCGTTGTTGCCGGACTTGTTTACTTCGAGATTGATCAATTCGATAATCTGGTCGTATAGTTTCTGCGCGGCCGCCAGTTCGTTTTCGGCGACAGTCAACTGCGAACGCAGCGCCTTGGCCGGGGCGATAAGACGTTGCGCTTTGCTCGTGGCCTTGCCGTATTCAGCGCTGGCGGAGCGCCAGTCATCGGTGGCGGCCTGCACCACCGAGCCTGCCTGGGCCGCGGTGCCTTCCGCGCTCTTGTACGACAGGTCGGACTTTTCCTGCGCGGTAAAGTCCTCGCGCAACTTCGCCACTGACCCGTTGGCGTCGGTGGAACGCTGCGCCACGGCCTGGTAGGCCGGATCGTCCACCAGCGCCAGGGCTTCCTGTTGCGTCAGTTGCTTCTCGACCTCCAGCAATCGGGTCGCCAGTTGGGCACGGGTGAGCCCGAAGAACTCATCGGCCGCCGACACCTCAGTTCCACCCAGAATGCTGACCGCCAGCAATAAAGACACCGTTACCGCAAGGCTGTTTCGTCCAAACATGATGTGACTCCCGCCAGAAACATGTGAAACTCCCGGATATCCCCGCCGGATACCCCAATGGGCCATATTGTACCAACAGTTGGCGGCGGGACAATGCTCTGGGCACAACGCTTTGGAGCCTTGTTTTAATGCAGGTGGCGCAGGTTAGAAAGATGTGAGTCGCCCCGCGGCGTCTTGCGCAGCGGCGACACGGGGCGGGCACCGCCGGCTGGCTACGAAACCGGCATCGGCGACGCTTCGGCCAGCACCGGCTCGCCCTCACGCTCCGGGTGCATGTGGATGTCACCCTTAAGCAGAAACAGGGCCCCGGTGAGCGAATAGACGATCTGGAACAGGCGGATCAGAAGCAGCATGCCCACGATCTGGTTGCTGGTGGCCCCCGGCGGATGCAGGATCATCGCCATGGCCAGGCCCTCCATCACGCCCAAGCCCTGGTAGGAAATGGGAATCGACCCCGCCAGGAAGAGGATGGGCACGACCGTGAGCAACAGCCCCAGCGGCGCGTCCATGCCCAGGGCGTAGCCCGCCATGGCCGTGGAGATCGCCAGCAGCAGATGCACCGGTACGCTCATGAGGATGGCAACGAACACCACCAGCTTGTGATTGGAGTACGCCACTGCCGCCATATCGATCTTGCCCAGCATGCTATCGGGCTTGAGGAACCGACCCAGCAGGGCGTCCAGACCCGAGAGCTTGCGTAACCGGCGGGAAAAGTAGAAGGCCGAGCAAACGGTGACGACACCGGCGGCGCCCCAGATGTAGAAGGTGACGTTGCGCGCCAGATGGCGCACCTGCGGATCGCCGTCGTTGAGCATGAATAGGCCGGCGATGCCCGCCAGCAGCACCAGGCCCAACAGGCCCACCACGCGGTCGATGAACACGCTCATGATCGAGTCGGTGCGGCGGTCGGATCGGCGGGCGGCGTAGTAGGCCTTAATCAGGTCGCCGCCGGTCGTGCCCGGCATGCAGTAGTTGAAGAAGCAGCCGACCATAGAGAGCTTGAACGCCTTGCCGGGGCGGACATCGATGCCGCGCGCACGCATGAGCGTCCACCAGCGCAAGGCGGTGATGGGGTAGATCGGGGCGATGATCAGCAGGCCAAAGAGCAGCAGGTCGAAGGAAGCGTGGCGGAGGGTGGTGCCGATGCCGGGGCGGAGGATGAAGGGCGTGTCCTGGGCGTTGATCCGCGCCGCGGGGATGGTCATGGGCCGGGACATCGCGTCGCTTGCGTCCGTGTCGATCGTCAGCGGCGCGGTGACCTGGGCCGGGTCGAAGTCCGGCGTTATTACCGGGTAGGTCCTGGCCTTGTCCACATGCAGGGACTGGCCCGAGTCCAGCACATAGTCACCGGGGCGCAGCTCGATCTGGTTATGCCAGTCGAGCTTGTAGGCGATGTAGGTCACGCCCAACGCCGCCACCAGGAGGCGGAGGATCAGCGACAGGTGTTTCTTGATGGACTTGGGTTGGGCCATATTCTGTCGTCATGTTATCGACCAAAACCGGCGCGGCGTCCAATGTCCGACCTCCTCTCCCTCGGGGAGAGCCCCGGAGGCCGGGGTGAGGGGACCGCCGGATGAAAGGGGCGTGATGAAACACTAAAAGGCCAGTGGTCTTCCTGAATGAGAAGATTCGCCGGGGCCGGACGGCCCGGCTCGCTGCATGCCCCCCATCAACTGCCTGAAGTTCGCTACACTCCCTGCATGTCACAGTTTCCTGATGCCTCTGCACCCCCGCCGCCGCCCGACGAGTGGGACATGCCGCACGAAGCCCCGGACTCGCCGGTGCGCCTCCGCCGGCGGGCGTCGGTGTTTCTGTGGATCGCCGGAGCCATCGAGGTGCTGTTGATGGGGTGCATGGCTGCTGCGTTGTTTGTGGCCACCATAATGCCCATGGAGCAGATCATCGAGCACGGACGAGCGACCGAACAACAGGCCCAGGAGATTCGGCAGCTAAAGGACACTCCCGGTCTGATCACGGCCACTTGCATCGGGATTGTCGTACTGGGCGTACTCCCGGGCGCGGCGTACCTGGTGCTGGGCTTTTTCGTTCGATTGGGCAAGCGCGGCGCCATGGCGATGGCGCAGGCGCTGCTGCTGATGCAGTGCATACTGCTGGGCCTGTTCACCATCGGCGGCATCTACAACGCCCTGATGATGGGCGACCCAACGGCGATGACGATGGTCGTGCTGATCTTTGGCAGCATGGTGGGATTGCTTGGCTACACCTGCCTGTTGCTCCACCGTGCCCGCCTGGCACAGAGCGTCAACCTCGACACGCAGAGCGATCCATGGAGCCACCAGACACCAGGAAGCCCCGGTCCCAGAACCCCCGGCAGCCCGTAATGACCGCACCCGATGATGCGGATCAAGGCGTTGCCCCCTCGCCGCGCGCGTTTGCCCAGGGCGTAGGCGTCCTGCTTCAGACGGTGGGCATGGTGCTGTGTCTTTCGACCTGTTGCATCTGTGCCGGGTATTCCTACGCCGTGCCCACCCTCACGCGTGGGCAGGTGGAACGCCAGACCGAGCAAGCCGGCGACAAAACCCAACCCGGCGACGCGATCTATCGCTGGCGCGATCTGACCAGCGACCCGGGCAAGGCGGGACTGACAGCCATGGTGATGTTCACCACTGTCGGCGGACTGGCGCTGGCGAGTTTCGGTCTGGGTCTCCAGTCCGAAAAGCCACGCTCGGCGTGGGGAGCGCTGATCAGTGCCGGACTAATGACCATCGTGCTTCTGGCTTGCGGCGTGGGCCTGTGGCTGGGGCACGCCAGCCTGCTGGCGCGGCTGTGGCACGCGGGGCTGCTGGTCGCCATGCTCCTCCTGGTCGGCTTCAGTGCCGCGGCCGTGCGGCAGATGCGCCGCTTTCCACCCCCAGTAGACCTCTATACTGTGCCCCGCGATTTTGACGAAGCCCAGTACAAGAAAAGCGTGCGCTAAGCGTCGGTTGAAGAATCGCCGTCGCTTCATACAATGTGCTGCTCGGGCCGACATAGCTCAGTTGGTTAGAGCGAGGGATTCATAAGCCCTAGGTCGGTGGTTCGAATCCACCTGTCGGCATTGCCCGTTCCCGCGCCCGTCTGGCACACCTCAATGCATCGAAATGCGGTCGGCTCGCCCCTCTCACAACCCCCGGTACACTTCCCGGCGATGCGCGATGATGGTGACGACAAGCCTCTGCGCGGCGTCGTCGATTTCGTAGACGATTCGGTAGTCGCCCACGCGCACGCGCCACGCCGCCGAGGCCCCGGTCAGTTTCACTGCGCCTGCGGGGCGCGGGGCGGTCTGCATCTCCGATAACTTGTCGATGATTCGCGATTGCAGCGGCTTGGACAGGCGGCGCAGTTGCTTCTGGGCCGATGGCTTGAGGATCAGCCCATAGCTCACAATCCCAACTCCTTGCGAACCTGAGCCAGCGTCTTTCCCTCGGGTTCCTGCATACGCTTGCGATGCTCCGCCGCGTCGCCCCGATCCCGCGCGTCAATGGCCTCCGCCCGCTCCTGCAACCGGCGGAAATCCTTCTCCGCCACAATGACGAATTTCTTGCCTCCCAGCTTCACGGTCTGCACGGTCATGGTTTCACCTGTCGTCTGGAAACACCTTGTATTGTACCACACGTTCCTCAGGAAGCCGGGGCGCCGAGGAGCAGCGGAAAGGGAATCAAGCCGCCGGCTCCTGCTCCCCCGCTGCTGGGCACCCCCGCTCTTCTGTTGGGTATTACTGATTTGCAGGCTGTGCTTTTCAGCATGAAGTCGTGGCGATGGCGGGCAGCGTCAGGTCGTCGTGCCGGCCTTGCGTGTGGTACTGGTAGGCCAGGCCAGCGATCATGGCGGCGTTGTCGAGGCAGTAGGCCATGGCGGGCAGGCCCAGGGGGATGCTGCGCCGTGCAGCCAGTTCGACCGCGCGGCGGCGCAGGAGCGAATTGGCGCTGACGCCCCCCCCGATGAGCACCGCCCGGGCGGGTTGGCCGGCGGTGATCATGGCATCCAACGCGCGATCGAGCTTGATGATCAGCGTGTCGATAGCGGCGGCTTGAAACGCGGCGGCGAGATTGGCGCGCTGCGTGTCCGTCAGGTCCGAGGCGTCGCGCTGGAAATGCGTCTTACCGCCCCGCTCCTGCGGCTGGCCGCGAACCTTGTAAAGCAACGCCGTCTTGAGCCCGCTGTAGGAAAAGTTCAGGCTGTCCTTCGCGAGCAAGCTGCGCGGCAGGTCGTGGGCGGACGCATCGCCGGTCTGCGCCAGGCGATCGAGTTTGGGCCCGCCGGGATAGCCCATTCGCAGAATCACCGCGGCCTTGTCGTAGGCTTCACCGACGGCATCGTCGATGGTCTTGCCCAGCAGGTGCATTTGCGTGGACGAAGCGACGGCGTAGAGGCTGGTGTGTCCGCCGGAGACGACCAGGCCCAGGCAAGGGAATTTCGGAGCTCGGATTTCGGATTTCGGATTTGCCGCCACCCCGTCTGCGGGCTGCAACTGGCTGGCGTAGAGGTGTGCCTTGACATGGTCGACGCCGATGAGGGGTTTGCCCAGCGACCAAGCCAGGGCCTTGGCGGCGCTGACGCCCACGAGCAGCGAGCCGATCAAGCCCGGACGGTTGCCGACGGCGATGGCATCGATGTCCGCCAGGCTGATGCCCGTGGTGGCGACGGCCTCATGCACGACGGGACTGAGCCGTTCCAGATGCGCCCGGCTGGCGATCTCGGGCACCACGCCGCCGTAGCACTCGTGCAGGGCGTGCTGCGAGGCGATGATGTTCGAGCGCACGAGCCAGCCGTCCTCGACGACGGCCGCGGCGGTTTCATCACACGAGGTTTCCAAGCCGAGAATCAGGGGCATGGTGTGTCGGATGACAAGGTGAAGGGTGAAAAGGTAACCCATGGTCCGTCACCTTGTCGCCCCCTCACCTTGTCACCGGGTCATTCCCGGTCAGTTTCCTCTTCCGTGGTGATTGCCTGGCCCTTGTCGAGTCTGCCCAACTCTTTATTGATCTGCGCGATGCGGTCCTGCATGGCGTCGCGCTGGCGGAGCAGGTTTTCCCGTTGGGTTCGGCGGACCAGGGCCTGGGCGTCGGATTGGCCGACCTTGGGCCAGTCGCCGCCGCGCAGCTTGCCCAGGATCGCCTCTAATGCCGCCGCCAGTTGCGGGTCGGCACGGTCCTTGCGGATCATCTCCGGCGTGAGCGTGGCCCCCTGGGCCGCGGCGTCCCCGGGCCGCAGTACGTCCGCCTCGCTGCGCAGGCGGACCATTTCCGTAACCTGGTCGAAGGTCATGGTCACATAAAAACCGTCATCGGGGTCAACGCCCCACACCGTGGCATCCTTGCGGCGATGGATGTTACGTCCGTTGGGCAGGTAGTAGTAGGCGTTGGTGATCTTGAGCGCCCCCTGTCCGCCGTCGAGCTTGAACACCTGCTGGACGCTGCCCTTGCCGAACGTGCGTGTGCCGATGAACTTGGCCCGGCCGTTGTCCGCCAGGGCCCCGGCCAGCACCTCCGATGCCGAGGCACTGGCCTCGTTGGCCAGCACGACGATGGGCATGTCCGGGATGGTGCCGCCGTTGGTCGATTTGAATGCCTGCTCCGGCACCACCCGGCCGCGAACCGACACGATGGTCTTGTCGGCGGGCAGGAACATATCGGCGATCTGTACCGCGGCGTCGAGCAGCCCCCCGGGGTTGAACCGCACGTCCACGATCAGGCCCTTGACATTCTGTGCCAGCAGTTCGTCCAGCGCGGCTCGCACCTCGCCGGGCGTCTTCTCCGTGAACTGCGACAGGCGGATGTAGCCGATCCCCGCCTGGCGATCGAGCATGTAATCCCATTTCTGTTCGGCGCCGCGGCGCACGCCACGCACCGTCTGCACGTTGATCTGGGCGCGGGTGATGGAAAGGTCGGCTTCCGCGCCGGAGGGGTGGCGGACCTTGATGGTGACCTGCGTGCCTTGCGGGCCCGTCAGCCGCTTGATGGCGTCGGTGATCTTCATGCCCTCGGTGGAAACGCCATCGATCTGGAGCACGATGTCCCCCGCCATGACTCCAGCTTTGACCGCGGGCGATCCGTCCAGCGGCGTGACGATGCGCAGGCGATCGTCGTGGATGTCTACCTCGGCGCCGATGCCGCTGAACGTCCCGTGCACCAGTTTGTCAAAGGGTTCGAGTTCCTCCGGCGACAGATAGACCGTGTACGGATCGTCCAGCGCACCGACCATGGCCCGCACAGCCTCCTGGGCCATCTTCTGCTGATCCGGCGTCTCGGCATACTGGGTGACGATCTCATGGCGAATGTCCACCAGCAGGTCAATCTGCTCCAAGGCAGACGGATTGCGCCCCAGCGACCGCGCTACCGCCAGCAGCGACACCAGCAGCAAGGTGGACAGCAGGACAAACCTGAATGAAGAGCGGCAACAGGTGGGCAACATGGTGGTCCTTTGCAGAATGACCGGCGCGACGAAATCAATAAGGCGCGCGACACGATTGTAGTCAGCTCAGAGCCGCGCGGCGTAAGCCCGCGGACGATCCATCGCCGGCCTACGCCTTGCGGCTCTGACCGAAAAAGAACGCAAACGCGCCCGGCAGCGGCGCCTCAAAACGAACCGGCGCGCCGGTCGTCGGATGATCGAAACCCAACTCGGCGGCGTGCAGCGCCAGGCGCGGCAGGTTCCAGCGCGGGTGCTGCGCCAGATCCACGCGATACCGCGGATCGCCCAATACCGGATGGCCGGCCTCGGCAAACTGCACGCGAATCTGGTTCCGCTTGCCAGTCTCCAGCCGCACGTGCACCAACGTCGCCCCGTGCGCCTGCCGCTGCGCCTGGTAATGCGTGATCGCCAGTTCGCCTTTGTCCTTGTCGCGCGTTGAGTAACGGTCGAGGTTGGCGGCCGTCGCCAGATAACTGCGGAAGGTGCCGGACTTCCCGTCGAGTTGCCCGGCTACCAGCGCCACGTAAAGGCGCTGCGGCCGATGCTTGGCGAACTGCGCTTTAAGCTGCTCGGCGACCTGCGGCGTCTTGGCGAAGACCAGCAGGCCCGATACCCCGCGATCCAGCCGATGCACCACATGCGCCTTGTCGCGCCGGCCGGACCGTCCCACATACTCCGACACCGCGTCGACCAGCGAGCCGTCGTGCGTCGGACCGGTCGGCACGGTCAGCACCCAAGCGGCCTTGTCCACGACGATCAGGCTCGCGTCTTCGAAAATGATGCGAAACGCCGAGCTGTGCCACGCCTTGGCGATCGGGGAATAGCCGCGATGCGGATCATGATTCAGCTCAACGATGTCGTCTGGCTTGACGCGCGCGAAGCTGTCGGGGCACAGATCACCGTTGAGCGTGACGCAGCCGTGATCGAACAAGCCGGTGATGTACCGCCGCGACTGCGCGACCAGTGCCTGCACGACGTGGTCGATGCGGCCGGCCTGCTCGGCGGTGACGGTATGACGATGGTGTTCGATGGGCATGGCAAAGAGAAGAAAGATTCACCGCCGAGGGCGCGGAGGAAGACATAGTAAGAGATCAAGAAGGCAGTTTGGCAGCAATGAAAGCAAACTTACAGACAATTTCTCTCTGTTCTCCTCTGCGAACTCCGCGCCCTCTGCGGTGAATTTTCTTCTCCTCAGCCCGGATCGCCGCCGGGGCGGGCCGCCGGCGGCGTGGGGGAGTGCAGCACCAACAAGCGCTCGCGCAGCGCCTTCTTGGCGGCTTTGAGTTGCTCGTTCTCCGTCAGTTCCTTGTAGTAATCATCCAGCGGGTAGCAGCCCGAGACGATGCCGTTGCGCGGGGCTGTCGTGCAGTCGGAGAACGTGCGGCAAATCTGCTTGGCGCGGCGCAGCTCGCCGAACTCGTCGCAGTCGGCGGGCAGGTCGGGGTACGCCAGCACCATGCGTCCCAGGCCAACGAAATCGACCCACCCCTCGCGCACCACCGCCTGTGCGATGTGCGGCAGGTACTCCTGGAAATAGGTGTAGGCCGTGCCCACCATGGGCAGATCGGGCACGGCCCGCTTCAAATCGCGCACGATTTCGATCTGCCGCACGCAGCCGACCAGAGGGTCCTCCGGCGGCTGATAGCCGTCGCTGGGCGGGAAATATGCCGGCCGTTGAATGTGCGGGTTGTAGTACGGGCTGCCTGCCGAGAGATTGACTAACTCGACCTTCAGCTCGTCGCGCATCAGTTTGAGCAGCGCGATCGGCTCGGTCAGGTCCGGCTCCAGCGGGTTGTCGCGATTGCAGCCGAAGCCCGGGTACGGCCCCATCGACGCACGGTCGTATTCGTCCGGCAGACCGGGGCCGAGTTTGCCGCCCTTGCTCTGGGCGGGGTCCGGATGATACGGCGGGCGATCGAAGACGCTCAGCCGCACGCCGATCATCATGCCCGGACATTCGGCGCGAATGCCCTGGATGATCTGGCGCATGAAGTTGGTGCGGCCAAACAGGTCGCCGCCATACGGGCCGGGCCGGTCGTACGCCGAGAGGAACTCGTGGCCAAGATAGCCGTGGCAATGCTTGACATCGACGAACTGGAAGCCGATCTCGTGCGCCATTTTGGCCGACACGATGTAGTTGTCGATGAGCCGGCGAATGTAGTCGTCGGTGAGGAGCACCGAGTCGTCATCGGGCTGGATGTTGAACTTGGCATCCAGCAACGGGTGGTGGTAAGCGATGCGCGGCTCGAGGCGCTTCTTATCGTTGGGGCGGCAGAATCGGCCGGAATGGGTCAACTGGAGGCCGACCAGCAGGTCGCTGGTGGAACGCTCGCCGAAGCGCCGTTGGTGGGTATTGATCAACGCCTGGTATAGATCGCGCGTCGCCGCGACATTGTCGGAGTGGTACGCCAGTTGATTGGGATTGGCGCGGCCATCAAACTGCACGGCGAACGCTTCGCCGCCCCAGATGAGCTTGGCGCCGCTGAGGCCAAAGTGCTTCCAGCGCCGGGTGGTTAACTCGGTGGGCTTGCCGTCGGCTGTGCCGTCCCAACCTTCCATGGGGTGGATGCACCAGCGGTTGCCGACGGTGAAAGAGCCGACCGTCATCGGCTGCACCATGGGCGAACCGTCGCGGGCCGAGAGGATGCGCTCATCCATGGGCACGCTGATGCCCAACTGGTCCAAGTGAGCCTGGAAGCCGACTCGTTCCTTGAAGTGACCCATTCGCTTAAACGCTTCGGACATCAAATACTCCGTTGTGGCGAGGGATTGCTTCAGAGCCGCGCGGCGTCAGGCTGCGGAAACGAACACGCTTGCGCCACCAGTCCGCGGGCTTACGCCGCGCGGCTCTGACTGCAACTCCTAGTATACTTGGCTCGGAAACACCATGCCCTCAGCCATTCTCCAGCAACTCGAGACCTACGGCCCGCAGCGTTGCCCCCAGTTGAGCTACGAGCAGGCCCACGATTACACGCGGGCGCTGGCGCAGTCGCACTACGAGAACTTCACGGTGGTGAGCTGGATGCTGCCGCGGCGATTGCGTGACGATTTCCAGCATGTGTATGCGTTTTGCCGGTGGGCCGATGATCTGGGCGATGAAACGGGCGACCCGGCCAAGTCGCTGGAGTTGCTCGACTGGTGGCGGCGTGAGTTGGACGCCTGCTACGCCGGCGCGCCACGCCATCCGGTATTCGTCGCCCTGGCACGCACCATCGCGGCACATGACATCCCCCGCAAACCGTTCGACAACTTGATCGATGCGTTTATTCAGGACCAGCGCGTCTTCCGTTACGACACGTGGGAACAGGTGGTGGACTACTGTACGCGCAGCGCTGACCCGGTGGGCCGCCTGGTGCTGTACATGTGCGGCTATCGCGATGAAGAGCGCCAGCGCCTCAGCGATGCGACCTGCACGGCCCTGCAATTGACCAACTTCTGGCAGGATGTGCGGCGTGACATTCTTGAACGCGACCGCGTTTACATGCCGCGTGACATTGCATCCAAGCACAGCCTGGATGTTGACACGATGGTGGCTGCGGTGCGCGCCGATGCGGCATGCCAAGGCAATGATGCGTGCAAGTGCGCGGCGCTACCGTCGGTGGGCATCACCGCCCTGCTGCCGGTTTATCAGGCGACGATGCGCCAACTCGTGCAGCGCACCTGGCCGCTCTTTGAGCAGGGGCGGCAGCTTTGGCCGCTGGTGACGCGAGATGTGCGCGTGGACATCCAGCTCTTCACGCTCGGCGGCGAGTCGATCCTCAAGATGATCCGCAAGCAGGACTACAACACGCTGGCCGCTAGGCCCTCGCTATCTAAGGGCGCCAAGATGGCCCTCTTGTTGCGTGCGGTGACGGGCAAATTGCTGAGTCTGACAGATCCGCGCGGCATAAGCCCGCGCTCCAGCCCGCGGGGTGCGGCATGAGCACCACTTCGATGGTTGATTCGGCAAACGCCCTGACCGCCACGTCGGAGCTGCGCGCGTCGTTTGCCTGCTGCGCCCAGGTGGCGCGGCAGCATGGCCGCAATTTCTACTACGGCATGAAGCTGATGGCCGAACCGCGCCGCAGCGCGATGTATGCCGTGTATGCCTGGATGCGCGCCGCCGACGATCTGGCGGATGAGCCCGGCGCCGAAGCGCAGAAGCAGCGGCAGCTCGACGCCTTTCGCCGCCAGACGGCCGCGGCGGTCGATCCGCATGGCGACATTGCGGCAGACGGCCCTTCGGCACACGCCGCCATGTGGCCCGCCGTCGCTGACACCTTCCGCCGCTACCGCATCGATCATGCCTGCCTGGCCGCCATGATCCAGGGCCAGTTGCTCGATCAGCACAAGACACGCTACGCCAGCTTCGCCGAACTGCACGACTACTGTTACAAGGTCGCCAGCACCGTCGGGCTGGTGTGCCTGTCGGTGTGGGGCGCCGCGGATGACGCCACGGCACGGCAACTGGCGGTGGATCGCGGCCTGGCGCTCCAGTTGACCAACATCCTGCGCGACCTGGTTGAGGATGCGAGGCGCGATCGCCTGTACCTGCCGACCGACGAGCTGCGCCAGTTCGGCATCGAGCCTGAGGCGCTGCTGGCACAACTTCGTGAGGGCCAGGCCGAACCCGCGTTCGATGATCTCATGGCGTTTCAGATCGAACGGGCACGCGCCTACTACACCAGTTCCGCAGCGCTGGAGTCGCACCTGGACGCCAGTTGCCGCCCCACCTGCTGGGCCATGATGCGCATCTATCATCGGCTCTTGGAGAAGATCGCCGCGGCGCCGCGCCGCGTGCTGACCCAGCGCATCAAGCTGAGCACGATGGAAAAGCTGACCATCGGCCTGCGCGCGATGATGCGCAAGAGTAAGCCGCGGATGAACGCGGACGAACGCGGATAGAGGCATGCTCACTTTAGTGAGCATGGAGTACCCGAGATTAGCAGTCCAAAATCCGAAATCCGACGGTTTGAACAGTGCATGCTGAATCCGAACCCGCACTTGTCGAGCGATGTGGTCATTGTCGTGGGCGGTGGGCTCGCAGGGATTGCCGCGGCCGTACGCCTGGCCGAGAGCGGCGTCGCCGTCACCCTCGTCGAGACGCGCAGACGCCTGGGCGGCCGGGCCACCAGCTTCATCGACCCAACCACCGGCCACATCCTGGACAACTGCCAGCACGTTCTCCTGGGCTGCTGCACCAGCCTGCTGGATCTCTACCGTCGCCTGGGCGTGGCGGACAAGATTCAGTGGCATCGCCGGCTGTACTTCGCTTCGGCGGCGCAGGTGTCGGACACGCCGCACATCGACACGCTCGAAGCCACCGACCTGCCCGCACCGCTCCATTTGACCCACTCGCTGCTGGGCTTTGCCGGCCTGACCCTGGCGGAGAAAGCCGCGATCGCCCGCGCCATGCTGGCAATGATGCGGCTGTCTCACGCTGATCGGGCGGCGCTCAACCGCGTAAGTTTCTTAGACTGGCTGCATGACCACGGTCAGCCCCAGGGCGCCATCGACCGCTTCTGGTCCGTGATCGTGGTCAGCGCGATCAACGAGCTGCCGGTCAACATGGGGGCCGACTATGCGATCCAGGTGTTTCTGGAAGGCATGCTCAATCACGAGGACGCGTATTTGATGGGTTTGTCGGGTGTGCCGCTGGTGCAGTTGTACGACGCCGCCGAAGCGGTGATTCGCCGTTCCGGCGGCACGCTCATGCTCTCGACCAGCGCCCACCTCTTTGCATACGACGCGACGCAGCGCCGTATCACGGCCCTGAAAATCGACGGTGACCGAAACCTCCACGCCGATGCCTTCGTCAGCGCCCTGCCGTTTGACCGCCTGGCCAAACTGTGCCTGCCGGCGATGCGCGGCGACGACACGCGACTCCAGTCACTCGATCGCATCGGCGTCAGCCCGATCATCGGCATTCACCTTTTTTACTCGACGCCGCAAGGCCGACAGGTCATGGAACTGCCGCACCTGATCCTCACCGACAGTCCGCTCCAGTGGGTGTTCAATAAGGGCTACGACGCCGAGGAAGGCGGGCAACACCTGCATGGGGTGATCAGTGCGGCACACGACATGGTCGATCTGCCGGCGCAGACGATCCTGGACATGGCGGTGACGGAAGTGGCCAAGGTGCTCCCGGCGACACGCGCAGCAACACTGGTGCACGGGCGCGTGGTCAAGGAGAAGCGCGCGACTTTTTCGGCCCGGCCAGACTTTGAGGCGCTGCGGCCCGCCGTCGCCCCTGCGTCAAGCTCTCCCGACACCCCCGGAATCTCCAACCTCTACCTCGCCGGCGACTGGGTGCGCACCGGTTGGCCCGCCACCATGGAAGGCGCGGCGCGCAGCGGCTACCTTGCCGCCGCCGCCCTGCTCCAGGCCCTCGGGCGCCAGGCCCCCCTGCTCCCGCCCGACCTGCCCCCCGGCCCCCTCTATCGCCTGCTGGCCCGGCTGTGATTCAACGCCCGAGACGACGCTCCGCAAAGCCTAAACGCCGCTCGCAGCTTTGCTGCTTCCGCTAAACGCGCCCTTTCCACGGCTACTTCGTCGCCGCCGCGTCGATCGTCGCCTGGAGCGAGGTGCGGTTCCTGCCGTCGATCCCGATCGACACCAGTTCCAGGTTTTTCCCCGTGGTTCCGTAAACTGTGCGGCTGGTGAGGTAGATCACCTTGTCGTTGCCCAGCCACGACGGGTAAATCTTGGCGCTGTCGCCCATGTCGCCGGCCTGTTTCATTGCATCGGAGGCGATCGTCCGGGCGTTGCCGCCATCAGCGTCGGCCACCCGCAACGTCAGACCTTCGCCGCCGCCCATGCCCATGCCGCCGCCGACCTGCGCTTCTGCTTCGCCGCCCAGCAGCACATGCTTGCCGTTGGGCGAATAGACGGCAAAGCTCACGGTCGGCCCCACCACGCGGATCGCGCCGCTGTCGAGCTTCAGTTCGTGCAGTTGCTCGTTCTGGGCGGGCTTGAGATCGGTCGCATCGGCCTTGCCCGCCGTCAGGGCCGTGAACAGCACGGCCTTACCGTCGGGCGACAGGTCGAAGAACACATCCTTACCACCCAGCACCGCCGCCAGCGGCGTCTGCTTGCCGTCTGCCAGGTCCACCTTCGCCAGCAGGCCGCGGTAATACTCGCCGGGCCCTTGTCCCTCCTGCCCCTCTTCATGTACAGGCGTCACCTTCTCGGTGATGGCGAACACCAGAATGCTCTTGCTGTCGGGAAACCAGCGATGGATCACCGCCACCGAGCTGGCAGGGGTCAGCGCTTTGGTGATCCCAGTGGCCACTTCCATGCTGTGCAGTTCGGGGAATTGCTCCTGTGCATCGCCCTTGGGCTGGTCCGCCAAGCGTGTATAGGCCGCGTACTTGCCGTCGGGGCTGACGGTCAGGTAGGTCATGTTGCCGACGGTGGCCAGCTGCTGCGTCTTGCCGTCGGTCAAGTCCACCCGCGTCATGGTCGTGCTCACGCCCATGCCCCCGCCGGGCAACTTGGACAGCGCCAGGATCTGCTTGTCCTCGGAAAGGAACTTGGCGAACATCGGCTCGCCCTGTGCGGGGGCGTACACCTTGACGACCTGGCCCGACGTCGGATCGACGGTGAAAAACCCCTCCTGCCGGGGGATGAGCACGCGCCCGTCTTGGGCCACATCCAGTTCGATGGGCAGACAGCCCGCCAGCACCACCAGCATCAGCGACCCCAGCAATCCGCGTCGTGGCATCATGGTTGGCTCCCTGTAGGTGCGTGAAGTGTAGAGTGCAAAGCGGAAAGTGGAAAGGCGAAAAGATGCTCCGTCCGGCGGAAGAGGCCCGGGGCAGACGCCGCTTGTACGCCGCCTTGGCAACAGTTGGCTTTCATGCCGCACACGATTTGCATATAATTCCTGCCCACACGCCCTCATGTCGCGCCTTCCGACGCGGCTGCAACGAGAACTTCACCTATGAGCGACCCCAAGCGTTACGCAATTGTCGGCACCGGCGGCCGGTGCCGCATGTTCATCGACGGCATCTGCGGCCCCTTCAAGGACCATGCCCGACTCGTCGGCCTGTGCGACTTGAGCGCCACGCGCATGGCGCACTGGAACCGGCACATCAACGGCAAGTTCGGCCACGAACCGGTCCTCACCTTTGCCGCCGCCGACTTTGACCGCATGGTCCAACAGACCAAGCCGGATGTCGTCATCGTCACCACGGTTGACGCCTACCACCACCGGTACATCATCCGCGCGATGGAGCTGGGCTGCGACGCCATCAGCGAGAAGCCCATGACGGTGGACGCCGACAAGTGCAGCGCGATTTTCGACGCCATCGAGCGCACCGGGCGCAGCCTGCGGGTGACGTTCAACTACCGTTACATGCCAGCGATCACCAAGGTGCGTGAGATTATCGCCTCAGGCGCCATCGGCGAACCGAAACTGGTGGACTTCCAGTGGCGGCTGGACACCTCGCACGGCGCCGACTACTTCCGCCGCTGGCACCGCGAGAAAGACAAGTCCGGCGGGCTGCTGGTGCACAAGTCCACGCACCACTTCGACTTGGTCAATTTCTGGCTGAGCGACTATCCCCAGACGGTGTTCGCCATGGGCGGCCTGGAGTTTTACGGCCAGAAGAACGCCGCCAAACGCGGCGAACGGTACAACTACGACCGCTACACCGGCATGCCGGGCGCCAAGGACGATCCCTTTGCATTGAGCCTGGACAAGGGTGAGAGCAAATCGCTCTACCTCGACGCCGAAGCCGACAGTGGCTATATCCGCGACCGCAACGTCTTTGCCGGCGAGGATAAGTGGCCCATCACCGCCGAGGACACCATGACGGTCATGACCCGCTACCGTGGCGGGGCGATCCTCAGCTATTCGCTCATCGCCTATTGCCCATGGGAGGGCGAGCGCATCGCCATCACCGGCACCAAGGGGCAGGTCGAATACTTCTCGCGCGGCAAGGGCCACATCATCCGCGGGCAGAGCGATGAGGAACTGGCCGCCGAGCAGTACGTCGGCGAGCAATACGTCCGCGTGCAGAAGATGTTCGGCCCGCCGGTGAACGTGCCCATTCCGGTGATCAAGGGCGGCCACGGCGGGAGTGACGGGGCGATCCTGGAGCGCATCTTCGTGCCCGATTTGGCGCCCGACCCGTTCCAGCGCGACGCGACGCACATCGACGGGGCCGCGTCCATCCTGACGGGCATCTGCGCCAACCAGTCAATCGCGACGGGCCTGCCGGTGCAAGTGGAGGATGTGTTCCCCCTCAAGCACTACACGCAGCAGCGCGAGCCGGCGTCGGTGTGAGCGCCACGGCCGACACGGCCGGAGGGTCACACCAATGAGCCAGACCCCGGCTGAACAGGTGCGCGATGCGGTGGATGCGATCTATCGCACCGAGTCGCGGCGCGTGTTTGCCACACTGATCAGCCTACTTGGTGATTTTGACCTGGCGGAAGAGGCGATGCACGAGGCGTTTGCCTCGGCGGTGGAGCAGTGGCGGCGCCAGGGCGTGCCCGCCAAGCCGCGAGCGTGGCTGGTGTCGGCCGGGCGCTTCAAGGCCATCGACGCCATGCGCCGCCGGGCACGGTTCGACGCCTCGCTGGAGACGATAGCCCGGCAGCTCGATGCCGACGCCTGTGCCGCCGCTGACGCCCAGCAGGATGACACGGACGGCCCGGGGGTCGCCGACGACCGGCTGCGGCTGATCTTCACCTGCTGCCATCCCGCGCTGCGGCCCGAGGCGCAGGTGGCCCTGACCCTGCGCGAAGTTTGCGGGCTCACCACCGAAGCCATCGCCAGCGCCTTTCTCACCGCGCCATCCACGCTGGCGCAGCGCATCGTGCGTGCCAAGAGCAAAATCCGCGACGCGGGCATTCCCTACCATGTGCCGGCACGGGAGGAATTGCCCGGCCGGTTGGATGCGGTGCTTCAGGTGGTTTACCTGGTGTTCAACGAAGGCTACGCCGCTTCATCCGGCGCTTCACTGACGCGGCCGGATCTCTCGGGTGAGGCGATTCGACTGGGGCGCCTGCTGTTCGAGTTGCTGCCCGAGCCGGAGGTCATGGGCCTGCTGGCGCTGATGCTGCTGCACGAGTCGCGGCGGGCGGCGCGGAGTTCGGCGACCGGCGAGTTGATTCTGCTGGACGAGCAAGATCGATCGCTGTGGAACCGGGAGCAGATCGCCGAGGGCAAAGCACTGGTGCAGCGGGCGATGGCAGCGGGGCCGATCGGGCCATACACGCTTCAGGCGGCGATCTCGGCGGTGCACGCCGACGCCCGCAGTGCGGAAACGACCGATTGGGACCGGATCGTCAATCTCTACACCGTGCTGGCGCAGGTGACGCCGTCGCCGGTGATCGAGCTGAACCGAGCCGTGGCGGTGGCCATGCGTGACGGCCCGCTGGCGGGGCTGGAAATGATCGACGCCATCCTGGCGCGGGGGGAACTGGCGGATTACCACCTGGCGCACGCGGCGCGGGCGGACCTGTGCCGGCGGCTGGGCCGGTCCGCCGACGCCCGCACCGCCTATCAGCACGCCCTGACGCTGGCCCACCAGGAGCCGGAGCGCCGCTTCCTCCAGCGCCGGCTGGCCGAATTGGGCTGACAACATACAATTGAGCAATGGTTCAATCCGTCGAAGGCATCTATCGCAACGGCAAGGTCGAGCTTCTCGAAGCGGCGCCCTCGGCGGGTGACGCTCGTGTTATCGTCACCTTTCTGCCGAGCAACGGATCGGTCGATCTCGCCTCGCGGCAGATCAGCCCAGAGCAGGCCGAGAGTCTCCGCGCACGCTTAAAGACGATAGAAGAGGACTGGTCGCGGCCGGAAATGGATGCCTACGATGCCCTTTGAAAATGGTGACACCGTTCTTGTCCTGTTCCCGGACTCCAATCTACGCACGGCCAAGCGTCGTCCGGCTTTGGTGATCATGGCTGACGACCTGAACACGGGGCTTCCCCAGACGATCATCGCGATGATCACCAGCAATATGGCCCGATCGGGACACCCGAGCAGAATCAGAATCGACAAATGCAGCTCGTCGGGACAGGCCATGGGCTTGCTTACCGACTCGGTTGTGATGATGGACAACCTCGCCACCGTGCTTCATGGCGAAATTGACCGCGTCATCGGTCGCTGCCCGGACATGGCGCAAGCACATAACGCACTTCGCTACACCTTTGGGCTTTGATCGGCCAATCAACTAGCCTGATCTCCAAGTCCTTGCGCACGGCGCAACCAACCCGCGTTCCCCAACGGCGCTAACATCATCGGGGCTGGGGCCCTGAGATTTTTTTTCGCGCGGTTGTCGATTTAGGGGTTTACCCAACGATTACTTGATGAGGACCAAGAACCCGAGGTTCAGGCCGCGGCCAAAGCCGTAGAGATCGTCCCGGCTCTAACCTACAAGGAGACCAAGCGATGCGATTCATGGTGATTGTCAAAGCCAATGCAGACACGGAAGCGGGTGTTCTGCCCAGCCAGGAAATACTGACCGAAATGGGCAAGTACAACGAAGAACTGGTGAAAGCCGGCGTGATGCTGGCGGGCGAGGGGCTTCAAGCCAGCTCCAAAGGGGCGCGGGTGAAGTTTTCGGGCCAGAAGCGCGCCGTCATCGACGGCCCGTTCGCCGAGACCAAGGAGCTGGTCGCCGGCTTCTGGCTCTGGCAGTGCAAGTCGCTCAAGGAGGCGGTCGAATGGGTCAAGCGCTGCCCCAATCCCACGGGCGAAGAATCGGTGATCGAGATTCGTCAGGTGTTCGAGGCCGAGGACTTCGGCGCCGATTTCACACCCGAATTGCGCGAGCAGGAAGATCGCTTGCGCAAGGAAATGGCGCCGAAACAGTAACCGCGTCTCACAACTCCTTCGTGGCGCCATCGAAAGCCTACCCGCTCCGGCGGGTGGGAACCCAGCCGCAGGATTGGCGCGGCTTTCACCCAGTAAAAACATCACAACAGGAGCATCATCATGCGGTACATCTGTCTTGGATACATCGAAGACGGCAAGTGGGAAGGGATGTCCGAAAGCCAGCGGAATCAGATGATGGAGGAGTGCTTCACCTATGACGACGAACTGCGCAGGGGCGGCCACTTTGCCGGCGGCGAGGCGCTCCAGAGCGCCCGTAACGCCGTGACGCTGAGGTATGAGAACGGCAAGGTGGCGGTGACCGACGGCCCCTACGCCGAGACCAAGGAGCAAATCGGCGGCATCCTAATCCTGGAGGCCAACGACCTGAACCACGCCATTCAGTTGATGTCGAAGCACCCGGGCGTGCGCCTGGGCGGGCCGTTTGAGATTCGACCGGCAGTAGAAGGGTTTGGCGAGTTGCTCGCCCAGCGCAACCGTGCCGTCAGCGGGCAAGCGTGACCATGCTTCAACAGCTATCGGCTTTCGGCCGCGGTGTGGTTCCGCACCTCGGCGAACGACTCACATGATGGAGACACGCACATGAAGTACATGATGCTGATTTACACGGATGAGAACGCCTGGACCCAAAGCGAGCGCGAGCAGTGCTATGCCAAGTCCACGCAGTTGACGCACGAGCTCCACGCCAGCGGGCAGTACCTGGCGGCCGCACCGCTGCACCCGGTGGCGACAGCGACGAGCGTCCGTGTGCGCGACGGCAAGCGCCTGGTGACCGACGGCCCGTTCGCCGAGACGCACGAGCAGCTCGGCGGCTATTTCCTGATCGATGCCCAGAATCTCGACGATGCCATCGCCATTGCCGCACGCATTCCAGGGGCGGGCAAGGGCACGGTGGAGGTTCGGCCGGTGATGGAGCTCGCCGGCCTGCCGACGAATCACGCTGACTTGGCGGAAAGCAGCCGCAGATGAACACTGATGAACGCTGATAAGAGCCAATTCACCCCAAACCCGGAAATGAGATCCCATGCAGATTCAACCCTACCTGTTCTTCGATGGCCGGTGTGAGGAAGCGCTGGAGTTCTACAAGAAGGCGCTGGGCGCCGAGGTGACGATGCTCATGCGTTTCAAGGACAGCCCTGAGCCGCCGGATCCAGAAAAGTGTGCGCCCGGCTCGCAAGACATGGTGATGCACGCCGAGTTCCGCGTGGGCCAGGCGACGGTGCTGGCTTCCGACGGCATGGGCAAGGGTCAGCCGAAGTTCGAAGGCATCTCGCTTGCGCTGACCGTGGCCGACGAAGCCGAAGCCAAGCGAATGTTCCACGCCCTGGCCGACGGCGGGAAGGTGCAGATGCCGCTGACCAAGACCTTCTTCTCCCCAAGCTTCGGCATGGCCGCCGACCGCTTCGGCGTGTCCTGGATGATCTATGTGGCACCGTGATCGGCAATCCAACCCGGCGGACCGATGCCACATGAAAGCGACATCGCCGTAGCGATTATGCGCGCCTACAGTCTTCCTGACTCACGCTGCATGACCCGACTTTTCACCACCACCCTCGGCCCGATCTTGGCGCCTGCACAGGCGGGCCGACCTACCCATGGAGCAAACCCATGAACCGCAAGACCCTGCTCGTAGCCGCCCTGCTCGCGACCGCCAGCCTGGCGGCGATCGTGGCTTCCATCGCCACCGCCGAGGACCCCATGGACGCCAAGACCGCCGCACCCGCCGGCCCGGCGGAAATGCCACTACCCCCGGGTTGGACCAAGGCCGACATGGAAGCCTGCATGATGGCCGCCACGCCCGGCGACCAGCACAAGCGCCTCGTGGCGGAAGCCGGCGTGTGGCAAGGCAAGACCACCATGTGGATGGTCCCCGGCGCCGAACCGATGCAGAGCCAATGCACCTCCACGATCACGCCCATCATGGACGGCCGGTACACCAAGTGTGAAATGGCGGGCGACATGCCCGGCATGGGGCCGTACAACGGCTTTGGCATCTATGGCTTCGACAACGTCTCGCAGAAGTACGTCTCCACCTGGATCGACAATCACAGCACCGGCATCATGACCGGCATGGGCGAGGCCTCCGCTGATGGCAAGACACTCACCTGGAAGTTCACCTACAACTGCCCGATCACCAAGAAGCCGGTGGTGATGCGCGAAGTTGAAACGAACACCGGCCCCAACACCAAGACGCTGGAAATGTTCGGCCCCGATCCCAAGACCGGCAAGGAATTCAAGATGATGCGCATCGAGCTCACCAAGCAGTCGGGCGGTACGGGAGGGTGACAAGCCCGGGCCAAGTGAGCGTAACCAAGACTGACCATGTGAGGGTGACCAAGCCCGGCCATGCGAGTCTATCCGGGGGGCGAGCTTGGCCGGGATGGTTTGCCTCTCTCCCACCCTCTCTTCAAATGGAGGGAAGCATTTCAATAACCCCTTGGAGATGTCTTTCATGCCAACGGACGTTCAAGCTCCTGCCGTGTCGAAGAAGATGCTCTGGGCCGGCTGGATCGTCGGCATCCTACCGGTGCTCCTGCTGATCATGAGCGCCACGATGAAATTCGTGAAGCCGCCCGAGGTCGCAGAGGGGTTTGCCCATCTGGGCTATCCCGAGCACCTGGCCCTGGGACTTGGCATCCTCGAACTGGCCTGCGTGATCGTCTACCTCGTGCCGCAGACCGCCGTGCTGGGCGCCATCCTGCTGACGGGCTATCTCGGCGGCGCCACCGCCACGCACGTGCGCGTCGGCGATCCGTTCTTCATGCCGATCATCCTTGGCGTGCTGCTATGGCTGGGCCTTTTCATGCGGGACCGTCGCCTGCGCGCCCTGATTCCACTGCGACGCTAGGAGCCGCAGGCAGCCTTGTCGTGATCTGCACTCGCCGCCAACGATACCCCAATCGCGTCTGCTTACCCGACATCACAACCATTCAAGGAACGTTCCCATGCCGTATGTCGATGGATTTCTGGTCCCGGTACCCAAAAAGAGTGTCGCCGCCTATCGCCGCATGGCCAAGGCGGCAGGCAAGGTCTGGCGCGAGCACGGCGCCCTGGAGTTCCGCGAATGCGTCGGCGACGACCTGAACATCAAGGGCATGCTCTCGTTTTCGCGCCTCAACAACGTGAAGCGTGACGAGACCGTGATGTTCTCCTGGATCGTCTACAAGTCGCGCGCCGACCGCGATCGCGTCAACGCCAAGGTGATGAATGACCCGCGGCTCGCCAAAATGATGGCCGGCAAGGCGATGCCCTTTGATGTCAAACGTATGGCGTACGGCGGGTTCAAGGTGCTGGTGGATGCCTGAGCCATCCGCAATCCTGCTTCTTGCATCCAACAAGGAAAAGGCACATGAGCGCAAGCAACCGCCCTGAGATATCATTGGAAGTCGGCCAACCCGCCCCCCGGCGCAAGAGATGGCTGCGCGTTCTGACGGCGACGGTCGTCGTGGTCGGTACGCTCGTGGCCATCTTCTCCCTCATCGTCGCCATGCAGCCGGCGGGATTCACCATCACACGCAGCACCAGCATCGCCGCCCCACCGGCGGTGGTGTTCGCCCACGTCAACGACTTCCGCAACTGGCGTGCCTGGTCGCCGTGGGAAGGCATGGACCCACAGCTTCAGCGGACTTACGAGGGCGAAGCCGCAGGCAAGGGGGCCGTCTATGCTTGGGCCGGCAACAAAGACGTCGGCGAAGGCCACATGACCATCGTCGGAAGCGACCCGCCGGAACTGATTCTCATCAGAGTCAAATTCGTCAAGCCCTTCGAGGCCACGAACTTGACTGTATTCACCTTCAAGCCCCAGGGCGATCAAACGCTGGTGACCTGGACCATGGCCGGCAAAAACAATTTCGTCGGCAAAACCGTCTGCCTGTTCATGGACATGAACGACATGGTCGGCGGTCAGTTTGAAAAAGGCCTGGCGCAGATGAAGGCGGTGGCAGAAGTGGCGCCCGCGAACTAGCGCCGCTTGGCATCATTTCAACGGCAATGCCGGTGTGTTTCCCGGCCGTCAAACCCGGCCATGCGAATCTTCGAGCTTGCCCCCTAAGTCATCGCCTGTTCGGGAGCCCTCTTCTTCATGAACTGCGCGCCACCATATCTCACGCCGATGCCACGGCGCCAAGACTCTATACACTTGGCGATCCACCGCACCTCCAGCCATGACGCTTAAAGCCGACGGCAGTGCCGCCCGCGACGACTAACGCGGGCGCACCGGCGCCAATCGCAAACACCGTGGCGATAGCGGCCGGTAACTTCTCCAAGCCGCACAAGCGATACTTCGCCAGTACGGTCTGTGTTCGACCCGCCAGGGCAGGCACCGGATCGATCACCCGCATGCGCAACGTGTAGCGACCCCGCTTGAACGGCGAAAAGTAAGCAAGCTCGATGTCCGTACCCGGCGCAGGCAGGTCCCACCCGCGCGGACCCGGGAAGCCGTCCGAGACAACAACGTTCCCGTCAGCCGCGATCACCTCGATGCTGCCTCTGAGCCTCGCTAGCAATACCGTCGCTTCCCCCGCCGGCTCGACCAACTGAAGCAGGATCGCCTCACCATGGGCAATGTCACACGTTTGCACAAATGGGACTTCGACGCTGCCGGCACGGGACAAATCGACGCTGAATCGTGCCGGTTCGGCAACCAGCCAGTCATCAAACTGCCGGCTAAGCCGCACCGCCTCGAAAGCAAAGTGCACCCCCACCGCCCCCATCACCAAGGCGACGAACGTCCCGGCAATGCGGCGCTTGGAGATGGGGCCCGATATCGTGCTCACACTTGTGCTCACACGCGCAGACGCGTCTCCGCGTACGGCCGCTCTTTCTGCTCCAGCAGCGTCGCCAGCAGCACATCGCGGCGGTAAGGCACCATGCGTTCCAGCACGCCCTGGAAGGTGGACCAGCACGCCCTGGCCAGCGCCAGACGCGAGCAGCCCAAGCTGTCGAGCAGCGGCGAATGGCTGGCGACGGTGTGCGCCATCATGGCGGTAAACATGGCGCGGAGGCGGGCACGGCGAAGGTTACGCCGCACGAAGTTGAAGTCGGCGAACTCCAGGGTCAGCCATTCGGACGCAAAGGCGACGTGGGCCTCGCGATCGCGCACGATCTGACCCAGCACCGCCACCAGCAGCGGCTCACTGGTGCTCTGGCGGATCGTGCGGCAGACGGCGATGTCGATCAGCGCCCCCAGCAGCATAATGGAAACCTCAAAGCGTACGCCCAAGGCGGAGCGGACCGGCCGGCTCATCTGTTCAACCCGGGCGACGCCGCGGGTGGGGCAGTGACAGTGGCTCAGGAGCCGTTGGGTGAGTTCGGCCAGATGGCGTTCTTCCTTGACGAGCAGTCGCAGGCATTGGATGAAGGCGGGGTCGGCGCCATAGCGTTGAGTGGCGGCGGCGACGATCCAGCGGTCGGCGGCCTGGGCCCGGCAGGCGAAATCCGCCAGCCAGCGGCGCACCGCCGGCCGCGGCGCCATGCCGGCGCCGGCGGCGTTCCAGTCAATGGCGGCCCGTTCATGCCGGCTGTGCAGGAAATGGCACAGCCAATAGCGACTTCGCGTCCATTCGCGGCCTTGCATAGCTCCACCTGCCTCACGCATCCCGGCACCGCCCCTCTGGGAAATGAGATCGGCCGGACCCCGCGTGCATCGTTAATACGAGCCAGTATACCCGCGGATCGCCGGCAACGGAATGGGGCAAAGCCGCGGCATTTGGTCCAACATGCTCCTGCACGCTATCCCCCGCGTGCCGGACACCGTAGAATATTCCCAAGAGCCGGACGGTTTGCGTGAGAAGGAGACTGCATGGCCGCTATCCGCATGGAACTGGCGCGGATTCTGATCCGGGAGAATGCTGACGCCCACGTGGTCGAGCTGCGCGAGGTCGGCGGCGAACGGGTATTCCCCATTGTCATCGGCCTCAACGAGGCGATGGCGGTGGAACGCCGGCTCATGGGTCAGGAACCGCCCCGCCCTTATACCCATGAACTGATGGCGTCGATCATTGAGGCCCTGGACGCCCGCATCGAACGCATCGTCATCAACGACCTCAAGGACCACACGTTCTACGCCCGGCTGATCCTCAAGCGCAATGGCGAGACGGTGGATATCGACAGCCGGCCTAGCGACGCCATCGCCCTGGGCGTCGCCAACGAAGTGCCGATCTTTGTGGAGGACCATGTGCTGGACGAGGTTTATCGAGCCGAGTAGGCGGGCGACCGAAGAGCGAACAAAAAGGAACGCGGAACGAGAACCGCCTCATTTCGTTCCTGGTTCTTCTTTCTTCGTTCCTCGCTCCTGGTCCCCTACCCGCGTGGCTCGAATAACAGGACCTGCCCGGTGTAGACCACCAGGAATTCCTCGCGGCTGAGGAAGAGCGTGCCGCTGACGGGGTCGGCGATCTGCACGCCACGGGAATTGATCGCCTCGATCACCACCATGTGCCGCTGGCCGGACTCGAAGCTCACAGGCGTGAGAATCGGTGGCCGGGCGACGGCCAGTTGCTCGTAAGTCGGCTGACAGAGGACGACGTTCCAGCGTGTATGGCCCAAGGCCAAGCGCAGACCCTCGTAGGCGCGAATGAGCGTGGCGCCGGTGCCGGGCCGCGTCTGGGTGAACTCGGCCATGTCCGCTTCGGTCGCGGGCAGGCCCAGCCGTGTCAAGGCGGTGGCACAGGCCGCCGCCACGCACGAGTAATCCTGGCTCTGCATGACGACCCCGCCGGTGATGCTGCGGCCGAAACTGGCGGTGGGCGTGGACTGAAGCATCCACAGCCCGCCGTTGATGAAGTAAAGCCAGCCCAGCGCCATGGCGAAGCCCATGACCTTGCGCTGCCGCGGCAGTCGGCTCATCGACCAGCAGATGCCCACAATGAGCATGAAGAAGGGCACCGCCCCCACGCCCTCGAGATAAGCCAGCATGGAGGGCGGAATCATGTTCACCGCGACAGCGGGATGATGGTGCAGCCAGGTCCAGAGAATCAGGCAGGCAAAGCCCAGCACCAGGCCCAGCGCCGCGCGGCGTCGAGGACCCTGGCCGGCCCACACGCCCGCGCTGAGAAACAGCGCGGACAGCGCGGCCATGCAGATAAACCAGCCGACGGACGTTGGCACGTGCGGCCTCCGCAGAAAGTTCCTGGTCGATAGCCCACGGTGACGCGCCCCCTACCGTACTAACGCATCACCGGCCCCAATTGATCCCATCGTCACAATTGGTGGGGCAATTAAGTGCGGAAGCACCAGCGACCGCAGGTCCCAAGAACGGGCCGCGATTGGATGGCTTTGGTCGCTGCGTCTAATGTTCTTGTTACGATTGCAGCAGCGCCGGCACAGGCTGCAACTTGCCTTGGGCGTCCACGCAGACGACGGTCGTCTGGGCGTCGGCGATCAGGTCGCTGCCGCGCATGATGCGGTAGTGGTGCTCGATCTTCACCCCGTGAATCGGTTGGAGATGGGTGTGGATGTCCAGCAGGTCATCGTACAAGGCGGGCCGGCGAAAACGGATCGACAGGCGTGCGACGACGATCATCACGCCCGCGGCCTCCAGTTGGCGATAGCTCACGCCGCCCTGGCGCAGCAGTTCGGTGCGGGCGATCTCGAGCCAGACGGCATAGGCGCTGTGATGCGCCACGCGCATGGGGTCGCACTCGGCGTAGCGCACCCGCACCTGGATCGTGGCGTCGTGAACGGTGGGCATGGAAAGAGTGTAAGGAAAAAGTGAAAAGTAGAAAGTGAAAAGGTAAGAGGGAACGTAGACGCCGCCCGCCGACGCTGAGCCTCTTCCGGGGGCGAAGCGTCAGGGATCCCCTGTTGGAGCACTCACTCGCCCGAAGGTTCCAGGAACCAGCCGCGCATCGGTTGATCCACCGCCTTGAGGGGTGGCATATCCTGCCCGGTGATCTGGATAATGGCCCACCGGCAGGCGCCGCCAATGTCGGCCGTATCCTTCTCCTGTTCATAGAACTTCCGCAAAGCGCCCAACTGTCCCTTGGCCTTCATGCGTCCGATGCTCACCGCGGACATGCGGCGCACCTCGGTCGCCTCCGGGGCCAGGGGGTTGACGTCCGACAGCCGGCCCGCCAGCAGACCTGCCAGCCTCGCATCGGGCTGACCGTCGTGCAAGTGTCCCAAGGCCCAGATCGCTGCCTGGCGGCTCATGCCTGTGTAGCCCGAGTTCTTGTCGATGAACTTGCGCATCAGCGCCTCGGCGGGCGCGTGCTTCAACTGGCCAAAGGTCTGGAACAACTGCGTCAACTCGTCACCGCCGGCCAGGTCCGCAGCGACGCCGCCATCCTTCTTCTGGGCCAACTGCTCGGCTCGCTGGAGCAGCGCCGGCAGGGTCTGCGCGATCGCCAGTCGCCGCAGGGCCACCGTCGCCGCCAGGCGCGGCTCAGGCCGAGCATGGGCAAAAAGGTCGATCAACCGGTCCGCCGCTGCCTCGTGATCCAGCGCGCCCAGCACGTACGCCGCCTGCTCCAGGCCGCGCCACGCCTGCGCATCCTGCTTGTTGAGCATGTCCATCGCGGCCTGACGCACTGGCTGGTCCAAGTCCGCCTGTGCGGCCAGTGCGATCAGCGAATCGCGCGCCAGCACGCGCAGCTTCGGGTTTTCATCGTCGAGGGCCGTGCCGAGAAAGGCGATTGATGCCGCTGTCTTCTGCCCCACCGCGGCGGTGATGACATACAGGCGGACATTGGCATCGCGATTCTTCGCCAGTTGCGCCGTCAAGTCGGAATCGACCAGATTCGCGTCCAGTTCGACCAGCCGGCGCAGCGCCGTCGAAGCCACCGTCGGCTCGGCATCCAGCGCCAGCTTGCGCAACAGGGCCTGCACCGGCGCACCGCGGTGGCCGGCAAGCATGCACGCAGCGCACAGATGGTCGATCATCGCGCCCTGCGCCAGCGTCGTCGCCTGCTCCAACAGGCCGTCCTGCGCCAGCACCCCCAGCGCCCGCGCCGCCGCCAGGCGAAGTGTGACCGCGTTGTTGCTGTCGGTAGCGATGCGTGCCAGAGACGGGGCGGCACGCCTGTCCCCCACCGTCGCCAGTGATTGCATGGCCCAGATGCGCACCATGTCCGGTGCCAGCGGTTCGTCCATCCGCTTGAGCCACAGTGCTTTGGCCTGATCGGCCAGCGCGGCGGCCACTGGCCGAGGGGCCGCGCACCATTGCGCCAACACCGGGTCAATCGTCTGGATCAACTCGGGATAGCCGTCCCTATCAAGGTCAAGGAATGCCGCCCCCGCGTCACGGTGATCCAGCACGATGAGCGTGCGCACCACATCCAGGCGCAGGTCATCGTTGGCGGACTTGTCCGAGAGGATGCCCATTAGGATCGGGCCGGCCTCCGCCAAGCCCTGCATGCCCTGTTGATGCGCTTGTCGAATCGCGGCCGCGGCCATGCGGCGGGTGTCGATGTCCGGCCGCGCCAGCGCCGCCAGCCAGAGTTCCTTCAGGCGCGGACTGAAAACACGATTGGGCTCGGGCTGAATCAACTCCGGGTCCAACAGCATTGGCTGATCGACGCCTTGCGGCCCGGCGGCGCCGGGATTCTGTGGCGAGTATTGCGCCAGGCACGGCCAGGTCTGCGCGCACAAGCCGACCAACACCGCAAGCAGAAAATGACGATGAGCGTGTTTCATGTCCCAAACTCAAGTCCATCGATCAACGCAGACACAGCCCAATGGCGCCTGATCCCCGGCAAGCCCCGCGGACGGGGCATGCCGGGGCTTGGCGCGAAAAAACGCACAGCCGCGCATTCTCATTGTCTTATCTGTGTTCATCTGTGTTTATCTGTGGCTGATTCCCGTTAGCTCGGTCGCGTCAACCGCCAAGTCTGCACCAGCAGCACCAGCAGGCAGACGCCGCAGGCGATCGCCATGAACCACCAGTTAAACGGCACCAGGTGATAGTCGGTGAAACCCGGCGCCTGGATCAGTTCCAGGGCCCCGGCCAGGGGATTGAAACGCAACACCCACTCGACAGTGACGGCGCTGAAGGGCGCGCCCTGCCCCAGCCAGAAGAGCATCGTGCCGGCACACAGGCCCACCACCAGCGTGTACGCCACCGCGGTCGCCACTGCCGTGCGGCGAAAGAGGCTGCTCACCGCGGCGCTGAGCAACAGCGCAAACGCCGCCGTCAACGCCAGGCTCACCAGCACGCGCATCACCTGCGGTTTCTGCGACGGGTCGATCAGAATCAGCACGGCGTACCCCGGCAACGTCGCCAGCAGGATCAAGAGCACGGTCCAGGCCACGCTCATGAGCTTGCCCACCATGATCGACAGCGAAGACAGCGGCGTGAGCTGGAGCAGTTCCCACCCGCCGCTCTCTCGTTCGGCGGCGATGAGCCCGCTGGCCAGGCTGGGCGTAAGCAGCACGATCAGCGCCATCTGCAGGATGACGATGATCGCGCCCAGGGACGCGACGCTTTCCTGCTGCGCCGAGCGCCCCCCGGAGGTCAGCGTGGATAGATACGCCAATAGCAGCGAGATGAGCATGACGCCGGCGAGCAGTCGCATCATCCAGTTGGACCGGCCGAAACGGCGGGAGCGGAATTCCTTGACCATGACGGGATTGGTCAGCGGGCCGATAAGTCCGGTGCGTTTCTGCGGATCGAAGAAGTACATGTACATGATGCCGCGGTAAACGCGCTGGCCGCCGGAGCGTTCCTGGGTGACCTTGCCCGCGGCGCGGGGCCGGTCGAGCATCCAGCCGCCTAAGCGCAAGATCGTCCAGCCCGCGAAGATGATAATCGACAGCACCGCCAGCAGGCCGTAGCGCCAGGCGACGGTGTCGCTGCTGATAAAGCCCCGGCCGCCCACGTCGCCTTGCCCCAGGGTTTCCATCATGGCGGGGATGGGCGAGACGCAGCGCAGCCAGTCGAGCACAGTGCCCAGCGGCCCATCGAGCCGAAGGGTGAGCATGCCTTGGGGCAGAATGGGCAGATCAGACAGGCCGCGCAGGAAATAGAACGGCACGATGGCGACGACCGACATGATCAGTACGAATCCGAAGGTCGCGCGCAGGGCTGTATCGGCGCTGCCCGCGAAACTGCTGACGAGCAATCCCAGCGTAGCGTACTGAAGTGCCAACAGGATGAGAATGGCGTAGAGCGGCACCAGATCGGCCCACAGGTCGATGCCGCCCATGGCATAACAGGCGGCGGCGGCGGGCATGCTCACCACCAACAGCAGCAGCACGAAGCCGGCCACGCCCATGATCTTGCCCAACAGAATCGACGCCGGACTCATCGGCGAATTGAGCAGCAAAGCCAAGGTGCCGGTGCGTTTTTCGCGGACGATCGAGGTGGCGGGAAACGCCGGCGCCAGCAGGATCAGGCCGACCATCATCCCGTAGCCGAATACGCGCAGCACCTGCTGGGACTCGATAAAGGACATGCTGACTCGCCCCTCGCTGGGCCAGCGCAGGATCACCAGCAGGGTGAGCGCCGCGATCAGGGCGACGAGCAGGAGCAAGGCCCGCCGCTGCCGCAGCACACCGACAAGTTCGCGTTGGATGATGGGGTTGGTCATGGTTCTATACAGCCGGGCTATTTGGGCCCGATTACGCTTTGGCCGTCTTTTCCCGAATTGCCGCCAGGGTCGTCGGCGGGGCGCCGTCCGTGCCGCGCGTCACCGAGAGGAATGCATCCTCCAGGTCCAGCTCTTCCTCACGGAACTGCACGATGCCCAGGTCCTTGGCCTTAAGCGCCGTTAGCACCTCCGCCAGAGCCTCGTCATCCCGGCTGGTGCTGAAGCGCACCGTGCCCTCGGTCTTGGAAGTGGTGACCTCGGCCTCGGGCTCCAACCCCTGGCGAACGATCTCGGCGGCGCGGTCGACTTCCATCACCGACAGCAGCACCACCTGAAACATGCGCCGCTGGCGGACCTTGCGCATGATCTCCTCGAGGGTGCCAAAGGCACGCAGCTTGCCCTGTGTGATGATGGCGACGATGCTGCATATGCGCGACAGCTCGGGCAGAATGTGGCTGGTGACGATCAGGGTCTTACCCATTTCCGCCAGGCGCAGCAGGATCTGCCGCATCTCGATGCGTGCCTGCGGGTCCAGGCCGTTGGCCGGTTCGTCAAGGATCAGCACCTGCGGATCGTGCAGCAGGGTGCGGGCGATGCTGACGCGCTGCCTCATGCCGTGCGAGAGGCTCTCGACGTAGCGGTCTTTCATGTACGTCGCGCCGGTAATCTCCATGGTTTCTTCGATGCGTTTGATGCGCACCTTGCGGGGAATCTTGAAGGCGGCGCCGAAGAAATCCAGGTACTCGCGGACGCGCATGTTGTCGTAGGAGCCGAAGGTGTCGGGCATGTAGCCGATGAGGCGCTTGAGGCGTTGCACGTCCTGGGTGCAATCGTGCCCGGCGACGTGCGCGCTGCCGGACGTCGGCTTGGACAGGCCCACCAGAATCTTGATGGTGGTGGTCTTGCCGGCGCCGTTGGGTCCGATGAACCCGAGGATCTGCCCCTTCTGGAGGCCGATGGTCAGACTGTCCAGCGCGACGAAGTCGCCGAACTTCTTGGTCAGGTTTTTCGTCTCGACGACGAAGGAGTCGCTCATGGGAATTCTCGCGGTAATGCGGCGGTGCTGATCATTGGGTTGAAAAAGAAACTCATCCGCGCCTAATTCTCCGGCTCGATGACGCCGGTCAGGTCGAGCGCGGTGCTGCGTATCTGCCAAAGGGATTCCTGTTCGCTTTCGCCCACTTCGATCAGCACGTGGATGCCCTCGCCCGGTTGCATCAGGGCCGCGGCACGCGGGTCAAAGTCGATGGTGAACGATCGGCTGGCGCCGGGGCTCTGGAGCGTGCCCAGGGGCTTGGCGGTATCGCCTTGCAGCGCCGACAGCGTCACGGTACGGCCTGGAGCGCGAATCTCCAACTCGAACGTCGCCCGTGTCGGCCGTAGGGGCAGCAGCGCGCCCGGCGGCATGAACACCACTTCCATTACACCCGTATTGGTCACCTCTAACCACTGGCCGCTCTTGGCCTCGTAGACCGTACTTAGCCGCGACACGACCCGGCGAAGATTGGCGGCGCCGCCGCCAGCCGAACGCTGCGGAACCGCACCGCCCTTGGCCACCTCGAAGGCCATCAGCGCCACGGGGATGTGCACCGTCGTTCCCGCCGGCGGCCGCCGGATATTCAGCGGCACAATCGCCAGCGACTCATCGACTCGCGTCCCTTGGTCGGTTGACCCGTTCGACGATGCTCGGGACACGCCCCTCGACTCAGTCTGCGACACGCCGATGCCGCTGGAGAGATCCGTCCAGCCCAGCATGGTCGGCTGCGACGGCCGATATACGCCCTGGAATCCCTGGGCGGCAAACAGATCGCGGTACACCGCCTGGTGACGAAGCTGTTCGTCACTGGCAGCCACGGCGGCGACGATGTACTGATCCGACGCCAGCGAGTCGGCGGAAGTGGCGGTGAACACCCCGGCGCTGGGCCAGCGCGGCGCCAATCGGCCCATGGGTCCGGCCAGCACCGCATCGACCAGGGGCGTGCCATCGGCCAGCACCACGGTGCCCACGCAGCCTTGCTCGTCGAATGTGAGCGTGCCTTGCACCGGCTGCGACAGTTGCCGCGTGGTGGTGAAGGTCGCGCTGGTCGGCAGTCCGCGTGGCAGCGACAGGTTCTGCCAGTGCCAGGCATTCACGTCTGTCCACACCATGCGTACGGTATTGCCGGCGTTATCGACCACGCTGGGCCAGGCGTCGCCACCGGTGGTCGAGGCAAAGGTATCCTCGCTCCCGCCGCCGGGCAGATATGCTTCCACCGATCCGCGCATCGTCACCACGCGCTGCCCCGGCGCCGCTTCCAGCAAGGCGCCACTCACCACGGTGCGCGGCGTCTGTCCCCGGTGCAGCGCTCCGAGCCCCACCACCACCAATGCCGTGACCACCCCCAGGCCCGCGGCGATCCAACCAATCCGCTCCAGCCGGCCTTGGCGGTGAAGCACAAAGCCCGCGATCAGCAACAGCACGCAGAAGCTCATCAGCACGCCACCGACGAGTCCTTTGTCGATCACTTCGTAGCCAATCCGCTGGCTCAGGAAGTTGCTCCACGCCACTTGCCGCGGCACCTGCCTTTGCCGGCCCAGATACATGCCGGCCAAGGTTTCCAGCGGCGGGGTGGCGCGCTTTTTGGCGTCCACCCACGCCTGGGGTCCCAGCGTGGTCACGAGCACGGCGCCCTGCCCCACCGGCAGAGTGAACGACGCCGGCCAGCCTTCGACCCGATGCACCACCGACACCCCCGGCCCCGGCGCCAGCACCCGCACCATCTCAATGGGTTGCTCGACCGTTACGTGCAGCGGCTCGTCGGACCCCGTGACACGAAAATCGCACAGCTCGACACGATCGACGACCTGCACATTCCACGCGGCGCCCAGCAACGCGCCAACTTGCTCAGTCGGCGTGGCGTCGAGCATGATCCACAAGCGCCCGCCGGCGACCAGCCAGGCACGCAGCGCCGACATCTGCGAGGAATCCAACACCGCCAGATCGGTCGCCAGCAGCAGGTTGTCCAATCCCTGGTAACCCAGGGCCACAGCCGGCGCCGCGGCGGCACGGATGGAACTGATGCCCCCACTTGCACCCTGAGCAACTTGGGCTGCTATGGCGGCGTCCACGGGCGCTTCGTGGTCGGTGCCGATGATCATGCCGGTCGAGATCGGGCTGATCTCGCGTAACAGGAGCAGGCGTTCACGGGCGGCGGCGCGCTCGGTGGCGGCGGCATCCAGCAGCATGGCGTTGGCCGCCAGGCTGCGGTCGGCGGCCTTCTCCGCCGAGCCGGCACGCAAGGGCACCCACAGGCGGCGCGTGGATAGCGCCGGCATCCACACCGGCCGGGCAACCTGCACATTGGGCTTCTGATCGGTGGCCACGATCACCAGCATGTCGCGCTGTTGATCCGTCGGGTTGTGCACCGTGGCGTTGACCAGGCCCCAAGTCTGATCGCGGAACTTGCCGATGCCCGCACCAATGCCGCCGACATTCACCGACGGCTCATCGCCCCATGCCAGCGGACCGCCCCATCCGATCACCAGCAGGACCACCATGAATTGCCGAACTATCGCCATGCAACACTCCGAAACAGACACCGCGATCCAAGTGGCGCATCTGAAGACCCGCCATCATATAGGGTAATGCGCCATCGCAGCAAACGCGGACCTGCGGTTTCCATGGCGGTCTACAACGGCGCCTGATGGGGTATGCCCGGCCGGCGCGGATACTCGCGCGGCGTGGCGTACTCCTTGACAATGCTCACGATGACCGCAGCCGGGTCACCGGCGGCAAAGCCATCCGGATAGGCGGGAATCAACTGCAAATCACCCGCGCCCAGCATTGCCAGGGCGTCGCCCGCCGCGTCCATCTCCTGCTCGATGCGAACCCCTTTCATGATCATCACCTTACCCCCCATCGCCGCCAGCGGCAGCGTGTATTCCAACACCTCATTCATCGGCCCCACCGCACGGCAGACGACCACGTCATAGCGCTGGCGATGCGCCCTATCGTGGCCGACCTCTTCGGCGCGGCCGCAGACCACGTGCGTATTGGGCAGCGGCAGATCGGCGACGCAGCGCTCCAGAAACCGCGCCTTCTTGCCCGTGGCTTCCAACAGGGTCACGGCCAACTCCGGCCGGGCAATCGCCAGGGGAATGCCCGGCAGCCCTCCGCCGCTGCCCACATCGATCACCCGCGCCGCCGCCGCCAGATGTTCCAGCCCCGGCAGCAAGGTCAGGCTGTCGATCACGTGGCGGCGCCAAGCGGTATCCACATCCTTGATGGCAGTGAGGTTGAACTGCTTGTTGGTCTCCAGCAACAGGTCCAGGTATCGCGCCAGGAGCGACATCGCCTCGTCGTCCAGACGAAGGTCCAGTTGCGTCAAGGCGGTGCGGACGAAATCGGGGATCGTGGGCATAAAAATCCGGAGGCTAAGCCGCAAGCGGCTGGAAAGCATAATCCAGAAATCCGAAATCCGAAATCAGAAATCAGAAATTCCCGTCACGCTGCCAGGTCGGCATAGTCGTATTCGAAGCTGGGTTGGTGGATGATCGAAGCTCTGGCGGAGGCGAAGTTGAACGCCAGGCCGATCATCATGAACGCGGTGAGCAGGCTCGACCCGCCGTAGGAGACGAAGGGCAGCGTGATGCCGATGACCGGCAATAGGCCGATCGCCATGCCGATGTTGATGGTCATCTGCGTGAAGAGCAGGGCGGCAAAGCCGACGACGACCAGGCGGGCAAAGGGGTCCTTGCTGCGCACCGCGATCAACAGCAGCGAGCCGATGAGCAGCACGAAGAGGCTCAGCACGATCATCGCGCCGCTCCAGCCCCAGCGGTTGACGATCACGGCGAAGATCATGTCGTTGTGCGCTTCGGGCAGCCAGTTGAAGCGGATGATGGTGGCCGAGCGTTCGGCGCCCAGGCCCGTGCCCTGGCCCGAGCCGATGAGCGTCATGGCCTTGTACTGCTGGTACGCCTGGTCGGTGATATAGAGCGTGCCGTCCTGCACCAGGTCGAGCATGGCGCGGATGCGGTCGCGCTGGTAGCCCTTGAGCACCTGCATCCACGCGGGAATGTAGGCGTCAAACAGGATGGACAGGAACACATACGCCACGGACAGCGACGCCAGCACCGCCAGCGTAGCCATGTGCCTCATGCGCGCCCCGGCAGCGACGAGCATCGCAAAGAGCACCGGGGCAAAGAGCACGGCACTGCCCAGGTCAGGTTGCCTGAGGATCAGCAGCACCGGCAAAAACATGATGGCAAAGGGTACCAGCAGCCCGGTGAGCGTGCGGTAGCTGCTGCGATGACGCAGATACCACGCCAGCGCCAGGATGAAGGCGATTTTGGCCAGTTCCGACGGCTGAAAGAGCATGAACTTCAGGTCGATCCAGGCGCGAATGCCGTTGCGCACCGGCACGACAGACTCAGGCATGCCCGGCAGGATGACGAACACCAGCAAAAGGATGGTCACCACCAGCAGCGGATACGACGCGTCGCCAATCAGCTTGGGGTGCGGAAAGGCAAAGGGCAGCATGACCAGCAGCGCGATCGCCAGCCACTGCCCCTGCCGGGCGGCGTAGTCCACCTCGTGCGGCACGGTGGCGATGGCGGTGATGCCGATGCCGGTCAAGCCCAGCGCCGCCAGCAGCGCCAGCCAGCCGGGGTGGAAGGTGAAGATGTTGCTCAGACGTTGGAGCATGGGATCAAGCAAGAGTCGGAGCCGCGCGGCGTAAGCCCGCGGTCGAATCACCGCGGGCTTACGCCGCGCGGCCCTGAGCTACAAATATCCCTCAGCACGCAAGGCATGGAGGATCTGGTTGACGATGGGACCCGCCGCTGCCCCGCCGCTGCCGCCAAATTCCACCACCGCGGCCACGATGTACCGGGGTTGCTCTTCGCCCTCGCGCTGCACCATGGCGATGACCCAGCCGTGGTCCCCGGTGCGGATGGGCGGGCCGTAGCGGTCGGGGTAGCCGTCGTTATTGTCGTCGATCGGTTGACGCAGGGGCGCGGCGGTGGCGGTGCCGGACTTGGCGCGGACATGCACGCCGGGCACGGTGAAGATCGGCTCACGATTGAGTATTGATAGGTGATGTGTGGTGCCATAGCTTGGATTGTTGGCGGCCTCATCCAACCCGCGCAGCGCCAGCGCCACGCCGCGCGGGTCCAGGTGCAGGTCGCGGCTTTCCTGCGCCGCCGGCAAACCATTGACTGAGGCGACAAACGTCGGCGACAGGTAATACCCGCCCCGCGCCAAGGCGGCATATGCCGACGCCGCCTGAATCACCGTCCAACGCACCGGCCCCTGGCCGATGCCCATCTGCACAGCGTCGGCGTCCTCGAACCCGGCATTACGCCGGCCCACGTTGGCCAAATCAGGCAAGTCACCCGCCACTTCCTGCGGTATGCCGCAGTTATGCGTAAGACCCAGGCCGAACTGGCCATACCACCACGTCACGCGCGGCGCACCCAGACGCCGGCCCAGCGTGTAGAAGAAAATGTTGCAGCTTCGCGCCAAGGCCTCAGGCGCTTCCAGGGCCTTGTGTGTCAGACCACCGTAGTGCGAGTAGATCCAGCAGCGGTAGCGGCCGGGGTGCCCCGCATCCAGGTGGCCGGTGCACTCGATCGCCTCGCCCATCGCGTACTTGTGGTCCGTCATCGCCGCCGCCAGCAGGATGGGCTTGATCGTCGAGCCCGGCTCGTAAGGCAGCGACACGGGACGATTCAGGAACGGCCGATCGACCAGATCGTCCCACACCGTCTGGGGTTCATCCTTGAGTTGCTCCATGGTGAAGCCCGGCTGGCTCACCGCCGCCAAAACCTGCCCGGTAGCGACATCCAGCACCACGGCGGAGCCGTTGAGGCGCTGACCCAACTGCGGCATGGTCGGCAGGTCATCGGCCGCAAACTTGCGCTGCCAGGGCTGCACCTGCATCAAGCCCATGGCCGGATCCAGGATCGCCTGAATCCGCGCTTGGAGTGCGATGTCGATCGAAAGCTGCGCCGCGTTGCCCGCCACCGGCTCGGTGCGGTCCTGCTGCATCGTGTCCAGATGCTCGACCACCCGGCCCCGCTGCCCTCGCAGCACCGCCTCCATCGACTGCTCGATGCCCCATCGGCCCACCTGATCGCCCGGCAGATAGCCGCCGAGGTCGATCACCGTCTGCCCCGTCTCCTGGGTGCGGCGAAACGGCCGGCCGGGCTTGATAACCTGCCCCGTCGCCGGATCACGCACGCCGTTGACATCCTCATCCCAAACGTTGCGCAAGTCGCCGATCAGGTGAACCGCCACGCCGTGCACCTGCACTTCCGTCGGCGTCATCACCCGGATAGGACTGGGAAAGGTGCTGCGATCCAGCATCAGGTGCATGTCACCCAGCGGGTATTGGCGCTCGCGGGAGCGTTCGATCCAGACGAACTTCCAGACCGGCGGCACATTCTCGTCGCCCCGCCGCGCCTGGGCGACTAACCGTTCAAGCATCGCCCGGCCGGCGTCGTCAATATTGGGCAGCACCGTGTGCGGCGCCACCTGCTCGGCGATGGGTCGCGCCACCTGCGCCAACGGCACCACCTGGTCCAGCTCCGCCGAACGGCTCCTCTGCCGACGCAGCATCACATCGGTGGCGATGCGCTCGACTTTGGCCTTGATGCGGTCGCGGCGCTGTTGAAGCTCCGCCGGATCGATCCGGCCCAGGTCCGCCAGCGTCTGCCACATGGCGTCGGCCTGTAGGTCATAGGGCTTCTGCGCCTGCTCGATCAGTTCCTTGCGCTGCGGCTCGGACAGCTTGCGCCAGGTGTCGCGATTGGCACGAAAGACATCACGCCGCGCCTGGCGGTATTGCCACTCACCGTTGAGCACGCGGTAGTCCACCGCCACGTCGAAGGCCGGCCTGTCCTGCGCCAGCACGCGGCCCTTGCGGTCGAGAATGGCGCCGCGCACCGTAGGAATCAGCCGGGTGGTCTGGAGCGACGCCTCGGCCCGCTCCTTCCACATCTGGCCATTGACCAGCGTCAGATTGCTGATCTGTCCCGCCAGGGCCGCCATCGCCAGCACGACCAGGCCGGCCAGCAGAACCAGCCGCCGATGGAACATGCTGGGAAACAGGCGGCGAATCAAGTGCGACATCGGATCCTCCGATTCGGCAGCGACGGGCGTCCATGCCTCCGGGGTCAAGCGTCAATTATAGATGCGGGGCTTCCCGCCATGCGGGTAAACGCCTTGGATTATGTATCGGCACAGCGATGGGAAAAAACAGAAAAAGCAAAAAAGCACATCCGGCAGACGCACGAGCCCGAACTTCCTGTCTGCTGCCTTTCCTGATGTTCTGCTTTACTGCTTTTCTTCAACGCCGCGCGGGCTGCTGGCCCAGGGACAATAGCGCGCGGGCTCGATTGATTTGCCGCGACCGTTGTTCCACTTCTTCGGTCGTCGACGCCTGGCGGGCCTCGGCTTCCTTGAGCGAAGCCTGGATGTCCTGGCGGTTCACCTCGTCAGGCGTAATCGCCTCGGACGTGAGGATCGACAGCCAATTATCCTTCATCTGGGCAAAGCCACCGGCGATGAAGAACGACCGCGACTGACCGCCGGGCAGGTCCACACGCAGAACGCCGTCGCCCAGCTTGACCAGGATCGGCGCCCGCAGGGGGGCGATACCCTGGAGGCCGTCCCACGCCGGCAACGAGACGTAGACCACCTCTTCATCCAGGGCCTGACGCTCCGGCGTGACAATGGTGCAATGCAGGGTATCGGCCACGAGGTACTCCGGGTCCGGGGTCCGGGAAACTTTAGAGGGTGAGGGCGTGCGATTGTAGATCGGCAGGTTTTGCTGTCAATGCCGATGACTGGATCTTCCACGCCGGGCCTGAGTCCGCGAAGGCCCGAATTTCTTCGAGAGCCCGAATCCGGACCTTCGGCAGACCTCGGGTCCGGCTTGGCAGCCCGTGCCAGCGCGCAATGCCGGTACGCGTAATGTGTCTTGCATATCCTTGACCCCCGGCTTGCCGGTTGTCATACTAGCTCCAGTCCCCGAACGTAAGTTGTGTCTGACATTGGGGGAATCAACGGGCGTCGGCACTCGCCGACGATGGCGGGAATCTCGGGCGAACACAAAACTCAGCGCAGACAAGGGCACGTCTCCATGGCAACTATCACAAAGAAGGAACTCATCGACCAGATTTCCGAGGCCACCAAAGAGCGGCGGGTGGTCGTCAAGCAGGTCGTGCAGAGCTTTCTCGATGGCATCATCATCGAGCTGGGCCGGGGCAACCGCCTGGAGTTCAGGGACTTTGGTGTCTTTGAGGTCAAGCAGCGCAAAGCCCGCCAGGCACAGAACCCCAAAACCATGGACAAGGTCTGGGTGCCCGCCAAGCGGACGGTGAAGTTCAAGGTGGGCCGGCTGATGAAGCAGACGCTGACGGACAATGGCCAGACCTCGGCAGACCTGGCGGGCCGATTGGGCGCTGCCAACGATGACGATGAGTGATTTCTATATAGCCGAGCCTTCCTGGCCCGAATGCTGATCCCGATGAAATCCCGGCCGCACCAGTCCACCACCGCGCGCAGCAACCTACTGGCGGACGAGTTGGGCGAGCATCTGGCCCAACTGGCCCAATCGCACCAGCTACGCCGTCTGGAAGTCGTCGAGCCCGATGAGTCGATGGTGCGTATTCAGGGCCGCGCCTTCATCAACCTGGCCACTAACGACTATCTGGGCTTAAGCAGCCACCCGCGCCTGCGGCAGGCAGCGATCCAAGCCATCGAACGCTATGGCGTGGGCGCCGGGTCCAGCCGGCTCGTCGGCGGACACGGGCCGCTGCACGAAGAGATCGAGGCCCGCTTTGCCGCCTTCAAGCACGCCCAGGCCGCGCTGCTATGCCCCACAGGTTACATGGCTAACCTGGCGGTGCTGACCACCCTGGTCCGTCCGGGCGACCTGATCTGCGTGGACAAGCTTAATCATGCGAGCCTGCTGGATGCGGCGCGATTCAGCGGCGGGGACGTGCGCGTCTTTCCCCACCTGGGCTACACCAAACTGGAACGCCTGCTCCAACGCCACTGCGCTGGAGCAGCGGCCAGTTCACGTGCCTTCATCGTCACCGACAGCATTTTCAGCATGGACGGCGACGCCGCCGACTTGCCGACGATCTGCGACCTGGCGGAACGTTACGAGGCGGTGACAGTCGTGGACGAGGCCCACGGCACCGGCGTGCTGGGTGACAGCGGCGCCGGCCTGTGCGAGCTCCAGGGCGTGACCGACCGCGTGGCCATCGTCATGAGCACCGCCAGCAAAGCCCTGGGCTGCTTGGGCGGCGTTGTCACCGCCTCACGCACCATCATCGACACGCTGGTCAACCACGCCCGCTCGTTCATCTACACCACTAGCGTGCCGCCGTCACAGGCCGCATCGATCACCGCCGCGCTGGACGTGCTGCGCGACGAACCCCATCGGCGCCAACGCCTCATGGCCATGTCGCGGCATGTCCACGAGCAGATCTCCGACCTGGCTTTCCAGATCCGCAATCCGAAATCCGACATCCGCAATTCCCCCCCCACCCCCATCATCCCCCTGATCACCGGCACCTGCGAATCCGCGCTGGCCCTGGCGGCCCATCTCCGCGAGCACGGCATCTATGCCCCTGCCATCCGCACCCCCACTGTCGCCCCCGACGCCGCCCGCGTCCGCCTGAGCCTGCGCGCCGATCTCCAACCTCAGCACATCGATCAACTGCTCGACGCCTTGCACCGTTGGCAGGAGTGACCACCTTGCACGAATCAGAGCCGCGCGGCGTAAGCCCGCGGCGAATGAGCTTACAGAGCCGCGCGGCGTAAGCCCGCGGTGAATGAGCTTGCAGAGCCGCGCGGCGTAAGCCCGCGGTGAATCCGCTTGCAGAGCCGCGCGGAGTAAGCCCGCGGTGAATCCGCTTGCTGGGCCTTCGACCGCGGCCTTACGCCGCAAGGCTCTGTTGGTCTACAAGCCGATGATCCGGTCCATGGCGTCGATGTCCAGATGCTGGCGCAGATGCTCGGCCAGCAGGTCGTATTGGCGATCCTGAAATTCCGCCAGCGTCGCCAGGTCATCGTCGGGCAACTCACTGGCCAACGCGGGTCCCAGGCGGCGCAGAAATGCTCGCCGGGCGGCCTGCCCATCGAAGAGGCCGTGCAAGTACACGCCCCAGATGCGCCCATCGGCGGAGGCCGCGCCATCGGTGTCGTGCACCGCCTGGCCACTGCGTGCCGTCACGTCTAGTACGGACTTGAGGTCGGCGCCACGCCGGGTCACCCCCATGTGAATCTCATATCCGTCCACCGGGCTGTCCAGGTCGCGCCATCGGCCGATGGTGCGGGTCAGCGTCTTCTGGGCCGCCAAAGTGGTGTCCAAGTCGAGCAGGCCCAGCCCGTCGGTCTTGCCCGGCGCGCCCTCGACGCCGTGGGGATCGTGCACTGCCCGGCCGAGCATCTGATAGCCGCCGCACACCCCGGCCAGTTGTCCGCCGCGCTCGACATATTCAACGATCCGCTGATCCCAGCCGGTCTGCCGCAGCCAGTCCAGATCACTGCGGACATTCTTGGTGCCAGGGAGGATCAGCAGGTCGTACCGCCGCAGATCGCGGGGCCGCGACAGGTAATGCAGGGCCACGGGCGCCTCGCGGGTCAGCGGGTTGAAATCGGTGAAGTTGGAGATGTGCGGCAGGCGAATCACCGCGATGTTGATGCGGCCATCGGCTGGCGCATGCGGTGGATCGATCACCACATCCAGCGGCATGCCGTCCTCGCTGTCGATCTGGATGTGATAGAACCACGGCACCAGTCCCAGGACGGGCAGGCCGGTGCGTTGCTGGATCCACGCGATGCCGTCGGCAAAGAGCGCCGCATCCCCGCGGAAGCGATTGACGATGAACCCGGCGACACGCTGGCGGTCTTCCTCGGGGATGACCTCCATCGTGCCGACGATCTGGGCGAACACGCCGCCCTTGTCGATGTCCGCCACCAGGACGACCGGCGCGTCGGCGGCGTGTGCCATGCGGAAGTTGACAAAGTCGCGCGAGCGCAGGTTCACCTCGCCGCAGGACCCGGCGCCTTCCATGATGATCAACTCGTGGCGATCGCGCAGCCGCCCCAGGCTCTGGCGGGCGCTGGCGAACAGCGCGTCAGTGTCGGCAAAATACTCGCTGGCCTGCCGCGTGCCGATCGCTTTGCCCTGCACAATCACCTGAGCGGTGATGTCGGCGCTGGGCTTGAGCAGGACGGGGTTCATATCGACGGTCGGCTCGACCCGCGCCGCCTGGGCCTGGACGATCTGCGCCCGGCCCATTTCTCCGCCGTCGAGCGTGACGTAGGAGTTGTTGGACATGTTTTGGGCCTTGAACGGCGCGACATCCACGCCGCGGCCGCGATAAAGCCGGCATAGACCCGTGACGATAATGCTCTTGCCCACATCCGAGCCGGTTCCGAGCACGGCCAGGCAACGCGCGGACTTTCGGGTGCTGGACATGCGGCCAAGCTTAACGGCCGACGCCCGCCGCCGACAACTCGGCGCTTGGCGATCCGCCACCGGGTCACGACCGCCCGGCCGGGGAGATTCGTTGCCGCTATCATGTGGCCAAAATCAAGCAGAGGCACCGCGCCGCCCGCTTCCCGAGATACCGCATGACCACCAATCCGTTCATGAGCGTACCCTCCGGCCCGAACATCCCCGAGGTGGTCAACACCATTGTGGAGATTCCCAAGGGCCGGCGCAGCAAGTTCGAGGTCGATAAGCAGACCGGCCTGTTGCGTCTGGATCGCTACCTCTACTCGTCGCTGCACTATCCCGGCGACTATGGCTTTATCCCGCAGACCCTGGCGGAAGACGGTGACCCGCTGGACATCCTGGTCATGGTCAACGAGCCGACGTTCTCCGGCTGCCTCATCGAGGCCCGGCCCATCGGCCTGTTCAAAATGACCGACCGCGACCTCAACGACTACAAGGTGCTGGCGGTACCCAGCACTGACCCGATCTTCGCCGACTTCCACGACCTGTGGCGCGTGCCGGCGCACTTCCTCCGTGAAGTCGAGCACTTCTTCGCCACCTATAAGGAACTCGAGGGCGAGCAGGGCGAAGACATCGTCAAGACGCTGGGCTGGGAATCGGCGGACAAGGCGCGGGAGGAGATCACCTCCAGTGTGAAGCGCTGGAAGGCAGCGAGCAAGCAAGCGGGCAAACCACAGCCCCGCAGCAAGCCCACTGGATCGCGCAACAAACACGGCAAGTCGCGCTCGTAGACAAACACAATCCGATGTGACGGCATACAATCCGTCGTGGGGGGAACCATGCCCGAAATCAGTCGATTCTTTGGCATCGTGATTCAGATGTATTTTGACGAGCACGGTCCGCCTCATTTTCATGCTCGGTATTCGGGCATGAGCGCTTCGATCAGTATCGATCCAATTGAGGTCATGAACGGAACGCTACCGCCGCGAGCTGAGTCCATGGTGCTGGAGTGGACGGCGCTGCATCAGAGGGAACTGCTGGAAAACTGGCATCGCTTGCGGAATGGCGCGGCTGCCGCACCAATTGCACCCCTGAAATAGGGTTGATCCATGTCGCCACGAGTTGTCCAAGCCCGTTATCTGGGCGGCCACCGTCTGGCACTGACTTTCGACAATGGCCTGCGCGCCGAAGTCGATTTCAGGGCGCGCTTGTTGCACCGTCACGGTATGTTTGAGCCGCTTCATGATCCGGCCTACTTTGCCCGCGTGCGCATTGATGCGGAACTCGGAACGTTGGTATGGCCCAATGGCGTGGATATCTGCCCTGATGTCCTCTTCAGCCTCGCCAGCGGTGAGCCTATTCCCTTTGGCGAGCAGGTCGCTTAGGCAGCAGCGGCGGTCGTGCGGAAGGCTCCACGATTACTGCCGATCATCAACCGGATCTGACTTGGGCATCTCCTGCCCCGGCAACAGGTGAAAACGCAACTGCGCCACGCGCAAGCCGTCCATCTCCATCACCTCCACGCGGTGCCGGCCCATCGTCACCGTCTCGCCCTCCTTGGGCACACGACCCAACAGCTTCAGCACGTAGCCTCCCACCGTATTGATCGCATCGTCGGGCGGATAGGTGAAGCCGAATCGCTCGGCCGCCTCCTCCAGGGGCAGCCCCGCGTCCACCATCACCTTGTCGCCCATCGGCTCGATCGTCGCCTCCTCCTGCGCGTCAAACTCGTCGCGGATTTCCCCGACGATCTCTTCCAACACGTCCTCGAGCGTCACCATGCCCGATACCCCGCCATACTCGTCCACCACGATCGCCATGTGGCTGCGGCGACGCTGGAAGGTCTTGAGCAGGTGGTCGATCATGGCCGACTCGGGCACGAACAGGATCGGCCGGCGCAGCTCCGCCAGCGTCTTGACCCCGGTGGCGCCCCCGAGCGTCAGCAGGTCCTTGACGTGGATCATGCCGATGATCGTGTCCTTGTTGCCCGACGCCACCGGATACCGCGTGTGCTGGTTCTCACGCACGATGTCCAGATTCTCCTGCATCGAGCTGGCGACATCCAGGCACACCATGTCCGGTCGCGGCACCATGATCTGCGTCACCCGCCGCTCGGAGAACTCCATGACGTTCTCCAGCATGGTGCGCTCGCTGGCGTTCAGGACGCCCTGGGCGTGGCTGGCGGCCACGATCATGCGCAGCTCTTCTTCGGAGTGGGCCGTCTCTCCCTCGCCCACCGGCTGAACGCCAAAGAGCTTGAGGCACGCCAGCGCCGCGTTGTTCAAGGCCCAGATGGCCGGGTACATCAGGTAGTAGAACACCCGCAGCGGCGCCGCCACCCACAGGCTGGTGGCCTCGGGCCGGCTGATCGCCAGCGACTTGGGCGCCAGCTCACCCAGCACGATGTGCAGGAAGGAAATGATGGCAAAGGCAGCGATGAAGGCCGCACCGTGCAGCGCCGCGGCGGGCAGGATCGGCCCCAGGACCATCTCCAGCAGGTGCGCGAACGCCGGCTCGCCCAGCCAGCCCAACCCCAGCGACGCCAGCGTGATGCCCAGTTGCGTGGCGCTCAAATAGGCGTCCAAGTGATCGATGACCGCCTTGGCGACGCCCGCCCGCCAGCCGCCCTGCTCCGCCATTTCCCGGATTCGCGTGGCGCGGACCTTGACCATGGCGAACTCCGCGGCCACGAAGAAGCCGTTGAGCAGCACCAGGAACAACGCCAGAATCAGATAACCAAAGTCGCTTAAAAGCATCGAAGTCCACAAGTAGGCGGGCGACATGCTACGGGATCACAGCCTCAGCGCCAACGACCGCAAAGCGGCCAGTGCTCTCGGACTGCCGAGCCGACCATATCCCCATGCGTTTCGGCGTCCGGGGGTCCGGGGGTCCGGGCGCCCGGGCGTTCGGGGGGCCGGGGTCCGGGGGATACTGGGACACCGGCGATACTGGGTCCGGGGGTACCCTCCTAATCGACGGGATCTGGTTATGCACTTTACTCTAGTTGCGGACCGGGCTATCTTGACTTGGC
>JBBDMX010000120.1:0-9908 GCA_040878035.1 Phycisphaeraceae bacterium | reverse complement strand
AGCCCGGACCTACCATCAGATCGTCGGGAACTAGAGTAAAGTGCATAACCAGATGCCGATGATTCCGGGGCCTTGTGCGTGCGCGGCATCCGCAAGCATTTTGGCCGGGTGGAAGTGCTTTGCGACGTATCGCTCAACGTCGCCGCCGGCGAGTTTGTCACGTTGCTGGGGCCGTCGGGCTGCGGCAAGACGACGCTGCTGCGCATTCTGGCCGGATTGGAACGTGCCGACGGCGGCGCGGTGGTGCTGGGCAATCGCGATATCACGTCGCTGCCCGCCAATCGCAGGCCGATTAACACGGTATTTCAGAGCTATGCGTTGTTCCCGCATCTGTCGGTGTTCGAGAACGTCGCATTTGGGCTAAGAGCGCGGGGCGTCTCTGGGACGGAGGTGCGGCGCCGCGTGGATGCCGTGCTGGCGCTTCTCCAGATCGACGAGTTTGCTGCCCGCCTGCCGCATCAACTTTCCGGCGGGCAGAAACAGCGCGTCGCCCTGGCGCGGGCCCTGGTCAACGAACCGGCGGTGCTGCTGCTGGACGAGCCGATGTCCGCGCTGGACGCCAAGCTGCGCGGGCAACTGCAACTGGAGCTACGCAGCCTTCAGCGCCGCCTGGGCAAGATGTTCATCCTCGTCACGCACGACCAGGACGAAGCGATGACGGTCAGCGATCGCATCCTGGTGATGCGTGCGGGGCGCATCGAACAGCACGGCAGTCCGCGCGAGGTGTATCAGCGGCCCTGCAACCAGTTCGTCGCCGAATTTCTGGGCGCCGCCAACCTGATTCCTGCGGCGCATCACAACGGCGTCGTCCGCACGGAACTGGGCGACCTGCATGCCCGCACATCGCCCACCTGGCAGCAGGGCACGCTGGCGATCCGGCCCGAGCGGATCAATGTTGTCCGCGATAAGCCCGTATGCAACGGCGTGCAGGGGCGCGTCCGGGAGTTGATCTACTGCGGCCCGCATGTGGAGTTGTTCATCGAGCCCGGGGCATTGCGCGTACAAACGCCCAGCGCCAACGGATTGCGCCCGGGCGACATGGTGTGGCTGGAGCTGCCCGCCGACGCCCTGGAGGTGCTCTCCGATTGAGCCGCGCTGAGCACGCCACCGGTTCGGTCATCGTCTGGCACGGCCAGATGAAGCGCCGCCGTGCCCTGCTTCTGCGCGGCGGGCTGTATGTCGGCGTCGGCCTTCTCTGGCTTGTGCTCTTTCTCGCTCTGCCGGCGCTGTTGCTGGTTGTCATCGCGATGATTCAGCGCGGGCCCTACGGCACGTTCGTATGGGAGCTCACCACCGAGAACCTCACGCGCACCATGGGCTGGGGCATGTTCGGCTGGTCGGCCGACACCTTGCGCATCCTCGGCCGCACCATCACCGTCGCCAGCGTGACGACCGCCGTCAATCTCGTCCTGTCCTTTCCCCTGGCATTCTTCATCGCCTCGCGTCCGAGGCGCAGCCGGATGGCGTGGCTGGCGCTGATCATCGTACCCTGCTGCACCAACATGGTCGTGCGCGCCTATGCCTGGATGCTCGTGCTTTCGCCGCAGTTTCCGCCTTCGCGCGCGGCACAGGCGCTGGGCTGGATCGATGACGGCGCGGGGCTCTATCCCGGGCCGCTGGCGGTGTACCTGGGCATGATCACCACGCTGCTGCCCTTCACCGTGCTGCCGATTTACACCAACGTCGAGCGGCTGGACTGGTCGCTCGTCGAGGCCGCCAGCGACCTCTATGCCTCGCGCTGGCGCGTCTTTCGCCACGCGATTCTGGCGCAGATCCGGCCCGGCCTGGTCGCCGCGATTGTCCTGACCTTCATTCCCGCCATGGGTATGTTCGTCATTCCCAAGCTGCTGGGCGGCTCGAAGTACATGCTGGTAGGCGACCTGATCCAGCAGCAGTTTGGCGAGAGCCGCGATTACCCCTACGGCGCCGCCCTGTCGCTCGTGCTCATGGCGATGACGCTGCTGGGCCTGTGGCTGAGCCGGCGCTATTTCCGCAAGTCGTCCGAATCGCGCGGCGGGGAGGCGGCCCTATGAAACGCCTGCACCCGGCCCTGTACGTCGCCGCCCTGGCGACCATCCTGGTCATCTATCTCCCGCTCCTGGCGGTGGCGGCATTCAGCATCAATGACGCCGAACGCGGCTTCGTCTGGTATGGCTTCACCCTCAAATGGTACGGCCAACTCTGGCATGACCAGCGCGTGCGCCAAGTCACCGTCAACACCCTGCTCCTGGCCGGCGCTTCCACTGTCATCTCCACCATCATCGGCACGCTGCTGGCACTGGGCATGGACCGCTTCCCCTGGCCGCGGCGCGTCCGCACCATGCTCGACGGCGTGGTCTATCTGCCCGTGGTCACGCCCGACATCATCATCGCCGCATCGCTCGTCGCGGCCTTCGCCCTGTTGCGAACCCTGTCGAGCTTCTTCGATCCCGGGCTGCCGGCGATGATCATCGGCCACGTCACGTTCCAGGTCTCCTTCGTCACGCTGGTGGTGCGCAGCCGGCTGGCGGTGATCGGCACGAACCTCGAGGAAGCGGCCCGCGACCTTTACGCCAGCACACCCTACCTGATGCGGCGCATCCTGCTGCCCCTGCTGCTGCCGGGCATCCTTGGCGGCGCGATGCTGGCACTGGTCCTCTCACTGGACGACTTTGTCATCAGCTTCTTCACCTCCGGCCCGCAGTCCACGACCCTGCCGATCCACATCTACGGCGAACTCCGCCGCGGACTGACCGCCAGGACGCACGCCCTTTCCACGATTATCCTGTTAGCCACCGTGCTGCTCGTCTTGGCGCTACAGCGCCTGTCGCGGCGGCAAACTGACCAATGACTGGAGCACCCATGCGTTTGTTCACCAAGATCGTCTTGAGCCTGGCCGCCCTGCCGTTGCTGCTGACAGGTTGTTCCGACCGAGGCAGCAGTCCCGCGCAGACCGTCAACGTGTTCATGTACTCGGAGTACATCGGCGACGATCTGGTCGAGCAGTTTGAGCAGGAGACCGGCCTGACGGTGCGCATCGACGTGTATGAAAACACCGAGGAGATGCTGGCCAAGCTCAAGCAGGCCGGCGGCGAGAAGCTCTACGACGTGCTGGTGGCGTCCAACGAGGCGGTGCCGGGGCTGATCAAGCTGGGCCTGGTGCAGCCGCTGGATCACGCTGCGATTCCCAATTTGTCCCATATCAGCGACGAATTCAACGACCCCGCTTACGACCGGGGCATGAAGCACAGCGCGCCGTATCAATGGGGCACGGTGGGCCTGATGTTCCGCAAGGACAAACTGGCCAATCCGCAGGACATTTCCTGGGCCCTGCTGTTCGAGGCGGACCAGCAGCCGGGACGGTTTGTGATGATGGACTCGATGCGTGACACGCTGGGCGCGGCCTTGAAGTATCGAGGCGAGTCGATGAACAGCGTCGATCCGCAGAAGGTCAAGGCCGCGGGTGAACTGGTGCTGGCCGCCAAGCGCAGCAGCAAGTGCCTGGGATTCGAAGGCGGCGTGGGCGGCGTGAATAAGATCAAGACCGGCGAGGCGGACCTGGCGATGGTCTACAACGGCGATGCCATCCGCGAAGGCCGGGACAACCCCAACATCGGCTATGCCGTGCCCAAGGAAGGCGGCGACATCTGGGTGGACGTGATGCTGGTGTTGGGCAAGGCGCCCAACGCCGGCGGCGCCCATCGGTTCATCAATTTCATTCTCGATCCGCAAAACGGCGCCAAGCTGTCAAACTACAACAGGTACGCCACGCCCAACAAGGATTCACTGCCGCTCATCAGGGCCGAGGACCGCGCCAATCCGGCGATCTATCCGCCGGCGGAGGTCATGAAAACACTGGAACTGCTGCACACGCTGGGCAACGACATCCGCGTCTACGACGAAGTGTGGACGAGCGTGAAGTCGCGGTAGATCAGGGGCCACAGATGAACACAGATGAACACAGATGAAGAAAAGCAGGAAAACAGAAAAGCAGAAAAGGCAGAAAATCGGAATGGGCCCGCCGGCCGATACCTTTCCGATTTCCTGCATTTTCTGCATTTCCTGTATTTTCTGATTTTCTCATCTGTGTTCATCTGTGTTTATCTGTGGCAATTCCCTATTCCTCTTCATCGGCAAAGAGGCGCTTTTTGGCCAGGCCGATGGCGTGCTTCTGCTCTTGTGCCGCCACGAATGCCGATGCCAGCGCCAGGTCGGGCGGACGGGTGATTTTCAGATTCGTCGATTCACCTTCGACCACCATGACCGGTTCGCCCATGGCTTCGATGAGGCTGGCGTCGTCAGTCACGCCGGTGGGATCGAGCCGGCCGTCGGTGATCTGGGCATAAGCGCGGCGGAGCAGGTCAAGCGCGAACACCTGGGGCGTCTGCACTTCCACCATGTCGCGGCGATCGACCGTCGCCACCACGCGCTGCACGTGAATCGTCGGCTTGCCGGCACTGCCGAAGATCGCATCCAGCGGATCGGCATCCTGCGGCGGCGAATCGACCGGCGCGACGCGCTTGAGCGTGGCGCTGGCGGGCAGTCCGGGGATCACCGCCGGATACTTCGCAGCCGCCTCGAACACGCGATCGATCAGCGCGGCACTGGTCAGCGGCCGGGCCGCATCGTGAATGGCGGCATGGGTCGAGCCGGACTGCACAGCCTCCAGCGCCTTGAGCACGGTTTCCCAGCGTTCCTTGCGGCCACCGGCGACGATGGTCACCCCGTGGAACGCCAGCTTGTCGCTCCAGCGGAAGCGAAATTCATCCACGGCGTCGGGGTTGACCGCGATGATGATCTGTCCCACGTTGGGACGATTGAGGAAGAGCTCGATGGCGCGCAGAAACACGGGCCGGCCGCCAAGGTCCTGCTCGATCTTCGACGTCGCAGCCGAGTTGGCGTCACTTTGGGCAAAGCGTTTGCCCACACCCGCGGCCGGCAGAATGACAGCGATTTTCATGGCCGCATTTTACACGCTAATGCACATCGATCACCGTCGGCATCAGCGTGATCACGTGCTCGCTGCGCAGCAGCATCAGGCCGGATAGCGCCGCCTCGGCCTGCGACCAAGCGCGGTCGCCCAACAGCGCCCGGGCCGCACCCAACTCCCCAAGCTGCGTCGCCGCCAGCGACATGGCGGGCGCCTGAGCGTTCACACCGAAGATCGAGTCCAGATACTCGGGCAAGGTCATCGGCTCAGGCAGGTTCACCACGTCATAAGCGCCGGCCTTGAGCTCCAGGTCCTCGACCAGGTCGGCCAGGCACAGCTCGATGCCGCCGACTTTGTCGATCAGGTGATTGTTCAGGGCGGCGCGGCCGGTGAAGACCCGGCCCTGGGCCACGTCGGCGACGTGCTCCCTGTCCAACCGCTTGCCGCGCCCCGTGGTCACGCGGTCGAGGAACTGCTCATAGGTGCGATTGAACACCGACTCCAGCGCCGCCTTCTGTTCGCGGGTGAACGGGGTGGTGCTGTTGAACATGTCGGCCATCGGCCCGCGATTGCGCTGGTAAACGCCAACACCCAGCCTCTCGTAGAGCCCGCCCAACACGATCTTCCCGCCCACCACGCCGATCGACCCGATGATGCTGTGCGGCGAGGCGTAGATTTCGTGGCCCGCGCAGGCGATGTAATAACCGCCGCTGGCAGCCATGGCGCCGATGCTCACGTACACCGGCTTCTTCTCGCCCAGGCGGCGCACCGCCTGCCAGATCATTTCACTGGCGATGGCCGACCCGCCGGGCGAATCGATGCGCAGGATCACGCCCTTGATGTGCTCGTTGTCGGCGATGCTGTCCAGCAGCTTCTCCATCGTTCGGCTGCCGATCGACGCTCCGCCGAACAGGCCGGCACGTCCGCCGCTCTGACCCGAGGCCCGGCTGTCGCCGCTCTCGATCACGCCCGAAGCGTGGATCACCGCAATCGTGTCCCGGTTGATCCGCGGCCGGCTGTCCTGCATCAACATCTGGAGGAACATCAGCGGGTTGTCGCTGCGCGCCAGCACGGGCGTGTTGCCCATGTCCTGGTCCCACGCAAAGGCCTCGCCATACATCTGCTCGGTCACTTCGGTCAGCGTGCGGTCCGCCAGTTGGTCCACGAGTTTGCGGCTCACGTAGTCCTGGTCGCTCATCGTCCAGCACTCGGCGATGGCCTTGACGGTTTCGCCCCGGCTCAAGCCGCGCGACTGGCTGATGCGCTCGATCATCTGCGCGTACATGTCGTCGAGCAGCGCGTCGATCGTCTGGCTCCATTCGGGGCTGGGGCCGGTGCGGGTTAGTTGCTCATCAGCGCCCTTGTATTTGCCGACCTGCACGAAATCAGCCTTGAGCCCGATCTTCTCCAACAGGCCCGCCAGATACATCTCCTCCATGCCCAGGCCGTTAAGCAGGATCACGCCCTTGTGCTGAAGCAGAATGCGGTCAGCGGCACACGCCAGCAGGTAGGTGTGGGTGTCGTACTGCTGGCTGACCACGACGACCTTCTTGTCGGCGGCGCGGATGGCGGCGATGGCGGCGCTGATCTCGTCGATCTGCGCCCAGGACAACTGCGGCTCGTCCAGCGCCAGCACGACGCCCTTGCTCTTGGCGTCCTGGGCCACGTGCTTGAGCTGCGCCAGAATGACCGCCAGCGACGGCCGGCGGCCCGACTCGGCGACCCAGGCGAACGGCGGCGGGCCGTCGCGCACGGGACCCTGAAGCTTGAGCCACCCGACCGTGCCCGGCCGCTTGAGGAACACCTCACGCGGGTCCAGTGACTGGGCGACCTTGCCGGTCAGGTCTTCAGCCGGCTGCGTGGTCGGCGCCGTCAGCGGCCCACTGGTGATGACCTTCACGGCCTCGTCGTCCGCCGCCGCCTTGGCCAGCCCGTCATGCGGTAAAGCCGCCGCCAGGAGCAGGGCGGTCAAGCATCCAATCCATCGTCCCGGCGTTTTCATGTTCAACTCCAGCTTGGCTAATTCGTGACTCTGTCAAAACAACCCAGTGACATAAGCATATTCACTGACGGGCGATTAATCCCCGGCTATTTTCCGCCCACGCGTTTGCCCAGGCGCTTGGCCAGCCGGCCCAAGGCCAGCGAGTGGTCCATCGGCTCCAGTTCGACATTGATGATCGCATAGGCCTGGTCGTTGGCACGCACCTGCTCCAGGGCGTGCTCGAGCTGGCCTTCGGTCTGCACCTGGCAGCCCCAGCCCGCGCCCAAGACCTGCGGCAGATTGTGATACGCCCATTCGTGCACGTCGTTGTACGGGCCTTCATGAATGAACCGCTCGGTCGTATAGCCGCGGTTGTTGAGCACGAACACGATCGGATTGAGCCCATAGCGCACGGCGGTGCTCAATTCCATCCCCGTCATCTGAAACGCGCCGTCGCCGACGAACACGACCGGCCGCAGTTTGCGGTTGTTGACCTGCGCCCCGACCGCGGCGGGCACGGAAAAGCCCATCGACGTGTAGTACGCCGGACTGAGGAATTCAGTTCGCCGATGAATCACCAGGTCGGCGGCGCCGAACAGGCTGTCGCCGATATCGCAGATCACCATGGTGTTCTGATCGAGGAAATCGTTCATGCGTTGGAAGAATCGGCGCACGGTCACCGGCCGGCGTGGCACGGGCTTGAACGGCCGCACCTCCACGAAGCGCCGCGGCTTCCGGGGGTTGCCGCGCCGGGGTCTGCCGAACGGCGCCTTGGTCAACGCGCGCAGAAAATCACCCAGCACCACCTGGTCAAAATGATGATGGCGGATCGAGATGCGGTCGGCGGTGGCGTTGACCGTCCGGGCTGGGTCGATACGCGTGCCAAAGCCCCCGATGTCGATGTCCGTGAGAAACGCGCCCATGATCAGCAGGCAGTCCGAGCCTTCCACCGCCTTGCGCACCGTCTCCTTGCCGATCGCCCCTTCATAGATGCCCAAATACTGCGGGTGTCGTTCGCTGATGATGCTCTTGCCCAGGAGCACGGCGGCGACGGGGTAGCCCGTGCCTTCGATGAGCTTGAGGAACGGCTCCTGGAGTCCAAAGCGATGGATTTCGACCCCGCCCAGGATCACCGGCCGGCGGGCCGCCTTCATCATGCCGGCGGCCTCGGCGACGGCCTCCGCCAGCGGCTGCGAATCGCTGCGCGGCGAGTCGATCTTCAGCGCGCCCGGCTCGGCACAGGGCTGATTCACCATGTCGCGCGGCAACTCGATGTATACCGGACGCTTCTGGAGCACGCACGCCGACAGCACACGGTCGATCTCCTGCGGCGCCGAGACGGCATCTTCCAGCGCGGTCGAGGCGATGGTCACCTTCTCGAAGATCAGCCGCTGCGTGTTGAAGTCGCGCACGCGGTGATGCAGCAGCGGCGACCGCGCCCGCTCGTTCATCCCCGGCGCGCCGCTGATCATGATCAGCGGCGACTTTTCGGCATACGCGCCCGCCACGGCATTGAGCGCATTGAATCCGCCGACGCAGTAGGTGATGCACACCGCCCCCAGGCCATTGACCCGCGCATAACCATCGGCGGCGAACCCCGCGCCGATCTCCGTGCACGTGCCGATCACCTGCATTTCGCTGGCGACCAGCAGATCAAAGAAGCCCAGCACGTAATCGCCCGGCACGCCGAAGACGTGCCGCAGGCCCAGTTGCTCGAGCCGGCGCACCAGGTATCCGCCCACCGTCATCTTGCTCATGATGCTTTCCGATCAAATTGAACACGAAGACACGAAGGCACGAAGGCACGAAGAAGAGGAGTTAGCCGCGGATGGACGCGGGCAGGGAAAACAAGAAACGGGGATGGGCATGATTTGCAGGATGGATATGGCCTGTTTCCTTGCCTATCCATCCTGTCCAACATGTCCATCCATGTTCCCTCTTCATCCGCGTCCATCCGCGGTTTCATCCTCTCTTTCTTCGTGCCTTCGTGCCTTTGTGTTCATCCACTTCTGGGCCGGGCCGCCCAGTGCATTTTATGTGCCAGCATCTTCCAGTAATTAAGCTCGGGGTGGTGTAGTAGTCTGAGGCGATGCGTGTGCCGGCGGATGAAAACCTGTTCGCCCGCACGGATGGTTTCAGGGATCTGGCCGTCAACGACCAGCGAGGTGCCGGCGTTGGCGCGGTTGACGCGCAGGCCCAGGCAGTGCGAGGCGTTGATCACCAGCGGACGGAATGCCAGACTGTGCGGGCAGATCGGCGTGATGCACAGGGCGTCGAGGTCGGGGCTGACGATGGACCCGCCGGCGGCCAGGTTGTAGGCCGTCGAACCGCTGGGCGTCGAGACGATGACCCCGTCGCCGGAGAAGGTGGTCGTGTAACCCTTAGCGCCGTTGGAGCCCAGGTGCAGTTCCATTTCGATCATGCGGAACGGCGCGCCGGCGGTGAGCACGGCATCGTTGATGGCCACTTCGTCCACCCGCGCCCCCTCCTGGTCGGCCTGACACACCCAGGGATCGTCCGGGGCCCGGGCAAAGACGCGGACATCCAGGGCGATGCGCGAACTGCTGGGCACCCGGCCGGCGACGATGTCGTCCCAGTATTGCCGCAGGTCGTCGAGGCCAAACTCGGCCAGGAAGCCCAGCTTGCCGAAGTTGACGCCCAGCAGCGGCAGACCGATGTCGATGACCTGCCGCGCCTGCGCCAGCAGGGTGCCGTCGCCGCCGAGCACGATGCCCACGTCGGCCTGGGGCCACTGGCTGGCGGACTGGCGCGTGGCGGACTTGATGGGCGGCTCGGCCACGATGGTCGCACGTTGCCGCAGCCACGGCCGCAACGACTCGAGCGCCTGACCTACCGCCGGCTTGTCGTGGTTGGCCAGGATCACCACGCGAAATGGCGACGACTTGGGCATGAGCGATAGTGTAACCGCTGGACGGCGGACTTCAGGGCGGGGTCCTCCCTGGCGCAGGGCAATTGCATATGGCCGCTCTGACCCCCTCTCCCTTCTGAGGGAGAGGG
>JBBDMX010000119.1:20153-48947 GCA_040878035.1 Phycisphaeraceae bacterium | reverse complement strand
CGACGCAAACTGAAGTCGGTCTACCCTAAAATCATTGTGTGACAATGCACTAGGCGGCGGTATGGTTAAATCGTGTGCCCTTGGATTCATTCCAAGAGCAGTTTCCTCTTGCAGTCCGCACGCTTCGCGATATACTGATAGGTAGTTCTGATCCGTATACTTACTGTTAACCTGAGTGCGGGATAAGCCCATCGACGGTTTTGGAGTGCGGCGGCTGTGACGCCGCTTTGGCTCGACGCGGCGCGTCTTTGGCCGCCGGCAACGCCTGGGGGCGTGCCCAAACGGCTCCGCCGCAAGCTAAAGCGGTGTCGCGGCCACCGCAGTCCAAAGCGGCCAGCGCCGCCACAGGATGCGGCTGCCTATCCCGAACTCAGGTTGTTAGCCCCGCCGCCCGGGCAAGGAAGCGCGGGCATCGAGCTTGAGGCGACGATTGCCGAAAAACGTTGCACTCTCTCTGCCGGCCTCTACAATGTTGAGCAAGTGCCGCCATTTCCCTGCGATCATGAAGGAGGAGATCTAATGTTGAGAAAAAGAGTCTGCTTGTTGGCTTCGGCGGCCCTTGTCGCCACGCTCTGCATTGCGGATTCTGCCAGCGCCTCGCTGGCCTACTCCTTTGAAACCGGGCTCGACGGCTTCTTTGGGTTGGGGGCCACGGCGAGTGCCGAGACAAGCATCGGTGTCACTGACGGAACGACTTCATTGAAGTATGTCGCCGGAGCCGCCGGCTTTGTCGGCGTCCGCACACAGACAGTCATCCCCGCGGACCTCAACAACCCCCCGGGCGTAATCTCCGTCCAATTCGACATGACCATTGTCGAGATCCCCGTTGGCCTTACCTTTGCGGACATCGGCGTCACCGTGTTCGGCGATGACTTTGATAACGGGACTTTCGGTGTCCAGAACCAGTTCACCGACACCGTATCGATCACATCGCTCGGGGTCGGTCAACACCAGGACCTCGTGATTGACCTCGATTCCGAGTTCTTTACCGGCGAGTCATTTAACCAGATCTTTGGCGACGACGTCAGCGATTTGGATGTGGCTTCCGCTTTCCAATTCTACATCAGCAAGACTTCTGGCGTGTCGGCAACGGTGTACATCGACAACGTTCGCCTGGTCCTGGTCCCTGAGCCCGCAACGGGACTCATGTCTGCCGCATTGCTGGTCGGCCTGGCCGCTAGGCGGAGAAAACTGGACAGGTACGAATGCCATAAACGTAAGCTGTAAACACTGTCTGCGACGTGACTTGAATGCCAACACGAAATCGCGGTTCTTGCCGGGTGATGTTCTGTGGTGGTGTGCCGATTGGGGAATAGAAAAGGGGTCGGGAGTCATTATTTGGGCTTTGGGGGCAGCTGGGGGGAATAGAAAAGGGGTCGGGAGTCATTATTTGGGCTTTGGGGGCAACTGGAAGCCAATCAAAGACTCCCGACCCCTTTTCCGTGCCCCCCAAGCCCCGGTTGGCCATCTGGTCCCTCTGCCTGCACCGTCAACCTATCGCACAAGCTAATACAATCCCCGTGCCGAACAGGATTGCTCCCGACCCCTTTGCTTCCCCTGACACCTTTTCTGGTCCCTTATCTGATGTGAAGAGGCTATTTAGGCCATGCAAAGTCGCCACTCGTGGATTAGTCTGGTTATTATCAGTCTATTTGCGTCAGTTGCGACATACCTATTGGTGCTTGCGTGTTGGCAAGTGCTCAATATATGCGTAGGCCGTGCCGATCCAAAGGCGATCAGCATTTTGTGCGTATTATGTGGCCTTGGTGTCGAGTTGGCATTGGTACCAGTGGGTTACTTGCTAAATACGGACCTATGGAAATTCAGGTCTGTTGTGATGGTGCGCGTGTACTATGGGGTCATGGTAATGGCTGGCCTCGTTCTGATCACTGGCGCAATATGGTACAGGTTGACGTAACTTGTGAGGACGGAAAAGAAACTATGAAAGCCGGGTCTGCCGGCGGTGGTCCTGATGTGGGACTATCGTCCCAAGTGTGACGGGCTGACCGCCCCCGGATGTTCCGAGGGGGTCGCCCCAGGACTCAAGCCGCACAAGGAGACCCGACATGACCCCCGGAACCCAAGCAACAATTCTCGCGATTGATCTGGGCAAATTCAAGAGCGTGGCCTGCATTTACCAGGCCCAGAGCGGGGAGCACACGTGGCACATCGTACCGACGACGCCGGCTGACGCGCGGTGTTGTCGTTGCCCTGCTCAAGGCGGTTGAGATGTCTTTGACCGAGCCGTCGCGGTAGGCCGCGATGAGCGACCAGCGGTCGCCGCCGAGGCGGTTGGAATGGCATCGGATTGCCTTGGCAATGGCGTCCAATGCATGGGCGCGCTCACTGGATGCATTGGCGATTTCCCCATGCGCATTAGCCATTTCGGCGATGCGCTTGCCAATTCCGAGGGGCGGATCGCATGATCCCGGGAAGACGGCGCTATCTCGGAAAATGAGTTTGCAGGTTCCGGAGTTGACCTCGCGTATTGCTGGGATCAGATCGCCAAGTCCGCCCGAGAGATTGCAGGATGACGCGGGGAACTGGCGATGGGCACGAGTCGTAGCGCTCCCCGGAAGATGCGGGGCGCAACACGGCCGGTTCGTGGAGCGCCACCAACCGGGCGGGGCGCAACGCGGGAGATTCGGGGCGCGCCCCGCCAATTGGGTAGAGCGCCCCGGCGTAAGCGGGTTGCGCCCCGGCCAGAGCGGGTTGCGCCCCTGAACTTCCGGGGCGCAACACCAATGGGACAAAACGCCCATGGCCGTGTCATATCGGGGTTTTTATTCGGACCGGCCGCGATTGTGCCGATCGCCCTGGAAGGCGTGACCTGTGCCTGGGGAACCGCGACCTGGCGGCCATGGGCCTGGACCACGACGGCGCCGCCCGCGTCCTCCAGGCCCTCCTGTCCTGGCGGCAGAGCCACCAGCAGACGATCTGGCAAGCCGCCCGCGGCAACGCCAACCTGCCCCAGCGCGACCGTTACGCCCCCGGCCTCTCCCCGGAAGACAAAGCCAAACTCCAGAAGGCCGCCGACGGAACGTCGGACCGGCAAGCCCGTGGTGGTGTCACTTGATCACTGCTTGGTTTGAGTGCGCCACCAGTCGATGGTGCGGCGGAGGCCCGGCTCAAAGTCGGTGCCGGCGGTCCAGTTGAGGCGTTCGCGGGCGCGCGTGGTGTCCAGGCAGCGGCGCGGCTGGCCATCGGGCTTACTCGGGTCCCACTCGATCCGCCCCCCAAAGTCGCATAGCCGGGCGATCAACTCGACGAGATTGCGGATGGTGATTTCCCGGCCGGTGCCCAGGTTGATGGGGTCGGGCTGGTCGATCATCCGGGCGGCGGCGACGATGCCCGCGGCCGCGTCATCGACATAGAGGAACTCGCGTGAAGCTGCGCCGGTGCCCCAGCAGGTGATGTGATCGCTGCCCGACACGCGGGCTTCCTCGCACTTGCGGATCAGCGCGGGGATGACGTGGGAGGATTCGGGATCGAAGTTGTCATACGGGCCGTAGAGATTGACCGGCACGACGACCGCCGAACTCAGGCCGTACTCGCGCTGGTAGCCGTCGAGCATGACGAAGAGGGCCTTTTTGGCCACGCCGTAGGGTGCATTGGTTTCTTCGGGGTAGCCGTTCCAGAGGTTGTCCTCGGAAAAAGGGACGGGCGTGAATTTCGGGTAGGCGCAGACGGTGCCGGTGTGGACGAACTTGCGGATGCGGTTGATGCGGGCGTGTTCGACCAGGAGCATGCCCATGGCCATGTTGGCGAAGAAGAATCGGCCGGGATGGGCGCGGTTGGCGCCGATGCCGCCGACCTCCGCTGCCAGGTGGATCACGACGTCCGGCCGGGCCTGTTCATAGAGGCGTGCCACGTCGGCCTCGCGGGTGAGATCAAAGTCTCGCCGCCGGGGGATGAAGACGTCGTGGCAGCCCAGTTGCTCCAGGCGCGCCACGACGTGCCGGCCGAGGAATCCCGCGCCGCCGGTGACACAGATGCGGTGCTTGGACAGGTCCAGTTCAGCCATGGCCGTCAGTGTAGCAACAGGAGGCCCAGGGCAATTGCAGATGGCTGTTTCCGGTCCCTCTCCCTTCTGAGGGAGAGGTTAGGTGAGGGTGACTGGGGTGGCGATCACGGGCGGAGATCACCGTTTCGTTGCCATGAGCAGTACCGATCACCCTCACCCCAGCCCTCTCCCTCAGAAGGGAGAGGGGGTCAGAGCGCCCATATGCGATTGCCCTGAACAGGAGGCCCCGTCTCTTGTAGCGCGGGTCCACAAGTGATAGTGTGCTTCCCGCTGCTTGCATCGGTGGTGCGCTGCAAGCCCAAAAGGAAACCCTGGATCAGAAGCCGGAAAAGGAAGATCGCCATGCGTACCTTCGGTTGCCGATGGCTCGGCTTGGGCTTGCTGACGCTGCCATTGTTCGTGTGCGTCGCCTGCGATTCCCAGTCGCAAGGCCCGCCGCCCGCGATGGCGGAGGATATGGCTTCGCTCGAGGCGCAAGTCAACGCGTTGTCCAGGACGGTGGCGGCGCAAGGCAGCGAACTGGTCGACGCCAAGGCACGCCTTGCCCGGTACCAGGCGGCCTTGGCGGATGTGACCGCGCTAAAGGCACAGGTCACCGAACTGGCCGAGGCGTTTGAAGCGCGCGATGCCGAGCTCGATGGCGCCAGGGAGCAGTTGGCCCGCAGCCAGGCGGCGGTGAAGGAACTTTCGCTGGTCTGGACCGAAAGGGCGGTGCTGACTTCGGCGATCGCGGCCGAGGCCTTTGAGCAGGGTTACGTGCTGCCCTTCGACGAGGATAAGCACCTGCTGCTCAAGTCGGTGGGCGAGGGGGTCATGAAACTCGACGGCGCCGGCGGCATCGCCACCCGCGGCGGGGCGCATCTGCGCAGCGCCGGCTCAGCGGCCATGCTCAGCGTTCCCTGGACGGCACGCGGGGAGTTGAGCATGGTGACCCTGATCAAACCGGTGAACCTGGCGGCGACCGGCCCGGCCCGCATCGTCAGCCTCTCGCGCGACGCCAATTCCCGTAACTTCACCCTGGGCCAGGAAGAAGGCCGACTGATTGTCCGCTTTCGCACCACCTCCTCAGGTCAGAACGGGTCCGAGCCGACCCTGACTTCGCCCGACGGCACGCTCACCGGCAAGGCGCAGGCGGTCGTCTTTGTCCGCCGCGGGGAGCAGAACCTGCTCTTCGTGGACGGCCAGCTCGTCGCGTCGGTGACGGTGCCGGGCGACCTGTCGAACTGGGACCACTCCATGCCCCTGTTATTGGGCAATGAGCTGACCGCTGACCGGACCTGGGACGGAGACATCTACAAGGTTGCTTTCTACAACCGCGCTCTGTCGGATGAGGAGGCGGCCAAAACCTGTGCGGAGCTCCAGGCATTGCTGGCCGTCAAGGAATAGCAGTGCGCTTTCTTGAGGCGCCAAGGGCCGCAACCCTCAGCCCAGCCAACGGGCTGAGTGAGCGTGGCCACGCCAGGGATTCAGCTCCAACGGGGCGCAATATACGGCAAGACGCACGGCAAGCTCTATCTCGCGCCGTTGGGGTTTGATCTTCTCATCAATGATCAACTCTCCCAGCCTGCGGGGCTGGGCCAAGGAATGGCGGCCCCTTGGGCCTCAGAACCGGGAACCAAGTCCCGCGTGCGGTATCATGCGCCCCTGAGCAATCTCACACAGCTTTTGTCCTTGACATGGCGGCGCTGAATCGACATACTCAAAGCTGACTTCTTCTAATCTTGGAAGTCGTCATGTTTGTGGTTGGGGCATGCCCGGCTCTACCGTGCTTGGTGCGCGTATGTAGCGGGGCGGCTATTGAGGGTCACGTTTGTTGTTGTCCAAGCATGTTGGGAGATCGGCCCTACGCATGGCCAGATGCGGACTTTCCGCGCTGGGCGATGCCATTTGTATGGCCGGGGTTCGGTTCGGCCGGCAGGGGCACATCACGGAATCGAGAGGGTCGCAGTCATGAATAACCAGTTCTTTGGGCGTTGTGGCGTGTTGGGCTTGTGTCTTCTGGTGGCGGTGATGGGAGGCTGCGACCGGTTTGCGCCGCAGTCGCCAGCGGCGCCTGCGCCGGCGGCGCCGTCGTCTGCCACGCCTGTGTCCGCCTCTGCCGCCACTGCGTCTGCCGCGCCCGCGCCCGCGGGCGCGTTGGCGTCAGCCCAGGCTGGTGACGGACAAGCCGCCGCCGCCGCGCCGGCCCCCGTTGCCGCCCCCGCGCAACAACAACAGCAGCAGCCCCCGGCCGTCGTGTTGACCACGCCGCAGGTCCAGACCGTGCAGGTCGCCCGCCGCGAAGGCGTGCGCAACGTCGCCATTTTCGTCAAGAACCATGCCGGCAAGGCGCTGGACAGCAAGGTGATGGCCCTGGAGGACCTGGTGTCCAGCCGCATCACCGAGGCCGGCTTCAGCGTCATCAGCCGGGAGGACGTGATCAACAGCGTTGCGAGCCTGGCGGGCCAGGGCGCCAACGTGGGCAAGGCCGACGGCCCCGGCGCCGACCTGGACGCCATCCTTTCCAACCAGACCTCCGCATTGGCGCTGGCGCGCAACCTCGGCGCCAACTACGTCTTTACCGTCTCCCTGACCACCTACAACAAGCAATCCAAAACCTTCAAGGGTAACGGCATCGAAACCCTGATCGTCGAAAGCAAGCTGCGCGTCAGCTACAAGATTCTCGATCAGTTCCTGGGCGGCACGCTGGCGGGCGATGTGGTCGAGGTGACCAAGAAAGTCCGCGGCGACAAGAACGTCCCCGACCAGGAAGTGGATTTCATCAACGACCTGCTCGACGACGCCTCGGTGAAACTGGCGTCGAGCCTTCAGGAGAAGGTGGAAGCCAACAAGATTCGCGAGGTCGCCGGCGATGCGTCCCTGGCGAACTTCGAGGTGATCTGCAGCGTGCAGGGCATGACCGTGCCGGACGTGGTGAAGAACGACAAGGGCGAATACATTCTGGGCACGCATCGGGTGCAGTTCGAGGCCATGAACGTCACGGTCGAGCTCAACGGCGCGGCCATCGGCACGGCTCCGGGCAAGTTCAAGGTGGCCAAGGGCATGAGCAAGCTGCGCCTCAGCCGCGACGGCTGCAAGGACTGGGAACGCACCGTCAGCATCAGCGACGGCCAGCAGCTTCGCGTGGACATGCAGCTCGACGACAAGGGCTACGCCCGCTGGAAGGACACCACCGGCTTCCTGTCGGACTTGAAGGCCGACGCCAAGCTCACCGACGCCCAGGTCAAGGTGCTCGAAGGCTACGCCCAGATGCTGCGCCAGAGCGGCTACAAGGTGGACGTCAAGATCGACAGCGACTTGACCGGCACGACCATCGTGCAAGGCCGCAGCCTCTGGGGGTGGTGATCATCGACGTTTAGCGTCGCCCGTCAGGGCGACTGGCAACACAGGGAGCGACCAACCATGCCCAACCGCAGAACCATCCATCTGGCAAGCGTCAGCATCGCGCTGGCGGCGATGCTCACGTTCCAGGCCGCCGCCTGGGGTCAGGCCAAGACGCTGGCGATCAGCGACGTGAAGATCGCCAAGACGCTCAATGAGTCGGTGAAGGACGAGGGCAAGAAAGCCTCGCTGGGCCGGGTCTCCGAGGCCATGGACAGCCAGATGATCGACCGCTTCCAGCAGACGCGCAAGTTCAAGATCATCGCCCGCAGCGACCTGGACTCGCTGCTCAAGGAGCAGGGCCTGGCGGACTCGGGCAACGTGGACACCACCGACCCCAACGCCGCCAAGTCCTTCATGATCAAGGGCGTCGAATTTCTCCTGATCACCACCATCGACGACTTCCAGGACTTCAACGAAGAAGCCAACTTCGCCGCCATCGGCGAGAAAGCGACCAAGCGCGTCATTCGTCTCTCGGCCATCGGCAAGCTCTACAACTCGACCACCGGCGAACTGCTCGAATCCACCAACCTCCAGATCAGCAACAAGGACATCGTGTCCAAGCGCAATTACTCGACGACCGACGGCAAGCTCAGCGACGCCCTGCTGCTCAAGACCGCGCGCGACATGGCGGACAAGATGGCCAATCGCGTCGCCGACGTGATCTTCCCCGCCAAGATCATCGCCTTGACCGGCCAGCAGGTCACCATCAACCGCGGCGACGGCACGGACATCGCCGTGGGCCAGGTGTGGATCGTGCACAAACTGGGGGAAATGCTAAAGGACCCGGACACCGGCGAAGTGCTGGGCCGCGAGGAATTGCAGATTGGCAAAATCCGCGTCACCAGCGTCCAGCCCAAAATGTCCAAGGGCGAAATCATCGAAGGCAACGGCGTGACGACGGGCGATCTGCTCCGCCTCGTGGAGCCGGAAGGCCAGGCCCAGAAGGAGTGAGACAGGAGAGCAGGAGACAGGAAACACGTTTAGCGGGTGACGCGAAGCGTCCCTCTTTCACAGCAAGTTCTGAAATCGGAAAACAACACCAATGTCTAAGTCTCCCTACAGATGGTTCGCGGTCCTCGCCCTCACCCTCTCGGCCACCATGGCGGGGGGTTGCGGCTACACCAGCACGTCCGAGCGGTTCGTCAAGCCCTACCAGGCCGGTCAGTTTGATCTGGCCGCCAAGGAAGTGGACGACATCGTCGGGCCGGTGCAGGACGTCAACGGCACCGATCCCAAGGAGCTGATCAAAGTCGATCGCCGCGATGCCATCGTCTATCGCCTGGAGCAGGGCGCCATCCTGCGCGCCGCGGGCCGGCTCAAGGAAAGCTCGCTGGCGTTCCTCAACGCCGACGACATCATCTACGAGATTGACCAGAAGCCGCCGGTGCAGGTTTCCCGCGAGGTCGGCGCCGCCGTCACCAACCTGTCTTTCACCGACTACAAGGGCTATTCCTACGACCGTCTGGCGCTACAGATTTACCAGTCGCTCAATTACATGCAGTTGGGCCAGCTCGATAACGCCCGTGTGGCGCTGCGCGCCCTCCAGGAGCGTCAGGAAGACGCCGAGGAATACTTCCGCAAGCAGATCGAAGCGCTGGAAGCCAAGAACGAAGGCAAGGCCGCCGACGGCGAAAAGCAGTCCGTGGACGTGGACAAGGTTCGCCAGGATCCCAAGGTGTCCCAGGCGTTTGCCACCGCCTATGGCGACGACGCCATTCTCGTGCCCGACCGCAGCGCCTACCGTAAGTACGCCAACCCCTTTGGCGAGTATCTCCAAGGCGTCTACTTCATGGCCGCGGCGCTTAACAGCAGCGACACGGAAACCGCCGCCACCGCCTTTAAGCGCGTCAAGGGCATGTTGCCCGACAACCCGTATGTGATCCAGGACCTGGCGCTGGCGGAAAAGGTCGCCAACGGCCAGGCGGTCCCGCCCACCACCTACGTTTTCTTCGAGACCGGCCAGGCGCCCCTGCGCGAAACCATCCGCATCGACATCCCCATCTTCATCATCAACGCCGCCGCCTATGACACCGGCGTCGACTACGTCGGCGCCGCCTTCCCCAAGCTCAAGTTCCGCGACAGCTTCGTGCCCTACCTCAGCGTCGCCGCCAACGGCCAGGCCTACCAGACCGCAGTCCTGACCGACATGGACGAAGTCATCCGCACCGACTTCAACAACGAACTGCCCATGGTCATCACCAAGACCATCATCGCCACGGTTGCCAAGGCGGCAATCGCCTACGGGCTCAACCGCGCCTCGGAGGGCAATGTGTATGCCAACCTCATCACCCGCATCGGCACCACCGCCTACCAGGCGGGCTTGAATCAGGCCGACCTGCGCTCCTGGGAAACCCTCCCCAAGCAGTTCCAGGTCGCACGCTTCGACACCCCCGCCGATCGGCAGCTCACCATCGCCCTGCCCGGCGGCGCACAACTGCCGCCCATCACGCTCATCGACGGCGTCGTCAACGTCGTCTACGTCAAGAGCGTGCAAGCCACGCACACGCCCCACGTCCAGCAATTCACGTTAAAATGAACGCACCCATGAAATCAACAGCCCTCATCCTCACCCTGGCCCTGGCCACCCTTCTGGCCGTCGGCTGCTCCACCGTCAACACCACCGAACGTGCCGAAACCGTCGGCCAGGCCAACGTCATCCGCGACCGCCGCGTCATCACCGACAGCGCCTTGCACGACTACGCCCGCGTCGTCCAGGTCAACACCTCCGACCTGCCCGGCGACATCCTCAAGGTCCAGGTCCTCCTCCAGAACGACACCTCCTTCGAGCAGCGCATCATCTACAAGTTCGAGTGGTACGACTTGACCGGCATGCTCGTCGATACCCCGCTCTCGACTTGGCGCAACCTCACGCTCCAGGGCAAGGAATCCAGGAACATCGTCGGCGTGGCGCCCACGCCACAAGCCAAGGACTTCAAACTCAAACTCCAGGAAAGCGAACGGAACTAACTATGAACAACACCAGCAAACTTACCGCCCTCACTCTCGCCGCTCTCCTCACCGCTGGCGCCGTGCTCCCCGGCTGCTCCGGCTCCCAGGCCCGCGTCATCGAGGCCGACAAGGAAGGCATCGTCCGCGCCGACCGCGTGGACGTGCAGGACTTCGAAAGCGCCTCGGGCCAGATGCTCACCTCGCTCTACAGCTCAGGCGCCCTGGAACGCGCCCCGCGCCAGCCGGCCGTCGTCGCCTTTAGCCGCATCGTCAACGACACCGGCGAAATGTTCGACACCGACCTGCTCACCGTCCGCGTTATCGAGCAGCTTCAGAACGGTGGGAAGGTGCAGCTCAACACGACCTTCGGCACCAACCCGCGCGACGCCGCCGGCGGCGCCGTTCAGGACCAGCGCGATTTCATGAACGACACCGGCACCGCCAGCCGCCAGGCCTCCACCCCCGACTTCACCCTCATCGGCAAGATCATGAAAAACACCGCCCGCCACGGCAACGTCAAGCAGGCCACCTACACCTTCCAGCTCATGCTCACCGACACCCGCACCGGCCTAAGCGCCTGGATCGCCCAACGCCAGATCACCAAGCAAGGCTCACGCCCCGCCGTAGGGATCTAAAGTGGCGGCGCAACCAAGCCCCGCATGCCTAATCCGGATATTCACCGCAGAAAACGCAGAGGTTCGCAAGAGACTAGAGCTGTTAGAAACCTCTGAAAAGCCATCGGCCGGCCAAGCCCCGGCATGCCCCGTCTTGGGGGCTTGCCGGGGATCATCGCCAGCCTCTTTAGATATCCCGTTTTTTTTGTACTCTGTGTCCGCTGTGGCCGCCGCGGTGAATCTTTCGGACAAAAATGCCGGCGCCATGAGCAACACCCAGCGTGTCATAATCCCCCCCGACTGGCTCGCCGAATTCGAGGCCGCGGCACGCCGGCCGCTATCCCAACGCATGAAGTACGCCTTCATCCGCACCTACAAACCCGTCATGGACGACGCCCCGTTCCGAGCCTTCGACACCACCGCCGACTACCGCCGCTGGTGCGAAGAAAACCTCCCCGACTGACTTGGGCTATGGCCGCGGCTGAATGTCGCGTCTCTCCAACTAGGATTTCTTTCCCAAAGCCACGCCCAGCACTGTCAGAATCCCCCCGCCGATCAGGCCGATGAGTACGAAGGTCCATGCGACCTCCATGTAGAACAGACGAACGCCCAGGAGAAAGAGTCCCAACGCCAGAAGGATGATGCCCAGATAAGTTAGTGCCTTCACGGAAAGTCTCCCTGGTCGCCTGGGCGACCCAGTTAGAATCACCGCCGCTCACCCCCGTGCGGGGGTTGACAAGCGGCGGACCTGCAACACAGCGCGTAGTCGCCCTTATGTGGCATAGGAGGGGCCGGTTGCTGGTCGTCCCTGGAAGGAGGACGTCTCGGCCCAGTCATTATGCGCGCCGGCGGCCGCGGGGCAACTGGTATCGCCCGGGCAACCGCACACGCCATTCCGGCCACGTGCGTTTCCCCCCTGCGTGTCGCGTTATGATGTAGTCCAATCGGGAGCGACCCATGAACGATTCCAGCGGTGGTCCAGTACCCCAGCAAAGCCGATGGCGACGATGCGGGAGCGCACCTGCGGGGGATGTGCTTCGTTACCTCAATCGCACCTCGAAGCAGTGCCGACGCCACGCGCTACGAGGCCGAACAAAAACAAGCCCAGGAGGCTCCCACTACACAAGGGGGTGTCCGCTGAAATTCCTGCCGATCGTGTGGGCACTGGTTGTCTGCGGGTGCGCGAGTCAACCGCCCGAGGTATGGTATGACGGCGTCGATACCGTCGTGCCGCAACTGTCCGAGCCTGGCATCGCGATTGACGGGTTTCGCGAGTATCTCAATGGCCTGGGCCCCCAGCGTCTGCGGCCGCCGATTCAACGCGAGATTGCTTACCGGATTCTGGCGATCACGCCGGAATTCAGCGGCACGGCCATCGGGATCGCTCCCGCCCCGTCCCTGCAAAGTCACTGCATAAACGCCCTGCTATACGAGCCGGACTCGGCCGAGGTATTCGAGGCTCTGCGCCACCGGGGCACCTTGGCCGGTCAACTCTATGCCCTATGTGGGCTCTACCTTTGCGACCGCCAGCACTTCAACGCACTCGTGCCGCGTTACCGGGCGATGGATGCGACGGTTACGGCGTTTACGGGTGGTTGTGTGGGCGATGCAACGTCTGTTCGCGACATCGTGGCAGACATCGAATCGGGCTACTGGCCCCGGGCCTTTGTCTGGGCGTATCGCGACGGCCGGAAGCGCGGGCTTTTCACCGATACCGAGGACGTGCCCGACGGCGAGCCGCTGCCGTCCAGCGACGAGGCGAGCAGCAGTGATTGACGGAGACCCCAAAGGCCAGCTTGCCTTGCGGTGCTTCCGTGGTATAATATATATTGAACTGCATTTGAACCTGTACCGAGTACATCGTAAACCTCACGGCGGCAGGCCGGGTCGTCGGTACCTCCGGCGATTTGACCGCGCCGTACCTATTCGGACGCACCGCCCACTTGCCATTGGAGCAACCGCCGGCCCTGACATTTTCATAAACTTGCTAAGTATGTCGCAACTAATGTTAAGCTCGTGGATTACAGTTGCCGGATCGATTTGTCGGGAATGTCACTCTGACACGCCACTGACAGGGGGGCTGACATTCGCTAAGTGCTGAAAACATAAGGGAAAATCAAAAGACGACACCGGGGGGGAGGGGAGGGGGGCTGACATGTGTCCGGATATCCGGAAGTGCGACCGGCGGCGCGCTGTACGCCGGCTGCCGCATCGTCGAAACCGAGCACGAAGGCCGGCCGGCGATCATCATGGAGAATGATCTGGTCCGCGTGCGGCTGCTGCCCACCGAGCGCGGCATCATTGACGACTACCGGCTCAAGTCCAACCCGCAGATGACCCTGTCGTCGCTGGTCGAGTCACGTGATGAGATTCTGCGCGGTTCTGGCATCATTGGCGCCAGGCGGCCGCTGGAAAGTGGTAACCGCGATGCCCTGTGGCCCGGCGGGATCAACACGTTTGGCGGGCCGTATACAGCCCGTATCGAACAGCAAACCGCCGACAAAGTCTGCGTCGTCCTTTCCCGCCAAACCGCCAAGTGGAAAGTGGAGCGGGTCTTGACGCTCACCGAGGGCGATGCCGCCCTGGACATCGTCATCAAGCTGACCAACACCAGCGATGCCAAGAGCGACATTTCCTACTGGTCCCAGAGTTACCTGCGTCTGGCAGACGATCTGATGACGCAGCCGGGCCTGGCCAATGAGATCGTGCTCATGCCCGCTCGCGTGGAGGCCGCATCGATCCAAGGCGTTTCCAAGCCTCAGGCCGTCGAAGAGGTTTACATTCGCGATCCGGAGGATGCCAAGAACCAGTTCGTGCCGCCGCATCAGCCCTGGATGGCGGCGGTGGACAGGAGCGCCCAGGTCATGCTGGGCATGTGGTATGGCATCCAGGACTTCCCGCGCGACACCGTGTTCTACTCCTGGCCGGGCAACCGCTACTACTACTCGATGGAGGTGATCTATCCGCGGGAAATCTACGAACCCGGCCAGACGCGCACCCACCACATCCGCATGATCGCCTTTGCCAATCTGACCGCGATCAACCTCCTGCGACCCACCTATGCGATCTATCTCAGCGCCACAGCGCAAGCGCCCGACATCGATCGGCTGGTCTTTAAGGTCGTGACAGTCAGCTCGCGGAGCAAAGACCGCATGACCTACTCGCTGGGCATCGACAACGGTCAGCAGAGTGCCTTTTCCGAGCCGGTCACCTGTGCCTTTGCTGAGCCTGGCGAAAGGGTGGTGAAGGAAATCGAGCTTTCCGCCGCGGGGCTCAAGAAGGGAAGCTACGGCGTGCTCCTGCGCGAAGCCGATGGCCAGACGTTCAAACTGACGGGACAGACAGTCACCATCCCCTAACGAACGGGCATAGACCATGAGAATTCAGATGATATGCATGGCGTTGGCTGTCAGCGTCGCCGCCAACCTCAGCGCCCAGACCATTCCCTGTGAGTTGGGTCCGCGGGTTCAGTCGGTCGCCTTGGAGCTGTATGAAGGCCAGGACGCCAAGCCGGTGGCCGGCGACGTTAAGGCCACCGCGCGAGTCGAAGATCTGTCCCAGCTCAAGCGCATCGTCGTGGAGGTCGCCAACACCGGCGGCGAGACGCGCTTTGTCGGCGTGCGTTTGAAGTTGACCGTCGCCTTGGCGGGGCCCGTGAAGTTCTGGGACGGCCTGGATCATCATGCCGATGTAGCGCGCGGCGTGCAGCGCACGGACATCAACGCCGTGTTCCCGCTCGCCTGCCTCTATTCCGACACGGCCGGCGTGGCGGTCGGCATCGACGCCAATGAACTCTATTCCTGGCTGGGCCGAAAAGCCGGCCCCCAGGAACTGGCGTACGAGACACGCATCGTACTCAAGCCCGGCAAGCAGGCCCGCCTCCATTTCGTCGCCGTCGCCTTCGAAAGTCAGTGGGGCTATCGCGAGGCGCTCGACCTGTACTACACAACCTATCCCAGCGTCTTCTTTCCACATCCCGAAATCGATCCGCGGCTATGGAAAGGAATCAACTCCGGCGACAAGGCGACCAAGGCGTGGCACGAGGGGCGCTACCCCGAGCGCTTTCGCCGGGCCCGGGCGACCTCGTCGTGGACCTATGCCTCGTACCGCCGCGGCGGCGATATCTACGGCCGGCCCGAATACTGGGAGTACCTCAGCACCAAGGACCAGGTGGCCTGGCAGGCCCACCACCTGCACGGCAAGACGGACCTCGAGGCGTTCAAAGCCCTGCGCAAGCAATGGTATGACACGTCCAGGCAGGCCAATGTCGCCCAGCAGTTCTACATGGTGAACTACAGCGAGAGGCAATTGGCCCAGGAGGTCTATCCCGACAGCATCATCAAGCCGCTGGCGCTGTTCCAGAGTCTGCCGCAAGCCGAGACGGCGATCCAGATGTTTCCGTGGGGTAAGTTTGGCCAGCAGGTTCGTGAGGATATGAAGTTGCTGGCGCAGGAGATCAACGTCGCCGGCTGGGCCCATGACACAGCGTACGGCCGACTGAAATACCGCGGGCCGCTGATCTGGGACTTTGACCACATCGCCTTTGATGAGGAAGGCCCGTACGTGTGCACCGGCGTGCCCGTCTCGCTGATGATCCGCCACATGCACACGCTGCCGGTGCTGGGCGGGCGCTACAAGGCCGGCTGCGAGATCAACGCGATGGACTACTACGGCGCCAATTTCGCCGCCGATCATTCCATGATCGAAGCCAGTCATGGCTGGGTGGTGCCTTATAACGAGAAGGACCCCTATCGGCAGATCGGCATCCTCGCCGGCCAAACCCCGCTGGACCTGCACAACTCGATCCGGCAGGACAAGACTGGCGCGCTGATCAACTGGTGGGAGTATTCCCCCCAGCAGATCGAGTTGTATTACCGCATCGCTTTCGAGTACCAGGTTCAGTACATGCTTCTGCACGGCGCCAAGCCCTCGCCCAGCTATCTCTGGGGCGTGCCCAAGATGCTGGCCATCACCGACATGCTGATCGACCTGACCACGCGCGGGAAATACGCGGTGCCGGCGGTGAACGTGCCGCAAGACCTGCTGACCAGCCGTTACGGGCAGGGCCTGCGCAGCGTCGTGGTGGTCATGAATCCACAGGCCCAGACGGTCAAGGGCGCCGCCACCTATCGCGGCAAGGACCTGAGCGGCCGGGCGCCGATTTTCTGCGAATATGGCGGCGGGCCCATCACGCTGGAAGTCTGGGGCCACGATTCCAAGGCGGAGCTTGACCTCAAGGCCCGCCGCTACCTGGCGCTGGACATGATCGCCGACCTCGACACGGACCGCCCCGGCCGGGTCACGGGATCCGGCACCTATTCCAAGCACGCCATTGCCTTGCGCATCCGCAACGACGCGCACGAGGCGATCGAAGGCACGTGGCGATTCCCACGGATTGAAGGCTATCGCTGGATCAGCGCCAGCGCCGCGGGCAAGGCGTTGCCCGCCCAGGCCAGCGACGGCGCCATGATGCTCAAGGCCAGCCTGGCGCCGGGGGCCACGCTCCAAGCGACCTACACGTCCACCGTCTTCCTGTCCCCGGACACGCAAGTCCGTGAATTCCCCTTCGAGAGGGACGGCGTCGCCCAATCCGTCATGGTGCTGCCCGCGAATGCCGATGCGGACCTGCGCCAGGCGGCCGATTGGATCTCGGGTTACTTCGCCTTCTGGTACGAGTTTGGACCGGCACAGAACAAAGGCGTCAATATCTCCGTCGCCGCCGCGCCCACCCCCGGGGGCGCCAACGCCGCCGCCATCGTATTTGAGGTCAGCCAAGCGCCCAGCGTATCAGTCAAGGACAATCTGCTGCGTTTCACCTCACCGGATTCCTATACGCTGAGCCAATTGGTGTGGGAGACGCTTTATCTTCTGGACAAAAAGTATCCGCTCTACAGCACGTTTCACGGCTCGACGCCGCTGTGGAACTCTGCCACCATGTATGGATACGACAAGGGCACAGTTACCATGCTCAAAGCCGCCGGGCTATGGGGCAAGGAACTGCACCTCTATCAAGGGCTGGAATTGCACGAACTGCCCAAACGTACGCCCGAGGAACTGCGAGCGATCTACGCGGAGTATCTGCCGGCGGGCGCAAAATAGGTTCTCCCAATCATGCCCACGGACCCACAACGCGCAACCGAGCCTCCGATGGGACCCCTGCGCATCCACCCGCACAACCCGCGCTATTTCACCGCGGACGGCCGGCGAGCGGTGTACCTCACCGGCTCGCACACGTGGAACAACCTGGTGGACATGGGCCCAACCGATCCGCCGCCGCGATTCGACTACGATGCCTTCCTCGACACACTGGCATCCTTTGGGCACAACTTCCTCCGCCTGTGGGCCTGGGAATTGCTGTCTTGGAACACCAGTGGAAATGGGGAGACCGCGCGGGTGGAGCATCACGTCTATCCCCATCCCTGGAAGCGCACTGGCCCGGGCCAGGCACTCGACGGCAAGCCGCGCTTCAACCTGGTGCAGTTCGACGAGGAATACCTTGGCCGACTGCATGATCGCCTCGACGCCGCTCAGCAGCGCGGCATCTATGTGGCGGTGATGCTCTTCGAAGGCTGGGGCCTTCAGTTCTCACCCAACGCCTGGCCGCAGCATCCCTTCCATCCGCGGAACAACGTCAACGGCGTCGACGGCGACCTGGACGGTGATGGCAAGGGCCTGGCCATCCACACCGGACGCAGTCGCCAGATCACCCAGCTTCAGCACGCCTATGTGCGCCAGGTCGTGGACATCGCCAATCCCTTCGATAATGTGCTCTACGAGATCTCCAACGAAAATCATCCGGCCTCGACGGCGTGGCAGTACCAGATGATCGACGTGATTCATGAGTACGAGCGTTCCAAGCCCAAGCAGCACCCCGTTGGCATGACCTTCCAGTTCAAAGGCGGCAGCAATCAGACGCTCTTCGACAGCCCCGCTGATTGGATCTCGCCCAATCCCGAGGGCGGCTACCAGGACGATCCTCCGCCGGCCGACGGAGCCAAGGTCATCCTCAACGACACCGATCATCTCTGGGGCATCGGCGGAAATGTAGGCTGGATCTGGAAAAACTTTCTGCGGGGGATGAATCCCATTTTCATGGATCCGTACGACGGGAAGGTCCTTCGCAAGTCGTTGGACGGGCAATCGCGAGACGCCATCTGCCGAACCATGGGCTACGCACGGAGCCGCGCCGGCCGTATCGACTTGGCCAGACTCACTCCGCATGGCGAACTGGCGTCGTCCCAGTACTGCCTGGCCAATCCAGGAATCGAGTACCTCGCATACCATCTCGATGGCCAGCCGCTGACGGTGGATCTTTCCTCGGCCCGGGGCGAGTTTCGAGCAGAATGGTTCGACCCGCTGACCGGCCAGTTCACGCCCGCAGGCCATGTGGCCGGTGGTGCTCAGCATGCATTACAGGCGCCTTTCGCAAGCGAGGCGGTGCTTCACCTGCGATGCGTCTGATAGGAGTCCCAGGATGAGTTCCCAGGATAGAGCGTTGCCGGCGTCCCAGCAACTCATCGAGCAAACGCTCGCTGCCCGCGACCGCATCGACGTGCTCTTTAACAACGCCGGCAGCTTTAATGCCCTGGGCGCCATCTGGGAAGTGGATCCCGACCTGTGGTGGCAGGATGTGATTGTCAATCTGCGCGGGCCCATGCTCACCTGCGGCGCGGTGATTCCCGTCATGATCCGCCAGGGCAGCGGCATCATTCTCAACATGCGTGGCGGAGACCAGATCCCCGGCGGTACCGGCTATAGCTGCTCTAAGGTCGCCCTCCAGCGTTTGACCGAACTGCTGGCCAAGGAAGTCACTGCGGTCGCAGCCCCCATCCTGGTCGTGGGCATGGGACCGGGCTTTGTGCACACGGAGATGACCCAACTCCAGGCTGACGCACCCGAGGGGCGCCGCTGGATTCCCGGTAGCGGCCGCGCCATCGCCCAGGGCCGCGCCCGCCCGCCGCAGGACTGCGCCCGCAAGTCGGTCGAGTTGGTCCGCCGCGCCACGCCCGCGTTCCACGGCAAAGCCTTTGGGCCTGACAGTGACTTGGACGCTATGCTGGCCGAGGCCTCACCACAAATCCCTCAATGAGAAGAGGCTGGCATCTCATGAAAGAATCCCCCGGGTTTACCTTGGACGCCATGGCCGTGCGTGACGCGACGCGCATGGCTTGCGATTGGCTGGTGGACGTGGCCCAGATCCAGACGACGCATCTGACCGCGGAAGATCCCTGGCATTTCCGTTACGCCTCGTGGAAGGGCGCTATCCGCGGTGAATACAGCGCCGCCAGCAGACGGTGGGGCTTCTTCGCCCCGGTCTGGCATACCGGCCAGGCGGTTAAGGCCCTGCTCCTGGCGGCACGCCATCTGGGCCAACCGCGCTACCGCGCCGCGGCCCGGCTGGGCGCCGACTTCATCCTGGACAAGCAGGTCTGGCAGCCGGGTCATCCCAATCATGGCCTGATCCTGGCCTTTGAGGACTACGGCGACAAGGTGGTCACCGCCGGTGTGCTCGAATGCATGGACGGTTTGCTGCTCCTGGCCAGCGATGTGACCCCAGCGAGCCCCTTGGCGGACTTAGAAGCGCGGATGATCCAAGCGGGCCGGTTCCTGATCGATCGACTGTACCTGCCCGGGCAGGGCGTCTTCCGCGATGTGTTTGATCCGGCCACGGGCTCTGCCGTATTCCCCAGCGTGTTTCGCGTGCCCCCCGGTCAGGGAGGGCGACCACTCCTGGATGACGCCATCTGGTGCAAGCTCTACGAACTGAGTGGCGACCGCAGGTTTCTGGACGTCCAGGTTGCCGTCTCCGATACCCTGGTGGCAGATCAGCGACCGCCAGGCAACTGGGTGGACTACGGGCCCTGCGATCCCGATACTATGCGTTTCCACCCCCGTCACACCTATTGGTGGGGCAGGTCGCTGCTGGAGAGCTATCGGGTCACCCACCGGCGGGAGTATTTCGACACGGCCCTGGCGTCGGGCCACTTCATGCGCCGCGCTCTGCGGCATGACGGCGGCTGCTTCCGCGGTACCTACTGCGATGACGCGACGGGCATCTTGACCACAGATTCCTTCGGGCATGCGACATCCGGCTCGGCCTGTGCCGCGATCTTCTTCATGGAGCTCCATGCCGCCACCGCCGACGCCGCGTGGCTGGAGGCCGCCGAGCAGGCGCTGGGCTTCTGCGCGAGCATGCAGTTGCACTCGCCAAAGGACCCGAACCTCCAGGGCGTGATTGTGGAGAAGATCCGGGCGCCTGACGGAACCGACGCGCTGCCCTATCACATCCGTGACCTGGGCACGATCTTCTTTATCCAGGCGGCGGTGAAATACCTGGCGTTGCAGGACGCCGCCGCGTCGCCGGCAACGGCCGTGCCGACCGTCGCGGGCGAATCGAACTGACCAGGAGGAAGGAACCGTGTTGACAGTTCGAGCAGTCATTATGGGGTTTGTGCTGGGCTTGCTGGTGGCGGTGGCGCCGGAGTTGGTGCTGCCCCCGCCATCGGGTCACAGCGTATCCCGCCGGCATAGCCCTCCAGTCGTGCAACCGTCGCTCGCTCGCCTGCCGTTACCATGGAGTCCCCGATGCCTGCTGACGATTGCGTGACGGTGGTTTCCGGCTTGCCGCGCTCCGGCACCTCGATGATGATGCAGATGCTGGCGGCCGGCGGCTTGCCCCTGCTCACTGATCAACAGCGCGCCGCCGATCGCGACAACCCGCGCGGTTACTGCGAGTTCGAGGCCGTCAAGCGAACCAGCAGCGATCCGGCCTGGGTGGCGCTGGCGGTCGGCAAGGCCGTCAAAATGGTGCATCTCCTGTTGAGCGACCTGCCCGCCGACTACCACTACCGCGTGCTCTTGATGAAACGCCCCATCGACCAGGTGCTGGCGTCGCAGCAAGCCATGCTCCAGCACCTGGGCAAGCCCGCGGCAGCGACCAGCCAGGCCGGACTGGCACGCGTGTTCCAGACGCAACTCGATCAAGTCGAGGCGTACATGGCCCTGCGAAGCAACTTCCGCGTGCAGCAGGTCGATTACCTCGCGGTGATCCGGCAACCCCGAGCCAGTGCCCAGCAGATCGATCGCTTCCTCGGCGGCGGGCTAAACACTGACGCGATGGCAGCCGCCGTTGACCCGTCACTATACCGCAATCGCTCGTGACCCTGGGCACACCCCGCATTTGACCAAGCCGCCCATGAGCATGCCTGCGCCCGGCTACCGCGGCTCGGGGCCGGGCTTGGTGAACTGGCCCTCAAAGGCGCGGGTCATGCGGCGACGCGCCAGCGATTCGTCCCCCAGTTGCTGCGCCAGCCGGCGGTGCTGCCGGGCACGGACGGGATTGTTGAGCTGCTCCTCCCACAGTCGCGCCAGCCAGCGATGCGCGCCGGCGGCCTCGGGCTTGAAGAGGATGCATTGCTCAAAAGCAGTGACGGCATCGGCGGCCCGGCCCAGCGCCGCCAGCGCCACCCCCAGGTGAAAGTGTGCCGCGAACATCCCCGGCTGCAAGCCCGTGGCCATCAGCGCCGCCTCCGCCGCCTCCTCGTGCCGATTCATCCGCAGCAGCGTCGCCGCCAGCCCGTCATACGAACGCGCCGAGTCGCCGTCGATCTCCAGGGCCCGGCGAAAGGCGCGCTCGGCGTCGGGCCAGTGCTGCAGCTTGAGGTACGCCATGCCAATCAGATGGTGGATATCGGGCGAAGTTGATTCGATCGCTTCGCCCGCCAGCAGGTGGTCCAGGGCGTCTTGCGCTCGACCTTGCGCCAGCGCCAAGGCGCCCGAGAGCAGCCGGCCCATGGGCGTCTGGCCATGCTCGGCCATGAACGGCCCGGCCAGTTGCCGACACGTGTCCCATTCGCCCAGCCGGTACCGGCAACGCAGCAGGCACCCCGTGTACCGCCCGTTGTCAGGTTGCTCGGCATGCAGTTCATCGAGCAGGTTGGCAGCATCGCTGAGCCGTCCCGAATCGATCAGCGCACACGCCAGGTTGAACTTGTTCTCCCGCCGCACCTGATCCGCCACCATCGCCTGCTTCTCGCCCGGCGGGTCGATGTACCCCAGGGCCACAAGCTGCTGGATCGCCGCTTGCGACGCCTGGTCATCCTGCTCGGTGCCCGGCGGGTGCATGCCCGCCTCTCCGCCGATCGCGTCCCAGCTCAAGACCTGCTGCGTCCGCGGCGGCTCTTCGAACGCCTGGCGAAGCACCCGGCCATCCATGTCCGCGCCCACGGGCAGCCCCAAGAGCGCCAGAATCGTCGGCGTGATGTCCAGCACACTGGCGCCGTAGAGCGTCTGGCCCTGGCGTATGCCCGGACCACGCATGGCGATGATGCCGTAGGGCCGATGCCAGATGGCCGGCCCGGTGGTGTGCCGGGGCGTGTGCGCCGGCCGGCGGTGATCGCTGTGGAAGCCGTGGTCGGAAATGAGGATCACCGTGGCCTCCTCGCCTGCCAGCTCCAGCAGCCGGGCCAGCATCATGTCGTGATACCGGTAGCACCCGGTCATCACGTCCTGATAGAGCTCAAACTCCTGGGGCGCCAGGTGCGCCATGCGGGGCGGATGAAACTCCATGAAGGCGTGGCCGATGTGATCGATGGCATCGTAGAAGAAGGCGCAAAGGTCGGCCGGCTCGTGGTCGAGGAGCCAAGTCGCCGCCGCGTGGGTGCTGGCACACTCGGCCAGCAGGGTCGCCAGCACCGCCAGGTTGTGGTCGGTCTTCTGGTCCACTTCCGCCAGGCGCGGGACAAAGGGCTCCAGATGCGGCTGGCCCAGTTCGCCCGGATGAACGCGCAGGTCGGCGAGCACCGCTTGGAGGCGCTGCGGGTGAACCGTGCCGGGGTTCATCGGCCAAGGCTGTCCCAGGCCGGTGGTCACCAGCGGGTACTGATTGGACACGCAGGCGCCGGCGATAGGCTCGGCCGGGTGCGAGGCCAACCAGCCCACCACGTTGGACGCCAGGCCCGATTGCGTCAGGATGTTCCACAAGGCCTTGCACTGCCGGCTGGTGCTGGCGATGGGTCGCCGGCCGCTCCCGGGGGTGCCGGCAGGGTCGGGCTGCATGAACCCGTGGATGCCGTGCTTCTCGGGGCGCTTGCCCGTGGCGATCGAGGTCCAGAGCATGGGCGAGAGGATCGGCTCGAGCGTGGCCAGATTGCCCTGCACGCCTTGGCTGAGGAAGCGCTGGAGCGTGGGCATCTGGCCCCGGGCCAAGAGCGGGCGGATCATCTTCCAGTCCGCGGCGTCCCAGCCGATGAGCACCACTTTCTTCGCCAGCCGGTCACCCATAGGAAAGCCTCCCTGGATCAATCATCGGGCACTTGGGCGGTGCGGTGCCTTGGTGTAATCGGCCGTGATGAGGCCCCATCCCCAGCTCCGGCGCAAAGAAGAGCCCCGCGGATGGGCGGGGCTCAAGAGGATGGTATGGCGGGGTCATGTCAGGCGACCCGGCGTCGCCGCAACGCAGCCAGCCCCGCGGCCCCCATCGCCAGAGCGCCCAGCCCCACCGGCTCAGGCACCAGCGCGACAGACCCTGCAGGAATATGGATCGGCGTGTTGGCCTGAGTTTCCCACGACACCGAGTGGATTTCGATCGTGGCGTCGGACCCCACGGTCATGTCGGCAAAGCCGTAGTGCGTGGCGCCGCTGATGTCGAACTGCAATCCGAGATACCCGCTCTGGCCGGCCCAGTAGGTGGCAAAGACTGTGTCATCCTTGACAATGTCAGCGGGACCGGAGCTAAACGCGAGACTGCCGGGAACATAGCTGCTGCCGGTCAGGCGCAAGGCCTTGGCAACGGGGTCAATGATAACGGGGTCAATCGTCACGGCCGCGACGCCGTTGGTCGTGCCCGCGAATGCCACAACGCTTGAGTTTCCCCCACCAAAGGAGCTGAATGTGAAGTCAAAAGCGCCGTCGTCGTCCACATCCAGGTCATAGGTGGGATTGGCGCCGTTGACGGTTACACCGATCGCCCGCGATTCGACGACGGCCTGTGCGGCTTGTCCGCCGGCGACCACGGCTCCCGCAGCAGCCGCGTAGGCCAGCAGCCTGGAATCAAGGCGCGGTTCGCGGGCCGCGCTGGGCGCAAGGTCCATTATCAACGTCTTGTTGTCCACAGCATGCTCTCCCTCACAAAGTGTGCGTTGCACTTAGAAGTGTTCCAAGTAACAAACCTATGGTATATTCGCCAAGCGGGGCCTGTCAATAGCTATCTGGGGCATGGGGAAAACTTCACACTATTGGGTACCGTTTGCCAAGGCTCACCGCCGACGAGGGGTATGGACGAGAAACAGGACAACTTGAGGCCCTATGCCGTTGGCCTGGCGCGGGAACCTGAGGTACGTGCGGTACGGATGCTGCTGCCGGGTGTCTTTGGTGGATTGGCGCCGTTACTCTTTGCAGCGGTGCGAGTTGCCGATGCCCAGGTGGTCGGCGCTGCGGCCCTGATTCCCCGGCCGATGGGTAGGCCCAGCGGGTTCAAGTTTGCCATCCGGGTCGTCGAGCCGATGCGTCGGCGGGGGATCGGCACCGCCCTGCTCGCCGCCGCTGCCGCCGAGGCGCGGGCACGCCAGATGGAGGCCCTCTACGCCCCAACGCCGATCCAGATCGGCAGCGAAGCGGCGGTCATGTGGACGCACATGGGTTTCACCGCCTCGCAGACGGAGAATCTTTATTCGATCGATCCGGGAACGATGATCCGGCGGCTGGCGCCTGCGTATGAGAGGATGCGAACACGGGGCTGGGTGCCGGCCGACGCGCGGGTGATCCCGCTCTGCCAGGCGCCGCCGCAGCCGGTGGCCGACCTGCACGTGCGTTTCCTGGGCGGGTCGCCGCCATGGGTGCTGGGCCGAATCCACGGCACCGGCCAGGACGCCTTTCATTCCACCGCATCGCTGGTGTTGATGGTCGGCCCCAGCGTCGGCGGGGCGCTGCTCTGCCGCCGGCTCGAACCGACGGTGAGCACCATCGACGCCGTCGTCATCGCGCCGGCGTTGCGTATGGGCTGGGCCAACACGATGCTCAAGCTGCACGCCGCGCAGAACGCCCAGCGTGACGGCATCGCCGAGTTGCATTTTGTCGCCTACCAGACGCACCAGGACACCCGCCGCATGGCGATGGACAGCGGCGCCCGGCTGGTCAAGACCAGCGTCATTCCCTATCGCTTATTGTGAGCCAGAGCAGGCGCCGGGCTTTTAGCGTTGCCCGATAGCGGTCGATTGGGGATCAAGAGAGAAAACCACGCACGTTTGCCATGAACAGCCAGCCGGATGCGACAACCTGTGTGCAACTGCTCCGCGACCGCGCCGCGGCCGAGCCGGACGGTCTGGCCTATCGCTTCCTGCGTGATGGGGAGGAGGAGGCCCAGGAACGGACCTATGGTCAGCTCGATCAGGACGCGCGCCGGGTGGGGGCGCTGCTGCAAAGCGCCGGCGCCGTGGGCCAGCGCGTGCTCTTGCTGCATCCGCCAGGCGGTGAGTTTGTCGCCGGCTGGTTCGGGTGCCTTTACGCCGGGGCCGTGGCGGTTCCGGTCGCGCCGCCGCACTCGACGCGCCAGGCCCGTGCCGTGCAACGGCTCGGCGCGATCGTGCGCGATGCTCAGCCCGCCGTGGCGATGACGACCAGCCGGGTGCGCTCGGTGATCACCGCCTGCCTGGGCGATGGTCTGGGGGCCGCGGCGCCGCCGTGCCTCACCAGCGATGAACTGGCGCCGGACCTGGCGGAGCTTTGGCGCCCGTGCGCGGTTAATCCGGACGCCCTGGCGTGCATCCAGTACACCTCCGGCGCCACCGCCCAGCCGCGCGGCGTTCTGCTCAGTCACGCTAACCTGCTGCACAACAGCGCCATGATCCAGCAGGCGTTTGGGCACACCCGCCAGAGCCGCGGCGTCATCTGGCTTCCCCCCTACCACGACATGGGTCTGATCGGCGGCATTCTCCAGCCGATCTACGCCGGGTTTCCGGTCACGCTCATGTCGCCGGCGGCGTTCTTGCAGCAACCGATCCGCTGGCTTTGCGCCATCAGCCGATATGGCGCGACAACCAGCGGCGGTCCGAATTTCGCCTACGACCTTTGCGTCAGCCGCACGACACCGGCCCAACGTGCCGCGCTGGACCTGACCTCCTGGGACCTGGCCTTCAGCGGCGCCGAACCGATCGACGCCGGCACCCTCGATCGCTTTGCTCAGGCGTTTGCCCCGGCGGGCTTCAACCCCCGCGCGCTCTACCCGTGCTACGGCCTGGCCGAGGCGACGCTGATGGTCAGCGGCGGCGCCAAAGGCCGGTCGCTGATCGTGCGCAAACAAGGCGCTGCGATGCTGGTCGGCTGCGGCCGGCCTCGCGGCGGACAAGATCTGATCATCGTCGATCCACAAACCAACCTGCCGTGCCCCGACGGGCATCCCGGCCAGATCTGCGTCCGCGGTCCCAGCATCGCCAAGGGCTACTGGAATAACTCACCAGCCACGCAGGCGACCTTTGGCGATGGGTCTGCTGCGGACGGGCCGCCCTTCCTCCGCACCGGTGACCTGGGCGTGCTGGACGAGCAAGGCGAACTCTTTGTCACCGGCCGCCTCAAGGACCTGATCATCATCCGTGGCGTTCACTACCACCCGCATGAGATCGAGCGCAGCGCCCAGCAGAGCCATCCGGCCCTGGCCGGACAGCGGGGTGCCGCGTTTCCCATCGACACTGGCTCCGGCGAAGCCGCTGCGCTGGTGCACGAAGTGGATCGTCAGCACCGGGACGACGACCCCGAGCCGATCATCGCCGCCATTTGTCGGCGCGTCAGCCAGGATCACGAGCTGGCGCTGCACGTGGTTGTGCTGGTCAAACCTGGTCAGGTGGCGACGACGGGCAGCGGGAAAGTGCAGCGTCATCGCAGCCGGCAGGCGTTTGAGGACGGAAAGCTGGAGGTGATCGCCGCCTGGCGTGCCGACGGGCCAGGGGAGGATGAGCCGGGCCGGCCGGCGAAGGCGGCGTTGGGCCAGGTTCCCGCGGTCCGGGCCTACCTGATCGCCAAGTTCGCTGCCGCCATGCACATCACGGGCGACGAGATCGACCCCGATGAGTCGTTGGCGCGCTACGGCCTGGACTCGCTGGCGGCGGTAAATGTGGCGCTGGCCATCGCCGACGAACTCCACGTCGAGTTGCCGCCCTCGCTATTGTGGGATTACCCCACCATCACCGCGCTGGCGGGTTATCTCGTCGAGCAGTGCGGCGTGCACGATCCCGCCACCGTCGCCACCGATGGCGCCCAAGGAGCCTGATGCCCCAGCCGCCGGGTCCATCTTCCGCCAGTCATGGTGAGGCAGCCGGCGCCGGCCGGCCGGTGTTCAATCCCCTGACGCCTCAGTACCGTGAGAATCCGCATCCGTTGCTGCATGCCCTGCGGGCGGCTGAGCCGGTGCACTGGAGTCCGATCCTGGGGGTGTGGGTGCTCACACGCTGGGCCGACTGTCTGGCGGCCCTGCGCCATGCCAACCTCAGCGCCGATGCCCGGCACTGGGCGCAGTACCGCAAGTTCTTCTTTCGCCAGGCCCCCGGAAGCCCCGGAAGCCCCGGGGGCCACGGTGACGCCAGTTCCCCGGTCAGCGCGGCGGTGTATCGGCACTGGATGCTGCAAATGGACGGGCCGGGGCACGCCCGCCTGCGGGGCCTGGCGGCCGGTGCGTTTGCACCGCGGCTGGTGGCGGCCATGGAAGCGCGTATCCAGAGCCTGGTCGATGGCCTGATCGATCGTGTCGAGTCCGCCGGCCGCATGGACCTGATCGCCGACCTGGCCTACCCGCTGCCCATCGCGGTGATCTGCGCGCTGCTGGGCGTGCCGGTCCAGGACCACGCCAGGATTCGCCAATGGTCGAGCGCCTTGCTGGCGTCGTTTAGTCCGGCCATGTCGCTGGCGGCGGCGGGGCAGGTCAACGAGGCGATGGGGCAGTTTGCCGACTACTTCCGCCAGTTGGTGCGGCAACGCCGGAGGCAGGGGCGGGATGATCTGCTTTCGGCGCTGATCGCCGCGGGAGGGGGGGGCGGGGGCGAAGCGCCCGGTGGAGAGTGTAGGGTGGAGGGTGGAGGGGGCGGGGGGGACAAACTTAGCGACGATGAGCTGGTGGGCACGTGCACGTTGCTGGCGTTTGCCGGGCACGCCAGCACGGTGCAACTGATCGCCGGGGCGGCGGCGCTGCTGTTGCAGCATCCCGCACAAGGCGCTCTGCTGAGAGAGGACCCGACGCTGACGGCGGGGGCGGTGGAAGAGTCGCTGCGGCACGTGAGCCCTTTGCAGGTGGTGTATCGCACGAGCAAGGGGCCCGTGGAGCTGGGCGGCAAAGTCATCCCGGCCGGGCAGATGGTGCTCATCAGCCTGGCGGCCGCCAATCGTGACCCGGCGGTGTTCGCCGACCCCGACCGGTTTGACATTCGTCGCGACAGCAGCCGGCACATTGCCCTGGGCCACGGCGGACACTTTTGCCTGGGGGCACCGCTGGCGCGGCTGGAAGCCCGGCTGGCGATCACGACGCTGCTGCGTCGGCTGCCGCGGCTGGCGCTGGCGGAGGGCGGGCTTGATCGTGAGCCCAGCCTGCTGCTTCGCGGGATCACCAGGCTGCCGGTGGTGTTTGGGTAGGAGGGGGGGGTGTGGGGGCGAAGCGCCCGGTGGAGAGTGTAGAGTGGAGGGTGGAGGGTGCGGGCGAAGCGCCCGGTGGAGAGTGTAGGGTGGAGGGTGCGGGCGAAGCGCCCGGTGGAGAGTGTAGGGTGGAGGGTGCGGGCGGGGATGGGGGGGGGCGAAGCGCCCGGTGGAGAGTGTAGAGTGGAGGGTGCGGGCGAAGCGCCCGGT
>JBBDMX010000119.1:0-20053 GCA_040878035.1 Phycisphaeraceae bacterium | reverse complement strand
TGTAGAGTGGAGGGTGCGGGCGAAGCGCCCGGTGGAGAGTGTAGAGTGGAGGGTGCGGGCGAAGCGCCCGGTGGAGAGTGTAGAGTGGAGGGTGGAGGGTGCGGGCGAAGCGCCCGGTGCAGAGTGCAGAGTGCAGGGTGCGGAGTGCGGGCGGTGGTGATGGCGATGGCGCGGGTGATGGTGTTGGTGATGGTTCGCCAGCGGCTTGGAGCGTGTGGCCAGGCAGCGTCAGAGCTGGGTGATCTGCGTCTGGGGCTGGCGGGTGAGTTGGCGCACCTGGCGGCCGCCGGGCCAGCGCAGTTCCAGTTCCAGCGTGATGTTGCTGCTGGCCTGCACGATGGGCTCGTCCGCGGGGCTGGTGCGCGCCTGGCAGTGCAGGTCCAGGAGTCCGCCGGCGCCGATGGGGTAGCGCTGCACGCTGTGTTCCTCCAGCAAGCGCAGGTCCCACACAAGTCGGTGGTGTTGCGCCTGGGGGCGCAGGCCAAAGACGTACTCCAGGAGCACCGCCACCGGTCCGATGCCGCCGAAGCCGACGAAATCGGGCTGGGCGGGGTCGCCGGGTTTGGCAGATTCGGGGGCGTAGTTCTCCCAGATTGTGCCGGTCTCTGTGAAGACGCGGGCGACGTTCTGCACGTGGTTAAGGCCGATCTCGTGCGCCAGGTCATCGTGCTCGACCAGGCTCAGGCCGCGCAGGACCATGTAGTTGGTGTTTTCCCAGATCCCGCCGCACCAGTAGTTGCCATGGGGGGCATAGGCCGGGTCATCGGCCGGCAGGGAGGGAACGCGGTGGGGGCGATTGAACCTAGCCGGGTCCGCCAAATGCGCCAGGAAACGCGGCAGGCGATCAGGCGGGACGATGCCGGCCAGCAAGGCCCAGTAGGCGCTGACGCTCATCGTGTGATTGCGTTCGCCGTCGTGCTGCAGGTCAAAGTAGAACGCTCGGTGGTCATCCCACATGCGCTGGTTGACGATCTGTTCCAGGTGGGCCGCCTCCTGCGCCAACTGCGCCAGGGGCTTAAGCGAGGCAACACTGGGTCTGGGGCGATTGGCGCTGCCGGAGGGCTGCGCCAGCAGGAAGGAGGAAAAGTCGGTGTGCTGGTTCATGCCCAGTTCCTTGCCCATGGCCAACAGGACGCGGGCCGAGAGGATGGCATGGAGGCAGGCGTCGAGCCAGGCTTGCTGGGCCGGGCTGTGCGCGGGCGAGTAGCCTTGGCGCACGCGTGGCTGGTTGTCGGTGCCCGAGGCCCAGCCGCAGGACCAGTAGGTCCCGTCGAGCCAGGTGCGGTAATCGCGCAACCACTGGTGATATGCCAGCAGCACGGGGAAGACTGCCGCGAGCCGGTCGCGGTCGGCAAAGGTGCGGTAGTGTTCCCACTCGCCCCAGGCAAAGACGTTGGGACCCGTGCTGCTGGGGTCGTGGCGATGGAAGCAATCCTGGCCGTCAGCCTCGTCAATCTCCCGGCAGATGAAGCCGTCGGGATGCTGCTTGCAGTACAGGTTGTCCATCGTGCGCTGGAAATCAAAAACCCGCGCGCCGTAGCGTCCGAACATCATGGTGAACACCGAGTCCCACAGGAACAGGTGGCCGTTGAACGCCGAGTCGATGTACGGCGCGACAAATCCGTTCTCCGCGGTGGGGGTGCGCAGGTGCCCAAAGGCGATTTCCCAGGCTTTCCAGTAGCAGTCGATTTCCGCCTGGTGGCCCTGCCAGTGCGGTGCCGGTAATAGCGCCCGAGCGTCGGCGAAGCGCGGCAGCGGCTGCGGGTCGGGGGCCTGGCCAATGAAGGTGTTTCGCGGCACCCAGGGGTTGGCCACGTAACACGAAAACAGCGGGTCACGCAGATACAACGGCAGATTGGCGGCAGGACGATCCGTCATGGCTTCTCCAAACGCAATTGCAGTTCATCGACGCGGCCCCGGAACGGCCCCAAGTGCAGCGTCAGCGGCTCATTGGCCTCGGGTAGCAGGGGCTTGTCCACCGTTCCCCACGACTTGCGGTCCACGAGAAATTCGGCGCTGCCCTTGCCGTCGTAGACGATCTGAACAAGCGTCCAGCGCCGGCGGGGAAACTCCTTGGCGAAGCGCTCGCTGGAGATCCCCTTGCCGAATGCCGGGGCGCTGTTGCGATCCCAGGTGTCCTGTTTCCACGCCAGCATCGAATCCCAGCGGTTGACCAGCCCCAGCACGACCGGATCGCCTTCGTAGCCCCAGCCGGCGAATTCCTCCAGGTACAGCATCATCTCCAGGGTCATCGCTGTCTCGGCGGGCTTGGGCACGAGCTTGGCGGGAATGATGGCGGTGAAATGCTCGGCCCCGTCGAGCACCAGGCATTGACCCGTGGGCTTGGCCATCCAAGTCGGGGCTTCGTCGGAGAAGCCGTAGCCGCGCCGCTTGTCGCCGAGTTTGGCTTGGGGCTTGAGCTCCAGTTCGTGGCCGCTCTTGTCGCGCAGGTCGCCGTCGAAGGCGAACAAGGCCACGGTCTGCTCGTCGGCTTGCCGCGCTTGTTGAGGGAAGGGCGGCTTCTCCAGCAGGCAGTTGACGGTCACCTGGTCGTACGCCGACAAGCCGCGCTGGTCGAGGACCGTGACGGCCACGCGGTAGCTGCGGCCGGCTTCGGTGAAAGCATGCTTAGGCGCGGCGGCGGTGGAGAACGACTCGTCGCCAAAGTCCCAGAAAACCTGGTGAATCTGCCCGTCGGCGGCGTGAGCGTCGATACTGAACTCTACCGTGAACGGCGCCGTGCCGCTGAGCTTGTCCGCCTTGATCTTCACCTGCGGCGGGGGCGTCTGGGCCTTGCCCAGGTCGGCGAAGAACGCCGCCACGATGGTCTCGCGCATCATGGGCCCCATGGTGAACTCGGTCTGCACGTTAAAGCCGTCGTACCAGCGATTCATCAGCGGCCAGTCGGCAGGATAGACGCCTTCGCCCACGCTCTTGCCGTACAGGTTGAGCCAGTAGAACCCCGCCGAGCCGATGCCCAGCGGTAAGCCCGGCACCGGCTCGATGATGTCGTCGTAGACGCTTTCCTGGTCCACCACTTCGATGTTGCGCTTGGCGCCCAGACCGGTCTGAAGGAAGTAACCAAACGGGTTGGCGCCGGCGATGTAGTGGAGGTTGTCCAGCGCGGCCTCGAGATAGCGGCGATCCTTGTCCAGGGCGTAACCCATCAGCAGGTCATAGCCCGCCAGATCGCCGGGGAAGTACCAGCCGTACTGGCCGTGACGGATCGACGGCACGGGCATGGACAGGCGATAGGGATGGGCCGCCGAGTCCTCGAGGTGCATCTGACAGGCCTGGCGGATCGCGTCCTGACAGGCCTTGTGCATGACGGCACGGGTGGGGCGGTCCTTGAGGAACGCATAGGTCAGCGCGGCACTGCCCTGCGCGTCCACCAGCGGCCACCAGTCCCAACGCTTCTTGCCCGCGTCAAAATGCTCCAGAAAATAGCGGTGATAAGCCTCTTCACCGGTGGCGGCGTAAAGCTCGGCGGCGGCCCAGCAGCGCTCGTCCCAGTCGCCGAAGATCGCCCCATAGTGAAAATACTCGACGTAGCGCTGGTTCTTCTCCAGCCACTGCCACGCCTTGCGCGCTTTGGCCAAATAGCGGTCGGCAGCCTGGGGATCGACCTGGCGAATCAGCGGGGAGCGCGCCGCTCGCGCCAAGGCGCCGGCATAGGCGGCGGTGAACACCGTGTCCTTGGGATAGAAGTAGCGGTGACTTTCGGCGGGGGGCATGTGCTGTTCGTAGCCGCCGGTGTTGGGCTTGATGACGCCAAACACGCCGCCATCAGTTGCATCCTGCATGTTCTCCAGCCAGTCCAGCTCCCAGCGCACCTCGTCGAGCAGATCCGCAATGCCGTTGCCGGAGTAGGGAAGGCCCAGGTTGTCCTCGCGAAAGTGGTCCGGGAACAGTTCCATGGCGTGCAGGGCGGAAAAGACGTACTGGGCGCCGGTGACGGTGTATTTGCCGTAGTCGCCCGCGTCGTGGTGGCCGTGGGTGGCCTTGTGCTGCTTGCCGTCATAGTCGGTGGCGTACAGCGGCGGCTGCTTGGGCTTGACGAAGCCCAGCTTCTCGGCCTTGTCGTCAAGGAAGGCGTCGTCGAGGTGGCACGCCTGTCGGGCATGGCGCGAGTAGGCCGCCTCGATCGCCATGCCGCAGCGCTGATGGTAATGGCCGCGCATCAGGTTGGTGAAGAGCGGCGTGAGGGCTTGCGCGCTGATCGCAAACGGCGCCGAGACGCCCACGCCCGTCACACGGAGGCGGTACTCGCCCGGCGAAGCCAGCGACGTGAAATCCAACTCGTAGACGATCTGGCCCACCAGTTCGTCGTTGACCTTCCGCGGCTCGCACTTGCCGGTGAACACGGCCTTGCCGTCGCGGTCCAGCACCTCGAACGCCGGGGCGCCAAAGTCCAACGCACCGCCCCCGGGGGCGCTGCCCAGATACTGGCCCAGGTAGGCCCGCTTGGGATAGTCGGGCAGGTAGCCAAGCTGATTGAGACGGATGTTGTCGGTGATCTGATGCTGATCGTCGAAGGTGACCGGCCCGATCGCGGGTACAGGCACCCCCAAGTCACCCGTGAGCACCTGGTACGTGCGGCCATTGCTTATCGGCTGGGGCAGCTTGAGGAAGATGACCGTCTGCTTGACCAGCATCTCCTTGCGCAGGGGCACGCGCGCCGCCCGGGTTCGCGAGCCGACCTGGATGGGGTGCACCTGTTTGGCTTGTGCGTAAGCCGGGTCATCCGGACTCACGACTGTGTAGCGTGTCGGCTCTGCCGCAAGCGCGTGATCCACCGGCACGTTGAAGAGATAGATGCCCAACCACTGGTCAGACTCGCACTCCAGGCGATTCTCATAAAGCCGATCCATCACCGGCCGGCCCAGCGCCTGGGCAAAGTCGCCCGGCGGCGCAACGGCCGGCAGCGGTGCAGCAGCGTGCAAGCCCGGGAGCAACGGCAACATCAGGGACAGGGTGATGCTCAACGCAATACGTGTGCTCATGGGTCGATGCCCTTCACTTTCCACTGTTCACTTTGGAGGATTCTTGATTAACCACCAAGACACCAAGGACACTAAGAAGACCAGAAAAGAGAAATGAACACGAAGGCACGAAGACACGAAGGAGGAAAAGGCAGAGGAATCAGAAAAACAGAAAAAGCAGATCACAATGGATCATCCGAATTCTTCCTGTTTTCTGCATTTTCTGCCTTTTCTGTTTTTCTACTTTCTTCTTCGTGCCTTCGTGTCTTCGTGTTCATTTCCACTTCTTCGCTTTTCTTGGTGTCCTTGGTGTCTTGGTGGTTCAACGGGTTTTTTCAATGGCCTGTGCGTTTTTCACTTGACTGCGAGAGCCGGGTCCGCGACCGCGACCGCCGCGGCGGCCGGCACCGGCGCCGGCAAGTGCAGGAGGGGGTACCAGACATCGGCGCGGGGTTCGAGGGTGAAACGTGCCACGCCGGTCTGCGCCAGGGCCAGGGGAGCGTAAGGCCGAATGGGAATGCCCAGGAGGAACGCCGCCAGGCAGCCCAGCGAGCCGCCGTGCGCCACCAGGGCGATGCGCTGCGGCCGGTCGGGATCGTTAAGGAGGTAGCCGCCGTGACCGGGCGGAGCGCCCAGTTGGGTCATCAGCTTGACGAAGCCGCAGATGATGCGATGCGCCATCTCCAGTGTGCCTTCGCCGGCGGGTGTTTTCCAGCATTCCTCGGGACGCAGCTTGGCGGCGGCGGCCAGGATGGACTCAAAATCGGCGTCCGCACATTCGCCCATCACCGGCGCCGGCCGCCACTCGGTCAACCACGGCAACAGCTCGATCGCCGCATCCGACTGGCTCGCCAGCGGCTGGGCGGTTTGGATCGCCCGGCCCAGCGGCGAAGAGAACACACGGTCAAAACGCACCTCCGCCAGCGCCCGCGCCAAGGCGTCAACCTGCTGCCGGCCCAGTACCGACAGACAGCCCGACACCGGCGGCTCATAGCACGCATGCGGATCACCGGCCATATCGCCGTGACGGATCAAGTAGATTTCCATAGACAACCTCGATTCGGATCAGAATTGGCCACAGATGGCTACAGATGAACACAGATAGGAAAAGGCAGTAAGCACAGAAAAGCAGAAAATCGGAATGACGCCTCGTTCAACCATCTTCTTTTCTGATTGTCTTTATCTGTGTTCATCTGTGGCTCACTCTTTCATACGTTCAGCGTGAGTTGGGACATAGCTTTGGGGAACTCGTCGAGCTGCCAGGCTTCGACCGGCACCTGGCCTGGGGCCAGGTCCGTGTGGTCGCGCAGGAATCGGCCGCGGTAGAGGTAGCGCTGGAGCTCCTGCACGCGCGGGTTGGCGTTGATCAGGTATTGCGTGAGGGTCTGCCCGTCGTCGCGGCGGAGGGTGATGCGGCCGCTGGGGGGAATGGGGGCGCGGGCGCGGCGGGGGGCGCCCCCGGCGGCGCGGCAAAGCCGGCCGGTCTCCAGTACCTGGCCCAAGGCGTCCTCGAAGTGCACCGTGGCGCCGTCCCAGGGCGAATCCGATCGCAAGCGCAGGTCCACCTGTGTGACCAGCGGCCTGGCAAAACCTTGCCCGCGCGGGTGCAGGTAGATCGGACTGGTGACGGCGTATTGATCGAATCGGGCGTGACCGGTGACGCCCGCACCCCCGGAAGTGGCGGGCCCGTGCGCGCGGGCCACCAGGTAGCCACGCTGGTCCAGTCCGGGCAGCGTCAGTTGCACCTTGCCGCCTGTGAAGTCGTCGCGCTGCCAGAGCACCTGGCCGCCGCGCCCCACCAGTTCGATCTTTGCCAGCACTTGCCCCTCGCGCTGCGGCCAGGCGGTGATCGTCACCTGATGAAGCATGTCCGCCCCGGTGGCGATCACCGCGCCCATGCCCTGGCCATCGACCTCCATCGCCAGCAGTGGTCCGCTGCTGGCGCAGACGCGTCCGGCGGCTAAAGCGGCGGTCAGCGACGGCAGGTCGGTGGCCTGCGTGCCCAGGTCCACGTGATTCAGCAGCACGCGCGAATGCTGCCAGGTCGAGGCGCTGGACAGGCCGCAGTCCATTTCCGCCGCCGCCGTGACGCGGTAGCCGCGATCCAGCAGAGCAAACCAAAGCATCTGGTAGGCCGGGCGGTACGGCTGGTAGCCCATCACCACCAGCCCATCAAGGAAGCCGTCGGCCGCCGCATGAGCCGGCATCTCGGTGGCCAGATTGGTGATGAATCGTCCCTCATCATCGCGCCACCAGCTTGTGGGATGCGCCCAGATGCCCAGGGCGCCGTGGGCACGTTGGAGGGCGGCGATCTGCGCATACGGGCGGCGCTCATAGGGCATCGGCTCGTCGCGGTCGTCGCCGGGCAACGACTCCTGGCACATCCAGCGATCAAAGGGCTGGTCGTAATCGTGCCACGGCGGAAGGTCGGGGTGATAGCCCAGCCACCACATGTGGCCATAGCGGCCCTTGGGTGTCTCGTTGTCGAGGTAGAAGAGGCAGCGGTCGTGAGCCAGCCGGCGCAATTCATCGAGCATGGCCGGCACTTCGTCGAGGCGGCGCAGGCTTTGGGCCGGCACCTGGCCGTTGTAGTAAGCGTCACGTTCCGCGCCGTCGTAGCGGCGCTGAAGCTCGGACGTGGCCGGTGTGTAGGGCGAGCCCATGCCAATGGCGTCGATACCCGCCGCCAGCGCCCAGTGCGCCAGGCGGTAGTAGGACTCGGGCGGCATGATGGTCCCGCCGTGATCCGACTGGCCGCTGTAGGTGTGAGTATGCGTCAACACGCGGCGCCAGCGCTGGCGCCATGCCTGCCGTAAGGCCGCGGGCGACGATTGGGGAGCCTGTTGAGCGTGCGCCAGGAATGTCATGAGGGTATGGGGGTTCACCAAGTTGAGGGCGTCCCGGGTCGGGGGTCCGGGGGCCTGGGATGGAAGGTTCACTGGGCGGTCCCGCTTGGGCAGCCTCGCTTCAGCGGGGCTGCGGGGCCTGAGAAGGCGCAGGCGGCGCCGCTCATCGGTCCAGATAAGGCAACTGCTTATCTGAGACGATATCGATCAGGGTGCCGCGGGCCTGAGTCACATTCCAAGTGGCGGCGTGACCGTCGAAGAACACTAGGTTAATGCTGGATTGATCCGCACCATGGCGGAACATTATCTCGGTGCCATCAGCGTTTCCCCCATCTCCGATCCATTCTTGCTTGGCTTCGGTTACGACAAAGACATTGCTGGGCTGCTCGAGTCCCTTGATCGAGCAGAACGTCGGATTGGAACCGGCGGCTTGCCACTTGTCGTTGCGCCGGGAATAGCGGTCTCCCAATTGACTCTTCTTGTTCGCATTCATGGCGTAATCAAGCCCCTCCTTGTGTGTGTCGGTATAACCTCCAAACGGCAAGAACACTCCGCCGACACCGTTCCACATACGGTTGTCGGCCGCTACACTCGGACACAACAGTGCCGGCGGTCCCAGCCCCATGCTGTCTTTGAAATGCACCCACCAAGCTGGCACGTCGTTCCTTGCGGTTACATCGTCTGCTTGGCTGGCGCTGTTGCCGTGGCCGGGCCAGTATCCGCTGGCGAAGGGCATGTACTCGCGATTCTCAGCCGTGTAGGTCGCGACCATCACACCCAGGCCGCGCTGGTTGCTCAAGCACTGCGTGGTCTTGCCTGCGGCGCGGGCTGCACCCAGCGCCGGCAGAAGCAGCGCGATCAACAGGGCAATGATCGAGATCACCACCAGCAGTTCGATAAGAGTAAACGCCCGCGTAACACCAACGCGCCCAGCGGCCCCCGGCCGAGTCGTTCTAGCAAGATGAGTCATAGCAAAAACTCCCAAACAAAAAAAGACCAATGCGACGGTCGGCAGGTTTCCCCGCCGCCTCGCGCCTTTCACCCCGTCCGCCCTCACGGCCCGTTACAGGCGAACCATTTCCTCGCCCTGCACCTGATACAACTGCGGCGCTAGCTGGATACACTCGGCCACGCCCGTCTTCCCGCGCATCCGCGCCAGCATGCGCTTGGCGGCCACCTGGCCCAACTCCTGCCAGTTGATCCGCAGCAGCTTGGTGCGCCGCGACGGGTAGTTGAAAACGCCCGCCATCACCTGCTCCACCACATCCAGGTGCCAGGCCTCAAAATGCACCATGTCCAGACCCGCGATCGCATGGGGCAGACCCGTTTCGCCCGAGTCGATCGGGTAGAGCAGCGAGGCGCTGACGAAACTGTTTTCCACCAGCACGGCGGTGGGCGGATCAGGCAGGGCCAGCAATTGCGCCACGGCGGTGCGCCCGGTCAGGCGGTCTTCCTGCCGGCCCAGCGGGCTTTCCACCACGTACTGGGGCCGCTCGTCTATGCCCGCTTCCCGCAAGGCACACTGGTAGCCGGCATACTTGCGATTGCTGGCCGGGTCGCCCGCGATGTTCCAGCGGATCATCGCGATCTGGCGGTGCCCGCCGGCAATCAGGTGCTGCGTGCCACGATAGGCGCCGGTGAAGTCGTCCACGACCACGGCATCGACGCCCGGTGCCCGCACGGCGTGGCCGATCTGGGTCACCGGCACCCGCCGCCGCTCGAAAAACTCCGCCACGATGGGCAGATCGCCGCCCAAGTCCGAATCCAGCGCCACCGCCGCAGGCTTGTAAGACGCCAACTCGCGCAGCTGGAAGCGCAGGTCGCGTGATCCGGGCCGGTGCAGGAACTCCACGCGCAAGTCCACATCCTCCTCGTGAAAGGCGGCGTTGAGGCCTTCGTACTTATCCAGGAAGGGCATGAAGGCGGCGGCGTGACGGTACTCGCGATGGTCGCTGATATAGAACGCCGGGCGGCGCTTGTCGCGCGGCTTCAAGCCCGCCTCCAGCAGCAGCCGTCCGATACGCTGCCGGCGCTGCTCGGAAATTCGACCCTTGCCGTTGAGCACATAGGACACCGCCGCGACCGACACGTCGGCCTTGCGGGCAACTTCCTGAAGCGTGGTGGAGGAGGAACGAGTCATCTCGGCAGTGCTTGCCATGGCGAGCCGGGCCGTCCGAGCCCCGGCGAAGTTCAGTCAGGTTCACCAAAATCAACGCCGGCGGCGCAGCAGGAACAGGCCACCGATTCCCAGCAGTACCAGTGACGCCGGCTCGGGAACCGCGTTGATCTCAAAACCGTTGACGCGCAGGCTGGCGCTCACGTTTGCAAGGGCCGTGAAGGACAGCACATCGGTAGTGCTGGTCAGCACGAGATCGGTGCTGTACTGGTGCTGAGTCGTTGGCGCCGCATTGGGCGTATAGGCGACGAAGCTGGAGGTGCCCGTGGTGGCGGTGCTGGGGGTGGGAAGGAACGTGACCACAGGGGCTGTGGCGCCGGTCTCAAAGTCAAACGCGTAGACCGTCACGACATAGGAGGTACTGGGCGTCAGGCCCGAGACGGTGAAGTTGATAAAGCCGTCAGCTTGGTTGTTGTAGATAAAATCGCGGTACAGATCGGTAAAAACGGCCCCGGGTTGCGCGATGGAATTGAGATTGGACCGATCGAAGAAGTCATTGACGCTGGTCTGAACAGTGGAGCTTCCGAAGGTTTCGTTGTTGTCCGCTTGCTGAACAAAACCCGCTTGGGTTGGGCTGCCGCCGTTGAAATCCACCGCCAGGATCGCCGCCTGGCTGACGCTCGTCACCAGGATCAGAGCCGCCACAAACGCCGCCACGCGCATGAACTTGCTGATCATCGTCGTTCTCCCAAAGGCTCGAAGACAAGCTCCTCGCGGCGCGGCCATGACCACGCTACGGGAGCCGATCAATCCAGTTTACCGGGCGCAGGACTGGATTTCAAGACGTATGTGATGAAAAACATGATTAAAGTTTGTCACGGGCGATTGTATCCATTACAACTGGGTTTATTGTGAATATTTCATGTTTTGTGATTTCCATGGCCGCATTTGAACCCTTGGCATTGGCATTTCAATAAGCTTTCGTTAATCTTGCGTTACCGTCCCGACTGGGGCGAGCGGTTTGGATCAAGGAGCGGCCATGGCGATCGTTGATCCCAAGAATACCCACAGCGCGCTGGTGATTACCGGCGAGCCCGGTCACACCCTGGCCGAGGGCATCGGCTGCAACCTGCTCATCAGCAATCAGAGCGCGCTGCCGGAGCTGGGCGACCCCGAGCGCTGGCCGCAGGTGATCCAGGCGTTGGAGGATCTCCAAGTAGGCTGGATGCGTGTGGGCGTTATTCCTACCGCCGAGGGCGGGGCCTGGGATGATAAGGCCCAGGTGTGGGATTTCGCCCATCCGCATATGCAGGTCGCCGCCGCCATCGGCCGGTGGGCGCAGGATGCAGGCATTAGGCTGATGTTCGATCCCTTCGTCGTCCCGCCGAGTTTTCGCCGCGGCGGGGCCTACTTCGCGGACGATCCGCAGCAGGTCGCCGGCCGGCTGATCCTGCCGGTCTTCCGTTGGCTGCGCAGCCAGGGGCTGACTTGCTATCGCTACCTGGGCCTGCTCAATGAGAGGATTTGGGGGCCGGACAAGGAAGGCTTGGCCGCGGTCCCGGAGTTTTATCGCCTGTATGAGGCGGTGCGTGCGGGGCTGGACGCCCAGGGTTTTGACGCCGCCGGGGTCGGCTTGCTCGGGCCGTCGAGTTTGAGCTCGTGGGAATGGCCCATCGCCGACTTCTTCGCCGCCGGCCTGGACCCCGATCCCCTGTGGGTCGGCTACGACCAGCACTTGTACCTCTACCACTTCGACTGGATGCAGGAGAACACCTGTGACTTCATGTCGCTGACCGAGCTGAGCGAGCGCTATTTGCGTCGCTACGCCGACTATGCCCACAAGCGCGGCAAGCCGTTGTTCATCACCGAGCTGGGCAACATGTATTGTGGCCGGCTGTTCTGGGGCGAGCGTGATTTGGAGGGTCCCGCCACGCACACCAGCGTGCTCATGGACGCCGAGCTGATCGTGCGCGCGATCAACCAGGGCGTCGATGGCTTTCTGCGCTGGGCCTTGTGCGTCAAGCCTGAGTGCGACGGGCGTTGGAGCCTGCTGGAGAACACGGCACAGGGCATGATGGCCAGTCCATCGGCGTATCCGATGTACCGGCTGCTGATGCACGCGGTGCGGCCAGGAGCGCGGGTGCTGGCGTCGCGGGTGCACGTGGCGGAGGGGGCGTTCCGCTACGTTTTCAGCGCCGCGGTGGAGAATCGCGATGGCCAGGCCGCGCTGCTGCTGATCAACGACATGCCGGGCAAGGATCTGAACGTCGGCCTGAAGCTCAGTGCGCCTTTCGGAGGGGTCCGGGGGGTCCCGGGTTTCCAGGGGCAGTTGCAGCGCACGGTATGCGATGAGATGCGTAAGGGGGTGGTCTTGCCGCCGGTGGCGCTTTCCGAGGAGGGTGAAGGTGTGGTCATGCTGCCGCCTTCCTCTCTGACTGTCCTATCGACATCGCCGTTGTAGGCCAGGAGATGACCATCGGTGCTTTTCGCTGCGTGGCGCACCGACGTAGTTGAGAGCACGGCCGCTCGCGTAGCCGGGACACCAGCTCAAGGCGAGCCTTGCCTGATCGCACGCGGGGTTTGCGCGTGCTGGAGAACACAAGCACGGGCATGGCGACCTGTCCGGCGGTGTATCCGAGCTAGTGCTGCTGGCAGCGGCGATGTGGAGCGGCGCTATGGCCTACCCGGCGCCACCATTATCTGGCCAGGATCGCCCGATCAGTAGACTGCACTTTGCCCGTGGCGGGAGTTTCCCTGGTGCGGCGTTTGGCGTGTCTTACGCGGCGGCGCGTGTGGCGGCGGGGGGCGGCGAAGCGCGGCGAAGCGCGGCCATGTCGCGGCTGCGCGGATGGGCGTGCTTTCTCTTCCTGGGCGTAGTGGTCGAGCACCTTCTGCAACCGAGCGCGCGCGGCCTCGGCCTCGGGGCTGCCCGTTCCTGGGGTGATGTTGTCCGCAGCCTTCTCCAGTGTCGGCTTGGTCATGTCGAAGAATTGCCCGTCGCCGTAGAGCTTGTAGCGCTGGTCGCGCGCCCACTGGCCGGGCGTCGGCGGCCGACCCTTGGGGTCGTACCACACGTAAGCGTATTGGCGGGCCTGGCCCAACTTGCCCGCCGCGTCGATCAGGGGCCGGCCGTCGGGCGTCAGCCCGGCCGGCGGCGGTACGCCCGCCACCTCCAGCAGCGTGGGCATGATGTCCGAGAAGTCCATCAGGTGATCGGTCGAGCCCGCGGTGATCTTGCCCGGCCAGTTTAGGATGAAGGGTACGTGCGTGCCGGCGTCGGTCAACTGGCCTTTGTCGCCTTGCACCGAGCCTGCCTTCGTCTGACTGGTGATCGGCCCACCCGTGCCGTTGTCGGACGTGAAAATCACCAGTGTGTTCCCCCGCACGCCCAGGGTGTCAAGTTGCGCCACCAGTTGCCCCACCTGCTTGTCCAAGTAGGCGATGTTGGCGGCGAAGCTGTCGGGCGATGATTTGGTCCGTGACCGGTCGGTCGGGCCGTCCGGCGTCGCCACCCACGGATTGTGTGGCAGCTCCATGGCGTAGTAGGCGACGAACGGCTTCTTGTCGGCCACCGCCTGCTTCATAAAGGTGTTGAGGTACTGCACGTTGACGGCCGGGCCATACTCGTCGGCCCCGGGGTTGACGCGCTGGCCGTCCTGATCGAGGACCGGGTCCCAGTAGCGCGAGCCCATGCCGTTGAGCTGCCAGAGGCTGTAGTGGTCAAAGCCGTAGCCGTCGCGCATGATCTGGGCGGTGATGTCGGGCGCGGTGGGCTGGCCGGCGGCGACGCGCGGCCGGGCGGGGCTGGACAATTGCCATTTGCCGGCGATGGCGGTGGTGTAGCCGCCGCCGCGCAGGACCTCCGTGAATGTCGTCTCCTGGGGGCTGAGCCAACTGAACGACTCGTAGTTGCGGAAGTTGTACTTGCCGGTCAGCAGCTCGACGCGTGACGGCGTGCACAGCGGACAGGCGTAGGCGTGGTTGAACTGGAGGCCCGTGCGCGCCAGCTCGTTGATATTGGGCGTCTGGTACGACCCGCCGCCGTACGAGCCGAACGCCTCGGCGCCCACGTCGTCGGCCAGGATGAGCAGGATGTTGGGCGGCGGTGGCGCTGCCTGCGCCACCGCTGCGGCCCCGCCCACCGCGGCCGCGGTCAAAGTGCGACGCACGATACCACGCATGGTGCTGCTCCGTTCTTGTGTTGGGCGGTCCAGCCGGGTTGCCGTCAGGCTGCGGTTGTAGTACTTGTCCGGGTCCAGGCGGAAGTCGAAGCTCCGCTTGCCCACGAACGGGTTGTCATTGATCCGCCAGGAGGCTTTGTACCACTGTTGGTTGTCGGGACTGACCAACTGCTTGACTATCTTGCAGCCTTGCAGCCGGACGTGGATTCGTTGCGGACGACAGCTTCATACTCCAAGCCGACGCCGGCCGGCTCGTTATTGCCGTTCGGTCGGCAGCGGCGCTGGAGATCTGTGCTATGGACTGCCCAGTGCCGCGGTTACTTGGCCACGGTCGCCAGATCAGCAAACTCCACTTTGCCCGTCTTGGGATCATCCTTGGGGCCGGTGACGCCCAGGACGATTTGTTTGATCGGGAAGTGCACCTTGCCGTCGGCGGCGCCTTTCCAGTGCTGCATTTTCTTGGAGAGCGACACCTTGATGGTTTCCCACTCCCCTGAGCCGGTCAGGGACCCCGAAGCCTGATGGGTCTGCCCGGTCTCGTCAATCAGGCGCACCAGGATCTTGAGGGCCCGGGACGAACGGCCGGCGAAGCGAATCTCGCCCACGCCGTCAGGAATGCTGGTTTCGGTCTTGGTCACCAGGTAGCGTCCGCCCTTGACCTCCCCTTCCTTGGAAAAGTCGTAGTTCATGACGCCGATGGGCTTGTCGCCGTCGGTCGCCAGTTGGAACGAACCTTCGCCGTTGACCTTGCCGAACTTCCACTTCACGCCCTTTTCAAAGAGCTTCAAATCGGTCGACGTCGCCTGATCCTGGGCTTGGAGCAAGGCAAGGCCCGCGCCGCACACCACCAGGCAAACCATCATCATCAAGCTACGTTTCATGGCAATATTCCTTTCAAGAATAAGTTTCACTTTGCGGCACGCACCGTGATGTACTGCGGCGCCCCGCTGATCGTCAGACTGATGGTCCCGCCTTTCACTTCGACAGTGCCCTTTTCGCCATAGATCTGTACCGTCGGCAGCGATCCCGTGGCCTGCACGGGAATGGACACTTCATGCGGCTGGGCCTGGTCGGGCGCCTCCTTGGCCGGTGGCGCGGTCCAGACGACGAGCTTCTCGCCCCCGGTTTTGCCGTTGACGAAGCGCAAGGCATAGTCCTGGGGCGATTTGAGGTCGATGCGTCGGTCAAACTGGTAGCCGTCCAGTTGCTCGACCAAAGTCCGCACAGCCCCGGCGACGGGTCGCTCTTTGTCGCCTTCGAGGATGCCGAATTTCTCGGCCTGCCACTCGTACCACATGGTCAGTCGCACACCCGCCATCAGATCGATCATGTACTGACGGACAAAGTGCCAGGACTGGTACTCCAGCGCCTTTTCCTCCGACCCCCCGGACCAGCCCTCGTCGTTATCCGTGGGCTTCTTGACGGCAAAACCGCGCTCGGTGTTAAGTATCGGGAAGTCGGCCGCAGCGCCGTACTGCTTGAGCAGGTCGCGGGTGCGCCCATGGCCGATCACGTGCTCCTCGGGCGTCTTGACACCGTAGGGATGCACCGACCAACCGCGAATACCGGACTTGAGTATGCCTTTCTTGAAGCAGGATTCTGTCCACTGATAGGACGGCTCCCAGTAATTGGACACCGAGCCGGCGACGACGAAGCAATCCGGATCGGCTTTGAGCATCGCCGGGGCCACGGCCTTGACCAGGTCGGTGTACTCCTGGGCGAACTCGTCGGAATTGTGCTTGCCGTTCTTGCGCCAGAAGGTGCGGACGTTGGGCTCGTTCCAAATCTCCCAGTAGATGCGCTTGCCTTTGTATCGTTCCGCCAGCGCCGCGGCGAAGTTGGCAAAGCCCCGCCGGCCTTCCTCGGTCTGGATGCCGCCCAAGCCGTCGTTCTCGTACGCTGCGTTGCCGCCGAACAGGCATGCCACGATGCCCAAATTCATCTTCTCGGCATCTGCGATGATCCGGTCATACTGGGTGAACACGTACTGCCCCTTGGCCGGCTCGATGCCGTTCCAGTAGAACCCACGGCGGAAGTGGCGAAAGTGCAGATCGTTCATCGCCTGGAGGCTCTGCGTTGAACTGGTATCAGGCTTGGCCTGCACGCCCATGGACAGGGGCACCGTCATCTCCGGTAACGATGCGGCCAGCAACGATCCGTCCATCGCCAGCAGTGCAAAGACGGCGACGGCGACAAAACCCAGCTTCAAACAAATCATGGTGACTCCTGTGACCCCGGCGTGTGTGGATGGTCTACTTTTCTTCCGCTTGGCCCGCAGCCGAACCTCCGGCCGCCTGCTTATCCGCGGGCCCCAGGAAAACCTCCAGAGCCTTGGCCACCCAGCCCGACGCCCAATGGTGCTTGAGCGTGAGGCTGTCGTCATAACGATGTGGGACGCCCTTTTCTTGCAGCAGTTGATGGAACTGGCGGGTATGTGGCCCAAAGAGGTCGTGGCCCAGGATCGTCAAGCGCGGCGAACCCTTGGCCAGTTCGGCGGCGCGCTGCTTGACCAGCGTCACCGGCACATAGGGCGCGGCCTGCTCGGGCGTACCAAAATGTTTGCGGCTACCCCATTTGAGGTCCCGCTCGTCCATCATCAGCGGAGCGTCCCAGCTACAGGCCGCGCCCCAGAACGCCGGATCGCGCAGCAGCAGGCTCACCGCGCCCCAGCCGGACTTGCTAAAGCCAATGAGCAGGCGATCCTCGGGCTTGCCGGTGGCGGGGAAGCGGCTCTCGACCAGGGGCACCACCACCTTCTTGATGAAGTCCTCGTGGCGGATGTGCGGATCGGTCGCATGGGCGCCGTACCACGGCACGCTGCCGAAGGACATGGTGACGCAGATCAGGCCGTAGCGGTTGTGCGCGTCGGCCTTGCGCACCTCGGCCAGTCCGTCGCCGAACTGCCCGCCGATGCCGCCCTCGACCGGCAGCACGTAAAGCGTACGGTACTTCTTGCCCTCCTCGAGCTTATCAGGCAGCAGCACTTCGACGGTGCTGGTCTTGCCCAGGTAGGGGCAATCGACCTTGAACACGTCGACGCCCTTGTCGCCGTCGTGCGTCGGGCCGTCGATACGCGTCGAGTCGGCATCATCGGCGGCCATCGCCAGTTGAGCCAACCCCATGACCAGCAGCATGCAAAGAACCTTCATCGCGAGCCTCGTTTCAATTTCCTAAGGGATGCGGCGGGGCGCGGCGTCAGGGAGCAACCTCCACCTGCGCATCGTTTGTCCACCAAGAGCGGATGCCTCGGGCGCTGCCGTCGTTGAGCACGGCGTTGGAGGTCTGGGGTAATCGCAGGGCGTTGGCGGCCTCGGCGTGGGCGTCCATAAACAGCCCGACCGTGCTTGTCCGTGAGAAAGCCAAACGCCCTTGTCCGTGGGGTTGTTACCACTCACAAAGCGACTGAACTCTGCTGCGCCTCTGCCGAACGGGAAATTGGGTTTGGGCAAGCCGGTGGTGTCAGCCAGGATCATAAACAGCGACGGCGAGTCCATCAGTTCAATCCGCATGCCGCGCCAGACCCCGATGTTGGGATTCAGCTTCCACGCATGCTGAAACCAGAATTTAGTCTCATTGCTGGCATTGACCCCGCCAATGTAAGCGCCATAGCCGCGTACGAATGAACCATCCTGATCGACGTTTTCCGGGCATTTGAAAGACTCGCTCAGGTATTCGCCGCCATACGCGCTGCCGTTGCTGTCCACATGACGGCCATCGAAGAAGTTATACCACCGCACGGTGTCGGGCCCCGTGTCGCACCCGCCGCCGGGCACGATGTAGCTGAAATCCCCGGCATAGCTGGCGTAGGCGATGCCCACCTGCCGCTGGTTGCTCAGACACACGGCCTGCCGCGCCGCGGCCTTGGCGGCGCTGAGCGCCGGCAACAGCAGCGCTACCAGTAGAGCGATGATGCTGATCACCACCAGCAGTTCGATAAGCGTAAAGGCTCTGGGTTTGGGCTGATGCATGGTAACTCCCATGCCCCGGGGTCACTTTCGCGCGCGGATGAGTTGAATCGCCTGCTGGGCGAACCGTTCGCCCAGCGTCTTGTAGCCGTCCCTGGTGTAGTGCAGACCGTTCTTGGCGCCGTTGAGATCGTCGGTATCGACCCAGGCCCGACGCGCGGCGTCCTTCTGAACAAAGGCCACCTGGGTCTCGCGGATGATGTTCCAGCCGGGGCGATCCTCGGTCTGTTCATTGCCAAAGTCGCTGATGCGGCCCAGCACAAAATCAATGTCCTTGCGGCCCAGGTCGTTCTGCAGTTGGGCCAGCAGGCCGTCCAGGGCCGCACCATAGATCTCGCCGTAGCCCTTGTGGTTGGCGTCGGCCTCGCCCTGCATCCACACGAACGTGACGCTGACGGGCTTGGCCTTGTCCTTCATGGCCTCGGCGACGGCGGCCATGAGCGTGGTGTAGTGCTTGCCGCTCTTGCCCTGGCCGCGCACTTCCGCACCCTCGGGCGCCGTCCATTCCTTGAACCACATCCGCATCAACTGCCCGCTGCGGGCGAACTTGACGACCACCACGTCATCGTCGGGAAAGGCGGCGGTGACCGCCGGCACGAACGATATCTCCGGGTCCATCGCGGCCATGTTCGACTGGCCCGAGAGAATGAACAGGCGCACCGGTTTGGGCGCCTCGGCCCTCATCGAGCCCGCGGTCAACAGGAGCGCCGCCAAGCTGCAAATACTCCACGCCATATAGCGGTTCATCAGTGATCTCATTGCTGGCCTTCTTGACAAAACGACACTCACTCTGGGGAGACAGCGATTCTACGCCGCGATGGCAGGAGCAGGGTGCCGCCTGCGATCAGCAGCGCCAGCGATGCGGGTTCGGGGATGATGAGCAACTGGCTCTGCGTCAGTGCCGAATTTGACCAGCGGACCTCGTCCATCGCTCCTGTGAAGCGATCATTTCTGTTGCCGCCTCCGGCCGACATATCAACCGCACCACCGATGGTGAAGCTCGTGATGCTGTCGAACACGGACGAGATCGCACTTGACGCTGCCTGGCTCAGTATTGGGCCGTTGTCGGTCAGGTTCTTGATATAGAACGTGATGCGATTGGCCTCGGCTAGCGTGCCGTCGAAGACAGCGGCCACATAGTAGTCGTCACCATCGTCAAGCGTGTATGGGCTGAGCGTTGTCACTTCGGTTGCACCTGTGCCACCGGAGCTCAAACCCAGTCGCAGAACTCCCCCAGTCGTCAAACTGAAATGCCATGCACGGTTATTTGAAGACGCCGCATATTGGGCTGCCAGTATCTGCGCAGCGGTGGTGGAGTAGTCACTACTGCTGATGAACGCTTCAATCGTGAATTGTGACCCGACACTGAACAATGCGTTATCAGCGGCGGTGAAGTGCCCGGCACCGCCGAAGCTCGCCGACTCGGCATTTGGCAAGCCGTTGCCGGGGACCGGAGTGGGGAATGCTGCGGGTTTTGTGATCTGCGTCGGTGCCGTACCGTTGGTCGCAAGTGTAAACCCATTGCCCGATGAATCGGCGGTGAACCCTGGCGAGTCTTCGAACCGCCAGTAGCCGATGGTAGCCGCCGACACTTGGATCGACGAAACCGCTACTACCACGAGCAGGAAACTCAATGTCCCCATGGCATGCGTGGGGCCGGTCCTATGATCTGGTGTCGTTGCCACTCGATTGCCCTTTTCCATGACGAACTGTCCGATCGCCAATAGAACAGAATGCATCTTGCGTGATTCAGGAATGGACATCATGTTTCTCCTTTGAGGCAGACCAACACTTGGGATGCCTCCATGAAACCTGGTTAACAGGAGCGCCCCTAAGCTGCAATTATTCCACGCCATGTAGCGGTTCATCAGTGATCTGCAGAGCTTCTTGTCAAAACGACACTCACGCTGGGGAGACAGAGCTTCTTCGCCGCGATGGTATGAGCAGGGCGCCGCCCGCGATC
>JBBDMX010000118.1:31083-49419 GCA_040878035.1 Phycisphaeraceae bacterium | reverse complement strand
TACATCCCTGCGCCCCTTCGGGGCTGAAGAGCGGCCACTTGTGTAGATACCAATGCCCCGAGGGAGAGGGACCGGATCACTTTCCCAGCGCCGCCTCCAACTCCGCGATCTTCGCTGAGCCTGGATCGACACTGCGAATCAGACTGATCATCCGCCGGGCGTCGTCCTGAAACTGCGCCTTGCCGGCGGCGTCGGCACTGTTCTGTGCGGCCTTGATCGACCAGTGCGCCGCCTGCGCCGCGGCGTCGGCGTCGGTCGGGTCCAGCTCGATCTTGCGCTGGTAGAGCCGGGCCGCCTCGTCGAACTTGCCCTGCATCGCCAGCGCGTCCGCCATTTCCGCCATGACCGCCGGCTCCATCTGCTCATGCGGCCGCAAGCTCGTCGCCAGCACCTGGAGCGATTCGTCAGGCTTGTTGAGCCGGCGCAGCAGCGTCGCCTTGGTGCGGGTGTATTTCACCCGGTCGGGGCGCTGGCTCATGGTCGTGCGCTCCAGGGCCTTTAGGATTTCGTCCATCGCCAGGTTCAGCTTGCCCTGCCGGGCGTAGACATCGGCAAGCTGGGCGTAGGCGCGGTGGGAGGTGGCGTCCACGCGCAACGCCGCCAGCAGCGTGTCACGCGCCAGGTCGTACTGCGCCTTGTGCGTGTAAAGCTGCGCCAGCAACAAGCGGGTCTGAAGGTCGTAGGCGTTGACGGCGATGGTGTTCTGGTAATGCCGCTCGGCGTCGTCGAGCTTGCCCAGCTTCATCGCCACCGTGCCGGCGATGGGCTCAAGCTGCGATCTCTCATCGGCGGGCAGCAGGCCCAGTGCGGCGATCAGTTCGGGATACGCCACTTCATAATGGCCCGCGCCCAGGTAGACCAGTCCGAGCATCCGCCGCGCCGGCCCGTACTGCGGATACTGCGCCGCCAGCGCCTTGACATCGGCGAGCATGGACATGGCCCGGCCGTCGCCGATGGCGGTGTTGACCGGTTCGGACAGTTCCGCCACGGCGGCCTTGGCGGCGGCCTCATCGAACGCCCCCGGAGTCCCCGCCCCCGAAGCCCCGCCGCCCGGCGCCGCTGGCCGCGCCATCTGCGACCACCACGTCACCGCGATCACCGCCGCCACGATGCCCAGCAGCAGCAACCCCACCACGGTCCACACGCCGCTGCCGCCGTGACATCGCCATCCGCTGGTCTTGCATCGAGTCATGTGAGCAGTGTAGCGGAAGAGGTAACGCGGATGAACACGGATAAAGAAAGAAGGAACAGGGATGGACATGATGGACAGGATGAAGAGGAGAAGAGGTTAACCCGCAAGCGGCTGAAAGATCAAAAACTCGTTCTACTCATCATGTCCATCATGTTTATCACTGTTCCCTCTTCTGCTTAATCCGTGTTCATCCGTGTTCATCCCTGTTACTTCCCCTCCTATAATCCTCCCCATGCTCGATCTGACGCGCACGGTGCGATTCTGCCTTAACGATCCGGATGATCATCCGGTCGGGGCGCGGCACAATGCGTTTTCCGCCTGGCCGGCGATGCGTGGCTTGGGCCGCTACTACGAGTTGGCGGTCACCTGCCGCGGGGACGCCGATGCGGTCACCGGTTATTTCCTCAACATCACGCACATCGACCAGGCGGTGCGCGAGCATGCCTTGCCGTACCTGGAGCGGCTGGTCGGCGACGGCGGTCACACCGCGGCGGTGCCCATGGGCGCGTTGCTTCGCCGGCTGCTCGAAGTGCTTGGGCCCCCGCTGCACGACACCATCATCGCCCTGACGCTGGTGCTCTCGCCGCGCTATCGCCTGGGGGTGGAGACGCACGACATGCATCACGCCATGCTTCGCCAGCAGTACGAATTTTCCGCCGCCCATCGCCTGCACGTCGAATCGTTGTCGGACGAGGAGAATCGCCGCGTGTTTGGCAAGTGTAATAACCCTTCCGGCCACGGGCACAACTATCAGCTTGAGGTCGCGGTGCGCGTGCCGATCGACCCGCAGGGCCGGTGCCTTGAGGTCGAAGCGCTCGATGCCCTGGTCGATGATGCGGTGGTGCGGAAGCTGGATCACAAGCACTTGAACGTGGACGTGCCGGTGTTCGCCAAGCTCAACCCGTCGGTGGAGAACATCGCGATGGTGATTCACGGGATGCTCAAGGAGCGGGTGGGCGAATTGGATGCGGAGCTGGTCGAGGTCAGCGTCTGGGAGACGGGCAAGACGGTGTGCACGTACCGGGGGGAGTGACGGGTGAAGAGCACAAATTAACCACCAAGACACCAAGAATACCAAGATGAACGAAGAGGTTTGAACACGAAGACACGAAGGCACGAAGGAGGAAAAGGCAAGAAATCAGTACAGAAACAAAACAGAAAGTCAGAGTGGGGTTCAGTCGGATATTCTTCCTGTGTTCTGCATCTTCTGGCCTTTCTGGTTCTTTACTTCGCTGTTCTACTTCGTGTCTTCGTGTCTTCGTGTCTTCGTGTTCAACTTCTTGTTGGTGTCCCTGGTTTCTTGGTGGTTAACCTCTTTCCAACCTCCGCGTCCTCGGCGGTGAATCTTCCGAGTTTTCACCATCGCCGGCCTTCGACCGCGGCGCTGGCGCATTCGAGGTTGCGCAGGAGGTAGCGCAGGGCGTCGCAGGCGTGGTCGGCGCCGTCCTTGACCGGGGCCTCGCGCTGCGGGCGCAGGGCGTCGTAGCGATAGCTTTCCATCGCGGTGATCAGTTCGGTGCACGCCGGGTCGATCACCAGGGTGTCGTGGTCCAGGCGGCGGCGGACGCGGGCGATGCCCGGGACAATCTCTTCGCGGCAGGCGCGTACGGCGTGGCCGCGGCGGCGCAGCACGGCCGCGTCGCTTCGGCCCGTCTGCCCGTTGCGTGCTTCGCCCGCCGGGTCGATGCCCACCCAGCGTGGCCGGGGCCAGCCGCTGGCATCGATCCACGCCAGGTTCTCCTCCAGCGTTCGCTCGCGCCCGACGTATTCCGCCACGACGTGCACCGGCCAGTGCGCCGCCGCCTCCCCGTCGAGCGGCGCCACCTGCGCCAGCAGCACCACCGTCGGATTGCGCAGGCCGAAATCGATGCCGGCGACGAGATAAGCCTGTGAGTCGTGCGCCGCGATCGGCCGCACGTGGCGCGATCGGGTGAAGCGCCGATACACGCTGTCGCTGGTCGAGGGTCGTTGGCAAAGCATCTCCCCCGACCAGGTGTCATCATCGACGCGCCGGCGTTGCGCGATCAGGTCGTCCACGGTGACGAATCCCGCGGCGTCTTTGGCCCGGCCCTGGCAGTCGCGCCAGAGGATGCAGGAGCCGCATGCGCGCTGGCTTGGGCATCGCTCGATGACGTCCAAAGCGCTCCAGCGGAAAACGGTGCGCGCCCGCGTGACGCCCTCGGCGGCCTCACTATTCCCGGTCAACTGGCTCATCAGCCCATGCGGGCGGTGCATGGTGGACAGGGCCTCGACGCTGCCGGTGACCCAGGTATCGCCGCACCAGCCCGACTGGGTGACCAGTTGCGCCGCCTGCCAGATGTCGGGATCGAACTCTTCGACCTCGTCGCAGCGGAGTTTGTGGACGCGTGTGCCGCGCACGGAGGTTTGCGATTGGGCGAGCAGTTGGACCTCGCTGCCGTTGCACAGGGCGACGCGGCGTTGCGTCGGATCGCCCGCCAGGAGCCCCTGGAAGACGGGGCGTTCGAGCATGTGCAGCAGGTAGCGGTGCATGCGTGCGGACTGCTCGAAGCTGCCGCCCAGGATGCGAATGCGGATGCCGGGCTTAAAGAGCATTTCCATCAACGTGACGGCGGCGCCGAGCATGGTTTTACCCGAGCCACGCGCCGCCCAGACCACGGCATCCGACCCCGCGTTTTGAGTCGTCGTGTTGAAGTACGCGTGGTGTACGTAGTCAAACGGCGCCTGGTGCCCGGGTACGATCGGCATGCGCGGCACGCGCAGGCCCAGCAGTGCGTGCATCAGCCAGTGCAGTTGGTCGCCCTGGCGCGGCGCCAGTTCGGCCAGTTTCTTCAGACGAGGTGACGGTGAAACGGATCGGGAGGTGAGCGTGGCCATGATGCTTGCCTTTCAACGTGGGCGGGGGTGGTCAGGCGCGGTCAGGTGCGGATGGGGCGTTAAGGCCGGTAGAACTGGTAGCGGAGGGCGCGACCGGCCGGGCGGGTGCGCCGGGGAGATCCGGATTTTGGCACCCGGGAAATCCGGGATGCCCGGCAGTGACGCAGGCCCGGCTTGGGCGCCCGGTCACGGGTAAGCTGTGCGGCACAAGCGCGGCGCACGGCCTCGAGTTGACCAGGCGCAAAAGACAGTCGCGTCAGGCCCAGCGCAGCCCGCATGCCAATCCGCCCACGCGGCCGGGACGATGAACAGATCACAGGATGGGACATGGTGCATGCTCCTTGGCAGTAAGTTGAGGAATCAGGTTGGGCGCAGGATCACGGGCCACGCAGACCAGGTGCAGCAGGGCTTGCTCGCGGGTGGGGCCGACTTGCGCCAGGCGGGCTTCCAGGGCGGTGCGCTGCTGGGGCAGGAGGAAGAAGAGAACGGCCTGGGGCATCTGCTCGATGGGTTGGGGCGGGCGCGGCGACGGGGGCGGCGCGTGATAGGTCTCCAGTTGCTCCAGGGCGCGGGCGTCTTCGGGCAACTGCCTGGCCAGCGCGGTCAGGCTCAGGCCATGTTGCTGGCGCAGGGCGGCGATCAGAGCGGCCCGCTTGCGCGGGTCGTCCTGGCCCTGGAGACGATTGAGCGTCGCCAGCAGGATCAGGGCCTCGGCGTCGTCGACCTCCCAGATGTCGCAGCGGACCGTGGCGCGATCGATCGAGCGCAGGGCGGCGACGCGATGGTGGCCATCGAGGATCTGATAGGTCTGGTCGGGCATGGGCCGCACGATGACGGGCGGGTAGCGATCGGTGCGCGCCAGGTGGGCGGTGAGCTTCTTTAGCGCGGCGGGGGACATGACGTTGCTGTTGGCGGGGTGGGGGTGCAGGACGGTGAGGGGAAGGATGATGGTGGACATGATGCGCTCCTTTGCGTGGGGTCGTTGCGTGGGAGTCCCACCCGCCGGAGCGGGTGGGCTTTCGGGGGGAATTCATCGCACTGTCGTTGCGTTGTGATGGAGGTAATAGACGGGTTCGCAGAGCAGGCGCTGCTGGGCGATGTGGAGTTGGTCGCGTGACGAGATTGCGTGCGTTCCAGCGCCTCTGTCATGACCGCGATGCCAGCGCTTGAGTTCCGCCAGCAGCCAGGTGCGCGTCCCGGTCGGCAGGGCTTCGATGTGTTGCCAGGTGCGGTCGAGTAGCGCCAGGTCGATCGGGGCGATGCCGGCGTGCTGGAGGGCCGCCAGCAGCCGGGCGTCGCTTCCGTGGGTGGGTCGGGGATAGGCGGTCATGCCGGCGCGGGTGAAGAACGGGTTGACCTTGCCCATGGCCGCCAGGGCTTCGGTGTAGAGGGTTGTGGCGGTGGTCAGGGCGTGGCGGACCAGGCGCACCGCCAGGCCCAGGCCGCGCCATTGCGGATGCACGACGACCCGGCTGATGCAACGCAGTTCGCTATTGAGCAGCAGGGCGCGTTGCCTGAGGTTGCGGATGGCGCCGTAGCGATTGCCCAGGGCCGCGTCGCGCATGCGGCAAGCGAGACTGGGCAGCGATTCGACCAGCACGGCCGCCGGGTGCTCCTCGGCGGGGCGATGGAGGAATCGGCCCACGACGCTGGGGCGTGTGTGCGCCAGCACCAGGACGCGCGTGGCGGTGGCGGGCCGGCCGGATTTGTAGTGGTGCTCGCAGAGTGCCGCGTAGTCGGCGAGCGTGCCGGGACGGAGGGTGAGGGTGAGTCCGGAGGTGAAACCGGGGGCGAATTGGGATGAGGTGGACATGGGAGGTGTCCAGGGGGGTGCAAGGGATGGAATGAAGAACGTTTAGCGGGTGCGGCGAAGCCGCCCTTCCGGGGAGTATGGGATGCACGGGCGCGTGAGACGGTTCGTGGATTGGCGCGCTAAACCGCAAGCGGCTAGAGTGCGGCACGGGTCGCGATCTCGATCCGCGCACCGGGGTGTTTTTCGATCAGCACATCGGGTTCGAGCGCTTCGAGCAGATCATCGTGCGTGGTGGCGGCGATGAAACACACCTGGCGTGCTTGGGGCCGGCGGGTCCAGCGGCGAACGTTGCGGGCAATGATCGCGGCGGTCAGGCGATCGAGCGTGGCGGCGAATTCGTCGGCGAGGATGAGAGTGAGCGGCGGCGCGGTGGGTTGAGTGGGGTTGGACCCGGCCTCGCTAAACCGCAAGCGACGCTGGGCGCCATCCAACTTCTCGGGCCAATTGGAGACTTTGGCGATGGCGTGTGCCAGGCGGAGGCGGTAGCGTTGGCCGTCGGACAGTTCGGCGGGGGTTCGCAGCATGACCCAGGCGTCGTTGAGGCCCGCCAGGGACAGGAGGGCGGTGACCTCTTCCAGGGGGCGGTCGGCAAAGCCATCGATCAGGGGGCGATCGGCGGGCGGGGCCAGCTCGTCGAAGCGGATGACCTTCGCGTGCCGGGCGGTCGCCGCGTCGGCGATGAGGCGCAGGAGCGTGCTTTTGCCCCCACCGCTGGCGCCGGTGATGAAGACGACTTGGCCGCCTTGGAGGGTGAGGGTGGTGGGCGGGATGATGGTCGCCCGGCGTTGGGCATCCAGGCCCAGGCCGAACATGGCGGCCACGCGCAGGACGTTGGGCGAGGGCTGGACGGCGGTGGGCAGAGTGTGGTGGAGGGTGAGTTGCATGGTGAAAGTGAGAAGTAGAAGGAGGGTGGAGAGTGGAGGGTGGAGAGTGGAGAGTGGAGAGTGGGAAAGTGGAGTCACCTTGTCATCTTGTCACCATGTCTTCTCGCCTGCTCCGCCCGGCTCAGCGCGGCGACCTGCTGGAGGATGAGGCGGACTTGATGGAGTGACAGGCCGGTTTCGTGGGCGACATTTCGGAGTGTAAGCCCGTGGAATATCGATAGTTGCGCCACCCGGCGCGTGAGCGGGTCCAAGGCGTCGCCGTGGACCGCCAGGAAGGCGAAGCGGCGGGATCGACAGCGGCGCAGGAGGCTGGCGACGTGGTGGCGCTGCTGTCGGGCGGGCCGGCCGGTGAGCCGTCCCAGATCGCGGGGCGACAGGCCGTGATAGTAGACCTGTTCCAGGACCAGGCGGTCGCCGGCAGGCAGGTGACAGGCCAGGACCAGGGCGTCCTCCAGGCGGCGGCGAAGGGTGATGCGGCGGCGGCCGATACGATCATCGAGAATATCGGCCCGGTTCATGGTAAACATGGGCTTGACCTCCGGTTCAATGCTCGCTAAACTAGTGGTAGTGTATCAGGCGACATTAACCTTGACAAGGGGTTGTTCAAGATTTTTTGACAAATTTTTTGGGGCTGCCGGTTGCCGCCGGCCCGTCGTGTGGGGGACACCCCCCCGGGCCGGGACCGCCAGTCCCGCACTATTGGAAGGACGCACCATGCAAACCGTCGGACAACTGATTCGGGAACATCGCGAGACCCTGGGCATGACCTTGACCGCCCTGGCCAACGAGGCGGGGGCGACCAAGAGCTACCTGTCGATGATCGAGAACCACCGGGTGGCCAATCCGCCCTCGCGCGGGCTGCTGGTGGAGCTGGAGCGGGTGCTGCACATCACCGACGGCGCCCTGGTGCGGGCCGCCGACTGGGAGAACACGCCCGAGGATGTGCGCAGCAAGGTCGAGGCGCTCAGTGAGACCGCCAAGTCCGGGCGCGAGCTGGCCGAGTGGCTCAAGAAGAACGCCCAGAAGGGCAAGACGGGAGGCAAGGACCTGGACAAGGCGATCCAGTCGGGCGAGTTCAAGAAGCTGATACAGAGCACGCTGGGCAAGGACGCGCCGACACGCAAGCTCGAGCCCCAGCCGGTGCAGCAGGCGCCCCTGATCAATAAGGTGGCGGCGGGCTATCCGACCAACTTCACCGACTTGGACTACCCGGCACGGGTGGCGGATGAATACGTGATGTGCCCGGACATGGACGACCGGGATGTCTTTGCGGCCCGCGTGGTGGGCGACTCGATGATGCCCGAGTACCGCGAAGGCGACGTGGTGGTGTTCTCGCCCAAGGTGCCCGTGGCCGACGGCAGCGACTGCTTCGTGCGCCTCGAGCCCGACCACGACACGACTTTCAAGCGCGTCTATTTCGAGGCCGACAGCAAGGGCAAGAAGAACGCGATGATCCGCCTCCAGCCGCTGAATCCCAAGTTCCCGCCCACGCTGCTCAAGCGCGAGCAGGTGTCGGGTCTGTACCGCGCGATGTGGCGGATGCAGAAGCTCTGAGGCGCCCGCCGGTGTGCCCGTTTCCCGATACTCGAACCTGCGGCGGCGGCAGGCACGGGCGGGGGTGCGCGACGCGCGGGGCGGGCAACGGAATCTGCTTTCTAAGTCGCCACCCCTGAGCCATCACGCACTAGGAAGAAGCCTGTAGGCACTGCCTTGACACGGGCCGGCGGCAGTCAAAGAATTCTGGTGCAAGAAACCCACCCCCATGCGGGGAAGCTGCATGACTGCCGCGAATATGCCCCATTCTGCTCCCCAGCCCTCCGGCCGGCCCAAGTTCGTCGGCGACAAGGCCTTTCAGGTCGAGTTGCATCGACGCATCGCCGAGTTCTTCCGCCAGACCGGGCGGCGCGAGCGCGACTGTCCGCCGATGTACGTTAAGACCGTCATCCTGCTGACGCTTTTCTTCGGCCTCTACGTGCTGCTGGTGTTCTTCGCCCAGACGTGGTGGCAGGCGCTTTCGCTGGCGATCCTGCTGGGTCTGGCGACGGCAGGCATCGGCCTGGATGTGCAGCACGACGGCGGGCACCACGGCTACTCCACCCGACCCTGGATCAACAAACTGATGGCCATGACCCTGGACCTGATCGGCGGCAGCTCCTACGTCTGGCACTACCGCCACACCGTCCTGCACCACACCTACGTCAACATCACCGGCCACGACACCGACATCGACTTGGGCGCCCTGGGCCGCGTCACGCCCTATCAGAAGCGCCTCAAGATCCATCGCTGGCAGCACTACTACATGTGGCCGCTCTACGGCCTGATGGCGATCCGCTGGCAGATCTTCGGCGACTACCTCGACGTCATCCGCGGACGCATCGGCGAGCATCCCATTCCCCGCCCCAGGGGTTGGGACCTGGCACTATTCATCGGCGGCAAGCTGACGTTCCTCGCCCTGGCGCTGAGCTTGCCCATGATCTTCCACTCGTGGTGGATCGTGCTGATCTTCTACGCCGTGGCGGGCATGACGGCGGGCATCACGCTCAGCGTGGTGTTCCAACTGGCGCACACCGTCGAGGAGGCTGAGTTTGTCGCGCCCACCGAGGCCAACCTCGTGGAGAACGCCTGGGCGATCCACCAGGTCGAGAGCACGGTGGACTTCACTCGTCGCAGCCGCGTCGCCGCCTGGCTGCTGGGCGGATTGAACTACCAGATCGAGCATCATCTGTTCCCGCGCATCTGCCACGTCAACTACCCGGCAATGTCGCCCATCGTGGAGCAGGCGTGCCAGGACTTTGGCGTGAAATACCACGCGCACCCCACCTTCTGGGCCGGCATCGCCTCGCACTTCCGCTGGCTGCGCAAAATGGGTGCGCCGGAGGTGGCGAGCGCGGGGGGAGGGTGATAAGCCCGTTCATGCGAGTCTTCGAGCTTGGCTGGGATTGCATCACCGCCTTCTGCCAATCTGCTCCTCAGAGAATCGGGGGGGTATAATCAGGAAATGGACATCAAGGACATCATCTGGATCGATCCGGAACGATGCGGCGGCGCTCCGTGTTTTCGCGGAACGCGGGTGCCCGTGCAGATCCTGACGGACTATCTGGAAGCCGGCGAAACGGTTGACGAGTTTCTGCGGCAGTATCCGTCATTACCGCGGCAAATGGTCATGGCGTATCTGGACCTTGCCCAGAAGCATGCGGTCGAGCATGCCGCATGAAGATTCTGCTGGATGAATCCGCGCCTCATGAAATTCGCCATTGGCTGTGGGACCATGAAGTTCATTCCGTGGCGTTTCGCGGCTGGACCAGCATGAAGAACGGCGAACTGATTGCCGCGGCGGAGACCGAATACGACCTGTTGATCACTTCCGACCAGAACATGCCCGATCAACAGAACATTGCGGCCCGAAAGCTGGCGGTTCTGGTTTTGCCGACGAACAATGTCACGGCCTTGCGTGATCGCATCGACGACCTGCGCAAAGCCCTCGCACGATGCCGGCCCGGCCGCGTGGAAGGGATGGGGTGACCGTCAGCGCGCCTGCACGCGTCCATGCAAATCGCGGCCGGCGGCCAGCGCCGCTTCGGCGGCCTGGCGGTTGAAGCCGATCATCGTCACGCCGCGGTCCACCGTGTGTTGCCAGATGGTTTCCATGTTGTTCAAGTGCGGCTGGGACATGTTGAAGGCGTAGAGGCCGGGCATCTGGGCCAGGTAAGGTGTGAAGTGCTCAACCCGTCCGCAGGCGTGCATGGCGCCGCCGCCCAGGGCGTCGAGCACGCGCTGCTCGTAGGGGCGGACGAATTCGGCGAACATTGCGGCCGAGAGATTCATCGCCGAGTCGTCGCGTAGCATGACCGTGCCGCGATGCACCCAGCCCCAGTGGATCGCCAGGCCGTCGCCGCGGCGCGGGCAGATTGTTTCCCAGCGCTGCATCACCCCAATGTACAGGCGGGTGATCAGGTCCAGGACGTCGTGCACCAGGTCGGGCTGGTCGTAGAGGACGGTGAAGAACTCGCTGCCGAAGGCCATCTCGACGATGTCCATCGGCCCCTGGAGGTCGGGGTGGTAGAGGTGGACGTGCCGGCCGATGCGCGGGTACTGACGTTTGACCGCCATGAAGCGCCGGCCCATGTCAAAGACGCGCTGAAGATACGGATGATCCAGCGAAGGCAGGCCGCGGTCGAGCACGGCGCGCATGGCGTCGGCGCCGCCGGCGATGGGCGCCACCGTGGGCAGCGTGCTCATCTCCGCGGGCATGATGAAAAGCTCGGCGCCCAGCGGTGCCGCCATGATGGGCGTGCCGTAGTTGCTGCGTACGGCCATGATCGCGCCGCCCCCGCCCGCCAGCGTGTCCGAGGCGCCGCGCATCTGCCCGAGCAGCATCGCATCCATGTCTTCCAGCGCCTCGTTGACGCTGATCGTCGGCCAGTCCACGCGCGGCGCGCTGGCGGCGCGGCGCTGCGGCGTAAAGAGCCCTTCGCCCACGCCGTGCAGACTGAACTGACGCCACACGGCAAACAGTTCGTTCTCGACGGCGTCGTCGATCCGTTCTTCCAGATCCTCGAGGTACAGTTCCACATTGAGAGCGGTGGCGGGCATAGTCAAGCCTTTCCAGCGAGCCGCACCCGGAAGGCCGTCTCTCCGGGGCGGCCGCGGTGTCTTTCTTAATGGCCATCCTGACTACGCGGTTGACTCGGTGGGGTCAGACGATCGATCGGACCGGTCGGCCAACGGCTAGCGCCCTTGAGCAGGCGCGGCGGCTGCTGGTCCCACACCGCTTTCACATCGTCACGATGAAACTGCGCAGCATACGCCACGCGCGGCTGGTCAGTCGTGTTCGGACCCGACCCGTGCACCGTCAGCCGCGAAAAAGCGATGCAGTCGCCCGGCGACATGCGTACAGGCAGGAAATTCTCCGGCTCCAGCCTGGTCTTGCGGTGCGTGTCGCCGTCGCCGCTGGCGTCGGACTCCAGTGTGCCACGCAGGTGCGAACGCGGCACGACCTGGAGGCAGCCGTTCTCCGGCGTCATCGCATCCAACGCGATCCACAGATTGATTCCCGGTCCGTCGAAGCGCGTGTACTGGTTGTCCTGGTGGAAGTGAAATCGCCCGCCCCCGCCGCCGGACTTCACCGCTGTGAACGGCATGTAGAGCGAACTGGGCCCCTCCATCAACTGACCGGCGATCTGGCACAAGGCCGGACTGTTGACCACCTGATCGATCACGCTGTCGCGCAGGTATTGGCCGCTCTGGCGCAGCTTGTCGGCGGTCGTCGCGGCGCGACGCAATTGCTCCAGGCTCATGCCCGTGGCCTGCATGATGTCGATCACCTCCTGGCGCATGGCCGCGGCGGTGGGGCCGTCCAGCAGGCCCGGCAGATACAGGTAGCCCTCGTGTTTGTAGAATCTGACCTCGTTGGGGGCGAGCGTCAGCGGCTTCACGATTGTCGGCTCCAAAGTCTGTATCACGGCTCAACTCCTTCCAAATAACAGTATTTCTGAGTGTTCAGATCAAGCATACCGGGCCGGGCCGCCGGCGGGAATGGAGCGGGTGTCCAATCTTTTATAGAATCTGGCCACTATGAGCGGACACGACCTGGCTTTTCTTCACTGCCGGCACATGCCCCGTTGCGACGCGCGCGTGGCCAAGCAGTTTGACGGCTATTACACGCTCCAGTTCATGACCGCCGGCGCTATTGAACTAAGCTATGGGCAAACCCTGGAGCGGCTCACCGGGCCGTGGTTCTGGACCGCCTTTCCGGGGCCCCACATCCGCTTTCATCCCGCGCCGGAGGTGGGCTGGTGGGAGCACCGCTACGTCGCCTTTCAGGGGCCGCTGGTGGGCCGGTGGATCAGCGAGGGGCTGTTCTTCAAGAGTGCTCAGCCGGCGCCGCGGCGAGGTGACCTGGTATCGCGTTTCGATGAACTGCTCACGCTGGCGCTGCGGCAGGATCACTGGGCCAATCGCCGGGCGATCAACCTGCTCGAAGGGCTGCTGCTGGAGCTGGCGGCGGCGCGGGCGCAGCCGACGCACGCGCCGACCTGGCTCGACCAGTTCCTGGAAATGCTGGCGCAATCGCGCGGCCGGCACCTGGACTATGACGCGCAGGCGCGGCAACTGGGCATGAGCCTGAGCACCTTGCGCCGCCGATTCGAGCGCGCCACCGGCACGCCGCTGCATGCACACGTGCTCCAACTCCGCGTGGCCGAGGCACGCCGGCTCATGGGCGAAAGCGACCTGCCCATCAAGGCCATCGCCGACGAACTGGGCTACCGCGACGTCTATTTCTTCTCGCGCCAGTTCAAGCAGCACGTGGGCGTCTCCCCGGCGATCTACCGCCGCAGCCGGCAGACATGAGGTGGCGCGGGCACGTCGAATCCGCGGAGTCAACGGTAAAATGGCTCCATGGCCGACCAGACCCCGCCGCCCTCGGAGATCGTTCTGTACCAGACCGAGGATGGCCGCACACGCGTCGAGTGCCGCTTGGCCGACGAGACGATCTGGCTGACCCAGGCGCTGATCGCCGAGCTGTTCCAAGTGACGCCCCAAAACGTCACACTTCATCTTAAGGCGATCTATGAAGAGCGCGAGTTCGACGAGGCGGCAACTTGTAAGGATTACTTACAAGTTCGATCCGAAGGCGGCTGCCAGGTCAACTCTTCGCCCCGGTTGGGATGGCGGAGTGTGGTCACGGGTGGAGCCCGAAGCGAGCATGAGCCAGTCGAAGTGGCACAACCCATGGGAAAGAACGTTTGGAGAAGTCTGCCCCGGAGTCGTCACGAATCGCGGGCCTCTTCTCAGCAAATTGCTGCATCGCAGGAGCCGAGGCGGAGGAATACCGAAGCGACAAGGATCTTATCCTGATGCCCACACTTGATCCAAAAGGATGGCACCACGAGATAGACACAGGACTGTGGTTTCGCCCCTTCCGCCAATTGCTTCAGGATGGAAAACCCGTGGGGGAGATAGTTGCTCTGCAATTCGCCAAAGATGGACAGATGACAAACGCCTTTGGGGCACTACAGATAACCCGGGGAAACCACATTGTGTTCTGGCCCGCTTGTACAGGAACATTGCACCAAGATGGCGCTGGGGGACATCCGTTCTCTGTAGACCACATTTCGGTCAATGTGCGCAACTGCTCGATCCATTTTACTGGATTCAACTCCAACGGACTCAGAACCCACAGATCTACAGGAAAACAAGTCGTTGAGATGGCAGATGGTAGGTTGTCATTCTGTTTCGGCTTCGCCGTCCAATGGAGTGTACTCGAATCTCAACCGACTGAGCAGAACATTGCCGTGCCATTCCCCAATACAGATAGGGTGAGGAGAGAACAGGAGTATAGGAAAGCTCTGAGTCAGCTAAAGCTGATCCCCCTGCCGCTGCCTCATCCGAGTGGGGCGGGGAACTTTGGCTTGTGCCCATTTTACATCTGTAACGGTTCCGGAGACGAAGTGCCATTTGGCGCCAATTGCGTTCCACGTTTGAATCAAATAGCGAAGAACTGGCCAGGTGATTCGGTTGTTCTGTACCAAGGGATGAAACAGCCCATCGGTGATAAGATGTTGCTTTTGGCCTTTGCATCGCCCCCAGGCATTCTTCCTGAGGCCGCATGTTTTGCACTTGGAAATGGGCGGAAGAACTCCAAGTGGGCGGGGCAAGACTAGTGGGGACAGAATACGGTGGGGGGGCAGAAAAAGGGGCATCACGATTATGATGCTTTTTTTCGTCCCCCCTCAGGTTTGTCGGTCTGATCTATCACCCTCCGCGTGCTTTCGCGTCTCGTCGCGCCGCAGCGCGTCCTGGAGGTAACTCTCGCTGATGTAGAAGGTCGTGGCCGACAGGGCTTGGAGAGCCGGCTTGAGTTCCAGCAGTTTTCGTTCCGCCGCCAGTTCGAGCACCGCCAGTGTTCCCACCGCCAGCAGGCCGTGTTCTTGGGCGATGCGCCGCCCCTTGCGTTCGTCGATGAGCACGGCGTCGGCTCCCAATTCCTTGGCCAGCGCAATGGCTTGCGCCTCGCCAGGATCGAGGTGAACCGATGCAGGCAGACTCGTGGAAGGCGTATTCACATGCAGCCACGGCGGTGGGGACCCAACCCACTGCTTGACCCGCGCGGGCGTTCGAGAATGCTCCAACTCTTCCATCACCTGCGTCGGAACATGGACCTCGTCAAACAGTCTGGGCAGCACTTCAATGGCCTGGATGAGAACCAGGTAATGCAAGGGAGAGGTATCGGAGACGACGATCACCGGCGCACCAGCGGCCGCAATCGGGCAAGATCATCTTCCAGTTCCTGGCGCGTGGGCAGATCGACGGTGACCTTGTGCTTCTTGAGAACGGCGTCGGTATCGAGGCGGTCCAGGCCCAGCGCCTGAGCGAGTTCGTAGTGCGTGAGTTTTTCCTGGCCGTAGAGTTCGACGAGCATCGCTTCCTTGGCTTGGGTGTCGAGATCGGGGGTTTGAGCGCGCAGGCGCTGTTCGAGGTCAGGCGATAGCTGAATGGTGACGGCCATGAGATTAGCCCGCAAGGTCGTAAGCGTCTGTTCTGGCCAACGATCATGCGATTATAGCCATCGGCCGTCTATCGCGGTCGAAGGGGCATTACCGATGTCGACTGCAAGAGCCGAAAAGGCGCATCGCCCCCGTCCCTTTCCCTCTCCCCACGGAGGTGTTGCCCACACTGTCGGACCGGCTGGTGCGGCTTAATATGTGCATGTACATACACGAGAGACGACTATGGCCATCAAGACGATTTCCATCGATCTGGAAGCTTACGACCGGCTCAAGAGCATTCAGAAGCCCAGGGAATCCTTCAGCCAGATGATCAAGCGGGTGGTGAGGGCGCCGGTTGATCTGGAGGCGTGGATCAAGCGCATGGATGCCGAACCCCCTGAGCGACAAGGCGGCCGCCGCCGTGCAACGGCACATGAGTGAGCGCCATCGTCCTTCGCAACGGAGACGATGACCAAGCCGCTGAAGGTGTGCGGTAATGAGAGAGCGGGGGTCGGCCGCAGTCAGGCCGTGCATCCATACTGCCGGCCAAACGCTTCGGCCAGCGCGGCCGGATCATCCGCGCTGTGGGCGTTGATCGCCAGGCCGCGCGGGTTTAGTTCGCGTGCCAGGGTCAGCACTTCGTCGGCCGGGGTGAAGACCAGCAGGGATTTGCCGCGTTGTTGCACCTGGCGGAACATGTCGATCCAGGGCAGGGTCGAGGGCGTGCCGGCGCCGGGGGTGAACTGGATGGCGTCGAGTTGGGGCACGTCGAGCAGGGCGTCGATGTGTCGCGCGGCGCCGGGGCCGTCGAGGTGAAACACGGCGCGGCCGGCGGCGGCGGCCTGGCGGGCGATGTCGGGCAGGCACAGCGACTCGAACTCGTGCGGGCCGATGAGGTAGTTGAAGTCGCACGCCGGCACGCCGTACGGTCGGTCCGACCACAGTTCCAGCCAATGCACCACGCCGGCGCCGTGCGCGGACACGACGCGATCGTAGAGCAGCGCAAAAGCGCGTTGCCAGGCGGCATAGATGTCATGGATGGTCCGCGCCACGGTCTGGGGCCGCTCGATCGCGTCCAGGCACAGGTCGCTGGGTCCGCGCAAGTTCAGCAGCACATCGGCCGAGCCGCCCAGGTCGGGCGTGGCGACGAGGAACTGTCCCGGCGCCGCCGCCGCCGCCAGGTCCAGCAACAGCCGCAGCTTCACCCAGTACGGGTTGTCGTCGGCGATCGCGCCGGTGGGCGCGTTGGACCAGTCTTCATCAATGTAGGGATGGGTCCAACTCGTGTGCGGCTCAAACTCCATGCGTCCGCCCAGCAGGCCGCCCAACAACACTGGGCCAAAGTCCACGCGGACGACCGGTAAGGCGTCGGCCAGGTATTCATGCTGCTCCGCATCGGCGCGCTTGGCTGCCAGCCAGGCGGTCGGGTCATCGAGCAACTCACAGCGCCGGGTGATCTCGCGCGATGGATTGCGATTACGCCGGAGCTGAAGGATCGGCCTATCCAGCACGTCATGATGCCACCATGCCTCGTAGCGGCGTGCGATCTGGGGGAAGTCGGGGCGCAGCGCCAGCGGTTGCTGTGCGATCTGTTGGAGTTGACGCGACCAGGCGTGCAGGGGCAGCGGGGGGGTGGCAGACGCGGTGGCCAGGGACGATGCGGGGTCGGGCATATGAATGAACCTCATGAAGTCTTGGCCGCTGATCCCCGGCAAGCCCCGCGGACGGGGCACGCCGGGGCTTGGCGGAGTGTATTCAAAGCCGACATAATGATCACCCGGTGGTGCGGGCGATTTCTTCGCGGGCGAGTTGGACCCAGCGGCCGATCCGCCAGGGCTCGCGCTGCACGGTGTGCGTGTCCTTCAAAATAATCTCCAGCGATTGGCCTCGGGCGACATCCAGCGTGTGGCGCAGATCGCGGCGAATGGCGTCGGGGCTGAAGTCCACGCACACGGGGACAGGATCGGCCTTGCGGCTGAAGATGCAGCGGCCCGCCAGCTTCTGCGCCAGCACCGCTTGATCGGCCTTGGGCGCCACCGACACCCGCCGCAGCCGCGGCACCTCCCGCATCACCACGTCGATGCGATGTTCCAGGCCCTCGCAGCAGCCGTAGCAGTTGAGCCCGAATCGCTCCAAGAGCGGCTTCTGGTAGGGCATGATGAACTGGGCGAACATCGTCGGCGAGATGCCCACCGTTTCCTGCGATTCGGCAAAGCCCCAGCGGTCGCGATGGTTCACCGCGGCGCTTTGCGCCGGGTCGCCCACGGGCAGCTCGTCGCTGTACGCCAGGCCGCCCGAGCCGACATACTGGTCCTCGGCGCCGGGCGTGAGCAGCCCCTGCTGCTCGGTCCAGTCGATGAAGCTCATCATGTCGTCGCGGAGAAAGGCCATGAGTCGGTGCACCGCGTCGGGCTGGTCGATCATGGCGAGCATGATTTCTTCGATGCCGACGAGATACGCCAGGGTCTGGGTAAGTCCCGCGGTCCACCAGAAGTTGCCGCGCAGGCGTGGCGGCAGCAGATCGCCAAACAGTTCGTGGGCGCGCGCCAGGTCGCGTTGCGTGCCGGCGCGATCGACGCTGAAGGTGCGTGGCCGCAGGTTGGCAAAATCGCGGTCCAGATCCTTGATGGGCGGGTCCCAGACGAAGCTGCCGCGGTTGTCGCCCTGGGCGCGGGGGATCTGGACGCCATAGTCGCTTACCTGCACCCGCCAGTTGAGGCTGAAGTACGGCTCGACCGGCTGGTCGTCGCCGATCTGTTCGCTGGTGTAGATCGTGCGCCGCAGCGCCAGTTCCCAATGCCGCAGTTGCTCATCCTGACAGGAGCACTGGTCGAGGCCCAGCAGTTCGTCCCAGGCGCCTTCGGGGAAGGCCAGGACCATGGGCCGGGCCGAGCGCAGGGCGTTGTGCTCGCGCCAGAGCCGGCGTCGTTCGGCCATCAGCGGCGCCTCGGCGAGCTCTCGGACGCGCGCCGCCAAGGCGCGAAGGATGGTCTGGTCGGACATGGCAGTTTCCCAGGTGCGTTGGCGCTTCCCAGTCAGAGCCGCGCGGCGTAAGCCCGCGGATCGAACGTCGTTGGCGCCTCGTTCCGCGGGCTTACGCCG
>JBBDMX010000118.1:0-31073 GCA_040878035.1 Phycisphaeraceae bacterium | reverse complement strand
CCCCCCCCCCCCCCCCCCCCCCCCGCGGCTCTGATTCAGAGGCGATCCAACGCCTCGGCAGGAACCTCCAGCTCACCCAGCGGCTTCAAGTTCACGTCCTTGCCCCACACGTGCCGCGCCGTCTTGAGGTAGTGCATGTAATTCTCCAGCGGCACGTCCGGCGGCACGCGATGGTCGGGGAAGGGAATGAACCCGCCCTCTTCGACCACCGGCGCCAGGCGGTAGATTTCCTGGTCGATGTCGGCCTTGCTCTTGGCCAAAATGTGCTTGTCGAAGCCGCCCATCATCAGCAGCTCCTTACCGTACTGCTGGCGGATCTTGACCGGGTCGGCGCCCCAGGTGCCCACCTCGATGGGGAAGAGGCAGTTGATGCCGGCCTCGAGCCACATGGGGATCAGGTCGTCCACCTTGCCGTCGCAGTCGGTCCAGATGATGTCGCAGCCGTGGCCGCGGAAGATGTCGGTGACGCGCTTGATCTGCGGGACCAGGTACTTCTTGAACAGGTCGGGCGTCAGCAGCGACCCGCCGTTGTAGCACATGTCTTCCCACATCGAGACGCAGTCGACCTGGGCGCCTTCTTCATAGAGGCGGTTAATCACGCCGACCTTGCAGTCGGTCTGGGTGACGACCATGTCTTCGAAGCATGCAGGGTCGTCGTAGACCAGGTAGGAGACGCCCTCGACGCCCATCATGTCTCGGATGCGGCCATAGAACGACCCGCCGTGGACGCAGCGCGGGTAGGGGCAGTTGGGGTCGGACCAGATCTTGCGTGCGGCGTCCCAGTCCTTGGGATAGCGGTCCCGGCTGGTTGGGTCGTAGCGCCACTTGAAGTGCTGCTCCCAGCTTTGGCGGTCCTTGAGGGTGTGGTCAAGGTACATGGGGATGGACTGGCCATGGCCCTTTTTGTGCTGGAGCAGCAGCACGCCGTCGCTGTTCTGCACGACTTCCTGATCGCCGCGGTCCTCGATAACCTTGGTCTCCAATCCGGGCGACATGCCGACGTTGCCGGCGGGGCCGCCGTTGTAGGTGTCGGTGCCGAAGAATTTCTGTTCGGTCTGATAGTGGTAACCGCGTTCGACCCAGGCGGGCAGTCCCTGGCTTTTCCAGGCGTCGATGGTCTCGGGCCAGAAGGAGAAGTCGCAGATGGGCGCGCGGTCGCGCGGCTGGTAGTGCATGGTGGCGAGAAAGCGTTGACGGTCGTTCATGAATAGCCTCGGTTTCTATCGTGGAAAATCAAAAGAGGTAACAGGGATGAACACGGATGAATACGGATTGGGAAGGAACAGGATGGAAAAGATAGACATGATGCTTTATCTCTGATTCATCCTGTCCATCATGTCCATCCCTGTTCCTTCTTCCAGCTTTCTTGTCCGTGTTCATCCGTGTTTATCCGTGTTACTTCGTCCGACTTGCCCATTTTGCGGTCCAATCGATGAAAGCCTGGGCCTCGGCGCGGTCGTAGTGGCCCATGGGGGTGAACCACACGCCGCCGGGCGTCAGGTGCGCCGCGACGGCTTTGGCGTCTTCCAGATTTTCGCTGATCAGTTGCAGGCTCTTGCCCCCCGCCTGGATGCGCTGGTAGACGTCAATCCAGCGCGACGCCGGTTCGCTGCCCGCGCCGTACAGCCACTGCACCGCGTGCAGCGTGGGGATCGCCAGCAAGGCGTCGAGGTGCTTTAACGCATTGGGGCCGTCCAAGTGGAAGATGCTGCGCTCGAGGAAGCGCGTTTCCTCGATGATCGACGGCATGATCGCATCGCGGGCCATTTCCGGCGAGATCATGCACAGGAAGTCGCAACTCACCGGGTAGTAGCGTCCCTGGTGCATGGTGCGGGTCCAACTGGTGCAGGGCGAGCCGGTGGCGGCGATGGGCGCCCACAGGTCGTCGTACATCAGGCCGAACGATCGCGTCACGTAGTCACAGGCGGCGCGGACGGAGGCGGCATCGTCGGCCATTTCCACGCACAGTTCCTGCGGGTCCAACAGCGACGCCAGCAGGTCGCCGTTAGTGTGCAGGTCGGTGATGGCGGTGATCCATCGCCCCTTGCCGCGCGCCAGCGACCGCTGGGTCAACTGGCGGATCGTGTTCCAATACTGGTTGTCGAGATTGGGCTCGATATCGAGAATCTGCCGGCAGGATGAGGCGATGGGCTGCGCCCAGCTCGAGTGCTCGCTGAACTCCAACTCGCAGCCAAAGACGGTGGCGCAGATTTCCGGCCCGATGTTGGGGAAGAAGATGGGGAACGTCTCGGCGAGATAGGTGCTCGCCTCGTACTCGGCCTCGAAGCGGTCAAGCTGGTAGTCGACGTCCAGCCAGCGGTCGCGCAGGGTGGCGTGCGACTTGGCGACGCGCCTGCGATCCACCGCGGGCTTGACGTAAATGGTCACCGGCGGGCGGTCGAGCACCCGGCCATGCCACCAGGCCTCGAACCGCGCCAGCGCCAGGGCGCTGTCGGGCTTGCGTTCCACCGGCAGTAACACTTCAGTCGTAGTTACCATGGCGATCCACGCATTCCTTGATAAAGCGGTAGGTGTCCCAGGAAACTTGCGGCGGCACGCTGTGATCGCTGTGGTAGGCGTAGCCGCGCGTCGCCTTGCCCGCCGCCAGTTTGCCGGCGATTTCCGTCTCGATCAGTTCCTTGTCGTTGGTGGCGTAGACCATCACGTCGCAGTTGCCAAAGAACGCCAACTGCTTGCCGAACTTGGGGCAGAGTTGGCGGATGTCCATGTTGGCCTTGGCCTCCAGGGGCTGGAGGCAGTCGAAGCCCGCCGCCAGGTACAGGTCCATCACGCCGCGCACGTCGCCGTCGGTGTGATAGATAAACCACATGCGGTGCGCGTGCGCCCAATCCGCCAGGCGCTTGTGATCGGGCCAGATCAGTTCGCGGTACATGGCGGGCGAGCACATGGTGGCATGGTTGAACGCCATGTCGCCGTAGATCCATAATCCGTCGGGCTGAATGCCGGCGGCCATCAGGGCATCCAAATTGCGCAACTCCACATCGGTGAAGGTGCGCGAGACATCGCGGATCCACTCGGGGTCTTCCGCCATGGCCATGAGCGTGATCTCATCGCCCATGAGCGAGCGGGTTTCCTCGAAGGATTCGACGGCGGTGAGGTGCGTCCATTTCCCTTCACTGCGAGCGCGGCGGTACTTGCGTTTCACCGCTTCGGGATCGTTCTGTAGGCCCGAATCCAGGAGCGCGGGTTTGTAGATCTTCTCCCACTTCTCCCGGCTGTCGCAATCGAAGCCCAGGTGCTCGGGCGTGCCCTGGCGGTGCCGCCAGTAGCGCACGGTCTTGCCCTGGCCATCGCGCACGACGTAAGTCTCCTCGTTTTCCGACAGGCGCTGGTTCTGTTCGGGGAAGCACTGGGGCCAGAGCCACTGGAGAGAGCAGAAGTCGCTCTGAAGGAAATCCAGCACCTCACCGGTCCCGCCGAAGAGGCCTTCGCCCTGCCAGCGCTTGATGGTGTCGCCCCAGAAGCTCTCGTGGCGCGGCACGCGATCGTGATCGCGGCGCTGGAACATGCGATTGACTCGTTCCTGGCTGGTCAAGGTCGCTGCCGAGGCTGGGGCTAGGTTAGACATGGAGAAGAGATCCTTGGGGCATATGGATGGGGCCATTCTTACCCCCTCTCCCTTCTGAGGGAGAGGGTTGGGGTGAGGGAGTTCGGAAGCAGGTGAGCCCCCGATCACCCTCACCTAGCCTCTCCCTCAGAAGGGAGAGGGACCCGAAAATGCCATGTGCGCTAGACATGGACATGTGACCCTTTGGGGCAGCCGCAGTGCAGCATCGTGTGCACCTTGCGGCTGATGGTTTGGTGGGCGCCGGGGACGCTGAGCACATCGCATTCCGAGCCCAGGATGAAGGGCCGATCCAGCGCCCGCATGGCGTCGGCCAGCTCCAAAGTCAGTTTCTCGACCTGCGCGACGGACATTTCGGTGTCGCTGTAGAAACGCTTGGTGGGCAGGTTGCCAAAGAGCACCGTGCGCTCGGGCACCAAGCTCGCGTCGTGCGGTAGTTGCCGCGAACTGCCCAGGCTCAGCACCGCCGGGTCCAGTGTCGCCAGGTGACGCACCATGGTGTCGGTCAGTTCGCCGCAGTCGTGCAACACCAGGTCCGCGCCGTGGGCATCGAGCACCGCCTTGATGCGGCAATTGGGCGCCATCACCAGGCGCTCCCACACATCCGTCGACTCGAGCTGGGTCGGCGAGATGAAGACCTGGTTGGCGGCCGGTTCGCAGACGCACACAGCCTTGGCGCCGGCCTCACATTGCACGCGCAGGCCACGCTCGACAATCAGCGTCGCCAGTTCCAGGGCGCGTTCCATCGCCAGCACATCCGGCTCATCGTCGCCGCTCAAGCCCGAGCCCGAGAGGAACACCGCCGTGATGGGATCCGAAAGCAGCTTGGTCATCAGGGAGAAGGGTCCGATGGCCATGCCCATGGGCACCAGGTTGCGGTATTGGCCGGCGATGTGGCGAATGGCCTGGGCGTTGGCGGCCATGCGCGGCGTCAGCGGGGCGTTGGGGTTCTCACGCACGCGGTCCACCATCTGAGCTTGGGGCGGTTGCGCGAAGTGAAAGCCGTCGAGGTCGCCTGCACCCAAGCCCAGCACGTGCAGCAGGTCTTCCTTCTCGACGCGCAGGTCCATCAGGGGAAACGCCAGCGGCGTGCCGTAACGCTGCGCCGCCTCGGCAACCACCGCGCCCAGCGCATCGCCATCGAGCAGGCGCGATTCGTGGTCGGCATGCTCATGCAGCACCAGATCAACCCCAATGGGCATGCGCAGTCCGCCGGCGGCAAGTTCGTGATAGTAGGAGCGGTTCATGGTCAACTCTCAAGAAGGAATAGCCACAGATGAACACAGATGAACACAGGTAGGAAAAGTCAGAAAATGCAGGAAATGGGAAGGCGTTAGCCGGTTGTCCCATTCCGATTTTCTGCATTTTCTGCTTTTCTTCATCTGTGTTCATCTGTGTTCATCTGTGGCTATTGTTCTCAAACACCCTGCGGCTGAAGGTACTCCTCCGGCAACACGCGCGCCGAGTCGAGCAGGGGCAAGGTCTGGGCGATGAAGGCGCCTTCATCTTCGGGCATGTCGTCCAGCGCCGAGCGCATGGTGTCGAGCCAGGGGCGCTCGCGTTCGAGGATGCGCACCGTGCCCCTGGCGTCGGCGTCGATCAGAAGGTCCACGGCGCAACGGGCCGCGGCCTTGCCCGCCAGGTACGGCGTGGGCTGGGCGACGATGACCCTGGCGATCGCCACGGCGCTGGCGGGCGACAGGATAAAGGCCTGCGGGTCCAGGCTCACATCCGAGCGCACCAACCAGTCGCGCAGCTGCCGCGTGGCGGCGGTGCCGTCCTTGCGGGCCTCATTCATCAGCCGGCAGTCGTAGGCCAGTTGCTCCATGAAGCAGGTCGGCGCCATGCCGCCCAGCAGCTTGACGTTCTGCACGCTCTCGTTGCTCCAGGTGTCGCAGGTGGCGCCGGCGATATTGCCCAGCGGCGACAAGTGGGCGCACGCCGCGGTCTTACCTTCCATGGCCATGGGCCGGCCGGTGATCGCCTTCAAGATCGGGTTCTCGTACCCGCAGTCCTTGCCCGGCCCGACCGCGCCGCACTCGTAGGCCACCAGCGAGCGCACCGCGCTGACCGCCCGCACCACCGCCGCAAACACGCGGGGGATCATCTTCTGTTCCGCCAGCACCATCGCCGTGTTGGCAAACCCGCAGGCGGTGTCGCCGGCGGCATGCACGCCATTGGCCCGCGCGATGTCGTTGATCTGCGTCCACAGGAAGCGCATGTCGCGTGCTCCCAGGCTGCACAGCGAGAAGATCACGCCCGGCAGGTCGCACATCTGCAGCGCCTCATCGTGCACTTCCTTGCCGCCGACGCTTTCGATCGACAGCAGCTCGGCGCCGGCCTTGGCGCAGCCCTCGAAGGTCTGGAGCATGGTGCGGTAGTGCTCGCCGCTGCGCATCACCGGCGGGCGGGCGAACTCGCGGGTGTCATTGGGCGTGGCACGCAGCACCGTCTTTAGGCCGTGCTTGGCGTTGGCTTCGCCCATGGCGTCGAGCAGAATCCGCGTGATGCCGATGCCCCACTCGGGCACCTGCGTCATGGGCGGCAACGTCTCAAACTCGATGACCAGCCCCGGCACGTCAAGATCGACAGCCCGGCCCAGGGCGCCGGTGATCATCTGCGTGTACTGCTTGCGCACCTCGGGCATCGTGCCCGGATTGATGTCGATGGCGGGCAGCGTGAAGTTGAGCTCGGGGTAAACCGTGCCTCCGCCGATGACCAACCCCTGGCGTGTGGTCAGCGGCTTGGGCGCCTGCCCAAAGAGCAGGTCGTCAGCGTTGTCGATGGCAAGCGTTGTGAACGTAGTCATGGTTGCGGCCTCGGGGGGGTCGTTGTGAAATCCGAAGTACGAAGTCCGAAGTTCAAAATCCGAAATCTCAGATTTGTAATTTCAAATCCGAAATTCAAAATTCGAAATCCGACATTCCATCAGGCCGCCAGGCCCAGCAGTTGGCGGGCGCGATCGACCGCCGAGGCGGCGTCGGCGGCAAAGCCGTCGGCGCCGATTTCGTTGGCGAAGCTTTCCGTGATCGGCGCGCCGCCGATGATCACCTTCACGCCCGTCAGCTTGGCGTCGCGCAGAGCGCTGATGGTGCCCTTCATGGAAGGCATGGTGGTGGTCAAGAGCGCCGAGAGTCCGACGATCTGCGCATTGTGTTCACGGGCGGCGGCGACGAACTTCTCCGCCGGGACGTTGGTGCCCAGGTCCACCACGTTGAGGCACGCGCCGCGCCACATCATGGCCACCAGGTTCTTGCCGATGTCGTGCAAGTCGCCCTGCACCGTGCCGATGACCGCCGTGGCTACGGGCTTGTAACCGCTGGCGACGAGTTTGGGCTCCAGGATCACCATGGCTTCCTTCATGGCGCGGGCGGCGATGAGCATCTCGGGCACGAAGACCAGGTTCTTCTTGAACCGGTCGCCGACCACATCCATGCCCGCCACCATGGCGGCGAGCACATCCTTGGGCGCCACGCCCTGGTCCAGGGCCGCGGTGGTCTGTTCCTTGGCGGCGTTGCGGTTGCCTTTGATGATCGCTTCAGTCAGGGGAGCCAGGTCCATACAAGGGTTCCTTAGAAAAAGGGGGTTGACGAATTTGCACGAATCAGCGTACGGCGGTCTTTCTTTTTTCGGAATACCGGATAAACTTATCTTGAGTATACCGTCTCGTGCAAGTTCCGCCATGCACGAAACTCGCGAAATGATGCGCATTTTGCGCATGGCGGGATTGAAAGCCCACCCGCTCCCGCGGGTGGGTACCCGCTCTCCCTTTGGGAGACACCCGGAAGGGTGAGAGGATCCACGGATGAGAAAGGCGTCATGATGAGCACAACGTTCGTAGACCAATACACGAATCAGCCCGCGCGACCTCCTGGCCACCCTCACCCCAACCCTTCCGGTGGTCTCCCCGGGGAAGAGGGGGCCGATCCATCCTCCATCGCCGCCATCGTCTGCTCCGTCCTGGACAGCGAGGTAGCCCACTACGCCCAAGCCTGCCCCAACTTGGTGCGTATTGAATGGATGCCACAGGGTTTACATAACGATCCCCCGGCCCTTCAGAAGTCGCTCCAAACCCAGATCGACCTTTTGGAGAACGACCCGCGGGTCAACACCATCGTCTTGGTCTACGGCCTGTGCAGCCGGGGCACCGAGGGCCTGGTCACCCGCCGATGCACCTTGGTGTTGCCGCGTGCTCACGATTGCATCACGCTGCTCCTGGGCTCGGCCGAACGCTACGCCAAATATGTCAGCGACAATCCGGGCACCTACTGGTACTCGCCGGGCTGGAACCGCCACCACACCCCGCCGGGGCCCAAGCGATACCAGGAGCAGCGGCAGAAATACCTCGAGCAGTTCGGCGAGGAAAACGCCGACTTCCTCATGGAGTCCGAGCAGGCCTGGTTCCAGACTTACCATAGCGCCACCTACGTGCATCTGACGGTGGGCGCCACCGGCGAGGACCTGGCCTTCACGCGCGGCTGCGCCGACTGGCTGGGCTGGCAGTACGACCAGCAGGCCGGCGACCCGGCGCTCTTGCGCGACCTGCTGTCGGGGCCATGGGATGACCAGCGCTTCCTCGTCCTTGCCCCCGGCCAGACCGCAACCATGACCGCCGACGAGCGCATCGTCGAAGCGGTGCCCGCGACCAGAGATAGCAAACACGAAGAGGTGACAGGGATGGACACGGATGAACACCGATGAGGAAGACAGAAGGAACAACGATGGACATGATGAAGTCAAAAAAACAGTAATCAGAAATCATGTCCATCCTGTCCATCCCTGTTCCCTTTTCTGCCTCAAATCCGTGTTCATCCGTGTTCATCCCTGTTACCTCCTGTTCCGACAGCTCCAATCGAGAACCTCGCATGATCGTTCACGTTCGCACCAATGACGATGACCGCACGCTCCACCTGGGCAACCACGGCGGCGTCCGCACCGTATCCGACCACTTGCGCAAAGCCGGCATGCCCCTCAACACCCGCTGTGCCGGGCGCGGCCTGTGCGACGGCTGCCGCGTCGGCCTCACCAGCGGCCGCCTGATCCACACCGCCACCGGCGATCAGGTCAACGCCAACGGCCAGGCCATCCTCCTGCGCGCCTGCGAGCATCGCTTCGACGGCGGCGAGGTCACCCTCACCGTCCCGGATCGCTCGCTCACCCGCTATCGCCCGCAGGTGCTCACCGACTTCCAACTGGCTGTGCCCTGCGGCCGGGCGCCGATCCATGGCCGAAACGAAGGACTGGGCATCGCCATCGACATCGGCACCACCACCGTCGCCCTGGTGCTGGTGGACCTGGCGTCGGGCGCCGTGCTGGGCCAGGCGGCCGGATTTAACCGCCAGATCGACTACGGCGACGATGTGCTGACCCGCATCAACCTGTGCCTGGTCAATCCCAACATGATCGGCCGCATGCAGGAGGCCCTGGTCAACGAGACCCTGGCGCCGCTGATGGATCAGGCGATTACCGCTGCTAATGTCAAGCGCCAGGACCTGGCGGTGCTCACCGCCACGGGCAACTCGACCATGCTGCACCTGCTGGCGGGCGTCAATCCCGCGTCCATGGGCCTGTACCCGTTCACGCCGACGTTCCTCGAACATCGCACCATGGCTTTGAGCGAGCTGGACTTCCGCTGGCCCGGCGAGCATTCCACCGACCCGCGGCTGGCCCAAGTGATGGTCCACCTGATGCCCGGCGCCGCGGCCTATGTCGGCGCCGACATCATGGCCGGCGCGGTGGCGTCGAGCATGGCCTACGACCCCGGCCCGGCACTGCTGGTGGACGTGGGCACCAACGGCGAAATCCTGCTCAAGCTGGGCGACCAACTCACCGGCTGCGCCACCGCCGCCGGACCTGCCTTCGAAGGCTCACGACTGGCCGACGGCATGCGCGCCGGCGACGGCGCCGTGGCGCACATCCAGTTCGACCCCGACTCCTGGCAGATCACCTGCCAAGTCATCGGCGGCGGCCAACCCGCGGGACTGTGCGGCTCGGCCTACGTCGACTTCCTGGCCGAAGGCGCCCGCCATGGGTTCCTCCTCCCCGGCGCTCGATTCAACCCCGACCACCCCGCCATGGCGCACCTGGTCCGCCAGCTCAACTGCCACGCCAACTGCTTTGCCGTGGCCAAGCGCCGCGACGGCCAGGCCATCTGCGTCACCGAGGCCGACCTGGCGTCCCTGCTCCAGGCCAAGGCCGCCATCGCCGCCGGCATCATGACCCTCCTGCGCAACAAGGGCCTGACCCCCGCCGATGTGAAAACGCTCTACCTCGCCGGCGGCTTTGGCATGCACATGAATACCGCCAACGCCATCCGCTGCGGCCTGCTGCCGGGCTTCACCCTCGACCAGGTCAAACTCGTGGGCAACAGCGCCCTGGCCGGCGCCTTTGCCGCCCTGATCGACCGCGGCCTGCTGGACGAAATGAAGCACACCGCCGACCGCACCACTATCGTGGAATTGAATCTCGAGCCCGGCTTCGAGGACTGCTTCATCGACCACCTGACCCTGGAGGTCGAGCAGGCGGAAACGGTGTGAGGATCGGCCCCCTCTCCCCCGGGGAGAGGGCTGGGGTGAGGGTGATCGGAACTGTTCATGGTTACGAAACGGCGATCTGGGCACGTCATCGCCATTTCAATCACCCTCACCTAACCTCTCCCTCAGAAGGGAGAGGGACCGAAAAAGCCATATGCAATTGCCCTGGGTGGGAGTCAGCCGGCACATGCAAAGATACCACACTCGGGTAGAATGCTTAACAGGGTAGCACTCATGAGGCGCATCTACCACGGCATCGAGTTTGATCCCATCAGGATCGCGGACTTCTGCCGCCACCACGGCATCCGCAAGCTGAGCCTCTTCGGCTCCATTCTGACCGACGATTTTCAGCCAGACAGCGACATCGACGTGCTGGTCGAGTTCGGGCCGCAAGGTACACCCAGTCTGCTGGACTTGGGCGGCATGCTGATGGAACTGACGGACATGTTTGGCCGGCAAGTGGACCTCAAGACCTGGGGGTTCATGTCCGACCGCATCCGACGCCAGGTCGAGCGCCAGCGGCAGGTGCAGTATGCGGCGTGAAGCACCGTTGGCCGATCGCGAACGATTGGCGCATATGCTCCAGCCGGCCAAGGATGCCGTGGCGATTGCCGCAGGCCACCGGCGCGAAGAACTCGACTGCGACGTTTTGCGTCAGCATGCGCTGGTGCATTGTGTGCAGGTGATTGGCGAAGCCGCGACGCGCGTGGGCGACTCAGGACGTTTGCGCGTTCCCGATCTGCCTTGGCCCAAGATCGTCGGCATGAGGCACATCCTCGTGCATGATTACTTTGACATCGACTATGACGCCGTCTGGCGCGTGGTCACCGAGCATGTCCCGCAGATGATTCCGCTGCTGCAAAATGCGCTAGCGAGTTGGCCAGCGGAGGAGGATACGTCCGTTTGAGAACTCGCGCGTTCTCAAACGTCACCGCTACCACGAGTTCCGATGATGAAGAAGCCGAAAAAGACGCCCAACGCCCTGGACATCTTGGACCGCCGGCATCCCCCGACGGCAGATGACCTCGCCCAGCGCGCCGCGTATCGTCAGGACCTCCAAATCGCGGAGATGATCCACGAGGCACGCGCCCAAGCCGGGCTCACGCAGCGCCAACTGGCCCAGCGCGTCGGCACGACAGCCTCCGTCATTTGCCGCTTGGAAGACGCCGATTACCAAGGCCATTCCATGGCCATGCTGCGTAAGATCGCCGCCGCCTTGGGCCAACGCGTCGAACTCCGATTTGCCCCGCTGCCCCGCAAATCCCGCGCGGCATAGCGATAGAGTCGTCGTAGACCAGCAGCAGTTGCCTACGTTGGCCTCCGCGGGCGATAACGAAAACGCCACCAGCACACCCCCGCAAAGAGTGCGGCGAAGATCGGTAAAGCACGCGAAATCACCGGTACCCACTGCATGAACTCGGGAGGCTGTTCCAAGTCAGCAAGTAGGATCGCTCTCGACAATGCAAATATGCTGGCGACGAACGCCGCGCACATCCCGACCACCAGCCAGCAGGTCAGAAAAGAGTAGGCAAATGCCACCGCAAACTCGCGACGGTTCCGGTAGCGACAAAGGCAGTAAACAAGCCAACCAACCATCGGCCACCACAGCCACAATGTAACACTTGCCATATGCCCATGGGGGCGCCTCCCGAAAATGTGCACGAAATAGCGCGTAACCGTCGGTGCTGTGGTCTGCATGTCGCGGACGACATCCTTCGCCTCCCATACGACAACCTGTAGTACGAATCCCAAGAGCAGGAGCAATACGCCCGAACCGAGCACGAGGGCTACCGCGTGCGGCCGGGCGTCGAAGCGATGACGTCGTGAAGATGGCATTGTGTTGCGCAGTATTCTACTTACTACGGGGAGCGGTTTATAGTTGACACCAGAATATTAAACAAACTTCTGGAAACACCGTTACGTCTGACACGACGCCCGACTTCTATGTGTCGCCTATAAACCGCTCCCCTTAGTAAGAAACGCAACCGGCCTTACCGCGTCACGTGAACGACGCCGGCTTGCCGTCCTCATCCAGCACGCGGAAGCAGCCCTTGATGCTGCACGGGGCGTCAGCGCCGGCGATTCCGTATAATCCCGCTTCTTCAACCAAGGCGTCACTCGTGCAACTCAAAAACAAGATCGAACAGAAACAAGCGGTCGTCGGCGTCATTGGCCTGGGTTATGTGGGCCTGCCGCTCTTGCGCACCTTCTGGGACGCGGGGTTTACCGTGCTGGGCTTTGACATTGACCCGGCCAAGATCGCCCTGCTCCAGCGCGGCGAGAGCTACCTCAAGCACCTGGGCCAGGACCTGGTGCGCACCATGGTGGCCGGCGGGGGCGACCGCTTCGGCGCCACCAGCGACTTTGACCGCCTGGGCGAGGCCGACGCGGTGATCATCTGCGTGCCCACGCCGCTGGGTACGCACCTGGAGCCCGACCTGTCCTGCGTGGAGGACACGACCGACCAAATCGCCAAACGTCTGCGTCCGGGGCAACTGGTGGTGCTCGAGTCGACGACCTATCCGCGCACCACGCGTGACATCTGCCTGCCGCGATTGGAGAAGACGGGGCTGCGCTGCGGCAGCGATTTCTTCCTGGCGTTCTCGCCCGAGCGCGAGGACCCGGGCCGAACGGATTTCAACACGCGCACCATTCCCAAGCTGGTGGGCGGCATCGACAAGGTCAGCGGCGAGCTGGCGGCCTTGCTCTACCGCCAGGCGGTGCAGGAAGTGATCGCCGTGGACAATGCCGAAGTCGCCGAGGCCGCCAAGCTGCTGGAGAACATCTACCGCGCGGTGAACATCGCCCTGGCCAACGAGATGAAGATGGTGCTCACCGCCATGGGCATCGACGTGTGGAAGGTGATCGAGGCGGCGGCGACCAAGCCGTTCGGCTTCCAGCCCTTCTACCCCGGCCCGGGCCTGGGCGGCCACTGTATCCCGATCGACCCGTTCTACCTGACCTGGAAGGCGCGCGAAGTGGGCCAGCCGACCAAGTTCATCGAGCTGGCGGGGCAGGTCAATCACGCCATGCCCGACTATGTCGTGCAGCGCACGGTGCTGGCGCTCAACCAGCATGGCAAGGCGGTCAAGGGCTCGCGCATTTTGGTGCTGGGCCTGGCGTACAAGCCGGATGTGGACGACCTGCGCGAAAGCCCCAGCTTCGAGCTCATCGAGAAGCTCCTGGCCCTGGGCGCCAAAGTGGAATACAGCGACCCGCACATCCCCGTGGCGCCGGCGGTGCGCCGCCACAACCTGAAGATGAAGAGCGTGCCCCTGTCCGCCCAGACGCTGCCCCAGTACGACTGCGTGCTGATCGCGACGCACCACAAGGCCTTCGACTGGCAGTGCGTCGCCGACCACAGCCAACTGATCGTGGACACGCGCAACGCCCTGCGCAACGTGACGGGCAAGCGCGACCACATCGTCCCGGCGTGAGAGCATTCACGCTTGTCTGCCGCTACGAAGCGCCGCGGCTTGCCGCGCCATAGAACCCCTTGATCGTCTCGACCACGTAACCCATCTGCTCCGCGGTCAACTCCGGATAGATCGGCAGCGCCAGACTCTCGGCGGCGGCGCGCTGTGATTGCGGGAAGGCGCCGGCTGCGTAGCCTAAGTCCGCAAAACACGCCTGCTCGTGCAGGCTCAGCGGGTAGTACACCTCGCAGCCGATGCCCTGCTCGGTCAGGTGCTGCCGCAGCGATTCTCGGCGCGGCACGCGGATCACGTACTGGTTGTAGATCGAGGTGTTGCCCGCGGCGATCACCGGGCGCGTCACTTGTGGAACCTCGACGAGCAACTGGTCGTAGATCGCGGCGTTGCGGCGACGCTGCTGCGACCAACTGTCCAGGTGCTTGAGCTTGACCAGCAGGTAGGCGGCCTGGATGGTATCGAGGCGGAAGTTGCCGCCGATGAACTGGTGGTAATACTTGGGCTTGGCGCCGTGGTTGCGCAGGATGCGCATGCGTTCGGCCAGCGCCGCGTCCTGGGTGACGATGGCCCCGCCGTCGCCCGCGGCCCCCAGGTTCTTGGAGGGGAAGAAGCTGAAGCAGCCGACGGTGCCCATCGAACCGGCGGGCCTGCCCTTGCAGGTGGCGCCGATGGCCTGGGCCGCGTCCTCGATCACGTGCAGTCCGCGCTCCTTGGCCAACGCCAGGATCGGGTCCATGTCGGCGGTCTGGCCAAACAGATGCACCGGCATGATGGCCTTGGTGCGCGGGGTCAGCGCCGCGGGAATCTTCGCTGTGTCGAGGTTGAACGTCACCGGGTCGATGTCCACGAACACGGGCTTGGCGCCCAGGCGGGCGATGGAGCCGGCGGTGGCGAAAAACGTGTAAGGCGAGGTGATCACCTCGTCGCCGGCGCCGATGTCTAGCGCCATCAGGGCGCAGACCAGGGCGTCGGTGCCACTGGAGACGCCGATGCATGCGGCGGCATGCGCGTATTGGGCAATGGCCTTTTCCAACTCGACAACCGCCGGGCCGTTGATGCACGCCTGGCTGGCGAGCACGGCTTCGACGGCCGGCAGCAACTCGTGCTTGAGCGACTGGTACTGCATCTTCAGGTCCAGCAGCGGCACCGTCATGCGCGGAGCGGGCTTGCTGGTGGAAGCGGCGGTGGGCGTACTCGTAGGAATCATGTCAAACTCCAAAATACTGTCACGCAAACGCAACAAAAAAGAGTGCAACAGGGATGAACACGGATGAACAACGGATTAAGAAGGAACAGTGATGGACATGATGGACATGATTGATTTTTGGTGGAGCAAGCCGCTTGCGGCTTAGCATCCATTAATCATGTTCATCATGTCCATCCTTGTTCCTTCCTGTTCCGTGTTCATCCGTGTTCATCCTTGTTACCGCTCTCTTAAACCGGACCGAGCTTGCCTTGCGCCAGCACATATTTGCTGGAACACGCGGCACACATCGCCTGGTCGTTTTGCACCTGCAATTTCACGCCGCACTGGCACATCCAGCCATGCTGGTGCGCCGGCGAGCCGTACACCAGGGCATAGTCGGGCACGTCGCGGGTGACCACTGCCCCGGCGCCGATGAAGGCGTAGCGGCCGATGGTGATCCCGCACACGATCGTGCAGTTGGCGCCCAGCGTGGCGCCCTGCTTCACCAGCGTGTCGCGGTACTCGTCCTTGCGCGACACGTGGCTGCGCGGGTTGATCACGTTGGTGAACACCATGCTCGGGCCGCAGAAGACGTGCTCCTCGAGCACGACCTGGTCGTAGATCGACACGTTATTCTGCACCTTGCAGAAGTCGCCCAGGACGGCGCGGGAGCCGACGCTGACGTTCTGGCCCAGGCTGCACTTGCGGCCGATGCGGGCGTGGGGCATGACGTGGCAGAAGTGCCAGATCCGCGTGCCCTCGCCGATGACCGCGCCCTCATCGACATAGCTGCTGGGATGGACGTAATAGGATGGGTTCTGGGTGTCGGCCATGGTTCAGGCTCGTGCGCTGGCCGCGGGGGTTGGTAGATCGATGGCCACCGGCGTGCCGCCTTGCGCCAGCGAGGCGCTGCCGGCCTCGAGCACGCGCACCACGCGCAGGCCGTTGACCCCGTCGCTCAGCGGCTGGCGATCGTGCACGATGCAATCCAGGAAGTGCCGGCACTCGGCCGCCAGCGGCTCGTCGGTCGCCACCGCCGGGATCACGATGTCGCCGTTGCGCAGGGTGATGGCCTCGGCGTAGCTCTCCACGCCTTCCTTCACTTCCGCGCTCTTGTCGTAGATGCGGATCTTTTCCGCCGCCTCCATGTCGTCGAACACCACCATCTTGGTCTTGCCCACCACGGTCATCTTGCGGATTTTGTGCGGGTCCAGCCAGGACACGTGAATGTGCGCCATGCGCCCGTCGGCGAACTTCACCGAGGCAAAGGCCACATCCTCCACGCCGGGCTGAAGGAAACAGCGCCCCGTCACCGACACCGAGACCGGCTCGGACCCCAGAAGATAGCACGCCACGGAAACGTCGTGCGGCGCCAGCGACCACCAGGCATTTTCCTTCTGCCGCACGATCCCCAGGTTCACGCGCTGGAAATAAAGGTACAGCGGATCCAGTTCGCCGCCGTCGATCATGCGCTTGAGATAGTTGACGCAGGGGTGGTAGAGCAGCAGGTGCCCGACCATGAGCTTGAGGCCTTTGCTCTCCGCCAGCGAAACCAGGTCCTGGGCCTCCCGGCTGGTGAGCGTCAGCGGCTTTTCGACGTAGGTGTGCTTGCCCGCCTCCAGGGCCATGCGCGCGATCTTGTGATGCACCGGCACGTCCACCGCGACGACCACGGCATGCACCTGGGGATCGTCCAGGGCCTGGCGCAAGTCCGCGACGGTCTTGGCGGCCGGATACTGCGGGGCGATCTTGCGCCGCAAGGCCTCGTTCAAATCGCAGATATACCGCAGTTGCGCGCCCGGCGCCGCGGCGAAGTTGCGCACCAGATTACGCCCCCAGTTTCCGGCGCCGCAGACGGCGATACCAACCATTGCAGGCTCCCTAACAACGCCCTTAACAGTCACCGACCCACGCCGGCAGCCAAGGTCAAGACAGACGCGACAGACTATCGCGGGCCTATCGGACCGTCAACCGGCACGGCGTCCCATGGAGTGCGGCGGCCGCGACGCCGCTTGGGCTTTGCCGCGGAGCACTTTGGTCTATCCCGCGTCGTTGCCGCATGACAAAGCGGCGTCGATGCCGCCGCACTCCAAAGGCCACGCCGTTGAACCCCCTCTGCCCCTTCTCTATCATCGCCTCCATGCCCCTGGTCACGCTCGTCACCGGTCATTACCTGCTCTCGCGGCGCAGGGCCGGTTTCCACTGGCTCGCCGATGCGTACTACCGAATGGGCTGGCGCGTCCTGTTTCTCTGCGGCGCGATCAGCTACCTGTCCATCCCGCGCCGCGACCATCGCCTGCATTACCCGGTCTGGCGGCAGGCGGGCCAGCTTATCGAAGTGGCACCCAACCTCTACAGCTTCGTCTGGTGGACGCCCTACCACGCGGTGAACCTGCGTAACCGGCTGGTCAACCACCTCGTGCTGCCGCTGTTCCGCCGCTATGGCCGCCAGGCCCTGGGCGCTGCCGAGCCGCTGGTGCGCCAGTCGGACCTGGTGATCGTCGAAAGCTCGCCGGCCCTGATGCTCACCGATCAGCTTCGCCGCCTGGCGCCTGCGGCACGCTTTGTCTATCGCGTCAGCGACGACCTGGATGTGCTCAAGAGCCACCGGGCGGTCATCGAGGCCGAGGCACGCCTGGCCGGCGGCTTTGACCGCATCAGCGTCCCGGCGCCGCGCCTGGCCCGGCGCTTCGCCCACCTGCCGCAGACCACCATCGATCCCCACGGCTTGGCGCGCCACCTTTTCGACCAGCCGCACGCCAATCCCTACCCCGGCCCCTTCGCCAAAAATGCCCTGTTCATCGGCGTCAGCCGCTTGGACACCTCGTTCATTGCCATCGCCGCCCGGCGCTTCCCGCAGGTCGGCTTCCACCTCATCGGCGACCTGCCCGCCCCCGCGCGGCGAGCCAACATCATCGCCCACGGCGAAATGGCGTTTGAAGAGACCATCGCCTACCTCCAGCACGCGGATGTGGGCCTGCACTGCCTGACGGTCGGGCCGGGCGTCGAGGTTTTCGCCCGGAGCCTCAAGGTGGTGCAGTACCGATACTGCGGCTTGCCGGTGGTCACGCCCCAGCCGCTGGTGCAGGGGCGGGAAGGGTTTTTTGGCTACCGGCCCGGCGACGCCGAGTCGATCGCCAAGGCGTTGGAAGCGGCGCTGGCGACGCCGCGCCATCGCGCCCCCGACGACGCCGGGCCCCCGTCCTGGGATCACCTGGCGCAGTCCTTGGCCGCTGGGTTGGCGTGATCGGCACCACCCTATCCGGCGACAGCGGCCATCAACTGACACTCACATCTTCCGACTCCGTCGTCGTCCCCCGCACCAGGGCTTTGAGCGATTCATATTGCCTGCGACTCCAGCCGGTCATCTTCTCAGGCTTCATCATCAGGGCAAAGCCGCTGTGCCGCTCCAGGTTGCTGCTCTTCTTGAGGTACTCGTGGTAGCAGTTTTCGTGATGGGTCGGCGCAATGCGCGACACCTGGTCCTGCGCATCGATGCCATAGCCATACTCGCCCAGCAGGCTGGCGAAATCCGCGACGACGTGGGGGTCGGCCTGACCTTGCTGGAACTGCACCAGTTGCAGGCTTTCCAGCCAGCGCAGGTTTTTCCAGGACAACACCTGGAGGGGATTGTTGGGGTGCGTCTTGCCGTCAAAGACCGGCACGCTCCAACTCGCCACGCGGGGGAGTCCGGCACGGTACTGGTTGCTGTTGAAGCACACCTCGATGGCCGCCGGCGCCGCGGCCAGGCCCACCTTTGCCGCCATTTGCACCGTCGTGACAAACGGGTCGTTGACCAGCTCCTCGTACTTGATCTCGACGACCCGCCCGTGGCTCTGGGCGGCGCGGCGGCCCGCCAGCACCTGCTGCATCCAGATCATGGCTGCTTCGTAGAGGCTGTAGCCCCGCCGCGTCAGCGAACGCGCCACGTCACGGCCATCGCGCACCACGTGCACGAAGACGCCATTGGTGAACGTACGGCAGAACTCGCCGACATAGTTGACGTTGATCGGCGTCTTCTCCGCGAACGCCGACAAGGCCACGCCCCGGTAGCCGGCAAAGTGCCGCGCAAATCGAGTGATGAACCCCGGCAGCGAGTCCGAAGCGGCGATCAGCTCGTGCAACGCCGGCTCGGTCAGACCCGTGGCGCCCAGGTACTTGCGGTTGAAGAACGCGACGTCGGCGGAATAGCGCGCCCGGGTCGCAAAATGCCGCTGCGCCATCGCCGCCGGCTTGAAGCGCTCGTCGAAGCGGTAGGCTTCCTCGATGCACATCACGTAAAGCTCGGGCCCGCAGATCAGCCCGGGCACCGAGTCCAGCAGGTCCGCCAGCAAGGTCGTTCCGGATGACGGCGCGCCGCCGACGCAGATCGTCGGAACCAGGTCGTTGGTGGGGATTGGCTCAATCGGCATCGTCGGTAGGTGCTCGTGCAAAGCGAACAAGGAAATTATCGGCTATTGCGGACGCCCTGCAACTGTCGCCGATGGCTCTCGGCGCAATCGCTGTTGACCCGAATTTATTCATCTGGCGGGCAAATCACTCTCCGGCAATTGCGCGTTGCGTCCGTATTCATCCGTGTATATCGGCGTGCAGCGTGTCATGCGTGACGGCTTGGCATTACACCAGATCGGGGTCATCCACGATCTGGCTCTCATCGTCGAGAGTCTCGTGGACCGGCGCCGTGCGGAAGTCCGCCAGCACCTGGGGCCGAAGTGCCGCATAGGAGTCGCCCGGCGCGATGCGGCGCACTTGCCCATCCACGACCACCACGAAATGGGCGCCCTGGCTTGGGGGCAAGCGATCCGGCACGTGCGGATAGAACACGACCAGAAATGCCGCCGCGGCGGCGCGCAGGACAAAGTCGCGATCGGTATCGGGCAAGTTACGAAACGCCTTTTGTTCCAGGAAGATCCAGTCCACGCCGCTGCGGCCCAGAGCGTGGCAGGCAAAGAGGAATCGCGTGGCGGGGCTGATCTCTTGCCACTGGCTCGGGGTGACCGGCGCATCCTGGGGCGACTTGAGGCGGTCGAGCAGTGCTTGCCGCTCCGGCGTGATCGGCAGCGAAGGCGGCTCCGACGCCGAGGCATCGAGCCAGAGCGATCGGCGCAGGGACTTGGCGTTGGGCGCGTAGTCTGCCGTCACGATGCCCATGCCGCTGCCCTCGGCCGCGCTCCCCAGGAGCGCGGCCACGACGCTCGTGCACGCCATCCGGGTCAACGGCTGGTTGGCGATCACGGCGACGGGCGATCCGCGCCGCACTTGGATGTCGCCCAGCGATTCGAGACCGGGGAGTGGTTCGGCGGTGACGCGAATCGAGTCGCCCAAGGTTGCCGCCGCGGTGCGCCGGGTGCCCTGCGTGCGGCTGAGGAAGCGGGATACCCGGCAGAACGACTCGTGGAACATGCTCAGGTTCGCCCCGCTCTTGGCCACGCCGCGAACCGAAACCAGGAAATACTGCGCCGCCAGCACGAACGCCAGGATCGAGTAGCCCGCTCCTTCGGCGGTCGGCGCCAATAGGCCAAAGTACAGCAGCAGTACGCAGAACACAGTGGCAAACAGGAGATTGCTGACATAGATGCTGCTGTGCGCGGCGCGCAGGCGGAACTCGTAGCCATCGAGGTAGTGGCGATGCGAATCGTGGTCCAGCAACTCCTGCGCCGCGTGGCTCGACAGCGCGGCGGGCGACGTCTCGATTTTCGACCGGCCGATCAACTCCTGCTTGAGCAGGGTGTCCTCCGAGGCGTAGCGCTCGATGGCACGCATGCTCTTGCGGCCCCGGCGGTTGACCATCATGTATGCCGGGGCGCCCACCGCGGTCATCAGTAAGAGCACCAGGGACAGCCGCCAGTCCAGGTACACCAGCGTGGCGAAGCTGATGAGCATGGTGAACAGCGGCGTGATGGCGCCGATGAGTTCATCGACGGCGCGGCCGCAGTAGCGCACGTCCTTGGTGAGCATGCGCAGCAGTTGCCGATCGGTGAGCGGCTGGCCGATGTCGGAGATGGGCCACGAACCTATGGCCACGGCCTCCAGGCAGGCCTTGGCGCAGGTGTCTTCGTAACGGCGCACCAGTCGCGTCGAGATCAGTCGGCCCCAGAAACTCAGCGACGCCGAGGCGCCAAACAGGAGCAGCGCGGCCCCGGCGGCGGCCAGCGCCAAGGTGGTGCCGCTCATCTCGATGGGGATGCTCTTGGGTAAGGCATAGTGCTTGCCGCGCTCCACCGCGCGCACGTACAGCACCACTTGGGTCAGCGCCCCGGCAAAGAGCATTTGCCCGGTCACTTGCGCCGCCAGGGCGCCGACGATGCCCGCGGGGAAGCGGCGGGCGGCATCGCGCGTGAGCCAGAGCATGTCCGCCACCGCGTCCCACGGGATACCCAAGTAGCGCCGCCCCGAGGCGCGCGCCGCCGGTGCCGCTTCCGGCTTGCTCTGGGCGGATTTGAGGCTCACAGCACTGACCATCGGCTGCTGATCTTATCGCGCAGGGCGGAAGCGACTTTCCGGGCGGCCTGCACCGACGCCGAGACGACCCCCTCCTGCTCCACCAGGTTCAGGTACTTCCAAAAGGCGCTGCTGCCCGCGTCGGTGGGCGGAACCAGCTTTTTGTACAGGCCACGCGTGTGGTCACGCTGCACCAGCAGATAATCCAGGCACGCTCCCGCGTCGATCGAGGCGCCCGACTCCAGGCAGCGCTGGTACCGCTGCGCCAACTCCGCCGCGATTTTGTCCGCATCATGCACCGCTTCGCAGTAGCGCCGCGCCCGCTCGCCCAACGCGATGCGGGCAGGTTTGTCGGCGATCAACCGGCGCAGCACGTCGGTGACCGTGTCCGGATTGGCGATCGCCAGCGGGCGCGGCTCGGGCAGATGGTGCGCCAGGTCGTCGCGCACATACGCCAGCACCGCCTTGCCCAGCGCCATGGCCTCGACCGATAGCACGCCGTACCAGCCGATCCGCAGTTGGTCCACCACGATCGACGCGCGGCGGTAGACCTCGCGTGCTTCGTGATTGGGCAGCCCTTCGACCAACTGAAAGCGGAAGCGCAACCCCTCGGCACGCAGCGTCTCGACCGCCTGCATCACCGCGTCGGTGCCCTTGACCGCCCGCCGCGACGGCGCGTGCACCACCAGCGGCTCATCCTCATCGGGAACCCCCACCGCCGCCCACTCAGCCAGGCAGATGCCCCGCGCCACAATCTCCGAGCCTTCGACATAGCCCTGGAGCTCGGGGTCCGGCACCAGGATGTCGTGCGACACGCCCCGGATGTAACGCTTAAGCGCCTCCACCGTCGCCTCGGGAAACTTGCTCACCAGGTTCTGCGGGTTTTCGTCCACGTAGTGGTAGGGCGACAGCTCCTTGAACTTCGTGGGCGAGCGCACCTCCGAGCCGCGGTAGTGCACGATCACCACCTTGCCCGCGGCACGCAGCAGCAGCAGATCCAGCCCGGTGGGGAAAAAGAGCTTGCGGCTGTCGAAAAAGAAAAAGGGCCGGAAGTAAAAGTGGAACACGTCGTAACGGGGGATCGCCTCTGCCAGGAACTGCGAGTAAGCACGCTGCGGGTCGCTGCCCGGATCGAGGGCAACGTCGTAGCCATAGGCGTACTTCGAGTCGCTGACGCTTACGCAGTCGGCCTCGAGGCCGAGCCGGCGCTGCGCTCGGGAGATGATCCATGGCTGGCCGGCGGCGCCCGTCACGCCATGCAGTACTCGAAGCGGTCTCTTCTCGCTGGCCATCGCGGCTCGACTCGCTAAAGGCTGGTGCGCCTCGTTTCGCGGGTGATCCAACAGCGTTTATCATAGCAGACACGTGTTTCTCCAGAGGTGCCCCTTGTCATACTTCGATCTTCAGGTCAACGGCTACGGCGGCGTGGACTTTAACCAGGACGGCCTGACCGCCGACGACCTGCACCGCGCCTGTCAGAAGCTGCACGACGACGGCGTCGCGGGCATCCTGGCCACCATCATCACCGACCACCTGCCCACCATGTGCGGGCGGCTGAGCCGGCTGGTCGAGCTGCGTCGGGGCGATGAGCTGGCGCAACGGATCATCCGCGGCCTGCACATCGAGGGGCCGTTCATTAATCCGCGCGACGGCTACCGCGGCGCCCATCCCGCCGACGCCGTCAAGCCCGCCAATCTCGACGACGCCAAGCGCCTCATCGACGCCTGCGACGGCCTGGCGCGGCTGGTGACGCTGGCGCCCGACTGCGACGCGGACATGGCGGTCACGCGCCATCTGGCCAAGCAGGGCGTCGTCGTCTCGGCAGGCCACTGCGACCCGACGCTCGACCAGTTGCGCGCCGCCCTCGACGCCGGCCTGACCATGTTCACCCACGTGGGCAACGGCTGCCCCATGCTCATGCACCGGCACGACAACATCATCCAGCGCGTGCTGTCCCTGGCGGACCGGCTGTGGCTCTGCTTCATCGCCGACGGCGTGCACGTGCCGTTCTTCACTCTGCACAATTACCTGCGCAGCGCGGGCCTGCAGCGCTGCATCGTCGTCACCGACGCCATCGCCCCCGCCGGCCTGGGCCCGGGCCGCTACACCCTGGGCCGCTGGCAACTGGTCATCGGCGACGATCTGGCGGCCCGCGCCCCGGATGGCAGCCACCTGGTCGGCTCGGCCATGAGCATGCCCCGCGCGGTGGCGAACCTGCGCCAGCACCTGGGCCTGAGCGATGAGCAGATCGATCAACTGACACGCGGGAATCCTCTCCGCGCGATGGGCGGGGAGATTGTGGCCTGACCACGCCGGCGGCGCCCGGGCATGATGGCACATGACGCCGAATTTCCTTATCATCGCGCAGCATGCCGATTGAGCGCAACTTTCCGGACCCTTCCAACTTCAACCCGCAAGCGCAACTGCCATTTAACCTGCGCGCCCAGGACTTCCAGATGGCGATGCAGGATGTCTACGACTTTTTCTTCGATGTGAACAAGCTGTTGCTGGGCAAGGGCCTGGAGCGTCTGGACGACATGCTGCGGCCGGCCATTATGTCGGGCCTGCTCTCGGACATGCTCACCGCCAGTCTTGCCAGGCATTCCCGCAGCCTCGTCCAGAACGACTTTTTCAACGGCCACCCCGATCTCTTGGTGAAAGGCGTCTATCCCAACAACGCCGTCAAGGCCGGGGTCGAGGGCGTCGAGATCAAGACCACACGCAAGCGAGGCGGAGCGGTCGATACGCACGGCGCGCGCGAGCAGTGGATGTGCGTATTCGTCTACGACATCGATACGGAAACCGAACCCGCGACCGAGCGCCGGTCGATGGCGTTTCGCGAGATCTACCTGGCCCATGTGACGTACGACGACTTCCGCCGCAACAAACGCGGCGAATTGGGCACGCGCACCGCCACGCTGCATGCGGAGGGCGTCAGGAAACTTCGAAAAGGCTGGGTGTATCTTCTCCCATCCGCAGCGCCGCCAAGCGAGGAATAGCCTTGTGCGCCATTTCCGCATACCGCGCATCGGCCTCGATGCCGACGCTCGGATAACCGACCGCCTCCGCTGCCGCCAGCGTCGATCCTGATCCTGCGAATGGATCAAGCACGACGCCTTGGCCCAGCGGCAGCGCGGCTCGAACGATCTGCCGCAGAAACGCCTGCGGCTTGAGGCTGGGATGGGCGGCGAGGGCGCGCTCGCGTTTGCCCGTCGGATGGGACTTGATGACATCACCAAAAGGGCGTTGAGCCGAGGGACGGCGCAGGCCGCCCGTGCCCCAGCGGCGCAAGTTGTCCTGCACGCGCCCCTCCAGCGGTTTGCGGAACACCAGCCACGGCTCCCACATGGAGCGGGCCATGACGCTCACCCCTGCGAACTCCTTGTGCGCGTTCTTGGGGCGGTCGCCGCCGCGCATGGTCATCACCAGGCGCACGATCTCGCCGCGCCGTTCCAAGCCGGCCTCCGCCAGCGCCCATGACACCCGATACGACAGCAGCGGATTTGACGCGACGATGACATGCGCCCCTGGGACCAGCACCGGCAACAAGGCTCGCGCCCAGTTGAGGAAGAATTCCCGCACCTGGGTTAATGCCGCTTCGTCCAGCACCGTAAACCGCGGCAGGGGGGCCCGCTGATGGCCATCGAACGACGGCGGAATGCGCCACACACCACCCTTGCCGGCACGTAGCTTGGCCTGCTCCTTCGAGCTGTACTCGACCAGGCCATACGGCGGGTCGGTCACGACCGCATGAACGCTTTGCGCGGCGCGCTGGGCCAGCCATGTCCGACAGTCGCCATGAAAGAGCTGGCATCGGCCATGCTGGAACACCGGCGCCAGCGTGGCGATCGCGGCCTGACCGGGTGGCGTCGCAACGCCTTGGCCGTCAGCCAATCGGTATCGACCATGTCCCGTCTTTTCGAAGATGGTGCCGGTATTGAGCCGCAGATAGGACCGCACGGAAGACGGCGCCAGCGACTTAACTTGCCCCGCCACCGCACTGCGAATCTCCGCCACGGATGCGGGCGTGCGGCATAGCGACAAATAGGTCACGATGGCATCACGGACTTGGCCCGGTCGGCATCGTTCTTCCATGGCTGCGTGATCCTGAACGGCGGCAGACCAGTGTAGACGTCCAGACGTCTACCGGCAAATCGCGGGACTTATCGTCCATCCAAACTGACGATCAAAGCGATATGACTTGCCGATCTCGAGCTTGGCGAAGTCAGGGTGAGCTTATTGGTTGGCCATGGATTCACTGCGATGGGTGGCGGCGTGAGCGGCTTCAGGCTTTAATATCCGGCAATGCGACGAAGTCCTTGGGCGTGAGGATTGCTATGCTCCGAAATGGATGGAGCACCAGCAGATCCCGATCACCGGTGACGATGTGGGTCGCCTGGCCGTTGACGGCCGCTTCGAGCACCATGTCGTCGTCGACATCGCGGCAGGCGGTCACGCGTTGGGTGACTGCGACAAGCTCCGAGTCGCTGATGAGCGCAGCCAGAAACTCCAGTCGCTCGTCTTCGGTAATGTAGCGCTCGAATTTCGGGCGCAGAAGCGTCTGTCGGGTTGTCCGGATCAGATCCTCCGACGTCACCAGCCGACCCGTAACCAGCACACGGTTCAGGGCCTGGTGTGGAATGGAGCCCGGCAGCAGCGCGGCACTGACGACAACATTCACATCGCAGACCACGCGCATCGGTTAGTCCCGGAGCAGTTCTGCAAGGGCTTCGGGGGTCATCCCGCGGGCGCGGGCCTTGGCGCCGATTTCGTTCATGACCTGCGCCAGCGGTTTACGCGGACCCTGCACCAACTCCATCAAGCGCAGATTCAGCAGCAGTTCGATCTTCCGCTGATCCTGCGGCGACGCCTGCGCAAAGGCCTCGGCGGCGGTGGGGTCCACGTGAATCTCGATGGTTTGCGTTGCCATGTGAACCTCCGTCTCGGACGGCCGCCGCTACTGCGTCAAGCCCGCGAACAGCGGCGTCGACAGGTAGCGCTCGCCGAAGCTGGGCAGGATGACGACGATGAGCTTGCCCTTGTTCTCCGGCTTGGCGGCCTGGCGCGCCGCGGCCGCCAGGGCGGCGCCGGAGCTGATGCCGCAGAGGATGCCTTCGAGCTTGGCGCACTTGCGGGCCCAGTCGAAGGCTTCGTCGTTGCTGACCTGCTCGACGCCGTCGACCACGGACAGGTCCAGGTTCTTGGGGACGAAGCCGGCGCCGATGCCCTGGATCTTGTGCGGGCCGGGCTTGATCGGCTGGCTTTCGCGGGTCTGGGTGATGACGGGCGAGTCGGCGGGCTCGACGGCGATGGCCTGGAAGCTGGGCTTCCGCGCCTTGATGTAGCGCGCCACGCCGGTGATCGTGCCGCCGGTGCCCACGCCCGAAATAAGAATGTCCGCCTTGCCAGCGCTGTCTTCCCAGATCTCCGGCCCCGTGGTGGCCTCGTGCACCGCCGGGTTGGCGGGGTTCTCAAATTGCTGGGGCATCCAGGCATTGGCGGTGGTGGTGACCAGCTCGGCGGCCTTGCTGATGGCGCCCTTCATGCCCTCGCTGGCGGGGGTGAGCACCAACTCGGCGCCCAGGGCACGCAACAGGGCGCGACGCTCGAGCGACATCGACTCGGGCATGGTCAGCTTGAGCTTGTAGCCCTTGGCGGCGCAGACGAACGCCAGCGCGATCCCCGTGTTGCCCGAGGTCGGCTCGATGACCTGCGTGTCGGCGTTGATGATGCCGTCGGCCTCGGCGGCCTCGATCATCGACCGGCCGATGCGGTCCTTCACGCTCGCCAGCGGATTGAAAAACTCGCACTTGGCGTACACCGCCGCGCCGCTTTGCGGAATCAACTTGCCGATCCTGATCAAGGGCGTGTTGTAGGTCGTCTGGATGATGCTCTCGTACATCCTGCGATGCAGGGCCTTGAAACCAGTGGAGAACGCGGCGGCGGTGGCGGTGCTCATCGATCGCTCCTTGAAGGGGTCGGGTTGCGGGTCCTGGCGCACGGTCAAATTTCAGCTTTGGATAGTAGCCCGCAGGTTGTGCCGCGCCAAGCGGTTGGGCGGGTTTGGAGTGCGGCGGCCTTGACGCCGCTTTGGCTCTGTGCGGAGCACTTCGGCTTCCCCGACGGCTCGGCCGCAAGCCAAAGCGGCGTCGTGGCCGCCGCACTCCAAAAAAAGCCAGGCCCTACAATGCCGGCATGCTTGACCATCTGCAAGAGGCCCAAACGGCGTTCCATGGCGCGCGCTTCGACGTGCGCCTGCTCAAGTTCACCGGGCACGACGGTCGGCCGCATGTGCGCGAGGCGGTGGTGCATCCCGGAGCGGTGGTGCTCCTGCCGGTGCTGGCCGATGGCCGGGTGATCCTCATCCGCAATCGCCGGCCGGTGGTGGGGGAGACTTTGTGGGAGTTGCCCGCCGGCACGCTGGAGGAGGGCGAGGCCCCGGCGGCGACCGCGGCGCGGGAACTGATCGAGGAGACCGGCTACCAGGCCGGCAGCATCGTCAAGCTCACCGAGTTCTGGGCGACGCCGGGCATCTGCACCGAAAAGCTGCACGCCTACGTGGCCCGCGAGCTGAAAGAAGTCGGCCAGGACCTGGACGAAGGCGAAGAGATCAGCATCCATCCTCTGACGATGGAGCAGGCGCTGGCGATGATTGCGGATGGGACGATTCATGATGCCAAGACCATGGCGACGCTGTTGTTCTATGAACGGTTTGGAATGACGGAGAAGAAGTAACAGGGATGAACATGGATGAACACGGATGGGGAGGAAACAGTGATGAACATGATGGACATGATTCTGGATTACGGACTATGGGCTTCCATCATGTTGATCATTTCCATCCTGTTCCTTCCCCCTTCTTTGTCCGTGTTCATCCGTGTTCATCCCTGTTACCTCTTCCCGAGTTCGGCCTGATGGTGAACAGCACACCTGAGAACGCGGCGCCGGCGGCACCAACCCGCGAGGACCACGACGCGATCCCCGCGTTTCGTTATCGCTCGGTGACCGCGTGGCTCATCGGCATCAACGTGGCGATCTTCGTGCTCGATGCGTTGTTGAAGCATCGCCTTTACCAGTGGGGCGCCTTCACGCGCGAGTCGGCGGCCATGCATCTCCAGGTCTGGCGCTGGGTCACCTATCAGTTTCTGCACGCCCACCTGCTGCACCTGGGGCTGAACATGCTGGGGCTGTACATCTTCGGCCCGGTGATGGAAAAGTGGTGGGGCGGGCGGCGATTCCTGGGCTTCTACCTGCTCTGCGGCATGTCGGGGGCCTGGCTGTTTTCCGTGCTGGCGTACCTGAACGTGATTTCCGCCGGCGTCGGGCAACCGTTGATCGGCGCCTCGGGCAGCGTCTACGGCATCCTCATGGGCTGCGCCCTGGTGGCGGGCGATGTCCAGGTGCTCCTGCTCTTCCCGCCCATGCCCATCAAGGTGCGCACGCTGGTGATCGTCGCCGTGCTCATCGCCCTGGCGTCGATCCTGCTCAAGTGGCGCAATGCGGGAAGTGAAGCGGCCCATCTGGGCGGCGCCTTGCTGGGGTTTTTCCTGGTGAAGCGCGCGGGAGCCGCGGATAAATCTGGTTGAACCACCAAGACACCAAGGACACCAAGAAGAACTGAACACGAAGACACGAAGGCACGAAGAAGAGGGAACAGGGATGGACATGATGGACATGATGGGATTACGGATTGCAGGTTTTGCGAACCCGGGGCGGCGCAAAGCCTCTGCCCCGGCTTGACCATGCCCTCTTAGTCATCTTGTCCATCATGTCCATCCTGTTCCTTCTCCTTTCTTTATCCGTGTTCATCCGTGTTCATCCCTGTTACTTCCTTTCTCTGTTTCACGCGCGGGTGGACTTGATCCACTTATGCAGCGCGGGGGCGGTGAGGCAGTTGACCACGTCGGCTTTGGTGGCGCCGGCACGGCGGGCGGTCAGGACGCCGTAGAGCAGTTCGTCCAGGTCCGCCGGGCCGTGCGCGTCGGTGTTGATCGCCAGTTTCACGCCGGCGTCGAGCGCCATGCGCGCGTGCGCGTCGCGCAGGTCCAAGCGGTAGTGGTTGGCGTTGATCTCCATCGCGATGCCGCGCTGTTTGGCGGCGGTGATGACTTGCTTCATGTCCGGCGACAGGCCCTCGCGGCGATTGACCAGCCGGCCCGTCGGGTGACCGAGAATCGTGATGTAGCGGTTCTCGATGGCTTTGAGCAAGCGCGCGGTGGCCTTGTGCGGCTCCTGCGACAGGGCGGCGTGCGGCGAGGCGACCACCAGGTCCAGCTCGCGCAAGAGGCTGTCAGAATAGTCCAGCCGGCCGTCGGAAAGAATGTCCACCTCGCTGCCCGCCAGCACGGTGATGCGCCCTTTGAGTTTGGCGGCCACCTCGCGCACGGCGACGATGTGATCCTCCAGCCGCTTGGCCGACAAGCCGTTGGCGATCACCTGGCTGACCGAGTGATCGGTGACGGCGATGGTGTGGAAGCCGCGGTCGATGGCGGCGTCCGCCAGTTCGCGGATGGTCCACTTGCCGTCGCTGGCCTTGGTGTGCGCGTGCAGTTCGCTCTTGATGTCCGCCAGTTCGATGAGCACGGGCAGCTTGTTGCTTTGCGCCAGTTCGATTTCGTCGCGCGCCTCGCGCAGTTCCGGCGGGATCCACGCCAGCTTGAGCGCCTTGTACACCTCCTCCTCGGTCGTGCCGGCGACGATCTGTTCGCCTTCATATAGGCCATATTCGTTGAGTTTGCGCTCCATGTCGATGGCGCGCTGGCGGAGCTGGACGTTGTGCTCCTTGGAGCCGGTGAAGTAGAGCAGGGCCGCGCCGTAGCTTTCGGGGGGCACGACGCGCAGGTCCACCTGCACGCCGCGCGACGTGCGGATCGATGACTTGGTGGGTCCCTGGCCGGTGATGTGGGCGTCGGCTTCGAGCGCGACGAAGGTTTGCATGATCGCCGGCGCGTCGGCGGGATCGGCGGCGACCAGCAGGTCCACATCGCCGATGGTTTCCTTGCCGCGGCGGAGACTGCCGGCGTAGTCGGCCTGGCGAACCTGCTTGAGATCACGCAGGCTGCGCACGAACCAGGCGGCGATGGGCAGCGCCTCACCGATGCGGACGCGGGCCCCGGCGGATTGGGCGAACTGAAGGTTCTTGCGCAGATTGTCCAGCTTCTTGACGCCGATGCCTTTGACCTCGGGGACCAGTCCGCTGTCGAGCATTGTTTTCAGGTCGTCGAGGCAGGTGACATCGCACTGTTTCCAGAAGAGGGCGATGGTTTTGGGTCCCAGGCCGGGGATGTGCAGCAGGTCGAGCAGGCCGACGGGCAGGGTGGCGAGCAGTTGCTCGTGCTCGGCGATCTTGCCGGTGTTCAAGTATTCGATGATGCGTTCGGCGGTGCCTTTGCCCACGCCGGGGATGGCGGTGAGTTCCTTGAGGTCGGCGCCGATGTCGGCGACCTGGCGGGCGTGGTCTTCCAGGGCGCGGGCGATGCGGGCAAAGGCGCTGGCGCGAAAGCTGTCCCCGCCGGTGATCTGGATGATGTCCGACATTTGCTGGAAGGCGCCGGCAAGCTGGCGGTTGGAAACGGGCATGGGCGGTAGTGTAGCGTGGCGGGTGAAGCGCGGCATGGCCGGGGATAGCAGGAGGATCAGGAAGATGATCAGGTTGCGGACCAGGACCGCGGCGCTGGTGCGCGCAGGCGGGGGTGATGGTGGCGCCGGTGGTGATGGTGATGAGATTGGGGGAGTTGGGGGAGTTGACGAAGCTAAAGCCACGGGACCCGCCTCCGCGGGCTTGGGTTGCGGCACAGGCTCGGGGCGCGACACGGGCTTAGCCGAGGCGGGTGCCGTGGCTTGACCCTCGTTGTCGCGCTCGTCGCCCCAGAGCGCATTCCCCTTGTAGTAGTAGC
>JBBDMX010000117.1:0-49440 GCA_040878035.1 Phycisphaeraceae bacterium | reverse complement strand
CTTGCGATTTATCTTTCAGTTGCCACGACCCTTACAGCTTCAGGAAGTGCCATTCGGCTATATGCGTTTGCACTGGAGCTCCCGATTCCCGCGTGGTCGGGCCGATGGGCAGTGCTACACTTAGCGTTAAGAAGAGCACCCGCCACAGAAGGCACGAAGGACACCGCGGAGCCACAAAATGGACCATGCTCAAACAGTTGCGGTCCGTGCTCGCTGTGCTCCTGGTGCCCTTCGTGGTGGACTCTGATTTCTCTAGACGCCTTGGCAGCGGGGGCGATCCCAGACAATGTCCAACGCCAGCGGCGACCATCGTGACCGGCTTCGCGTGGTGCTCATCTCACCCAAGGGGCCGTTGTACCGTCATCGCGGGGGGATCTTTGGCCGGTCCTTGCGTTACATGCCGCTGACGCTGCCCACGCTTGCCGCGCTGATTCCGGGCGATCTGCCCGTGACGCTCACCTGCCTGGATGAGGGCATTTGCGATGTTGATCCGCCGGCCATCGAGGCCGACCTGGTGGGCATGACGGTGATCACCGGCACGGCGAATCGGGCGTATGAGCTGGCGGCGCAGTTCCGTAGCCGCGGCATCACCGTAGTGCTGGGCGGGCCGCACGTGACGCTCGTGCCCGACGACGCCCAGGCGCACGCCGACAGCATCGTGGTCGGGTATGCCGAGCACACCTGGCCACAATTGCTGCGTGACAAGATGCGGGGTGTGCTAAAGCCGCGCTACGTGCAGGCGCCGGATCTTGATCTTTCGGACAGCCCGTTGCCCGACCGCTCGGTGCTGCCGCGGCGGCGATACCTGACCTCCCACGTTTTTGAGGCGACCCGCGGCTGCATTCACAACTGCGACTTCTGCGTGGTTCCGGCGGCCTGGGGTCGTCGGCCGCTACAGAAACCCGTCGCTCACATCGTCGAGGATATCCGCCGCACGGGCGCCCGCCGCGCTATTTTCGTCGATCTCAATCTCATCGCCGATCCGCACTATGCCGCGACCCTGTTCGAGGCGCTGATACCCCTGCGCATCCAGTGGTTTGGGCTGTCCACCACCCTCTTGTGCGACGATATTCCCCTACTGGACCTGGCGGCGCGCAGCGGCTGCCGGGGGCTCTTGATGGGCTTGGAATCGATCTCCCGATCGGCGTTACGTCGTTCGCACAAGAGTTTCAATGATCCGGATCGTTACGGCGAACTGGTGGCTCGCCTGCACGCCCGCCGCATCGCGCTGCAGGGCTGCTTCGTGTTCGGCCTCGATGAGGACACGCCCGAGGTGTTCATGAATACCGCGCGTTTTGCCGTAGAGGCGCGCATCGACCTGCCGCGCTTCGCGATTGTGACGCCCTTCCCCGGCACCGAGTTGTACCGCCGGCTCGATGCCGAGGGACGCATTCTCACGCGCCACTGGGAGCTGTACGACGGGCAGCACGTGGTGTTTGAGCCGGCACACATGACGGTGGAGCAGTTGCAGCAAGGGACCGAGCGTGCGTGGAAGGATGTCTACAGTTGGCGCTCGATCTATCGGCGGTTGCGGCACACGGCGGCGCCCTGGCCCATTGCCGCCATCACCAACTACGGCTACCGGCATTACGCGCGCAACCTGCACCGCTTTTACACCTGCGACTGGCCGATCCTGCCGCACCTGCACGAACCGCCGCAAGCACCTGCCGCGCGCCCTGCCGTCGAGGTGGCATGATCGCTCACGCCGCACCATTCAGACTGACGATCGTGCATCCCTGCGTAGGGCGCCGGCTGGGGATGAAGCGTTACATCCGGACCTGGCAGATGCAGCCGCTGCCGGCGGCGACGATCGCGGCGCTGACCCCGCGCGATGTGCAGGTGCGGTTCTACGATGACCGCTTTGAGGCCATCCCCTTCGAGGAGCCGACGGATCTGGTGGCGATCAGCGTCGAGACGTACACCGCCAGGCGCGCCTATCAGATCGCCAGCCAGTTTCGCCGCCGCGGCGTGCCCGTGGTGATGGGCGGCTTCCACGCGACGCTCTGTCCGCAGGAAGTCGGCCGCCATTGCGAGTCAGTGGTGATCGGCGAGGCTGAGGATGTGTTCGCCCGCGTGCTGGATGACTATCGGCACGGCACGCCCCAGCGCATCTATCGCGCCGGCGCACGGCCCGGCCAGGCGGTGACGCCTGATCGCGCGATCTTTGCCGGCAAGCCCTATCGCTACCTGTCGATCGGCCTGGTGGAATTCGCCCGCGGCTGCCGCTTCAAGTGCGAGTTCTGCGCGATCACCTCGGCGTTCAAGGCCTCGCAGACGCATCGGCCCATCGGCGCGGTGATCGACGAGGTTCGCCGTGTCCGCCGCCGGGGGCAGATGATCTTCTTTATCGACGACAACATCACCTCCGACCTGGAGGCCGCCAAGGCGTTGATGCGGGCGCTGATTCCCGAGCGCATCCGCTGGGTGAGCCAGTCGGCGATCAACGTCGCCTACGACCCCGAGGCACTGGCGCTCATGAAGCGCAGCGGCTGCCAGGGCATTCTGGTCGGTCTGGAGAGTCTCGATTCGGTCACGCTCAAAGAGATGAACAAGGGGTTCAACCTGATGCATGGCGGGCCGGTGCAGGCGCTGGCGAACTTCCGCAAACACGATCTACGCGTCTACGGCACGTTCATCTTCGGCTACGACCACGACACGCCCGAATCGTTTGCACGCACGGTGGCGTTCGCGCAGGATCAGGGCCTGTTCATCGCCGCATTCAACCACATCACCCCGTTCCCCGGTACACCGCTGTATGACCGGCTCAAACGCGAGGGCCGATTGCTCTATGACGCGTGGTGGCTCGACGATGAATACCGCTACAACATGATTCCCTTTCGGCCCGCGCAGATGAGCCCGCGGGAACTGGCGCAGCACTGTGTCGAGACGCGGCAGCAGTTCTACAGTTGGCCCAGCATCCTTCGCCGTGCGACGCATCGCGCCAACCGGCGCGACCCGTGGATGCTGGCCAACTACCTGGTCATCAACGCCATGCACCAGGTCGATGTCGCCGGCCGCAATGGCCTGCCGCTGGGGGACGAGTCTGACACGCAGCCCCTGGTGGAAGTGGGATGAATGGATCGATCATGACACCTTGTGACGCGGCGCTCCCGGCGATGGCCTCAGGCACGTCCGGCGACGATGTCGTCTTCGAGGCCGCCCGCGCGGGCGACGACGCCGCCATTCGCGCGCTACTCCGCCAGGAAGCCGTGGGTGGCGATATTCGCCTGACCATGCAGCGTGACCCTGATGCACGGTTTGCCGCGGGCATCGAGGGCGAGCGGCATCACATGATCGTCGGTCGGCGGCGCGGCGATGGGTGCGTTGTGGCCGTATGCAGTCGGTCGGTGCGCAGCGTGTGGATCAATGGCGAAGCGGCGCGCATCGGCTATCTGGGCCAGTTGCGTCGCGGCGGCGCCCTTCGCGCTCGTGTCCGGCTGCTGGCTCAGGGCTTTGCCGCATGCCAGGCGACACGACGGCCTGCCAATTCAGCCGCGAGCATGGAATCACCGGAACCAGTAGCGTCGAGGCGCTGCGCCGTCGCGTGCCGGTGCGGCGGTACGACGGTATGACGGAATACATTGATCGCATTCGCGCGGGGGAACAAGGCGTGTTGACTGTTGAACCGGTCCTGCGACTCACGCCCTCAAGCGGGTCCACGGCAGCGTGCAAGCTCATTCCCTACACGGCCTCGTTGCTGCGCGAGTTCGGCCGTGCGATCGGGCCATGGATCGTGGACCTGTTCGGCCGGCATCCGGAGTTGATGGATGGGCCGGCGTACTGGTCCGTCTCGCCGGCGTGCCCGCCTCCGGCGGTCCAATCCGCGGTGCCAGTCGGCTTCGATGATGACGGCGAGTACCTCGGCGGGCTGCTGCGATGGCTGGTCGATACGACGCTGGCCGTGCCCGCAAGTGTGCGGCACATTCGCGAGCATGATGCCTGGCTGGACGCCACGTTGGATTCGCTCGTACGGGCGCGCGAGCTGCGCCTCATCTCGGTCTGGCATCCCAGTTTCCTGACGCTGCTGCTGGATGCCCTGCGTGAACGCCGCGGCGTGTGCGACTGGCGAGCGGTGTGGCCCAAGCTCAGCGTCGTCAGTTGCTGGACCGATGGTCACGCCGCCGGCGCCGCCCGGCTTCTGGGTGAACGGCTGCCAGGCGTCACCATCGAGCCCAAGGGATTGATGGCGACTGAGGCATTTGTCACGTTCCCCTTCGGGGGGCAGCGCCCCGTGGCCATATGCAGCCACTACTACGAATTCATCGACGACTCCGGGCAGCCCCATCTGGTTGACGAACTTGAGCAGGAACACGAATACACCGTGGTGATCACGACCGGCGGCGGGCTGTGGCGCTACGCCTTGGGCGACCGGGTGCGCGTTGACGGCATGGTGGATCGCACGCCATCGCTCCGCTTCGTCGGCCGGGCCGATCATGTCAGCGACAGGCGCGGGGAGAAACTCAGCGAAGGCTTTGTCACGCAGGTCACCGGTCAGCTCTGCGCCGCGGCCGGTATCCAACCGGTATTCATGCTCCTGGCGCCGCAGACCGATCACGGGGGCTCGCCGTATTATGTGCTGTTCGTGCAGGTGCACGAAGGGTCTGCCGACGGACTGGCGAGCCAACTCGATGCGGCGCTGTGCGCCAACCCGCACTACGCCTATTGCCGGCGCCTGGGCCAACTGGGCCCGGCCCAAGTGTGCCCGCTGCCTCGCGCTATCGATGCCCACGGGATCTATCTCCGCGCGATGCAGCAGCGCGGCCAACGCCTGGGTGATATCAAGCCATCCATCCTCAGCGATCAGGCCGACTGGAAAGCGCGATTCATGGAGAGTGCCGCGGCGGAAGCTGGATAACACGCCACTGGATTCAGTTAAGCTGCGGCTATGCCCCACTCGGTCCCAGGGGTCGGCCGCTTTGATCGAGACGATCATGAGCAACGGATCGTTCAACGACCTGACCGACATCTTCGAGTCGATCATCGACTGGCGCAAACGACTGGCCCATGAGACGCCGTTCTATCGGCACCTCTTTGAGCGCTTCGGCATCAAGCGTGTGGTCGATGTCGCCTGCGGCACCGGGCACCATGCGGCGATGTTCCATTCCTGGGGTTTGCAGGTCCAAGGCGCTGACCTGAGCCCCAACATGATCGCGCGGGCCCGCGCCACCTATGGCCAGCCGCCGGGCCTGGCGTGGGTTGTCCGCGGTTTCGACCAGCCGATTGAGCTCGACGACACCTTTGACGCTGCGGTCTGCGTGGGCAACTCGCTGGCGCTGGCGCCGAATCGGGCGACGGCGCAGGAAGCCGTCCGATGCATGCTGGCCGCCGTGCGCCGGGGCGGTGTCGCCGTCGTGCACGTACTTAACGTCTGGGCGCTCCCCGATGGGCCGTGCGTCTGGCAGAAGGCTGTGCACACGACGCTGCCGGAGGGTCCCGCACTGATCGTCAAGGGTGTGCATCGTTGCGCCGGCAGCGCCTATGTCGAGCTGCTGGTCTGTTCGTTGGACGGCCAAGTCAAGATGCGCTCCACGAGTGTGCCCTTCCTGGCGCTGGAAGAAGCCGATCTGGAGCAGGTCATGCGCGAAAGCGGATGCCATCGCATTTATGCTTTGGGCGGCTATCAGGACCAACCCTTCGATCGCGCCAAAAGTATTGACCTTGTTCTGGTCGCCGAGAAATAGGTCGCGGCATGGCTGCGATGCAAGTAGTACCGCAGCACGCCTGGGATGGCTCGGTCATAATGGGGCGCCGCTTGTTCTTCTACCGGAAGGACCATCAGGTGATTGCGCGGGAACGCTTTGATGCGGTGATGGCCTATGCTCCCCTTGATCGGGCGCCGCTGCTGGCCGAGGGCTTGCGCGATGAAGTGCGGCAGGCATGGGCCGCGCAAGGGTTGCCGGCGGATGCGGACCTGGACGCCCTGTTTGAATACGACCCGCGGCAGCGCCTGGAAGTCGGCCTCGATCCCCTGCCGCAACTGGACCACCCGCCGCTGACCCCCGCGGATATCGACCAACGCCGCTGGCGGCTCAATGCCGATGACCCGGCACGCATGCCCGGCGGCGCCCAGTGGGTCACCACAGTCAAGCAGTGGCAATCCGCCGGCCACCTGATCGAGCTGCCGCTGAGCCGCGGCTTATTCCTGACCATGGGCGTGGGCCAGTGGGCGTCGCTCGAACCCGTGCTGTATCAACTTACCGATGCGCCCACGCGCGTCCGCCGGGTCATGGACGATCAGGCGATGCTGGCGGCCCAGTTGGCTCATCGCGTGCTGAGTCAGGTGGCGGTGGACTTCGCCTCGTTCTCCGAGCCGGTGGCGGATAACCATGGCCCGCTCATCTCGCCGCGCCTCTATCGGCAGCTTGTCCTGGACAGCTATCGGCCGGTGATGGATGTGCTGCACGGCCACGGCGTCAAGGCCATCGTGTGGATCACCTATGGCAACAGCAAAGCCTTGATCGGCGACGCGCTGGACGCCGGCTTCAACTGCCTTTGGGCCATCGAAACCGAAACCCAGGCCATGGACTACCGACGCCTGCGCCAGCAGTTTGGACGGCAACTGCGGCTGATCGGCGGCATCGACCTGGACTGCCTGCTGGCGGGACCGGCCGCCATCGACGCGGAGTTGGAGAGCAAGGTCCCGCCGCTGCTGGCCGACGGCGGCTACCTGCCGCTGGCCGACGGCCGCGTACGCGCCAACATGCCCCTGGCCCACTACGCCCACTATCGCCGGCGCTTGGAGCAGATGGTGCGAACAGGGTAGCCGCGCAAAACCTCGTGAGGCATGGTGACTTTGCGGAATGAGACCGGCGCCGGTTACTCTGTCACCACGATGCTCAAGCAAAGCTTCTGCCATCTTCCCGGGGTGGGCCAGCGATCCGAGCATGCCTTGTGGGCCTCGGGCATCGATTCCTGGTCCGCCTTGGCGGATCCCGCCGCCATCAAGCTCGCGCCGCGCCGCCGGGACACGCTCAAGCGGCAGATCGACGAGTCGGCCCATCACCTGGACGCCGGCCACGCCGGCTATTTCGGCAACGCCCTGCCATCCGACCAGGTCTGGCGGCTATTCCCCGAGTTCCGCGACTCGATCGCCTACCTCGACATCGAGACCACCGGCCTAAGCGGCATGAGCGATCAGATCACCACCATCGCCCTCTACGACGGGCGCCAAGTCCGCCACTATGTCAACGGACAGAACCTCGACGACTTTCCCCGCGATGTGCAGGACTACAAAGTCATCGTCAGCTACAACGGCAAATGCTTCGATGTGCCCTTCATGCGCTGCTACTTTGGGATTCAGCTTGACCAGGCCCATATCGACCTGCGTTATGTGCTCAAGAGCCTGGGTTACCGCGGCGGACTCAAGGGATGCGAGCGCCAACTGGGCATGAGCCGCGGCGAGCTCGACGGCGTCGATGGTTTCTTCGCCGTACTGCTCTGGCACGAGTACCAGCGGCATGGCGATGTCCGGGCGCTGGAAACGCTGCTGGCCTACAACATCCAGGATGTGCTCAACCTGGAAACGCTGATGGTCAAGGCCTACAACGCCAAGCTCAACGACACGCCCTTTGGCGGCCGGCTGACGCTGCCCGCCCCGCCGGTGATGAGCAATCCCTTCCAGGCCGACGCGGCAACGATCGCACGGCTGACGGGCCAGCCTAATTGGGACTATGGCAGGACAATCGCATTTGGCTCGATATCGCCCTCCTTTCCCTGAGAAGGGAGAGGACCGGAAAGCTCCTATGCGATTGCCCTGCAATGGACCAGGGCAATTGCAGATGGCTGTTGCTGACCCCCTCTCCCTCCGGGGTCTGAGGGAGAGGGCTGGGGTGAGGGTTTTCCGGCCATGCGTGCCAACGATTCTCGATATTCATCGCCCGTCTGCAATCCAATCACCCTCACCTAACCTCTCCCTCAGAAGGGAGAGGGACCGGAAAAGCCATATGCGAATGCCCTGCAATGGACGGCTATCTCGTGGTTGAGCAGGCATCGCGTTATATCTGGTGCCCAACCATCTCGCCAGCCCGCCCATCGACCCCATCACCGGCCACGAGGCACGCTATCTCATCATCGACGGCAAACCCATCGTCTACAGCGTTGGCATCGACCACGCTGACGACCGCGGGCGGGTACCGACCGTCTCGCACTCGGGCAAACCCAGCCCCAGCCCTTGGCTCGCCGCCACATGGACGCCGCCGACCGACGCTATCGATGGCGACTGGCGCCTGTTCCCGTTGCCTCATTCGCACCTCGAATCAGGTGTTGAAGCAACCCGCTACCAGGCCGAACAAGAAGAACACCAGCGCGGCGAGCCCTCGCCCCCGACGGACGCGGCCAGGGGTGGCCAATAGCCTCAAAGGGCCGGCGGCGGATCATGGCGCCTGCCCCCAACACATCTGCCAATATTCGCCGCCTGGCCTCCTGCCGTGTCGTCGTCGCTGACATGTGCGGCACCTCATCCCTGAAGGCTGATCCCACGCCGCCATCCGTGGCGACGCCTCTACCACCCATAGTTTCCGTCCGACCCCGCCCCAGGCGCCACGCACCCCACCAGGCGTTGCCAGAGCGTTTGGTCTGGCATTACTGGGCGTCACGGGTAGAATGTGGACATGAGCACCCAGACCCAGGAGCTTGTTCGCCTCTGCGAAGCGCTGCCTGACCACGAGCGGGCGGAGGTGGCGGATTTTGCGCGGTTTCTTCTTGCCAAGCATGACGACGATGCGTGGGAACGAAAGATCGCCGACCCGCGCGGCCGGCCGAAGCTCGACGAGTTCGTCAGGGCGGCGATGGCCGAGGGCAGCGAGCCTTTGGACGTGGACAAGCTGTGACCTCGAGGATCACGCCGAGTTTCAGGCGCGGGTTGTCGGCGCTGAGCGCTTTGGATCAACAGGCGGCGCGGCGAGCATACCGTCAGTTTGTGGCCGATCCATTGCACAATTCGTTGCGGTTTAAGAAGCTGGCCGGGCATGAGCGTCTTTGGTCGGTGCGGGTGACGCTGAGTGTGCGGGCGGTGGGACATCGCGACGGCGACACGATCATATGGGTCTGGATCGGGTCGCACAATGAGTTTGATAGCCGATTCGGGTGATCGGCTGCGGCTCATTTCACCAAGCCACGGCCCTGGAAAAAGTCCATTGGACGCCTTGCTTTGGCCGGCGAAGGCGGTATAATGAATGATGAACTGCATGATGGTATATGGGGATGTACATGTGAACAGTCAAAGGCCAGGAGACACCATGCCTGGGCATGCCCCCAAGTCGGCGACGCCTGTTGGCCCATATCCAGGGTCCGGGCTCCCCGTTTTGGCAAGAGCAGGGGCTGACATTTTCAGAAACCTGCTAATTTCCATACAAGTTGCGTTCAGAAAATGGATTACAAGTGAAGGAGTGATTTGTCGGGAATGTCAGCCTGACACGCCACTGACATGGGGGCTGACATTCCGTAACTTCCGGGGGGACAAGGACAAATCAAAAGATGACACTCGGGGGGAGGGGAGGGGGGGCTGACATGTATCCAGATATCCTGAATTGCCCCCCCGGAAGTGGCCCGGAAGCGCCCCGGAAGCGCCCCGGAAGTGTCGCCGGATGTGTCCAACGTCCAAGGTCCTCGCCCGGAAGCTAACCCCATGAAATGCCCCCTGCATCACTTGGCCATCACGCTGTTCCTTACCGCTGCTCTGGGCTGTTACGCGTCGTCACGGGTTTCGCAGGACACGGTCAGATCCGTCAGGCGGGTCCTGCCGCCGGGATGGACAGCGGAATTAGCGAACTGCTGATCGAGCGCGAAAAGCCACAGGAGTGCCAGGCGGTCGAGGAGGACGTGCTCGCCTTATTTGAGACGCTGTGAGGGATTGTCACACCCCCGTCGGAGTTGCCACGCACCCCTACCGACCGGGGGTACAATGGTCTGAGACAGGAGATGCCTCGATGGTCCGCATGACGATCGAGATGCCGGAAAGTTCGCTCTCGGCGTTGCGCAAAGGGCCGGAGAAATTTGTCGGCGCGATGCGCCTGGCGATGGCGGCCAAGTGGTACGAGATGGGGCTGATCCCCCAGGGCCGCGCTGCTGAAATTGCCGGCCTGTCACGCGCCGCGTTCATCAACGCGCTGGCGCGCTTCGGCGTCTCGCCCTGAGGTGTTACCGGATGACATCGACCCAAACACAACCCCCCACCGCCTCCAAGTCCACTGAGCCCGTGCACACCGTGCGCCGCATTTCCTTCACCGGTAAGCAGCAGGTGGAGCTTCAGACCTGCGAGCCGGCGAGCCTCGGCGCCGGCGATGTGCGCGTACGTGGCCTCTATTCGCTCATGAGCACGGGCACGGAGAACATCGTCTTCAATCGCCTCTTCGAGCCGGGCACGCACTGGGACCAGTGGGTGAAATACCCGTTCTATCCCGGCTACGCGATGATCGGCCAGGTGATCGAGATCGGCGGCCAGGTCAGCCAGCGCCAGGTCGGGCAGATCGTGGCCCTGCGCCGCGGGCATGCGTCGGAGACGACGCTGGCGTGGGATGCGACTTTCCCGGTGCCGGCGGGCGTCGACCTGCGGCAGGCGACGTGGTTTGCCCTGGCCAAGATCGCTTCTCACGGGGCGCGCGTCGCCGAGCATGCGCTGGATCAGTCGGTCGCCATCGTCGGCGCCGGGCCGGTGGGCCAGATGTCGGTGCGCTGGGCCCATGCCGCGGGCGTGCGCCGGCTGGTGGTGGTGGACATGGTCGAGGGCCGGCTGGCGCTGGCGCGGGCCGGCGGCGCCACGGCGACCTGCGCCCTACCCGTCGATCAGGCCAAGGACCAGGTCTGGGCCGCCTGCGACCACCCGGCCAGGCACGCCACGCCGCCCGGCGCTGCCAAGTCCGCCGCCGCCGAGGCCGGGCCGGACGTGGTGATCGAAGTCACCGGCCATCCCGCCGTGTTCGCACCCTCGCTCGCCCTGCCGCGAAAGTTCGGCACGGTCGTCCTGCTGGGCGACGCCGGGGCGCCGGCCGGCCAACACCTCACGCCCGACGTGATCACGCGCGGCCTGCACATCGTCGGCGCCCACGACGGCCACAACGATGACCAATGGAACAACGCCATCGCCATCGCCCGCTTCTTCGAGCTGGTCCGCGACGGCCGCTTCCCCCTCGACGGCCTGATCACCCACACCTTCAAGCCCGGCCAGGCTGCGCAGGCCTACGAACTGGCCAACACCCGCCGCAGCGAGACGATGGGGATCTTGTTTGACTGGACGTGAGATGGGAATTTCGGATTTCGGATTTCGGATTTCGGATTTCGGATTGAGCGTATGGCTATGGTGGCTGGCTGGTTTGCCACGGCGGCTTTGTTTCGGGTTCTTCCTTGTACCTTCGTGCCTTCGTGCCTTCGTGCCTTCGTGCCTTCGTGTTCAAGTTTCCTGCCTGAAAGGTGCTGATCGATGGGTATCCGGCAAAGTGTTTGTGTTCCCCTGCTCATGCAGAAGGATGCCGATCCCTCAGCGTTCTGCCGGGAAGTGGCCGGCATCGGCTATCAGGGTCTGGACCTGTGGGGCGCCGAACCGCTAGAGAAACTGTCCGAGCCGGCGCAGCGCCATGGCCTGACGATCACCAGCTTCGTCGGCCACGCGAATCGACCCGATGGATTAAACGATCCGGCGGCTCATGAGCGCATCGAAGGCGAATTGCGTGCGTCGATCGACCTGGCGGTGCGCCACCGCGCGCCGAACCTGATCGCCTTTTCGGGCAATCGCCGGGCTGGGCAAAGTGACATCGACGGGATGGTTGCCTGCGCCCACGGCCTGCGCCGCATCGCGCCTTACGCCCAGGAAAAAGGCGTGACGATCTGCCTGGAACTGCTCAACTCCAAGGTCAACCACTTCAACTACCTGGCCGACCGCTCGGATTGGGGCTTTGCCCTGTGCGAGATGGTCAACAGCCCGGCGGTGAAGATCCTCTTTGACATCTATCACATGCAGATCATGGAGGGGGATGTGATCCGCAACCTGCGGCGAGGGATGAAGTGGATCGGCCACATCCACACCGCGGGCAACCCCGGCCGCAATGACCTGGACGACACGCAGGAACTCAACTACGCGGGCATCAGCCGCGCCATTGCCGACAGCGGTTATCAGGGCTTCGTCGGCCACGAATTCACGGCCAAAGACGACAAGCTCGCCGCGCTGCGCCAAGCCTTCGCAGTATGCAACGTGTGAATCCCTCGCCTCCCGGAAAGAGCAACGGATGAACACCGATGTAACGGAACCGGGACCGTTACTTCACCACGCTCTGAAACGCGCTATCGAGCTGCTGCTGCGGATAATACTCCGGCTCGGCGTACATGCGGTGCCCCGCAAGCCGGGCCACCGGTTCGAGATTCATCAGGATCAGCACGATGAACACGCCCCAGACCACACGGCGCTCGCGGACGGGCACGACGAACGCCGCCAGGGCCAGCAGGTACCAAGGCTGGACCAGATGGCTCATCAGCAGGAAGACAACGAACACCAGCGGTGCCAGATATGCGATGCGATATCGCGAACGAAACGCCGCGACGAGCAGGAAAGCCAGCAGCGCATAGGTCAGGGCCAGATGCCACCAACCCCAGGCATCCATCGCCGCGCCGCCACGAACCTCAATGTTGAATGGATTCCAGTAGAGGTCGCTGGCGCCCACCCGGCCCGACCAATAGCGAAACTGCCAGATGGGCGCGTAGTAGAGCTTGGCGATGAGCGTGGGTAGGGCGCCGACGGCGACGCCGGCGGCGGCCGGGGCGATGCGTCGCCAGGGGATGCTCGCCATGGACACGATGCCTGGTGATCCGGGCACCCCCAGGAAGATGACCCACGCCGCATAGGGCGCCAGCGCCAAGGCAGTGACCTTGCTCTGGATCGCCAGCATGAGCATGAGTATGCCCAAGAACGGCCGGCCCGGGAGCAGGCAGAAGGCCGCCAGCACGAAGATGTTCTGGAGCGGCTCATATTGCGCTTCGCGCGAGATCCACCAGGTCGACAGCGGCCAGACCCAGTAGACCGCCGCCAGCCATCGACTGCGCGTCAGACGATAGAGCAACAGCGTGTTGACCGCCTCCAACCCCGTCAGCGCCAGCTTGGCGAAAAACAACGACGGCCAGATCGCCGCCACGGCCGTAAAGAACCACAGCGCCAGGGGCGGATACATGTAGGGCATGAAGCGGAAGCAGACGTTCTTGTAAGAGGGATCGATCTCCGGAAGCGTCTGCCCCGCGACCGACAGACCGCGCTCCAACACGAAGTGGCCGTAGATGATGTGCCGCTGCGTATCGCAAGTGGCGGCGGGCAGGCGAGTGCACTGATACAACCGCACCGTGGCGCCCAGCACGATGACTAACCAGAACGCGGCGAGTCCCCAGCGGCGCCATCGCGCCGCGTCGGCAACCGAACACGCTGATTCATCGCTGCCCATGTGCACTCCTCATCATCGACCCACGAACGATGGTGATAGCTCGGCCCTTCCGCGGCCAAGGCGGCGGCGCTATCGCCGCAGGTCAAAGGGGAACCTATGGCGTGACTTGATCCGCGGGCTCAGGCGCGATCGGCGCTATCACCGTCGGCGGCGCGTGCTGGTTCGGCCGGAACTTCAGGCGATCGTGCAATGCCTGAGGAATGTTGGGTTTGGCCCACTCGTAGGGCCGGCCGCCCGACCAGTCGAGCAATTCCGCCTGGGTGATGTCCGCGGTGGGGATGTTCGCCTCGGCCGGCACGCTGCGCACGATGTCGCAGCGCCCGCTGGTTTCGTCGCGGCGGCCACCATGGAACGGCTTTTCGTCGCGGTGGATCGTCCGCTCGCTGAACACGACCGCATCTTTATTAACGTACATCTGCTTGGCGCGGAAGAGATAGGTCCAGCGGGCCCAGCAATCGATGTGCGCCCACTGGCCGCGCTCAGCGACGTTGCCGTCGTCCTCCATCTTCACGCTCAGACGCAGCGGCTCGTGGACGACATTGCCTTCGACCTTGGCGGCACGGGTGGTCCAGCCGTAGGCGCCGTCTTTTTGCAGCGGGTCGATCTCGATGGGCCAGTAGGTGGCGGCAGCGGCGGCAAGCACTTCCCTGGCGGAGAACTCGTGCAGTTGCGTGGCCATGGCGTCGGTCCACTTGGCACTGCGGCGGAGCAGCAAGAGCAATCGCAGGCGTTGCGGCGCCGGCTTGTCCTTCACCGCCGCCCAGAGGCGATCGAAAGGGACGTGGCAGAGGAAGTGCTGGGCGTCGGCATCGCGCGGGTCTTTGTCGAGGCGCGGCCAGCGCTCAGTCAGCAGCACGTCGAAATGCTTCTGATACAACTCGGCCAGGGCCGTGGCCAGGTTCATGCGCCCGGCACGATCCTCAACGCGGCGCGCCACGGCCGCCAGGGCATCAGCCACGGCGGCGTGGCCGGCGTCACGCTGCGCTTTGCCGGCCTTGTACAGCGCCGGCGCGGCGGCGGACCCCATGGCCGCCAGTTCATCGGCGGCAAGTTGACGCACCCGCGGCGAGTCCGACGCCATGTTTTCGATCAGCACCGCAAGCCGACGGGCATCCGGCTCAGGATCAGCCTTGGCCAGGGCCTTTTCGATCAACGGCGCCGCCACGATGTCCGCGTGACGCAGTTGCTCGAATGCCGCCAGATCGTTGACACCGGCGACACGGTCGATCAGTGCTTGAAGCTCGGTTGTGGAGGTCTGCGCCCGAGCAAGGGCAACGTGGAATGTCAGCGCAACGACGAAGAGCAATGGCGTGCAGCGCATGGCGCTGTGCATGATACCTGTTTCGCCAATTCGCTTGCGACCGCTGGTTGGCGACCGCTTTGGTTTTTTCGCGGCGTGAAGGCGGCTTCGCCGCAAGCCAAAGCGGCGTCGTTGCCGCCGCAGTCCAAAACGCCGGCCCGCGAGCAGCCCGGCTAAGCGGCTTACTCCTTCACTTCATACTCGGCGTCGATGACGTCGTCGTCCTTCTTGGCACCGGCGCCACCCGCGGCGCTTTCGCCGCCGGGCTGGGCGCCCGCCGCCCCTGCCGCGCCGGCGGCGGCGGTCTTCTCGTAGATCGCCTTGCCCATGTCCATCGCCGCCTTGTTGAGTGTCTCCACGCTGCGCTTGATGGCCTCAGCGTCGTCTTCCTTGATGCGGCTTTCCACGTCGCTGATCGCCGACTCGATCTTGCCGCGCAGCTCGCTGCTGACCTTGTCGCCATGCTCCTCAAGCTGCTTACGCACCTGGAACACGGTAGCTTCGGCCTGATTGCGCAGGTCCACCAGCTCGCGGCGCTTCTTGTCCTCGCCGGCGTGCGCCTCGGCATCCTTCTTCATGCGCTCGACCTCTTCCTTATCCAGGCCGGAGGAGCCGGTGATCTCGATCTTCTGTTGCTTGCCGCTGGCCTTATCGGTGGCCGAGACGTTGAGGATGCCGTTGGCGTCGATGTTGAACTCGACCTCGATCTGCGGCATGCCGCGCGGCGCCGAGGGAATGCCCTGAAGGTCAAAGCGCCCCAACGTGCGGTTGTCCCTGGCGAACTCGCGCTCGCCCTGGAGCACGTGGATGGTCACCGCCGTCTGGTTGTCCGCCGCCGTCGAGAAAGTTTCCTTCTTGCTGGTGGGGATGGTGGTGTTGCGTGGAATGAGCGTGGTCATCACGCCGCCGAGGGTCTCGATGCCCAAGGACAACGGCGTCACGTCCAGCAGCAGCACATCCTTGACGTCGCCCTCGAGCACCGCGCCCTGAATGGCGGCGCCGACGGCCACCACCTCGTCGGGATTGATGCTGCGGTTGGGATCACGCTTGAAGATCTCCTTGGCGATCTGCTGTACCTTGGGCATGCGCGTCGATCCACCCACGAGCACGACCTCCTCGATGTCGCCGGCCGTGAGATTGGCGTCCTGGAGGCACTTGTTCACCGGGCCGCGGCAACGCTCGAACAGGTCGTTGGTGAGCTGCTCGAACTTGGTCCGCGTGACGCTGATCTGAAGGTGCTTGGGACCTTCCTGCGTGGCTGTGATAAAGGGCAGGTTGACGGTGGTTTCCTGGGTGGTGGACAGCTCGATCTTGGCCTTTTCCGCGGCTTCCTTCAAGCGCTGAAGGGCCATGGCGTCCTTGCGCAGGTCGATGCCTTCCTGCTTCTTGAACTCATCGGCCAGGAAGTCGATGATGCGCTGGTCCCAGTCGTCGCCGCCCAGATGGCCGTCGCCGTTGGTCGCCAGCACTTCAAAGACACCTTCGCCGATGTCGAGGATGGAGATATCGAACGTGCCGCCGCCTAAGTCGAACACGGCGACCTTGCCGCCCTTCTTCTTATCCAGGCCGTAGGCCAGCGCCGCGGCAGTCGGCTCGTTGATGATGCGCTCGACCTTGAGGCCCGCGATTTCGCCGGCCTCCTTGGTCGCGGTGCGCTGCGAGTCATTGAAGTATGCCGGCACGGTGATCACCGCGCGGTCCACCTTCTCGCCCAGGTAATCCTCCGCCGTCTTCTTCAGGTCCCCCAGAATCATGGCGCTGACTTCCTGCGGCGTGTAGGTCTTGTCGCGCACCTTCACCTTCACCAACTCGTTCTCCGCACCGACCACTTCATAAGGCACCAGCTTCTCTTCGTGGTGTACTTCATCATGACGCCGACCCATGAACCGCTTGATCGAGAAGACCGTGTTCTTGGGGTTGGTGATCTGCTGATGCTTGGCAAGCTGGCCGACGAGCCGCTCACCTTTGTCGGTGAAGCCCACGATCGACGGGGTGATTCGGCTGCCCGAGCTGTTGATGAGCACCTTGGGCGTGCCGGCTTCCATGATGGCTACGACCGAGTTAGTCGTGCCCAGATCGATTCCGATGATTTTGGACATAGTCGCACCTCTAAGAGGGATCGTGGTTCTGCGTGCTCGGCTCAACAGGGTGAGCCGGCCGGCCATTATGCACGGGCCGACGATTCGTTACGAACCGCGGGACGTGGGCACAATGCCTCAGGTGGACTGTGGCAAAGCCAGTGCCCAGGGGTGCGGCGGCATTGGTATCGTAAATACTGTACGACTAGATGGTTACACGGTATGAGCTGGTGCCGGCCCCTGCCAGCACGTCACCATGGTGCTGTCGGGCTGTCAATATGGCACGGTCGGAACCGCACGGCGTAAGCCCGCGATCCAACGACCTTACACAACCGTCGATGGGCAGACGCTGGCGCGCTGAAAGGGTTTGGCGCCGCGCGGCACTAACCTGTTTGGCCCCAAAACAAGGTGGAAAACTTGCCCCCCTCTTTCAAATGCCTTGAATTACGCTATGATCGGCACCAGTCACGGATGGTGTTGCACCTTTTACCGCTAAGGAGAGCCAGAAGATGGCCAAGACTAAAGCACCCGCCAAAGCCGCCCCCGGCAAAGCCCCGACCAAGAGTGAAGTGTACGGATACATTTCCACCGAAACCGGCCTCAGCCGCAAGCAGGTCAGTTCCTGCTTCGAAACCCTGGCCGATCACATTCAGAAGAACGTGGGCAAGAAGGGCTCGGGCCTCTATACCGTCCCGGGCCTGATGAAGTTGCGCGTCGTGCGCAAGCCCGCCACCCCCGAGCGCAAGGGCATCGACCCGTTCACCAAGCTCGAGCGCGTGTTCAAAGCCAAGCCCGCTCGCAACGTCGTGCGCATTCGCCCGCTGAAGAACCTCAAGGACATGGTGCAGTAAGCACCCGTTCGTCCCCGCTCCGACCGCGCCTGAGCGACTCTCAGGCGCGGACAAAATTCCACCGTGACGCCACGAACCCCTGGCAAGCTCCGAAGCCAGGGGTTCTTGTTTTTCCAGGCCGCGTGCAACTTTCCTGAGCCGCTTGCGGCTTAGCTTCCGATCAGAATGAAGCACAGATGAGTTGAACCAACGGCGATTGGAGCATCATGCCGCGTCAAGTCCATCCTGTTCCTCCTCTCTTCATCCGTGTTTATCCCTGTCACTTCTCCATCCCGCCGCGATGACCAAGCTCATCATCACCGCAAACGTCGCCGCCACTTCCACCGGTCGATCGCCAATGTCCACGTTCATCATCCGTTGTCCCACCACCATCAGCGCCGCAAAGGCGAACACCGGCAGCGCCGCCGACCAGCCCGGCGTCAGGCGATTGACCCCGCCAAGCGACATCATCGGCGGCAACACCAAGGCCACAGCCAGCCCCCACTTCCAGCTCATCAACGCGCCGAGTAAAAGACCCAGCAGCAGCCACAGACCGACAAGCATGCCGAACCCCTGCATGAGCATCATCGCCCGGCCCGCCAGGCCCGCCGCGCAGCGATGCGCCCACCAGCGCTGCCCCAGCGCCACGATCATCGCCATCACCGCCGCGTGAAACATCGGCTCGCGCCCGATGAAAAGCGGCACGTTCACGAACGGTAACGACAGCACGCCGACCGCCGAAGGTACGAACGCCGCCAGCACAATCGCACCAGTCAGCATGTCGCCCGTGCCCCGCCGCCCCAGTATCGCCAACCCGCCCTGCCACATCACCGGCCAGCCGATGCCGCCGGCAAAGCATGTCCACGCCGCCAGCACCATCTCCATTGCCCAGGGGTAGAACATCGATCCCGCCTCCGGTGCCGGCCCCGCCCCTGGAAGCGACCTCGCATCGCCGCCGCCGGCCAGCAGCGGCGCCAGATAATGCAGCACGATCGCGGGCAGGCCGAACACCAGTGCCTGGGCAAAGCGCATGCGGTACTCGCGTGTCACCGCCGCCCGTAGCGTCTCCAGGCTATTCTCAGCCACAAAGGTCTCCCCCACTCGCTCGCGCAGCTCCACGCCAAATCGCCGCGCAATCGCCGCCGCACGCCGCACGTCCTCTTCTGTCAGCGCCTCGCCTCCACCGCGCCGCACCAGCCACGCCGCCTGCCCCGATGGATCCACGCCATTATCGAATCCCGCCTCGGCCCAAGCGCGCGATAACTCCCGCGCCGCCGCCGGGTCCTGCAAACCATCGACGATGACAAACGTGCGTGCCACGGCGGCATCGTACCTCAGCCACTTGCGGCTTAGCGCGTCCAAACCCCAAACACTTCCCACACCACCCTTGCCCGCCAACCCGGCGCGGCGAGGACGCCGCGGCTGCCAAGCAAGCTCGCGCTCGCACCATTTCCGGTAGAATACACATCATGAAACGCCGGCAGGTGACCATCAAAGTATTGACCCGCCAAGAGCACTTTGCCCATCACGACGATGACGACCTGAATATGACCGCTCAGGAGCGCATCGCCCTGGCGTGGCAAATGGCCAAGGAAGCCTATGGCATCCAAGATGAACCTGACGATCAACCCAGCCCCTGGCGCCATGTCGTGCGTGTTGTCCGCCGCCGCCAACGAAGAAAGAAGAAGCAGTGACCACCCCCACCGCTAGCCCCACCGCCACCCAGGAAATCATCGACCGGCACGACCAATACCTCGTGGGCAACTACGGCCGCTTCCCTGTCGCCATCGTGCGCGGCCAGGGCGTGCACCTCTACGACGCGGAGGGCCGCGAATACCTTGACCTCTTCGCCGGCTTTGGCGGCACCATCCTGGGCCATTGCCATCCCGACCTCGTCCAGGCGGTCACCGAACAAGCCAGCAAGCTCTGGCACGTGGGCAACCTGCTGCACACCGAGCCGCAGACGCTCTTTGCCCAGGCCTTGGCCAAAGCGGGCTTCGATGGGCAATCGTTCTTCTGTCACTGCGGCTCGGACGCCAACGAAGCCGCCATCAAGCTCGCCCGGCTCTATGGCAAGGCCCACCCAGCCAGCGACGGCAAGGGCTATCGCTACAAGTTCATCACCACGAATCACAGCTTTCATGGCCGGCTCTTTGGCTCGATGATGCTCACCGGCCAAGACAAGGTGCGCAAAGGCTACGAGCCGCTGCTCGAAGGCTTCACGCATGTGCCGTATGACGATCTGGCAGCAGTCGCCGACGCCGCCGACGCGCGTACCATCGCTGTTATGGTTGAGCCGATCCAGGGCGAAGGCGGCGTCCGCGTGCCCGGCGACGATTACCTGCCCGGCCTGCGCCGCCTGTGCAACGAGCGGAACATGCTGCTGATCGTCGACGAGGTGTGGACCGGCGCCGGCCGCACCGGCCGATACTTCGCGCATCAGCACTGGGACATCAAGCCCGACATCATGACCCTGGCTAAGGGCGTCGGCGGCGGCTTGCCCGTCGGCGTGCTGGCGGCGGCGCCCCAAGTCGCCAAATACTTTCAGGCCAAGCACAACCACGGCGTCGTCGCCCACGGCACCACCCTCGGCGGCAACTGCCTGAGCATGGCCGTCGCCGTCGCCATCTTCAACGTCATCCATCGCGACAACCTGCTCGACCACGCGACCAAACTCGGCGAGCATGTCAAGCAGCGCGTCCGCCGGGCGATGCAAGGTGACGGTCGCGTCAAGGAAGTGCGTGGCAAAGGCCTGTTTCTGGGCATCGAGCTTGACCCTGCGGCTAAGGGCGCCTCGTTCACCAATGTCGGTCAGGTCGTGCAGAAATGCCTCGACCGCGGCGTCATGGTCAACGGCACGCAAGACACTGTCCTGCGCCTCGCCCCGCCGCTGACGATCACGCGCGAGCAGCTCGACCTCGGCCTCGACACGATTCTTGATGTGATCCGCGCCTGAATGACGAATGATGACATTCGAATGACAAATGAAACTCCAATTGGTAATTCTCAATGATGAAACAAGCCCCTGCATGCCCCGTCTCCGGGGTCGGGGCTTGCCGGGGATCGACCCGGCGTTCTCCAAGAGCCTCATTCGTTATTTCTTGCTTCCCTTCCTGGCCCTCCTCCTCCCCGCCTGTACCGATCCTCCCCAATCCAATCCCACCGCCAACCCCACGCTACAGCAGATCGCCCCGCCCGTGTCGCGGCAAACGATCTACGGCGATCAGCAGAAACCCATCGCCATACAGGTCGACTTGACTCGCCTGGAAGTGGCCTTCATCGGCGACCTGCACGCCGCGCGCGAACACCTATTGCGCGGCGACATCACCCTCGACGCCTTCGATCTGTGGCGCGTCAACGGCCTATTCGCCGGCGTGATCGACCAGAATGACCTGCCCCGGTTTCTGCGCGACCTGCCCGCCCCGATGGGCCACCAGCAGATGCGAGCTTTGACCATCGAACCTTATTTCGCCCTGCCGATCACGCCGCCGCTGCGGGAGGGCCTCGTGGCGCCGGTGACGTTGCCCGACGGTCGTGAGCACACCATCCGGTTCGACAAGGGTCGGCTACAGCTTCTGCTCCATGTCACGCCGACGGCCGACGGCCAAGTGCGCGTCGACGTGATTCCACACCAGCACTACCCCCAGCCCACGCTGCTGCCGCGCATGCCCCAGGAAAAGATGCTCGACGGCCGCCAGTTCCGCGAACTGACGCTTTCGACCACTCTGGGTCCCAACCAGATCCTGATCGTCGGCATGGACAAGCTCCCGGTGCCGCCGCCACCCGAACCGCTGGAAGCGCCCCAACCACCGACGACCCAACCCGCGCCCGACCCACTCGCGCCCACCACCCAGCCAGCGCCAACAACACAACCCGCCCCACCCGACGAGCCGGTCACGCCCAAACGCCTGGACGACATCCCGAATCACCTGGGCTCGCTCCTCCTGGGCATGCGCCGGCTCAACCAACCGGTGCAATCGGTCCTGCTCATCCGCGCGACGGCGAAGTAGCGGCCGCGTACAATACGTGCAAGGGGATCCCGTGATGGCGACAGTGACTTGGAAGGAATCCGACACGCAACGATCTCTCGATGCTTGGACACGTTACCAGCGCGAGCACGACGTGTCGGCGCACCTCGGCCGCACCGCGGGCATCGACCCAGTGTCCGGTCAAGTGTGGTTCGGTGATTCCATTGAGGACATCTCCGCCCAGCTCCAGCGGCACGGTGCAACCCGCCCCCTCTATTTCCTCCGCATAGGCCAGGACCATTATTTCCGCAAAGGTGGCCATCGGTGATTCGGGGACATGTCTCAGATGACGGCACGCCGTATGTCGCGCTACCCATCGCAGGTAGCACTTGGCAAGCCGTCGTCGATACCGGATTCAACGGATACCTCGAACTGCCTCTTGTGCTACAGGAACAACTGCACCCGACGTTCGTCGGTCGCGCCACCTCACGTCTGGCAGGCGGGCAGAGCGTTGAAGAGGACGTGTTCCTCGTGAACATCCCCTTCGACGATCACATGATCCGCGCCGCAGTGACCTTCGTGGATAGCGACGAGCTTCTCCTGGGCACGGCGATGCTGCGCTGCCACCAATTGCGCATCGATTTCCCGATGCGGTCGCTCGAATTGGTCCGCACTGTCGATCATGAATAGCAGGTAAGAGGGTCAGATCGAGTCCGAGCGATACTCGCAATTCAGAAGTTGGCGAACAACAACCGCCCAGTCAGTTTCGATCCAATCATCGCCCAATGGAGCGATACGTCGGCAGTCCCAGCCGCCAAGGGTCAACTCGCCCATCATCATATTCGCACGCTCAACATTGCTGGAATGGATCAAGACGGGACAACTTGGCGCCAACGCCGCAAGCCATCGCGCCACGTCAAGGCCATCACCAGGATCGGGCGCCGTCGCGTCGTTCGAATACAGGTCGTGATCGAGGCTGATCACCGCAGCATTCGGAAGCTGCGCTTCCAACTCGCGGATCTCTTGTGAGCATCGCACCAACTATGTACAACGACCTGCGGATGATGGGCTGCGACAGCCGACCGAAAACGCCTGATCCGGTCAGCATCATCCTCCAGCATGAGCATTCGGCATCGCCACGTATCGTAACACCGCCCCATCGCACCGCTGGGCAATGGGCCCATGTCGCACAACCCGCCATCATGCATTTGTGCCTCTCTTCTTCGAAGCCTTGCCAGCCCTCGTGGGCCCCTGTAATCCGCGTTTGCTCGACGCCTTCACCGCCGCCTCGTAATGCGCGATGTGCTTCTTCGCCGGTACGCGGCGGATTAACTCGCCAATCGCCTCCAGCGCCAGGTCTTCGACGCGCCTAAAGCGAATGCAGCCCTTGCCCATGTCCAGCTTCTTGCCGGCTTTGGCCCACGCCTCTTCCAGCCGCTTCAATTCCGCGCCGTCGGCGTCTGCCCACACGCAGCCCAGGTACAGCGACATGTAATTCTTCTGCGACGCCAGGCCCGCAAACGGCAGCGGCTGCTTCGGATCGCAGTGGTAGCCGGCCCGATACACGCGGTGCGGCACGTAGTAGCCGATCATCCCGTACTGCATGCCCTCCTCGTAGTCCGCATCGAGGCTGTCCAGAATGACCTTGCGCACGGCGGCGATCGCAGCGCGTCGATCCGCCGGCAACTCGGCAAGGTACTGCTTGACTGTCGCGGCTTTGCTCTGCATCGGCGCTCCGCTCGCTTCCCTTGGCTCACTTGGCAGACTCTGCCAGGCGCACCGCAATGACTCGACCGCCGTCGAGTTGCGGTGCTTGCCCGCCCTGGAACAGCGTCACGGCCAATCCGCCTTGGCGAATGATCCAAGTGTCGCTGGTCCGTTCCACCGTCACCGGCGGCTCGGCCGGCGCTTGGGCGTCGGCGGGGGTCAGCATGGTGAGGAATCGGCGCGTGCCGGCACCACCATCGCATGGCGCCGCCGTCGCGCCGGTAACCTCGACACGCCAGGCCCCGGCCGTATGCGGCCCGGCGAGTTGACGATTGAGCGGGAAGTTACGGCCATCAACCTCAAACTCGCGCCCGGCCCCGCCGATCGTCTGGATCACCGCCGCCTGCGGGTGGAGCACTGTGGCGGTCAGCCTGCCTTGGCCGTGCCGCGCGACAATCCGATTGCCGTCCACTTGCGGCTCGTCCATGGTGTGCAACAGGAAGCGCGGCTCCAGGCCGTCACGCGCCATTTCCAGCTCGTCAAGCACAACCATCGACACCGCCGCCTTGCTTGGCCAATCCAGAATAAACACGACGTGCCGCAGAAAGCGCGTCAGCTTCTCCTTGCCATAGCAGTTGGATGCGTCGCCGCAAACATAGCTCCATCCCTTGCCCTCCTGATAGGCGGCGATGCGGCCGGCGCGGAACGCTTCTTTCTGCATATCCTCGAACTTGGTCGGCTGAAAGTGCGGATCGTTGACAAAACGTTGCCCGCCGTCGTTGACGTACTCTTTGCCCCGGCTGATGAACTGCTCCGTCGGGTCGTGGATGACGATGGTGTTGTGAGCGATGGTGCGAATGTAGTAGTTGTACCACTGTGGCGTCTCATAGCCGTCGTATGCGCCCGAGTCGATCGCCAGATCGCCCTTGTGGTAGATGGTGAAGCTGTTGGCGTCGCGGTGGCCGTGATTGTGCAGATATACGGGCGTGCACTTAAAGGCCGCGACGGTGCCGCCCCCGTCTCGGCCCCGGCCCCCGGAAGCGGCAAAGTCGCCGCGGGCAATGGCGATGCCCATGGGGGCAAAGAGCTTGGTGCGGGGCAATTGCAGTTCGTCGGGGCTGCGCGGCGCCACGCCGGGACGATCCTCGAAAAGCATCTGCTCGGGCTCAGCACCCTTTAGCTGAAAGCGATTGGCCCACCACTGCGCCAGCGGATCCTTATAGTGCGAGGCGATGGCCGCCAGGGGCCGGTGGTACGCCTGATTCTCCAGCACGGGGAAAGAGCAGAAGTAGTCGCCAAAGCGGATGAATGTCTCGTCATCGCGCATCGCGTAGGTCCACCACTTGACCAGATTCGCCAGCCACGGGTTGGCGCTGAACATGGCGATGCCCAGTCCTGCCTCGATGGCCTGGAAGATGTAGGGGAACTCGCTGGTGTACGTGCACGTGTAGGAGTAGCTCATCTGGAAGCAGTCCTGCTCCAGGAAATGGCGATAGCCCTTGACCTGCTGGTCCCATCGCGCCAGCGTGTCGTCGAGGAACCAGCGTGCGCCGTCGATCTCGTCGCCGATGGCGATCGCCGCCATGAGGATGGCGGGCATCTGGTTGATGGCGTGGCCCAGGAAGTAGCAGCCAGGCTCGACCTCACCCGAGTCATACAACGCCTGGCAATACGCCAGGGCGCGCCGGCCGACGCGAAGGCGCAAGCCCTCTTCGCCGGCCGAATCCAGCACGTCGTGCAGCCAGTCGTAGCACGCCGCCAGCGCCTTGAGTCGGCGGGCGCCGACGAAGTATTCGCCGCTGACTTCGAGTTCCAGCAGTCGTCGCAAGGGGACGATCACGGCGCGGGCGTGGTCGGTTTCCTGCGTGATCAGGTAGCGGAATGCCAGGCGCCAGATGAGCGCCGCCTGGTCGTCGCCGGGCTTGCCTTCTGTCTGCGTGTCGGGCACCGCCAGCAGGGCGCGCATCTCCGTCGCGTGGGTGGTGGCGGCACGCTGCCGCAGTGGCTCCAGGTCCTCTGGTCGAACCAGCACACGCGGGTGGCCGGGACGGACCTGGACGCCGGCCTGGGCCAGCCCAACGCCAGGGGACAGTTGCCGACACGTTTGTTCGCTCATGACATCCATTGGTACAACCTCATTTGATCGAAACGCATGACACACAACCAGACACACAACCCCAGATAGCCCGCCCCAGGAATCGCCGCGTCAGCGTAGTCATAGACGCGGCAGGCGTCGTAGTACATCCGCACGCGCCCGAGGCGCGAACTGACGGCGAAGGTGAACAGGTGCGGCTGGTCATACGGCAGATGGGGAACCACATCAATCGCTTCGCACACCTGCACGTAGCCCGGGCTCTTGCGCAGCCGTACCCAGTTAGTCAAGCCGCCCAGAGCGTGACCCGTACTTGGTCCGTTCCACACAACCGTATTGAACAGCGACTGCCAGTGGTCATCGCCCATGCCGTTCCAGCCGGTTCCCAGATGTTTGGGATACGCCTGGAGAAAATTCTCGCCACTTCCCGGGGGGCTGTCGGCACGCAGCCACAAGTTGAAGTTGTACTTGGTCCGCGGATCGCAGCCCTGGGCGTGCTTGTTGGCGGCGAAACGCGCGAGAAAGGCGGCGTCGGGCTTGAGCCGTGCGACGCGGACCTGCCAGATGTAGTCGCCTTCGATGCGCTGGTCGAAGAAGAGCGACGGGCTGTCGCTGATCCATTCCCCTACGATCGCGCCGGTCACCGGCTCGCTGCTCCAGCGGCCGTGATCATCCAGTTGCCGCCAGCGGGCGCGATCAGCCAACTCGCGATCCCGTAACGGTCGCACCGCGTAGCGGTCACCGGCGATCTCGAACGTGTTCAGGGCGACGTTCATGGGGGGCTAGCTTTCGAGTGCGATGCCCTGCGCCCCTGCCGCCTGCTTGAGCACCTGCACCGATTTGGCCAGATCCGCCACCAGGCTCGGCCGGTTGCCCAGATCCAATCCCAGATACCCGTCGTATCGCTGCACCTTCAGAATGCGGAAAAACTCGTCCCAGTCGATCGTCCCCTCGCCCGGCGGCAGGTGGTTGGTGTCCGCCGGGTTGTTGTCCGACACGTGAATGTTGGCGAACCGACCTTCGAGTTTCATCAGCGCCAGAGGGATGTTCTCCCGCTGCGCCGAAAAGTGGCCGGTGTCGAAATTGGCCTTGAAATTAGGCATGCCCACGTCGGCAATGAGCCGAAGCATCGAGTCCACCGAGCAGATCACCTCACCCACGCGCGGCTCCATGATGATCGTGCGGTCGTACTGCCCGGCGATCTCGGCGGTGCGCCGGCACGATTCGACCAACACCTCCCACACCCGCTGCCAGTTGAACCCTTCGGGAATGCGCACGCGAAACGTGTCGGCAAACTTGTAGTCCTCATTGAGCTGATACGGCGCGCCGTTGAGATACTCCACGGGCGGGGCATAGCTGGCCAAATGCAGCGTGGTGGCGCCCAGGTAGACGCCCAACTCAGCCGTGCGCTTGAACCGCTCATACGCGGCGCGACGCAGGCCGTCATCCAGGCTCACCAGGTCCGGGTCCACGCCGCAGAAGTTGTGCACTTGCACGTGATGGTCATCCATCGCTTGCTTCAACTCCTGCCGCCGCCGCCACACCTGCTCGGTATGCTCCGGCCCCAGTCCCTCCATCTCCAGGTAATGGAAGCCCATCGCCTCGATGTCCGCCAGGGCTTTGAAGTCATCCTCAACGGTCGGCGGGTAGCCGTACTTGAAGATCGTGTACAGGTAGGTGATGCTGATTTTCATCGGTCTTCAGTCAGTTAGAGGCTCCAAGGACACCAAGAAGAGTGAAGACGAAGAACGATGAGCGAATACGTTTAGCCGAAGCAGCGAAGCTGCGAGCAACGCTGAGGCTTTGCGAAGCGTCCCTAGTTGATTCTGGTTTCTCTGCTTCTTCGTGTCTTCGTGTCTTCGTGGCAATGCCCCTATTGCCCAAGATGCTTACGGAAAAAAACAACCGAGCGATTGCCACCCCAGCGGTGGCCGCCCTCGAACAGGTCCAGTTCCAGCTTGTCGCGCACGCCGGCGGCGGCGTAAATCTTCTCCACCTCCGCAAAACAGCTCATCGCCGAATCCACCTTGAAGCAATCGTCATACACACCAATCTCCACCAACAGCGGCCGCGGCGCGATGAGCCCCTGCAAATCCGGCACATCGCACAGCTCGTATAACCCCGGCGTCACCTGGCTGCCGCAGATGTTCACATCCCGCATGCCGAAGTTGGCAAAGCGGTCGCTGTAGCAGATGATGTCCGCCGCCTTGATCCGCGGGTCACAGAGCGTCATCCAGGTCGTCATCGTTCCGCCAAAGGACAGGCCCATAGCGCCAAGCCGCTCGCCGTCCACGAACTCCTGCTGGCACAGGTAGTCCAGCGCGCACATGCCGTCGTGCACATCCATGCCCAGCACGGTCATGCCCAACAGGGTGGCGCGGAGGTAGTGCAGGTTACATAGGTCTCGGCCCACGCGAACGCCGGCGTCCACGTCGTTCGAAGTGGGCTTGCGGCGATCGTCACGCTCGCCAAAGCCACGCCAGTCGATGGCGATGACCGCGAAGCCCGCCTGCGCCATCCGCAGGCCGTAGTCAAAGTTCATCGCCTCAATGTCACGTCGCAGCTCGGCGGTGGAACGATTACCCATCACCGGCTCTTTGCCGTAGTCGCCGTGGCCGTGACAGGCGAGAATACCCGGCCGCTTGACGTTGCTCGGACCCTCGGGGCGGAACACATACGCCACCGCCGACAGCCCATCCTCCACGTCGAAGATGACGCGCTGCTTGACCAAGCCGCCCTCGCGCCACTCGGCCTCCACTTGCGGGCGCAGCGGCACCTTGACGGGCATGTGCCCCAGCGTCGCCTTGACCGCCGGTGCCAGCGCCTTGTGCCACGCCTCCCATTGCTGGGGCGTCGATCCCGCAAAACGATGCTTGGGCTGATGCGTCGCCGCGCGCTGGCGGAACATCGCGTTGGTCGAAAGGTTACGTGTCATACATGCGACCCGTGATCCTGAGGTAGCCAGGGAAGCCACGGCCAGCTACGCAACGGCCGCCGCCCTGTCGGAATGGGGAGCAGGGCGACGGTCCCCCTGCGACGGCCCCCGCTGCTTTTCGCCGAGCCTTCGGGGAGCGTTCCCGAGGCTTTGCCCCCAGTCAAACGTGGGTATTACTTCCACTGCGGCTGATCCCACACGTAGACGCCCTTGTATTTCTCCGCCAGCTTGCCCAAGATCGCCGGATACTGCGGCTTGAGCGGCTCAACCTTGGAACGGATGTCGTGCAGGCCCTTAAAGCCATGCACCGCGTCGTCCTCCCAGGTCACCTGCTCCACGTGGTCAAAGCTGTGCTCAAACGGCTCCTCATCCAGGAACTTGTAGATCGCCTTCATGGTCTGCGCCGGCCGGCCGGTCAACTCCTCGAAGCGCACGAAGTGCAAGCGATCGCGGAAGCCGCGCGTCAGGGCGTCTTCGATGCGCATGTATGCCAATCCCAACGGTTCGCCTTTTTGAAGCCAGACGTCGCAGCGCCCTTCCAGGCTTTGGAACTGGAGGGGATAGGCCTTTTCCTGCGGGATCTGCGTGGTCGCCGCGTTATGGCGCCAGAGTTTTTCGAAGCTGGCCAGAATGTCGCGCATGTCGCGCACGGGGACGAGCACCCTGGCTTTGCGGTCCAGCAGCAGCTCGGCCATTTCCAAGTACGCCAGCCAACCGCGGCATTTGTCGAAAACCATTGGCTTGGCCGAGCGCTGGTAGTAGCTGTGCAGCACGCCGCGCATCACGTCAACCTTGGCCTGCTCGTTGGGCGTGGCGGCGAAGAGTGGACCCCACTGCTCGCGTATGCTCATGAGGATGCCCAGAATGGCGCTGCTAGCAGTCGTTTCGAAGCGCGGATTCTGCGCCAGGATGTTGGCCAGAAGGGTTGACCCGCTGCGGGGCAGCCCGGAGATGAAGTGGAACGTCTTATCCATGGAACGAAAGTCTACCAATCAACGTCGCCCGCGTTTGGCTGATGATGCAGGCAGACACGATCGTCGTTACTGAAAGGAACCCCCGGCCGCCGCTGTGTCGGCCGGGGGTGTCTAGGGATTCAACAGGGCCATCTGGATCAGCGTCGCCGGCGAATCAACATCACGCCGCCCAGCGCCAGCAGGCTCAGCGAGGCCGGCTCGGGAATGACGCCGAAAATCTCCAGCCGCAGGGCGTCGAGCGACCCGACGGCATCCGTCGCGATCAGGTAACGATACTCACCGACGTTTGCCGGCGCGCTGAACACGCGCGTGTAACCGGCCGCCGCCATGACGCTGTCGAGGTTGTCGGTGTTGAGCGGGATGTCGCCTGCGGTCAGCGCCGAGCTGGCGCCGTCGTAGGTGATCGAATCCGCCAGTACGAAGTCCAGAATGCCCGAGGCGGTGTTGCCCGCGCCGAGATTCGTATAGCTGATCAAGCCGGCGATCGTGGCCGACTGGCTGTCGGCCAGCATTTGCAGCGAGTCGTGCGAGCCATCGTCGGTCGAGAAGTCCCATAGCATCTCGACGTCAGTAGAAAGCGTTACGAGGTTGCCGTTCTGGACCTGTATCGTTCCCGTACCACTGACTCCCGGGCTGATTCGCGTATCGATTTCGGCATACACGTGCCCGCCGGTAATCGTGCCAAAGCCTTCCAGCGTAGCGCGGTTGCCGTCAGCCGCGCCATCGGAATCGCGCAGCGTCAGCCGCTTGCCCGCGACGAGCGAAACCGTTCCGCCCTGTAACGAAAGCCGACCGCGATCGCCGACCGCGATGGACCGGTCACTCCCATCGAAGTCAGTTCCTTCCAGAATGCCGCCCACGCCAAGGTTCACGACGACCGGACCACGGTTTACGTCGCTACCGCTGCGTCCGGAAACTACAATGACCGGGGCTGTCATCTTCGCGCCGTTGCCCGAGATGTTGAATGTGTTGACATCGGCTGTGTTGTTCTGGTTGTTCTGCGAGAGGCCGATGGTCGTCGTGGAGGAGACCAACCCACCGTCCGTAATGTTCCAAGTGGATCCGGCACTGGTTTGGTAGACGCCGATGAGGATATTGTGACTGCTGTTGCCTGTGAAATTCAGTTGTGATCCGACGCCATCGACATCAATCCGGGCATCGTAGTTTCCGCTGGCAACAGTAAAGGCACCCGAATCGGTGTCGTGGTTGAAGTGCCCCCCATCGGTGATAAACATCTGGGCACGAGGCTGGGTGTAGGTATTACCACTGCCGGTCCGCGCGAATAGGACAGCCCCGGAATTATTCCAGACGGTCCCGTTGCCGTCGACCGTGGCGATACCGCCGCCGCGGTAGTCACCCAGGGTCAACCCCGCCGAAGTGGTGACCGTCGCGCCGCCCTGGGCTGTGATGCGCGAGTGGCCAGCCAGGACCGGCGTATCAGGTAAGTTGAGCCCGAGCTTGACTGTGGCACCGAAGCTCACACTTCCGGGTCCGTTAAAGATGGCATGGCCGCCATCGTCATCGACCGTCGAGGAAACCGCACCGACAGTGAGCGCGAAGTTGTTGAGATTGAACGTGACTTCCTTGTTCACAATCTGAAGGTCGGTCGCCGCCTCAGCCTGCGACAGATCCACCGTGGTCGGGCTGGGCGTGCTGCCGCCAGTCCACCGCGCCGAGTCCGCCGCTCCCGGCGAGCCGCTGTTGGCCGTCCAGTTGTTGGGCGTGTTCCAGTTGCTGTCCACGCCCGAATCGCCATCCCAGATGAAGGTGTCGGCTTGCACGGCCGTGCCCAGGCCCAGCCCTGCCAGCAAGGCCGCGGTGGTGATCATCCGCTGGGCCTGGCCGTAGCGGCCTGCCAGCAAACCCCTGCGCGCCATTCGTGCCATCGCCCGTCGTGCATGTCGGTTCTGGTACATCGATGTGCTCCTTGAATGAGAATTGGACATGAATCAACTCCTTGAATACGGTGGAATCCTCTGGCGAACGCCAGTGTAATTCCTATGCCTGTTGTCGAGACAGCATGGGCTATCCGCCCAACGTAGCGAACTAGGTCGGGGCGACTTGAAGGCTCGAACGCAACGTGCCGACTCCTCCCGGGACCGCCGCGGCATTCACGGCCCCGCACAGCTTGACCTGCCTCGCGCGGATCACGCCGCGCATCACGGTTGCCACAGTTAATTCGATGGCGGAAATGAGCCGATTGCCTGCGCCGGCGGCGCCGATCACCTCTCGGATGGTAGGCCGGCCGGTCCCCCGCCGCCAGCCGGCCAAGCCACCCCCTCCCCCGGCCCCCGCCCCGCCCCCGCCCCCGGACTTGCTCGCGCTACCGGTCCCGCCCCCGGCCCTCACGGCGCCTCGGGCCGATTCGTGCCGGCGGCCGACCCGCCCGGCGCACAGTCCCCGCAAGGGCCCGCCCATGCCCTGCACAACCCCACTCCATCTCCAGAGCCTGCACTGCATCATCAGGCCACGCTCCCTTTCTCCCCCGCTTCACTCAGCCATGCGTCCGCCCCGAGCGGCGGCGAAGAAGCAGCAAGCCCCCCATCGCCGCCAGAGCCAGGCTCGCCGGCTCGGGGATGACGGCCGTGTAAACCAGGTCCAGGTTGTTGCCATTGTGAGCGACGCTGAAGCTACCGCTGAGGGCATTCTGGAAGCCGCTGGTATCGAACGCGAAGAGGCCGGCGTCATAGCCCGTGACGCCCGTGGTAGTCGTCACGAAGCCGGCCCAGGTGTGATCCAGCAAGGGATCCCAGGACGCCAGCGGACCGGCGACCGTGGCGTTGAGCATGGTGAGTAGTTCCATGGTCACGGAAGTAGCGCCGGTCAGATCGAGTCCGCCAGTAATCGCCAGCAGGTCCCACTCGGAGCCGGCGGCGCCGGTCGAGCCATCGGTGCTGAATTCGAAGACGAAGGTGTCATCGCCGAGCCAGATGTTGGACCCGCTGTCAAGGGATTCGATACTGGCGCCGGGGCTGATGGTGGCGCCATCGTTGAGGGTGACGGTGCCATTCACCGTGCCGATGCCACCAAGGGTGGCGCCGGAGTTGACGGTGACCACCGAATTGACTTGGAGCGAGCCCGTGACCAATAGTATGCCGTCCATGAGGTCAGTGGGACCGAGGTAGGTGTTGGTCGCCATCACCTCGAGGGTGCCGGCACCGATCTTGGTTAGACCGGCCGCGTTGCTGATGACACCCATCAGCCGCGCGTCCACCGTCGCCGAGCCGTCGTCGACCCGGATAACGCGGTTGACCGGAACGCTGTCGGAGTTGGTGGCCAGCAGGTTGATGGGGTTCTGCCAGATCAGCGTGCCGTCGGCATCGGGAGCGCTGAGGATGAGGGTGGACAGAGCCCGCAAGCCAGTGGTGGTTGAGGTCGATCCCCACAGGTGCGTTCCGCCGGCACCACCGATGTCCACGATACGGTCGCCGCCGTAGGCGGCAAACCCGCCGCTGCCGAGGAAATGCACCTGGCCGGCTCCGGTACCGAGTGCGCGGGTGAAGCTGCCGCTCTCGGCAGTGAGTCCGATCACGCCGCCGTGCAACTTGAGGTTTCCGGTTCCCAGGGCGCTCGCGTCGCGTAATACCAGCGATCCGCCCGTCACAAAGGTGGTGCCGGTGTAGGTATTGGCCGAGGCGAGTTCGAGCGTGCCTGCGCCGGTCTTGGTCAGGCCCGTAGCATTGGTGTTGGCGGCGTTGGAAATTGTCGACTCAACCACCAGCTTGTTCGCCGTGTTGTTCTGCACGAACACCAGGTCCTGAAGCGTGCCACCGGCGCTGTCGGCACCGCGCAACGTTCCGCCAGTGATGGTAGAAATGTTGTTGCCAACATTACTCGTCAGTAGGATGCCGCCAGTGGTGAGCGCCTGGCCGGTGGCATCGATGGATCGTGCCGCTGCGTCGTTGAACCGCACGCTGGTGGTTGTGGCGTCAGCAGCGAGCGTAGTATCGACGCCGCCGGACATGTCGGCATTGCCCGACAGGGTGCTGGCGGTATTGGCGGTATAGAAGCCGCCGACGGTCGCGCCGCTGATCACTTCGCGGCTGGCGTTCATTGAGGCCCAATCCGTGCCGCTGACGGTGGCAAAGGCGGCCCCATTGGCCAGCAGAATGGCGTTGGTCGCCCCGACCGATCCGGTCGCCGCCGTACCCATGACGACGGATGTGCCGGCGGGGAGGGTGAAGTTCACCGTTCCGCCCACTTCACGGTTCGCCTCCATGAGCCGGCCCGTGTTAAGACTGAGACTGGTTGCGCCATTCAGATTCATGTTGACGGACGAAGCGCCCGTATTGACCCTGAACGAATTGGCTGTGGTGGCATTCTTGAACCGCTGGCTATTGACCTCACCGGCATCGCCTTTGAGTTCCAGCGTACCACCTGCGAGCACCAAGTGCGTCACTTGATTGCCGTTGGTGGCGTTGTTGTTGTTGACGATGTCAACGAGCGGAGCACTCGCCTGACTGAAATCGAGTCGAAGAATGCCGTCCTTGATCTCGGTTTCGTTGCCGGCTGAGGCATTGGCAGTGCCGTAGGTATTGGCAGCCCCCAATACGATCGTGCCGGGCCCCATTTTGACAAGTCCCTTGCCTCCGCCGATCACGCCATTAAGCGTCAAAGAGCTATCCAGCGCGGCGCTGTAAAGGCGTGCGATGTTGGAGGCGTTGGTGATGGCGCCGGCAAAGGTGTTGTCGTCACCGAAATTGTGAATCGCTCCCAGGCCACTCGCCGGGTTGGCGCCGGCGAGGTTGATCGCGGCGGTGCTGCCGATATTGACGTTCCCTTGGAAGCCGACGCCTGATGCAGTGGTCGTGCCGCTGCCCTCTCCGGCCCGCATATCAATCAGCGCGGAATTGCCGAAAGCGGTGTCGCTGGCGGCGATGATGTACAGCCCCGCGCCCATGACGTAGGTGTTGCCGGAATAGGAGTTATTGCCGGCGAGGATGAGGCCGCCCTGAGTGGCCGACATCCGTAACTGCCCCGTTCCGCTGATATCGCCGGCCAGGGTGAGGAACCTCGGGCCGCCGGTGGCGAAGGAGGTCGTGTTATTGAGCAGTTCGATGTTGCGGTTAAAGGTTCGGGACAACACGCTGTTGGCGGTCCCGATTTGCAGCGTATGGGTACCGCCCAATTGTATCAGCCCAGTGTCACTGCCCAGGGCCGTGCCATTCGACAGCACAATGCCCGTGCCGACCAGCCGCAGCGTGCCGGTGAAGTCGTGGTTGATGTTCGGGGTCCACGCGCCACCGTTATAGGTGACGTTCATGTTGCCCGAGAGAAGTGGCCCGACATTGGACAACTGGCCCGTTGTGAAGGTGGCGGTGGTGCCGCTGGTATTGGTGATTTGGGCGGTGGCCAGCGCAAACGAGGTGTTGCCGGCATTGGTCAGGTTGAAGCCCGCCAGATCAATGATGTAGTTGTTGCTGTTGAGCGCGATCGAGGCGGCATTGATGTCCTCACCCAGCGTCACCGTGCCGGCGGTGCCGCCGAAGACCGCCGGATCGTTCTGGACCCAGACGTTTCCGCCGTCCCACATGCCGACCGTGGTGCTCCAGGTGCCGATACCGCCGTCCCAGGACGCCGCCTGCGCCGCCCCCGGAATCCCCGCCAGCATCAACCCGCCTGCCAACACCGCGCCCAGCGCCGTCGCCATTACCACGTTCATTCGCTTAGCCATCACCGAACCTCCTTCATGAAAGGCATGGGATTCTCAATTCTCATCCGTATTCGCCGCGCGCCGTCTGGACGGTGGAGCGCCGCAAGGAGACGCTTTTTCACTTCTGCCGAGAACTCCGGGAGCGGCGGACCATCAGCATGCCGCCCATGCCCAGCAGCGCCAGCGACGCCGGCTCGGGGATGGCGGCGGCCATGTAACTGCCGGTGAGCTCGACCTGGCGGTTGATGCTGCCGGAGGTGCCCAGGTAGTTGATGCCCAAGTCGTACCAGCCGCCGTCCAGGTCGCCCAGGCCGATGTACTGGTTGAGCGCGCCGCCCGCGGCGTTGAGATACTCGATTGTGGCGAACGCCTGATCCGCAATGGCGGTGGGAGTTGACGAACCTTGGCCGCTCTTGGCGATCCACTCGTCGCCGTTGATGAGGATCCAGCTCGTGGAGGCCAGAGTCTCGGTGGGGGTGAACAGGCGAACCTTCAGGTTGGCTTCGTCGAAGACGACGCCCGAAATGCTGGTGCTGTCCCTCCAGTCGATCTGGTCGGCCGAGCTGGCGCTGAAGACATCGAAGGCCATCGTCGAGCCTGGCCGCATGACCAGGTCGTTCTTGCTGCCGGCGGTGTGACGCCTGATGAGCCCGGCCTCCGAGGCGGTGCCCGGGTCGAGCAGGGTGCCGACGGCCACGTCGCGGAAGTAACCGCTGGTGGTTTGCCAGTTCACGAGCCCGGTGCCGAGAAGGTTCTTGGCCTCGAGCTGCGTGCCGACGTAGGTGCCGCCGTTGGTGCCGATTGAGAGCATCGGGACATCGAGAGTGCCAACCTGGGTGGTACCGAAAGCAGCGACCGCGGCAACGGTGCCCTGCAGATTCACGGTGGCGTACTTCGTGAATTCGGGAACAGCAACCTCAAGCTTGCCGCCGTCCACATTCCAGGTTCCGCTGAAGGTCGAGGCATTGGTGCGGGTCTGGTTGCCGGGGGTGGCCCCGTCGGCGTCCAGGACGTTGGCGATCGACCTGATCAGGAGGTTTCCGGCACCGGTCTTGTTCACTGTCCCGCTGCCGGTGATCACTGTGGAGGTGAGAGCACCCGAGTTACCGATGTAGCTATTTTCGCCGCTGGCGTTGACGTAGTAGGTGGAGGTGCCGGCAATGCTCCAATCCAGCCCGCCCGTAAACATCTGCCCGCGGCTGTTGTCTAACGTCCCGCCGCCGGTGAAGTTCAGGGCCACCCGGCTTGTAATGGATATATTGGTGCCATAGGTGCTGTACCATGTTCCAGTTCCGCCAAGGTTGACGGTGGAAATCGCCGGAATGATAAGGGTGACATCGGACCCGGCGCCGACCTTGTTAAAGGTCACGGTGTACTCATCAATGTTGAGGGTGTCGCCGGCGGCGACAGTTGCACCGCCCCACGTTGCGGTGTTATCCCAGGCGCCGGCTGCTTCGTCATTGAGGATGTCCGCCGCCGCCGGGCTGCTGACCAGGACGATGGCTGCTACTGCACACAAGGCAAATCTGGCCGTGATCACGATGCTGCTCCCTAATAGTGGCTGAAGAATGCTGTTCATGATGCTCCTCCTTCGACGTGGACGGGCTGGGGTCAGGTGCGAGTTCGGCGTGGTCCTGCTGCACCAAAAAGAACGGCTGGTCATTAGGACTTCTCCTCAAGAAAGCCTGCGTCTGCCGGGGCGGGGTCACCTGCGGGGTCGCCATCCGAGCGTTTTCGATTGGGAAACGCCACTCTCACCTCGCTTGCCTGCTATCCCTGGCGACATGGGCCAGAGGCCGGCCGCGACAAAGGGATTTCAACACGAGTGACTGTACACCTTTGGTGGGACACATGGAATGGTTATATCGGGTAATGCATGGACGTAACCGAGATGAGCCTATCAGCGGGTGACGGATCACTCCGGGCGGTATCTCTGCCGCGCCTCTGCGCAGGCTGCGCGCTTTTTGGGGGGGATCGCCGGTGGGACTGGTCCCTGGCGGCGTTGGTGGTTCACTGCTGCCTATGATGCTAATATTGGGGTAACACAACGCCCGTAGGAACTCCGCGGGGCAAGCCGGCGGCCGGCGGGTGCGGATCGAGGCGACCCAGCCGGACATTTCACGGCAATCATGTAATTTTCCGGTTCCATGCCTCCAACCGCTGGTCAGACATGGACGGTCCGGGTAATTATGAGGCATCGACCGGTTCTTACCGGAGCCTTGGTACTGACGTTGGCATCACCTTTGCCATTTGCCTTTCGAGAATCAGTACAGGCGCCTGGCGACGCGAGCCGTTGACGAAGAACCATTGTTTGGAGTGGAGTCGACTAAGGATGGTCTTGACATGATCCACAACGCCAACCCACGTTCCCACAGCCGCGGATGCCCACGCGCCGGCGCCGGTCGCGGTTTTACCCTCATCGAACTGCTGGTGGTGATCTCGATCATCGCCCTGCTCATCGCCTTGCTGTTGCCGGCGCTGGGCGCAGCAAGGGAGGCGGTCAAAACTTCCAAGTGTTTGAGCAACATGAGGCATCTGGGCATAGCCCAAGCCAACTACGCCGCTACGTTCCGGGGCCACTTCGCCCCGGCGGCACTGTTTTTCCACGTCAAGGCGCCCCCCGGCTACAACTACTCCTGGGTGGAGCGCCTGGCGTTGTCCGACATGTTCACGCCTGTGCTGGGCGAGTTCGGCTGGACCACGCACCTGCCCACCCATCAAGGCGCAACCGGCCGGTGTCCCAATGGCACTGGCGGCGCCCGAGCGGCCGGCTACGGGATCAGCATGTTGGCCCAGGGCTATTACGCCCCCAGACCTTTGGGTGTCAAGGACGGCCCGGATGATCCCTCGGGTTCCAACTTCACCAGCAGACAGAACAATCACCCCTATTGGAACCACGCCAAGCTTGAGAACCTGCGATCTGGGTCCATCTTCGTGACCGAGACGGGCGGCGCAGGCACCAATGATCACGCCGCGGCCCTGATCGAACCGCCGGTCGAACGATTCGGCGCCTGGAACCTGGCGCCCACCCTCATGCCGCCGGGGAGCACCAATCCGGCCAATATCTATCCAACCATCACCGGGAACAGCGCTTTAGACAGAGTGCCGGTCATACTGCGGCACTTGGACTCGGCCAACTACATGTTTGGCGACATGAGCGCCAGGTCCATGCCCTCCTCGGCGCTCCAAGCGGGACCGACGATCGGATCGATCTGGGACCATGGTCACTACAGTGAATGACCAACCAGAAGGACCAGCGAAACTTGCGTGACGCTGTCGCGCTTGCTCTTGGAACACACAATGAATACCCGCACCGACGGATTCCGCTCGAGCCCCAAGCGCCCAAGCCATGGCGTGCGGCGTGCCTTCACCCTCGTCGAGTTGCTGGTGGTGATCTCCATCATCGCCCTGCTCATCTCCATTCTCCTGCCGGCGCTGGGCGCTGCGCGGGAAGCGGTACGGACGACGATGTGCCTGAGCAATCTGCGCCAACTTGGGATAGCCCAAGCAGGCTACGCCGCCACTTTCAGAGGTCGCTTTGCGCCGGCGGCACTGTTCTTCCACTCAAAAGCCTTCGACAGCTCCGGCAACCAGATGAACTACACGTGGTCTGATCGGCTGGCGCTGACGGGCTTCTTCGAGCCCAAACTGGGCTCCATCGCTTGGGCGACGCACATGCCCACGTTTCAGGGCGGAATGGGCAGATGTCCTAATGGAGTCTACAACGGCTCCTACAAGTCACTGGGCTACGGAATTAACGCCCTGGCGCAGGGATACCGCTACAGCCTGACCAACGGAACCGTCTTTGCCGTCGCCGACGGCGCGGACGGCGACGGCAGCGACTTCTCGCCCAGGAAGGACAATCATCCGTATTGGAATCACGCCCAGCTTGAACGGCTCAGGTCCGGATCGATATTCGTGGTGGAAGGCGCCGGGGTAGGTACCAACGACGCTTCCTATGGCGGCGTGAGGCCGCCGGTGATTGCCTCGGGTGCCTGGGATCTCGCCCCCACGCTCATGCCGGCGGAAGCCACGAATCCACCCCAGAAGTTCCCGTCCGTCACCGCCAACGGCGGCACCTCCAGAGTGCCGATCCTCCTCCGCCATCAGGACTCGTCCAACTACATGTTCGGCGACATGAGTGCCAGGACAATGCCGCCTTCGCTCGAAGCAGGCCCGACGGTCGGATCGAACTGGGACCACGGTCACTATGGGCCGTAACGGGGCCCATTTCCAGATTGACACACAAGCAGGCTTGTGGTGCGAATTACGGGAGATTGTTCCATGACCTCCGCGGCGGGTTATAGCACGACCATATGCACCGAAACGCCGCCCCCGGCGCACGGCACCTGCGCTGCCCCGCGCGCCGATGCGGGATTACGCTTGCCTCTCGACGATTCGGTGGTAGCATCGGCACGATCGCGCAAGTCGGGTGAGAACTCGCTTATGACGGATCGATCCGCTCCAGCCACGTCCGCGTCGCCAGCCGCGCCTTCCCATTTGGGCCGTGTCATGGAAGATCGTGTGGGCGTCTTTGTTTCCTCCAAGCGCGCCCAGGTCGACGGCATGCCGCAGCCGGTCATCGTGGGCTATACCCGCCGCGTCGCCGGGCCCGACGAGCCCATGCACCAGCGGATTCACGACGAGCACCTCTTCGGCTTGCTGCTCCAGGGTCAGGGCACCTACCAACTCGGCCCCGATACGCTGCCGCTGGGCGAGCCCCTGGCGTGGTTCCTCCCCTGCGGCGAACCCGACCGGCGCCGCCTGCAAGGCTCGATCGAGGGCTGGTGGATCGGCTTCAAATGGCCCGGCGCCGCCATCAAGCCCAGCGGCGGCGACGTGCTGGTCCGCGCCCACCACCTCAAATACACCACCCCGCGCTGGAAGCGACCCGACCCGCAGGCCATCCTCCGCATCGTGGAAATGTTCCGCGCCCTATTGGCGGGCGCCGCCACGCCAGACCTCGCCGGACAAATGCGCACCCGCGGCCTGCTGCTCCAGTTGCTGGGCACCTACCTTGAACAGCCCCAGGAAGCCAGCGCCCCCAACAGCCACTGGGCCCTGGAAGAGTTCACCCACCTCCTGGAAAAACGCGCCTGCGAAAACGTCAGCATCGAAGAGCTGGCGGCCCAGGTGCAGATGTCCTCCGACCACCTGCGCGCGCTCTTTCACCAGCGCTTCGGCCGCAGCCCGCTCGAGTTCCGCATCGAGCTGCGCCTGGCCATGGCGCGCGAGCTGCTCTGCTCGTCCAACCTGTACATCAAGGAGGTGGCGCACCGCGTGGGCTACGCCGACCCCCTGTATTTTTCCCGTGCCTTTCGCCGGCACTTTGGCATCAGCCCGCGCGAAGTCATCCGCCGATTCCGTCACACAGTTGTAAAACCATGAACCATTCCGCGTCCTCCCAGCCTCGATTTCCCCTGACGATCTTCACCAAGCCGTGGAAGGCGGCGTTGTCGGCGTTGGGGCCGTTCGTTCGCGGGCTGGGCGTGGACGGCATCGAGCTGCCGGTGCGCCCGGGCTTTCAGGTCGAGCCCGCCGAGGCGCCGCAGTTGCGCCGCGCCATGGGTCAGGCCGTGCGCGTGCTGGGTCAGTCGGGCGTGCAGATCCGCAGCGTCGCCACCGACCAGCCCACCCCCGCGCTGATCGAGGTCTGCGGGGAGATCGGCGTGCCGCTCATCCGCGCCTTAGCGCCCATCCCCCACCACCAGAACTTCTGGGAGGCCGTCGAGGACATGCAGCGCCGCTGGGACCGCCTGGTGCCGTCGCTGGCGCGTCACGGCGTGGCCCTGGGCATCCAGAACCACTGCGACCGCTACCTCACCAACGCCATGCACCTGTGGTTTGCCATCAACCGCTACGATCCCAAGCAGGTGACAGCCGTGTGGGACCCGGCCCACAACGCGCTTCAGGGCGAAGACCTGGAACTGGCGCTGGACATCCTGGGCACGCACCTGGGCATGGTGAGCCTGAAGAACGCGCTGCGCCGCCGGCGCCCGCAGGCCCACCCGCGCCACGGCGCATGGGAAACGTACTGGACGCGCGGCCACGAAGGCCTGGCGGACTGGCGCGGCATCGCCACCGAGCTGCGCCGCCGCGGCTGGTCGGGCAACGTCTGCCTGCACGCCGAATATTCCGAAGAGCACCGCGTCGATGAACTGATCGCCGACGATCTGACTTACGCACGGGCAATCTTCGCCGACGCCGCCACAACGCCGCACGTGCCGCCGGCCCAGCGCCCCGGCGAACCGGTGATCGTCGTCAACCACATCGCCACGCCGTCGGCAGCAAAGGTCTGACAGGGGCAGGCCTCCTCCACCCCAGGAAATGTCGCGCCATCGCCATCCCGCGACGATAGCAGCCGCCTCCACTTCCGGGGGTGGAGAGCAGGTGGCCGCCTCTCTTTGGCTCAAATGAACAAGCCCGCGTCTACCTTGAAGTAGTCGCCCAACCTGCGTGCCGCCTCGGCGCTGATGCCGCGCTTGCCGTGCAGCATGAGCGACGCCATCGCGTGCGTGGTCCCCAGCACCCTACCCAGCGCCGTCGGCCCAAGACCCGCCTGTTGGGCCAGGTACTTCAGCACTTCGTGCGGCGTGCGCTTCGACGGAACCAACCGGCTGTGCTTGCGGTCGTGATCCTCCACTAGCAGCACCAGTGCATCCAGATAATCGCGCTCACCGGCGGTCATCTTGCCCTCGGGCCGGCCCAACAGCCGGTTGAGCACCTTGCCCGCCTGTTCGTATTCATCCTGACCCCGAATTGGGCGCAGCGGGAAGGCGCGCACCAGCTTGAAATAGTCATCCGGCACCGCTCGGCCTTTGCTCATCGTGCTCATAGTCGATCCTTCCAGCGACCGGTCGAATACTCCGCGTGCGTCAGCACCTCGACCACGCGGCAAACGGCGCGGGCGTAGCGAACCACCGCGATCAGCCGGTACTCGTTGCCCTTGATGTTGAACGCAGTCACAACCACCCGGTACCCGTTGGCAGAAGTTTACCCGCAATTCCCCATGGCTTGAAGCGCCGGCAACGTTACAATGAGGCCGATTTCACCTCACCGCCTTGGGGGTGGTTCTGATGCCGGGCAACGAATCGGATCAACGCAGCGGGTTCCCGTGGGCCATTGTGCTTCCCTGCGCCCTGTCGGCGGCGCTGTGTTTCCTGGCCCTTGGCCCGCAGCCTTACAACTTCTACCGCGTATTGCGCCTGGTGGTTTGCGTGTCGGCCCTGTGGTGCGGCTACAGGCTTTGGGCCATGGGAGAGGCACGCACGCTGCACAGCGCTTTTGTCGGCGTGGGATTGGTGGGCTTCGCCATCACCGCACTGCTCTTCAATCCGCTGCTGCCCCTGCATTTTGTCCGATCCACCTGGGCGGTTCTCGACGTGATGACGGGGGCGTGGTTCATCGCCGTCGGCGGCGCGTTGCTGCTGTGGTGGCTACCCACAAAGAAGGGGGTTTTATGAAGCGTTTGCTGACTCTCTGCCTGTGCCTGGGTTTTATTTCCATCGCCAACGGCCAGATGTCGCCCGACGAAGCCTTGCGGCAGATGCGCGAGGCCGACCAGTCGCGTGACGAGGTTCAGGGCCAGGCCGGTGCGCCAACGACACCGCCGGCTTCGTCAGCGACCCAGTTGTACATGGTGCTAAAGGTCGAAGGTGAAATCGGCCTTGACATGACGGCGGACATTCTGCGTGCGGTGTTGAAGTCCGCGAAGGCTCATAGTGTGCGGCTCATTGTCATGGAGATCGACAGCTTCGGCGGTGACATCGAAGGTGACAATGGTGAACAAGCCATACTCAAAGCCATGAGAGAGGCAAAAGACGTGCAGTTCATCGCCCTTGTGCGTGGCGCGTATTCCGCAGCAGCAACTATCGCCCTTGGTTGCGACCGCATCGTCATGCAGCCCGGCAGTGCAATTGGGGCGATGATACCGGTTACTACGGGGAGCGGTTTATAGTTGACACCAGAATATTAAACAAACTTCTGGAAACACCGTTACGTCTGACACGACGCCCGACTTCTATGTGTCGCCTATAAACCGCTCCCCTTAGTAACAGTACATCAAGCGGCGCATCCGAAGTAAGCGAAAAGTACAGATCATTTGACAAGGCGCGCATGCGCGCATTTGCCGAAACCCTGCGCCATGATCCGATGTGGGTGCGGGCGTTCGTTGAGCCTGAACTCGAAATACGCCAGATAGAACGGGATGGTAAGCGGACGTTGGTGGAAGGAAGGGAGCATCCCGAAGGACTGCTCATCAAGCCCATTGGTAAAGTGCTGACGTTGACCGCGAACGAAGCCCTTAAGTATGGGCTGGCAGCGGCAGTCACCAACGATCTGAACGAATTGCAGAAGCTGCTCGGCCCTGGCGAATGGCGCAAGGAACTTGAAATCGTGGCGAAGAATACGCAGCCAGCGCGAGATGCGCGGCGCAAGTTATTTCTCGACGCTAACGGCTTGCCTGAGCTTGAGGCCGAGATAGCTGCGGTCCAAGCCAAGGGGCGAGTCCAGGACACGGCGCTGAACGATCTGATGAACAAGTACCGCGCCGAACTGGTCCAGGCCGACAACGAGCGCGATAGGCAGATACACAACGCCGGGAAGGACGAAACCCTGCGTGCGCTTGCCCACCATCAACACGCGAACCTGCTGGCGTTCATCAACTCGCGGTACGAACCACTCATTACGGCACAGCGGGCTGTTGTGAATGAGCTTGCGGAAAATGTGCTGGCGCTGCTGGCTGCGAAAAAGAAATTGCTCGACGCCGCGCCCAAGTAGCCCTTTGAATCAAGTACGGGACTATCGCCTTTAGGGAACCACGCATGAAATCCCGCGCTCTCTTGTCGGTTGCTGTGCTCCTGGCCATTCCGCTTTGCGCATTTGCAGACGGGGCAAGTTCGACCCGAGAGTTCCTGTTCCTTGACGGCCATCGTTCTACGTTCAGCACAAAAGGCCATCCCAAGGCAAAGGGTGCCAATTTCACAATTGCCTACCCGAGCAGTTGGGCTGCCGAAGAAGGGGTGCGCCCCAACATCGTTCAGAAGTTTACCAGCGAAGGGGGGCGGGGTCTGGAAACCATGATGGTTACCACGAAGGACGTGCCGCCAGACATGGCTCTGACTGAGGAGGTCAAACGAGCTGTCCTGTCTCCCGAGCAACTCCCCGAAATGTTACCCAAGGGCGCCGTTCTTATTGAGGCTCGATCGACCGAGATCGAGGGCGAGCCGGCCGGCATTGTTGAATTCACCTTGCGTGCTGAACGTGGCGAGTTGTCACTTGCAACCCACATGCGGATACTTAGCTTTTTCGTTGGGAATACCCTCGTTCAAGTTCAATTTGGCGTCGCCGGACCCGCCGGAGCAGAAGATTACGTGACCGGCCAGATGGACGCCCACAGGCCGCTGTTTGCCCTGATGGCGAATAGCATCGTGTTTCCGGACAAGTGGATTGCTCCTACCCCGGCCGCACCATCTGGTGCAACTGTGCCGGCAGGTCCTTGGCTATCTCCCGAGAGCCGCACAATACTGGTTGTCATCTTTGGCTGCGCACTCACAAGCGGTATTGTCGTGTTTTTTCTTGTGCGATGGCTAACACGTCACGCTGTCGCGCAGCAGTTGGCCGATGAGGGTTCAGCTACCGGCGCTGACTGTGACGGTCACATCCTGCGAGCTGGTGTAGGTGCGGAGCTTGCCGAGGAAGTGTTGGCACTCATGGGTGTACCCGCTAGTGATAGCCCATTGGCCCCACCAAGTCCGGTGCTGAATGAAGCACAAGAACGTATGACCGTCAAAGGTGATGCGATGAGCGTGCAGCCGCGCAAACTCAATCGTGACCCTGTGAAGCCTGCGGCAGACGAGGAGGTCGCGAATAACAAGGGGCCGTTGCCCGCTGAGGAACTGGTCCCAGGCGAACTTGATGATGATGATCCGCCCGCACAGGACGCAGCGCCTTACCTTCTGTTGGCTCCGCCCAAATCAGGCGACTCGGAGCAGCTTGCAGTGCAGTCTGCAACAGACGACCAATGCTTCAAGAACGATCAGCCGAGATATCGTGGGATTGGCCGCATCGAGTACTTCGTCGGGATGCTTGGCCTGACATTACTGAGCTATGGCTTTGGCATTGCCACTCATAACCAGGCTGATCCAAATGTCGGTCTACTGGCTTCTGCGGTTGTTGGTGCGCTGTCGCTCGTCCATGTAATATATCGCCTACACAATATCGGCATGAGTGGCTGGCGGTCCCTGTGGCTCTTCGTCCCTATTGCAAATCTCGTCGTTGGCGTACAGTGCTTAACATTGCCCGAGGGATACCAAGACACGAGAAAGCTCGATGTGGTAGCCCACACCATACTTCTTATTAGCATTGGTATCGCCATAGGTTCTATTGCTTTGGTCTGCATTGTGGTTTTTTCACCTTGGCCATAAGTGAGCAGGTGGGTATCGTTCGTTCAGCCGTCACCACAGGTGTTGCCGTCGCTCTTGCCTTGCCGCTTCTTCTTTGCCGCCACTGCCTCTTTGAGCCTCTCGGCCATCAGGCGGCAGGTCTCGTCGTCCAGGCCCTTGCCGCCGGGCTTGAGCCGTCCGGCGGTAACCCAAATCCGTTGCGGCTCCGGTGGCGTGCTGTCTTGCTTGTTCTCGCTCATGGGTGCCATTCTACCTGCTTGGCCGTTGCCACGGCAGGGCGGATTTCGTTCGTTGAGCCGGGGTTTGGGCGGCTCGCCGAGATTGGCCGTGGCCTGCCGCACGTTCTCCAGCCAGCGGATGCTCTCCTTCTGCTCGATGGGGATGCGCGTCATGTTCACCGAGTGCTTGCCGTTGCTGTCCAGACCACGGCCCTGGAGGGCGTTGGTGCCTTTAAACTTCTTGCGCGTCCATAGCTTGATCGCCGCCAGCCCCAGCGGCAGGCCGTCGGGGGTGATGGCCAGGCTCGAGTGCATGAGCATGCCGCAGACCGTGTGCATGCGCTGGCGGCCCTTCTTGTCCTTGTGCCCCTTGGCCACCCTGTGCGTCTGGCCAATGGCCGCCGTATCGCTGCGGGTGAAGGAGAACTCGGTGGTGTCGTGCAGCACCAGAATCGGACCATCCAGCGCTGCGAACCGCGCCTGCGTGGCCGCGAAGTGGCCGGCCAGAATCTCCTGCTCGCTGACGCGGTCGTTGTCCAGGAATCGGTAGGCGGCCTTGGTGGCCGCCCAGTCCCCGCAGGCCAGTGGGATCGTGTCGCCTAAGCCTTTGGAGAGTTGTTCCATCAGAACCCCAAACCGCTTTCCCAGCCGCTTGTCGGCGAACTCGCAGCCCGCCAGTTCCTGATCGATCCATGATGCCAGGTGCCCGGCTCCGTCCGGAGGAGAGAGGGGATGCCGTCCGTGGCATCCTTGTCTGCATTCATCGGCGAAGCAACGCTTTGTGGACTAACACACGCGGCAGGTCAAAGGACGAACAGCAGCGGCCGAGACGATGCTTGAGCTTCATGGGCCAGCGATCTCAAGGCTAGCAAGAGCGCCGCGACCCCTGGGTCTCGCGCCGCGTCTGCTACCGCATCCACTGCGGCTGCTACCTCTGCCACTCCTGACGCTTCAACCCACTCCTCCTCGAAGTCGTCGATCAGAGTGCCGCATCTCGCGTTGATCTGGTCAAACAGCTTCAGCCGCCAGAGGGCTGTGAACATGAGGTCATCTTTCACGATCCTAGCGGGTGCCGGGACCTTGCCAACATATCCAGGTACTGGCCCTTCACATCACCGATGATTCGTGGCTGGAAAATGTGAAAGTAACCCGCGTCATTAACAACAACCTGACGTCCCGTCAGCGGGTTCTCATAGATCGTCTTACCAGTTGCTGTTCGCCAGCTGGAGGCGTTGGGTCCCGCGTGGCGGTTGATCGCCTTCTGAAGGTCGGTCCTTTGCCAAAGGTGGCCGTATCGGGCCACTCGAAGCTGTCCTGCCGTGGGCTGCCCAACGGCCGAGTTGTGGGTAATTGAAAGGCTCGCCAAACGCTTACCTCCGGTCGCGGAGGAGCGAACCGCAGACGTGCCTGAACCGGTCGAGCCCCTCTGGCGGCTCAAGAACGCTTTCACGGCCAAGCGGGCGATTCAACCCGTAAGCGCCGAGGTGGCCGGTGACGTTCGAACATACCACTTCAAAGAATCGATCGATCTGGGCAGCGTGATCCTGACAGAGCGCGAGGGTGCCCGCATCGAGGAGGCACGCGTCTCCTTCAGCGATGACGACTTTAAGTCAGACGTTCGCTCCACCGAAGAGTTTGATCGGGGCGAACGGATCATCGGTCCCGACGGCAAGAGCTTCTTTCACACCCACAGCTTGCTCACCGCTCGGGGACAGAAGGCCCGCTCGGTGAGGGTCCAAGTCATGAAACAGAAACGTGAGAGGGGCGATGCGCTTGAAGAGGTCGAGTTCCTCTCCGCGGAGACCCGCCCCGAATTGATTCAAAAGATGCAAGCCGTCGGATTCGGGCAAGGGGGGCCCAGCTTCCTGGTCCAGTACGGCAGCCATAGCATCGTGGCGGTCTCCGGCGAGGGAAAGGAACTGTGGCGCAGGCGCTTCGACACCCACCTGCTGACCTGGGAGGTGCTCGAGTGGAAAGGCGCACCCCACCTCGTGGCGATGGACGCGGCCGGGCGACTCAACTTTGTCGATGCCGGCGGGCAGGTTGTCGAAAGCATTACGCTTTCAGCCAAGGAACCCAAACTCGGCAACGAGTTCTTCCGAAACAACCGGGCCTACAGCCTGGGTCAGTGGCCTGAGAAGGACGGGCCGCCGTCAATTGTCATGGGTACATACCAATCCGTCGCGTGGGTTCGGCCCGACGGCACGATAGAAGCCTGGCCGGCAAATCCGACCACGCTCCACCTGAATTTCCTCTACGGCTACATGTGGCGCGGCCTTCAATACTTCGACCTCTGCCTGCCGCGGGCCGAGGACCTCAACGACGACGGCGTCATGGACCAGGTCTTTCTATCCCGCGGCTTCGCGCAGGCCCCTCGCCTGATGTTCTTTGATGGCAAGACCGGCGACGCCTGGACGGAACACCGCCTGCCCGCCGGCCGGGCCGTCGGACTGATGCGGGTCGCCCGCGGGGACGACACCAAGGGATTCTTTGTCGTCAATGAATTCCACGCCGGCATGTACGACACCAACGGCGCGGTCCTCTGGAAGGCGGATTTGGATCTGCCGGCTTCCGCCTGTGCCGCGTGGGCCGGTACGAACGAGTTTCGCTACGCGATCGGCAACCGCGAGGGCATGGTGATCGTGCTGGGGCAACAGGGCGAGCTGAAGTACAAGACAGGGCTGGCGGGGCCTATTACGGCAATCCGGCCGATCACCGCTGACGGCGCCCAACTGCTTGTCGCCCACGGCCGCGGCCTGTCGCTGATCGACACGGACCAGGGAAAGCAGCTCTGGACGCGCGGCCCGGCCGCGACTCTCCTAGCGCAGTCAGCTGGCGGCCCCATGGTCGCGGCCACCGACCAAGGCGACTTGATCGCCTTCGAGCCCCAGGACATCCCCCTGCAGCAGGCGAATCCGGATCAACACCCATAGCCGCGCTGGCCGAGGTCGATCTCGCACTCCAGGCGGATCTCAATGACAGTGCCTTTGTCACACTGGCCTTTGTGTCCTTGGATCCGGCAAAGCGTGAAGTCGCTTTTACGGGTCAACGTGACGCTGAGCCAGGTCGTTCCAGAGGGCGTCCGGCGTGTATATGAACCATCGCATGGTGATCGGTCCGTCGTGGCGCTATCAAATCCGACCCTCGTGATAGCCCGGGACGTTGCCGACCTGGAATCCCGTAACAAGTAGCCCCCCAAGAGATTCGTCGCCCACCATCGCCTGGCACCGCACACGTGCAAAGACTCTGTGCAATGAAAGTAGATCAGCAGCACGCCCGCATGGGCTCCAACCACCTGCTGGTCGCCGCCAAGTTCTTCGGCGGTGATCCAAGACCATCCCCACGCTCCTCATCTCCACTTCCAGGAGTTCCCCCATGTCCCTTCCACCCATCCTCACTGACTGCGAGCAACGCACCCACGATATGGCATGGGCCGCCATGGCCTTTGCCGCCATCGCCGCCGAGCACCTGCGGTGGAGCCGCCGCAGCCGCCGCTGGTTCTATCGTCGGCACGGCCACAGCGACTGGAGCATCGATACCGGCTGCGTGAAGGCGACTCACCTGGCCAAGAAGCTGTGTGACCATATGACCGAGCAGGCGATAGCCGACCACGACCAGGAATTGCACGTCTTTGCCCAGCGACTGGCCAGCCCCTGGTGCCAGCGGGCTTTACTGGGATTGGCGTCCAAGGTCACGGCCCTGCACATGAGCGACGCCGAGGAGGCCCGGGCGGTAACGATCAGCGGCCGCCGGCGTCCGGTGGCCCGACGAGCAGATGCAGCATTTGGTGGCGCGATTACAGGCAGGTGGGGTGCGCGCGATCCTGCCCACGGTGGTGACCGGCGATCTGTCGGCGATGGCGGC
>JBBDMX010000116.1:0-50667 GCA_040878035.1 Phycisphaeraceae bacterium | reverse complement strand
GGTTTTTCGATCAATCGGGCTGGTGAGATTTGAACTCACGACCTCTTGACCCCCAGTCAAGCGCGCTAACCAAGCTGCGCTACAGCCCGTACAGATCTGCCAGTCTATCCCTGGCGGCTCCTGCGGGCAAATCGCCTGGTGGCTGGTTTGCAGCCGTCGTGGTGGCGTGTAGAATGCTTGGTTCTGCTGGTGTATCGGCGATCCCCTTCGAGCACAAGCGTCATGTGACTGGGATCGCTGAGGCAGCAGACGGCCGAACTCCCCGGATACACCGGATGCGCCCCGGACCAAGGATCGTGGCATCCTTGGGATTCCCGGCTCCACCGACCCCGGTACGTTCGGCTTGGCATCGACTAACCGTTTTCGCCATTGACGACGCTCCCCGACGCTCTTAATCGACGCGGGGCGACTCCATTGGCACCACCCCTGTAGGAGCCTGACATGGCATCGCTGGTAAAAGATCTCATCGACGCCGGCATTCACTTTGGCCATCGCTCGACCAACTGGAACCCGAAGATGGCGCCCTACATCTTCGGCAAGAAGAACAAGATCCACATTGTGGACATCAAGGCCACCATCAAGGGCCTGCTGCTGGCGCGTAAGTTCGTCAGCCAGACCGTGGCCGGCGGCAAGGACGTGCTGTTCGTGGGCACCAAGCGGCAGGCGCGGGCCTGCATTGAAAAACATGTGCCCGAGGTGGCCATGCCCTACGTCGTCGAGCGCTGGCTCGGCGGCACACTGACCAACTTCCGCACCATCCGCGATCGTCTCAAGCGCCTCCAGGAGCTCGAAGGCCTGGAGGAATCCGGCGAGATCAACAGCTACTCCAAGAAAATGGAAAGCCAGCTTCGCCGGGAGAAGACCAAGATCCTGCGCAATCTCGAGGGTATCCGCAACATGACCAAACTCCCGGGGGCGATGATCGTCATCGACGTCAAGCACGAGGCCAACGCGGTCAAGGAAGCCCGCAAGCTGGGCATCCCCACGGTGTGCCTGATCGACACCGACAGCGACCCGGACTTCGCCGACATTCCGATCCCCGGCAACGACGATGCGATGCGCTCGATCGAGGTGGTGGTGCAGAGCCTGTGCGCGGCGGTGCAGGAAGGCAAGCAGCAGCGCACGGTGGACAAGGAGATCGCGTCGCGTGGCGAAGGTGAGCAGGCCGGCCGCGAGGATGGCCGGCGGCGCAGCCGGCGTGCCCAGTTCCGTGCCGAGGACGCCCAAGCGGAAACCGAAGCCGCAGCGCCCGAGATCAAAGTCGCCCCGGCCGCCGGTCAGGCCGAGAAGGTCACGACCCCCGGCGAGGCCGCCAACGCCTGATTCTCATCCCCTACGGGCGTATGCCTGTTACTTCATTCAGAACGGAGACTAGACCATGGCGATCACCGCCAAGGATGTAATGGACCTGCGAAACAAGACCGGCCTGGGCATGATGGAATGCAAAGCCGCCCTGGCGGAGACCGGCGGCGACGTGCAGAAGGCCATCGACCTGCTGCGCCAGAAGGGCATCGCCAAGATGGACTCGCGCGCCGACCGCGCTTCGGCGGCCGGGCAGATTCTCACCGCCGTCACCCCCGACAAGAAGAAGGGCGCGGTGGTCGAGATCAACACCGAGACCGACTTCACCGCCGGCAACGAATCTTTCAAGAAGATGATGGGCGTGGTCGTCGCCGAGGCGCTCAAGCAGGCGCCGGGCGACGTCGAGCCCAACGAGGTGATCAAGCACGCTATTGACGAGGTGCGCATCACGACCAAGGAGAACGTGCGTTACACGCGCGGCCAGGTGATCGGCGGCGGGCCGCACACCGTGGTGGGCCATTACACGCACTTCAACGGCAGCGTCGGCGTGCTGGTGGAACTGGAAGTCGCCGACGGCGCCCAGGTGGCCGACGAATTGCTGGCGGACCTGGGCATGCACGTCACCGCCATTCACCCCCGGCCCATCGCCGTCGACGAGCACGGCGTGCCCGCCGACGTCATCGCCCGCGAGAAGCAGATCGCCAAGGCCCAGGCCATCGAGCAAGGCAAGCCCGAGCAGATCGCCGAGAAGATGGTCGTGGGCAAGATCCGCAAGTTCTATGAGGACCACTGCCTCACCGAGCAGTGCTTCATCAAGGACGAGAAGAAGCGGATCAAGGAGATTCTCCCCAAGGGCGTGAAGATCAAGTCCTTCGTCCGCTATCAGGTGGGGCTGAAGTAGCGCGGAATTTCGGATTTCGAATTTTGGATTTCGAATTGTTGGGTGGGTGAAGACCAAGCCCGACCATGCGAGACTTCGAGCTTGGCCGGAATGTTCGCGCTCGCTCTGCGCGAAGCACCGGACAGCCTGCTAAACTGCAACGCATGGGTGGCGGGCCGAACAAGCGTGTGCTGCTGGCGATGGTGATGCTATCGCTGTTCGGTTGTGGCCGCGACGATGCCAGTCCGCCGCCGGCCACGCATGTGCAAGGCGGGCAGGAGCAGGAAGCCCAGGCCGCAGCCCGCCGCGCCAAGACGCGTGCCGAGGCCCGCGCGCTGCCCCAGGCGCAGCGCGAGGCTTTCTTCCATGCCATCGAGGCCGGCGAGGCTTTGACCGTCCAGCAGATGCTCGACCGCCAGCCGCTGCTGCTGGAGGCCAGCATCGCCAAGTTCGACCAGGGCACGCCGCTGATCGCCACAGCCTGGACCAATCAGCCCACGGTCGCCAGCGTGCTCATCGCGCGTGGCGCCGACCTCGAAGCGCAGGATGACCAGCGGCGCGCCACGGCGCTGAGCTGGGCCGGCTACTGGGGCAGTCCCGAGGTCGCCAAACTGCTCATCGATGCCGGCGCCAAAGTCAACCACGCCGACGCCCAGGGAGTCACCCCGCTGACGCACACGCTCCAAGGCATGAAGGATGCACCGGGCCGGGCCACGCCGCGGGAAAGGAACACCGCACGCGAGTTGATCGTCCAGCACGGCGGCGTGGAGAGGGACGGAAACGCAGAAAAGCAGAAAACAGAGGAAACGCAGAGAATTGATGCAGCGCCCTGACGCGCGGCCGACCGAGCCGTTGGCCCCGTCCCTCTCGCCCCGTTACGATTGACGCCAGACAGGTGCAAAGTTTGGCTACCGGGTACTTCAATCTGATCATCGCGTGGGTCTGGTTTTGTACCGGGCTGACCAGCGGCGCCGTGCAAGGCCTGTTCTTCCACGATGAACACTGGCTGGGGGGATACGCCTCCTGGCGGCGACGCCTGACGCGCCTGGGGCACATCTCTTTTCTCGGGACCGGCCTGCTTAATGCCATGTGGGCGGTGTCGCTCTGGATGAACCAAGCCGACGATTGGACCGCTCAACTTGCGTCGGTGCTGCTCATTGTCGGCGCGGTGGCCATGCCCGCGGTGTGTTATCTGGCCGCGTGGAAAAAACCGCTGCGGCACCTGTTCTTCATTCCGGTCGCCAGCCTGATCATCGGTGTCGTGCTGGCGACCTGGGTCGTGTACGCCCATCGGCTTGTTTCCCTCGACTGGAGGATTTCATGAAAATCGGCCTGCTGGCCATGAGCGGCATTCGTGTCTGCGACCAGGAACTGCTGGCGCTGGGCCTCACGCTGCCCGGCTTCGTCGAGCGCAGCAAGGTGATCGCCTCGCTGCCCAGCCTGGGCCTGCTGACGCTGGCGGGCATGACGCCGGTGGAGCACCATGTGGTCTATCGCGAAGTGCGCGATCTGGCCGAGGCGCCGGGGGACGACGAGGGTTTCGATCTGATCGCCATTTCCACCTTCACCGCGCAGGCGCCCGAGGCATACGAGTTGGCGGCGCGATTCCGCAGGCGCGGCATCCCCGTGGTGATGGGCGGCCTGCATGCGACGGCGGTGCCGGATGAGGTGGCCCAGCATGTCGATGCCGTGGTCATCGGTGAAGGGGAGCCCGTCTGGCACGAGTTGCTCGACGATGCGCAACGCGGCGAGTTGAAAACGCGCTACGACGCCCGTGGCCGCGAGTTCGACCTGGCCGATGCGCCCATGCCCGCCTATGAACTGCTGGACATCGACCGCTACAACCGCCTGACCGTGCAGGTGACGCGCGGCTGTCCCTGGCGCTGCGAGTTCTGCGCCAGCTCGATCCTGCTCACCTCACGCTACAAGCATAAGCCGGTCGCCAGGGTGCTGGCGGAGATCGATCGTATCCGCGAACTGTGGCCGCGCCCGTTTATCGAACTGGCGGATGACAACAGCTTTCGCAATTGCACCTATTGGCGCCAGCTATTGCCGGAGCTGGCGCAGCGACGCATCAAGTGGTTCACCGAGACGGATGTATCCATCGGCCAGGACGATGAGTTGCTGGAACTGGCACGCGAGAGCGGGTGTGCCGAGGTGTTGATCGGCCTGGAGAGCCCCGACGCCACCGGCCTGACCAATCTCGAACTGACCAGCGACTGGAAACGCCGGCAATGCCCCGACTACCTGCGCCTGGTGCGCAACATCCAGGCGCACGGCATCCGCGTCAACGGCTGCTTCATCCTCGGCTTGGACGGCCAGACGCCCGACGTATTCGATCGCATCTATCGCTTCGTCGAGGAAGCCGAGTTGTACGACGTGCAGATCACTTACGCTACGCCGTTCCCCGGCACGCCGTTCCACGCCCGCCTCGGCCGCGAGGGCCGGCTGCTGGAGGAGCGTGCCTGGCGCAAGTGCACGCTCTTTGACATCAATTTCCAACCCAGCCCCATGAGCGTGTCGGAGCTGCGCGACGGCTTTATCGCCCTGGGCCAACGGCTCTATAGCGCCGACTTCACCGCTTGGCGGCGCGAGACCTTTCGCCGCAAGTATGCCAAGTCTCGATCCCCTGACCACGAGGTGCCCGCATGAAATCCCTGCTGCCGATCCGTGTCCTATTCATTCTTTCGTGCCTGTACGACGGCATCCTGGGCGTGGCGTTTCTCGCCGCCGGCCCGTCGCTGTTTGCCCGCTTCGCCGTCGCCCCGCCCAACCACTGGGGCTACGTGCAGTTCCCGGCGCTCCTGCTGGTGGTCTTCGCCATCATGTTCGCCGTGATCGCCGCCGACCCGCGCGGCCAGCGCAACCTCATCCCCTACGGCATCCTGCTCAAGTGCAGCTACATCGCCGTCGTATCGAGCCACTGGCTGACCACGAACGTTCCGGCGATGTGGAAACCGTTCGTCGTGGCGGATGTGCTGTTTGCCGTGCTGTTCCTCTGGGCGTACCTGGCATTGGGTAAGTCGCCTATCACGAAATAGAACAACAGCAGCCATGGGCCAGGGTTTTGGATTGAGCAAGGGTGTCTACCGATGCACGTGCCCCATGCTGAGAGGGCGACAGTCTAGTGGGCCAAGGCCGCTGGGCATCTGCTTAGCGCGACCCATCCTGTCGGGCGAGCTATAACCGAATCCTGGATGACGGAACGAAAAAGGCGGGATACCTTGGGTGTGCCTTTACCGCACCCGCCCTTTACGCAAAGGAGTTTCCTCAGGATACACGATCTCCGGCTGGCCGGGCCGCCAGCCGGGCCGGGTATCGGCCTGCCCACCTGGGCCGGGGTTATCGGGACCAGGGCCGGACGCATCCGCGCCGCGCCGGGGCATCCGCGCGCCGTTCCCAGACGTCTGTGCGCCGTTCCCAGGCGTCTGGGTGCCGCTCCGGGGTGACCCTGAAACCCCGCCAACCCTCCCCGAAGCCCGTCCGGGCCGGTTTTATCGGCCCCCCCGGAAGTCTGCCCGGAAGTGTCCCGTCCCGGCAGGGGAAGAGGTCAGTGGTCAGCGGTCAGTCCGCAACTTTGCACTCTGCACTCTGCACTGGGCGCTTCGCCCGCCCGGTTTCCCCGGAAAATTCATCCGGATACCTTTTCCGCGTCCGGGACCTGAACCCGTTTCGATACTTCCAATCAGGATTACTTCATTCGCTCAACGAGCGATCGCCAGTTCTTACACGACCACTGCAGCGAGGGAGGCATGTCATCCACTGGCTTGCCAGCCTTGCAGAAGTCCGCCAGCTTCTTCGCCGCATCGGCCACGTCACGGTTGTGCTTCACGCGCGGACCCTCTTTCGCTTCGTCTGTGTTTCCTGTCCGCAGGAATTCGATCCAGTTCTCCAGCCGGTCCTTTGCGAAGACGAACACGACTCGGTCGAATTGCTCTTTCGTGATCCCCTGCCGCTCCGCCTCTTTCCAGAAAGCGGTTTTGAGCGACTCTCCGTGGGCGCAGTTGTCGTCGCAGTCAGCCCACACCATCAGCGTTGTGTTGCCGCCTGCATCGAGACAATTCTTAAGCTCGCCGGGCGTCTTCTCGATGACGGCCGCTCTCCTTCCGCAGGGCACGAGGCGCAGCGCATTGCTGCCACCTGAATGCCGCAGCCAATTCGGGGCCAGGGACTTGATCAGCTTATTGATGAACACCTCATCGATGCTCTCGCCTCTTCTGCCTTCGCACAGACAGACCATTTGTGTTCTACTTGCCATTGGCCCACCCCCTTGCGATCGCCTCCCCGGCGGTCATGCCTTCCGGCACCTTCAGCGGCCCGATTCGAGTGGGAGAGGTGTGATTGTCACGCCAGAGATAGCGCCCATTGGCTTCACCGCTATTGCTGAGGATCTCCGGGTGATGCGAGATCAGGACAAGTTGGTGCTTATCGTCCAGCAGCTCGCGCATCGAGAGCACCCACGGCTGAAGCTCGGGCAAGCCGACAAAGTTATCCGGCTCGTCGATAAACGCCGTCTGCACCGCGCCAGTCTCAATTGCCGTTCGCACCATATACAGCGCGATCAACATCCGTTCCCCATCGGAGAGCTGGCCGGAGAAAAGCAACAAAGGCTTGCCCCCCTCATGCTCGAATCGCAATTGGAGCGCCTTGGCGTTCAATCCCACGTTCTCGAGCTTGAACGAGAGAAAGTCCGGCCAGACGCTCTTCAACGAATCGCTAAGCACAGTCGTCCACTGCTGATCCTGAGAGAGTGAACGATACCACGACGTGAGGTTGGTCATGGATAGATCAGGATATTTTGCCTCCGCCTTGCTCTCCGCCTCCATCGCTCGCGCATTTGGTCGCAGAACAATCAGCCTTGCCATCTCCTCTTGCAGTAGCGCTAGTTTGCCGATGCTGCCGCGAGGCTGGATGGCCGCCAGCGCCGACTGTCGCCAGTCGAGCGGGAAGCCGGTTTGATTTCCGTCCGCATTATCGAAGCGGACCTCCGCCCGCATCGTCTTGGCATCCAGGTCGCGGTTGAACAGCGGCTTTCCGTCGCACGTCACCTTCTCGTGGATGATTCGCGGCTTCTCAAACTCGGCCTTCTGTTCGATGTGGAGGACGTACTCAAAAACGTGCCCGTCCACTCTCAGGCCCAGCTCGAACTCCTGTATGGGGCTGGCTATGTTCGTGTCCTCCGTCCAACGGGTGAACTCCAGTCGGGGCACGTCCATCTCACCCGTCCCGCCCAATACCGCATCGCCAGTGCTCAGGTTCCGCAGCAGGCGCAGCGCATCGAACACCGAGCTTTTGCCCGCTCCGTTGGGCCCGCACAGCACGCCGAAAGAATCGAACGCCGCCTCGAAGGCCACCAGACAACGGAAGTTGTTCGCGTAGAGTCGCGTGATCATGCCACTATCCTATTTGAAGTCAGAGCGAACGTCGATCTTTCCCGTGACATCGAAACCATGCTCGCCCTCTCCATCCGCCAGCCGACAGCCGCCCCCGGAAGGTGATCCTGCGGGGGATCAAGACGGTGGAGTATCGCTGCCGGGTGACGCGGATCCTGGAACAGCGGTTTTATATCTATGCGGCCCGCAAGCCCGGCGCGTTGGATGGGTTTGCCGCACTTGGCTGCAAGCCGGGCACCCCCGGACGCCCCGGAAGCCCCGGAAGTTTGCCGACGGAGGTGATCGTGGGCAGTGCGGTGATCGAAAAGGTGACGCGGCGCAAGGACGGGATGTTTCAGTGGCACCTGGCCCACGTCGAGCGCGCGAAGCGCTATCGCAAGCCCAGGGGCATGCCCCAGCCGGTGTGGTTCCATTCGTTCCCGCGGAAGTGATTTGCCAGTTCGTAGGGCAGGATGTGGCTGCCCCCAAGGGGAGGGGGCGAGCAATAGGTTCCTCCGCGTCTTCCGCGGCCTGTGCGGTGAGTAATCCCGACTATGGGAAGACCATGTACGGCTTGGGGGGCAGGCCGGTGTGCCAGTAGTAGGCTGTGCCGACCATGATCCAGAACAGGGCCATGAGTAGTTCGCCGGCGATGACGCCGACGGCCACGGGCAGGACGCTGCGGTAGCCCTTGGCGCCGGCGCAGCGGACCACGGCGAACTTGACGGCCCAGCCCAGGAGAAACGACGCGCCCAGGCGGAAGATCGGGTCGGTGTTCCAGATGACAAAGATCAGCGGGTGCAACGGCCAGCCGGGGATGCGCAGGCGTGCGAGCATGAAGAGCAGGACCAGGCCGATGCCGACCAGGATCAGCCAGGCCTGGGGCGCGGGGGAAAGGTGCAGCAAGTCGCTCATGTGGAAGGTGCCGGCCTGGGCGATTTGGCCGGAGGCGGACAGCTCCGCCAGCATGCGTCGGCCGGCGTTAAAGGGCATGGGCGGCACGGTCTGGCCGCTCCAGGAGTCCATCACGTTGAGGCTGAGGCTGTGCTGGATGGTCAGCGCCGCCACGGCCGCGGTGGCAAAGCCGGTGACGAGCATGAGCATCATCCAGGGCGTGAGCCGGCCGGGGGTGGACCTGGTGTCGGTCTCGGTCATACGCAGGCCGTTGACCAGGTAAGGCATCAGCAGCGTGCGCGAATCCGCCAGCACGGTGACCCCCGCCAGCGCCAGCACCATAAAGGCGGTCGGCCCGACCACCTCGAGACCCATGAGCGAGACCAGCACGCCCACGGGTTGCCAACTGCACTGGGCGAAGAAGAAGCCCGACTCGGCGACGATGCGCGAGAGCACCAGGTACATCAGCAGCATCAGCGCCAGGAAGATGATGGCCATGACGGCGGGCACGCCCACGCTGCGGAGCACCAGGACGCCGGCGATCGCCAGCACCGCCAGCACGCGCAGGGCCCACACGGCGTAGCGCGGCGCCTGGCGCTGCCGGCTCAAGCCGGTGCTCTCCAGGACCAGCCGCGTCAGGTAGTGGCGGGCGGTGTAGAACATGGTCAGCGCCATGCCCAGATAGGCGCCCAGTTGCAGCAGTTCCATGTCTGCCGGGAGAATTTCACCATACTCGATGCGAATGCCGCGCGCCAGCAGGAGCGAGCCGACGAAGATGTAAAGGAACTGCGATATGCCCAGGCTGAAGGCGACCTGCGTGGACAGGAACATCGCAAAGGCAATGACCGAGGGATAGATGACCGGACGGAAGTACCACCAATGGCCGGGGAGTTTGGCGGCGTTGGGAAAGATCTCCATCAACGGGTAGAAATCCAGTTGCGTGGCGATCTTGGGGACGGCGGGGAACCACACGTGCAAGCCGTTGATGCCGTGCAAGGCGACCATCGCCAGCAGGCCGATGAGGAAGAGATTGGAGCGCATCATGTCCGGCAAGGCGCGGCCGGTCTGGCGTTGGGAGATGAGTTCGACAAAGCGGGCGATGGGGTAGGCCAGCAACTCGTGGCGGGACCACTGGGGATGAACGATCAGCGCCATGCAGATGGCGGCGCCGCTCATGACCAGCGCCAGGCCGCCCCACAGGGCGAGTGTGGGGAACCACGCGGCCCAGGGTAACTTCCAGGGCGCCAGCCAGCGGTCGCCCGTGGCGCCCTGGCGCAGGGCGGTGAGTTGGGGTGTGTCCTGGCCATCCATGAACAGCACGCCATGGCCCGGCGGCGGGGGCAGCACCAGGTCAGGCGCCCCCGGAAGCTCGCGTGCCGCCGCCACCAGCATCCAGCGATTCAGGAACGTCGCCTCATGATCGTCCAGCGGTGCTTGCTGGGCCTTGGCCAGTAACGCGCGAGCTTCTTCGGAAAGCTCCAGCGAACGCAGGACCTGGCTGTCGGGGATGGCGGGATTGTGCAGGGCCTTATTGAGCGCATGCCAGAGTTCACGCTGGTCCACCCGCCCCTGCGGGGCGGCGTCGAGCAGTGGCTGGCGCGCCTCGGCGGGCAACGCATTCCAGAACGGCCGCAACGGACTCTGCGCTTCGTCGGCCGACTGGCGCAGGGCCGTCCCCAGCGCCTGCCAGTCGCGCACGTGGCCTTCGCCAAGTTCACCCGTCACGCCCGGCACGTAGCTCATGATCGACTGCGCCTGCCAGTCGGCACGCAGGGGCAGCATTGTCTGCGGCACGGCGGTGTTGGCCACGAAGGAACGAAAGAAGCCAAACCCCGGCCAGAATGCGCCGATGCTGCTGATGAGCACCACCACCGCCAGTTCCCCGCTGCGCAAAGGGGCCGTGGAGCGAACCAGCCAGAGCAGCGGGTTGATCGCCAGGAGCAACACGATCAGCCCGCCGAAGACCGCGATGGAGAGCTGGTTGGAGACCAGGAACGTCTGGCGGTTGACCACCAGATCATTGAAGAAGGTGAATCCCGCAATCAGCAGTCCCAGCAGCAACCCGACAATGATCGCTCGCGCTGTCAAGAATGTCGCTCCATTTCCTTAAGAACCGGAGGCTCGCGACCGTGATGGCTTTGGGGGAGTGCGGCGCCCTCCGGAAGCATCGCCCGCATCATGGTCGGGGTAGTCAGCATACCACGCGATGATCGTGGCGACTTTGCCCAGGTGCGGCACGCGCCACCCGAATCGATGAAAGGTGGTCTCCAGTTGAATCGCGCGGCAGCCCCGCGGAAGCGGGGCCGCCCATGCGAGGCGCCCGAGCGGGGCCGTCCGAGTGGGGCACCCCGAGCGAGGACGTCCGTTTACTTGGGCAGCGCGATGCGCAGATCGAACGGCTCGGCGTGCACCGCGTCGAGCACCTGCACTTCGGTGATATCCAGGAAGCGCGTCGCCTTGATGGCATACTTCACGTAACGGGCTTCGATCGGCTGATCGAACTTGAGCGTGTGATTGTGCCCGCGGAACGTCTCCTCGTCGGTCCACATGTAGTTGGCCGGGATGTCCTTCCAGTAGAGCCGGAAGTCGAACTCGCCCGCGCTGGTGAAGTTCTGGCCATCGTTGGAGACCAGCACCTCGACCTTATCTTTCACTTCGCCCTTGATCGCATCCGCGCCCGGATAACCGTGAATGTGGATGCGGACGGCAGCGAACTTTTCGGGCTGGCCCAGATCGACGGTGATCTCGGGCTTCTGGCCGCTGAGCCACAGCGCGCCTTCCTTATAGGTCGTCCCGCCGGAGTAGCTCGATCCCACGCGGCCGTCGGTGAGCACCTTGCCGTCGGGGTCGCCGGCATCCCAGTTATTCGAGGATGGAATAGAGACGGTGTAGGGCTTGCCCATCGCCAGGTTCTTGCCGTAGGTCACCCACTGACCGACGAACTTCGGGATGTCCTGGCCGCCGACGTCCTTCCGGGGGTTGCCGTCACTGTAGCCGTATTTCAGTTCGCCACGGGCGCCCTTGGCGTTGACCGTGAGTGAATCGACCACCGGGTGATCAAAGCCGCCAACGTTGATGGTATAGGTCGCGGGCAGCTTCTCCACCAGTTGCGTATGGCTGCGCTGCACCTGCGAGTAGTCCTCCTGCCGCTCGCTCCAGTTGAAGGTCACTTCCACCGGCCCAGCCCCAGCACTGGCGGTCACCGGAAGCTGATGGTTGGCCTCCATCCGCACTGAGTAGAGCCCGGCGTGGTTGACCACATACTTGAACAGCACGCTCTTGACGCCCGCGGGAATCTTGCTCGTCACCTGGTCGTGAATGTCGTCCCACGGCTGCTCGACATCGTCCAGCGTATAGCTCTTGATCCAGCTCTTGCCGCCATCGAAGGAGTGCTCGAAGCTGATAGACGACTTGGGATTCCGCACGTACATGCGCGCGGTCTGGGTGATCTTGGTGATGTCCTGCGGGGCGTCGATCTTGAACACGACATAACCCTCGCTGCCCTTATCGGCCGGGTTCATCACCGCGTTCCAGCCCTCATGCGCTTCCTTGGTCTTGACGTTCACCGACTCGACGGCCATGGACTTGTAGCGGTCGGCCTGAAGCTCCGGCCAGAGCACGATGGACTCGGTCTGCTCGCCCGCGCCAACGTAGACGGTGTTCTGGCCCAGCATGAGCTGCGGCTGGGTCTTGGAGTTGATCTGGGTGATGGTCTCAAACTTAAGCTCGCCTTGCGGCTGACGCAGCTTGACCAGCACTTCATAGGCGCCGTTGACCTGGTCGATGATCGTGGCGGTGGGATCGACCGTCTGCCAGCTCATGCCATTGTCCGTACTGACGGTGGCCTCGGAAACCTCGCCGACGATCTTGAGGCTGGTGACGACGTTAGCGCCCTCGACTTTGTAGATGGCCTCTTCGCCGGGCTTGGCGGTGACGGTGGGCGTCCAGGTGCGCACGCCGTTGCCGCGGATGCGGTAGCGGGGATTCTTGGACTCCGGATCAGCGGGCTTGCCGTCCTTGTTCTTGCCGTTGGGCGTGAAGTAGGCCGGGTCACTCTTGTGCTTGGCCTCGGCCGGTCCCATCTCCTTGTCGAGCCTCGCGTAGTGGCGGGCATAGACCTCGCCGTCGCGCAGATTGAGAATGTAGCGATGCCCGCGCTCGGCGTCGTTGAAGTAATAGCGGTACTTGAGCACGCCGGGAGCGAAGCTGTCGCGGCCCAAGTGGCGCAGGTCGCGGTTGGTGTCGGCGCCTTCCAGGTAGCCGTCGGGCCCGGTGCCGTTGAGGGCGTGGTAGATGGCGATGTGGCCCGGCTCCTCCTTGCCGCCCGAGGCGGCGCAGGCCAGCGTCTTGCCAATGTCCTCGATGCCCGCGATGGTCTTGCCATCGCACAGGGTGTAGATCACCGACAGGCTGTTGTCGTAATGGTGCCAGCGCCCGCCGTAGAACACCTCGGGGACCGTGTGCAGGCTGATGTCGTAATACCGGCACGGGTAGCCCATGTGGGCCCAGATCGACATGTTCATGCCCGAGATGGTCGAGCACATGGTGTAACCGTAGTCGTTGTACTGGCGGATGGGATCGGTGTGGGCATAGCCGTGCAGCGACATCGGGTTGGTCTGCCGGCGGGCGATGTGCTGCCAGTAGAACAGAGCCCACATCTTCTCCTCGTCACTCTTCCAGTTGCCGGTGATGCTGTGCACCAGCGAGTCCATGTCCGAGTAGTCCGGCGAGGCGTCGGTGACCACCTTAAGGTTGTACACGTCGGCTTGGGCGGTGGTGAATCCGGCAACCATCAGGGCTACGGCGGCAAAGAGCATCACATATCGTTTCATGACAGGGTTTTCCTCTTGAGGGCGCCTGATACAGTATTCAGGTAAGCGGGCGGGGCCCCGGATTTCATTGAGAACGCTCATCATAATACGGGCAATGCCTGCGGCGAACCCCTAGCCACAGTCTTCCCCGTTCTATCCATGATTTGCCGGAACTGGCCCCGATGGAACGATGCCCTAAACGGGCAAGAATGCATCATCATGGTGACTGATCCGCCAGCGCGGCGTGACCTGCAAGAGGATCCTCTGCATGACCATCCACATTCTTCCCCTGGCGATAGTTGCCGCCTCGCTGACGCTGATGCTCGGCTGCTCGGGTGCGCGCGAGCCGGCACCGGTCGGCCAGCCCTCGGCCGCGCCCGCAGCGCAGTCCGACGACAAGGCTACGGTGCTGCTGGAGGAACAGTTCGACAATCTGGACCGCTGGCGCCTCGAGGGCCTGGGTAACGCCGTCACCATTCCCGCGCCCGGGGAAATGCGCCTGTCCTGCGAAGGATCGCAGCAAGGCGGGGTCGGCGCAATGGCCTTCTGCAAGGTGGACTTCCCAGATCGTATCGCCATTGAGTATGACCTGATCGTCGAGAGTCATAACGGGCTGTTGATCACTTTCGTCGCCATGCAGGGTATCCAGGGTGAGGATGCGCTCACCGGCGTGCCGGCACGCGAGGGCAAGTTCAACGACTATGTCGGCGACAACGCCTCCACCCGCTCCTACCACATCTCCGTCTGCCGGTACAACGACAAGGGCGAGCACACCGGCCTGTCCAACTGGCGGCGCAACCCCGGCCTGCACCTGATGACCTCGGGTAAGGACCTGTGCACGCAGACCCAGCAAACCTACCACGTGCGGATCGTCAAGGAGGGGCCGCATTGCCGGATCGAAGTGGATGGCCAGATCGGCGCGCAATTCACCGATCCGGGCGAGTTGCCAGGTCCCATCCCCGCCGCCGGCAAGATCGGCTTCCGCGCGATCGGCGCCCGTGCGAGCTTTCGTATATCGAACTTCAAGGTATCCAACCTAAATGCCGGGCAATAGCCGTTTCCTGTTTCTGGCCTTTTTCGCCCACTTTCGTGAGGATCGATCCTGTCACAGTCACCGAATATTCTGTTTACCGCACCTCCCGGACGCATTCGTGAAGAGCTCTGGACGCCTCGTGCCGTAGCGCGTGCCGAGGCATTGGGCTACCCGGTGCGTCTGCTGCCCCACTGTCCGCCGCGCCACGATGAGGCGGCTTGGGCTTCACTTTTCCAGGGTGTCGAGGGCCTGATCACCACTTGGGGCGCCCCACGCCTGACGCCGGCGGTACTGGCGCGCAACACGACTCTGCGCATCGTCGGCCACGCCGCGGGCTCAGTCACCGGGATCGTATCTGGTGAGCTCTACCAGCGCGGCGTGCGCGTCGTGACCGCCAACGAAGAGATGGCTTATTCCGTCGCCCAGTGGAGCCTGATGATGACCCAGGTGGCGGCGCGGCGGCTGACGGACTACGCCCAGTTCGGCGACGCGGGCGCCCTGACCTGGGAGGGCGCCGACACGGCGGTGCGCGGCTTGCACACATCGACCCTTGGCGCGTGGGGCATGGGCGCCGTCGTGCGACACCTGGTCCCCTTGCTGCGCGTGCTCGAACCCGCGGCCATTCTGGTGCACAGTGACCGCATGACCCCGGCGCACGCAGCCGAACTGGGCGTGACGCCCGTCAGCTTTGACGAGCTGTTTGCCCGCTGCGACATCCTGCACCTGGCCGAGTCGTTGACCCGCGACACCCTGGGCCGGGTCGGCGCCGCTGAGCTTGGGTCCCTGCCCGACGGCGCCACACTGATCAACGCCGGCCGCGCCGCTCTTGTCCAGGAATCGGCCCTGCTCGATGAGCTGCGCAGGGGCCGCATCCAGGCGATTCTCGACGTGCACTACGACGAGCCGTTGCCGGCCGACAGCCCATTCCGTGGATTACGCAATGTCGTGATGACACCGCACAATGCCGGCCGCGGCCGCAGCGAGTTCTTCGTGCCCGTGGTGCTGGACGAATTCCACCGTCACTTCACCGGCCAGCCACTGCTGCACGAAATCACCGCCGGCGCCGCGGCCCGCATGACCGATGAATCGCTCATGGTGCGCTGAGACTCACAAGGCGCGCAGCCGTGCGGCGACATCGCTGGGCAGTTGCTCTCGCAGTTGGGGATGGGCCTCGATCAGCCTCACGATGTCGGCCAGATCCTTCACGCGCTTGCTGGCTCGTCGGCCGGCGTCCCGGCAGGCCATGATCTTCCCCTGTAGCGTGTCCTCCAAGCTCGCCACGCGCATGAGAATCCCGTGCACGTCCGCGGCTGTCGCGCGTTGCGGGAACTCGTGGTAGGCCGCTTCCGTACTGATTTGCACGCTCACATCCGATCGCCCTTTGAGGTTGATCGACCACTCGAAACGCTGGGCGCGAAACCCGGCCTCCTCCAAGACTCGAACCGCTTGCTCCACACGGTCGGTGGCAATGACCACGTCGACGTCGGCGGTGGCCATCGGCTCCTTGGCCCAATGATTCACCGCCAGGCCGCCGATCATGCACCAGGGAATCTCCGCCTGTTCGAGCGCCTGTACCAGCAGCAGAACATCACCGCCGCCGCCGGCCGTCTGCCAATCGTAAAACTGCCTTTTGGTCATGGGCGTGGCCCCGCACTTCATACTGAGGAGACATGATATCCGGTGATCGCTGGGAAACGCCGGCGCTAGGGAATGTCGGCGTCGGGCGGCGCGGACGGCGCCGGCTGGTCCACCGGCAGCGTGGCGGGCATCGATGGCTCGGCGAGCCCCGTGTCCTCGGCGGGTTGCGTCGTCGGGGCCGAGACATCCCGCCGGTCCGGCTGCACCGGAAAATGGTGGGTCATGATCGTCGGCGACGCCGGTGCCTTGGCCGTCTCGTGCACCGCGGCACGCATCTGCGCCAGCGCCACCGCCAATGCCATGCAGACTGACACCAGTGCGACAGCCGCAGCACTGACCGCAATCCACGCCCCTGGGGGCGGACGCCGGAGACGTCGCGAATATGAAGGAAGATGGGGCATCGTTCGACCCTCGCGGTGTGACTGTCCAATATTAGAGCATCTCCGCCATCCAGCCGCTTGCCCCGTCGCTATTCCTCCGCGTCCACGTGCGTGATGAGCCATTGCCGCGTCTTGGCCGCATCGCTGCATATGAGGAACACTTCCTGCCAACTACCGGCGCGGGTGTAGATGCACTTTAGGCCGGTGGGCTGGCTGCCGGGCTTGACGGTGTCGTACTGGATGCGCAGACGCTGCGGCGTCTTGCCTTTCTTGCGGCCCATGCGCCCCGGCACGATGCGCAAGACGAATGGACAGTCGCGGACAATACGGTCCAGCAATGCGTCAAGCCCCTCGACTCGTCCGTGCTGCCGCTTGATACGTCCGAACTTGGCCACGGCAACTCCTCACGCCCAGTTACCTACGACTCCCCTCGGTTCCCCCCCGCTTACGCCCGCCCGGCGAAGCGCAGGCCGCCGGTGGCTTCCAGCGCCGGCACCTGCACCGCACCGCCCGCCAGCAGTTGCTCATAGACCGTCAGCAGCGAACGCGTGTACTGCGAGCGTGAAAAAAAGCTATACGCCTCGTGCCGGGCCGTGTCGCGCAGCTTCCAGTTCAACTGGTCATCCGCAACCAGTTCGTTGATGCGCCGCGCCATCCACTTAGGCTGCGTCGGCCTGACGAGCAGGGCGGAATGATGGTCCTCGATGATCTCGCTGACCGCATAGGTGGCTTCGCCGACGATGGGCACGCCGGCGGCCATGGCCCACAGGAGCGACAGGCCGCCTGCGCGCGGCCCCATGGACAGCGCCAGATCGCAGGCAGGCAGAATCTCCCACGGGCGCAGGACGCGCTGGTCGCAGATGAGTCGATGCTCGCGCGCGATGCCGCGCATCGTGCGCAGCGCACGCAGGCGGTTACGCTGATCAGGATGCACCAGCAGGCGAATGGAATGGCCCCGCGGCCCGCAGGTTTCGTCCGCCAGTCCTGTCGCCATGCTGGCGGCGATGGCGTCGGCGCCGTCAGGCGAATCATCCAGCAGCACGGCGATGCGCACCTGATCATCGGCCTCCCACTGCTGGCGGATCGCCCGTCGCCGCGCCGGATCGATCATGGCCATGTCGATGCCCGGCCGCAGCACCTGCACGGCCGCTTCGGGCACGCCGCCGGTCAACAGGGCGCGGCGAATGGTGGTGGACACCGGCAGCACGAGGGATCGCCCGCCGGCGCCGGGCACGCAAAAGCGAAGCCAGTGCACCGCGCGGGGCGACGGCTCGATCACCAGGGACAGCACGCGGGGCACGCCGCGGAACAAGAGGGCCGCGAGCGTGAAACTCTGGATCGACCAGCAATGGATCAGGTCGGGCGCAAAGCCGCCGGCGCCGTCGCTCCCAGCATCATCGGCATGCAAGCGCCGCAGCGCGTAGCGAACGGGGCGCCCGCCCAGCAGCGCATGCTGCCCCGGCACGCTCAGGGTGGTGCAGTTCGTGATGCCCACGCGCCGCGCCTGACGCTTCAGCCCCGTTCCCCCCATGATCAGCAGATGCTGGCGTGCCTGGCCCAGCTTGCGCAACGACGCCTGGATCAACGCCAGTGTCACCGGCGTCGCCTGCGGTGAGGAGCCATCGATCAAGTGCAGAACACGCATACAGCACCCAAAGGCAATGAACCACCGACGACGAAGTCATTCATTTATCCAGGCGCCAACGGTGCGGGCGGCGACGCTTTTGCAGCCAGCCCGTACCATTGGGTGCATGGGCCAACACTGACCCGCCGCTCACGACTCTTCCGTCAGCAGCGTGGGCGGCTCATGTTCGTAGAACAACTCCGCGACGGCGCGGCCGATCCGCTCAGACAGCCGGCGGCGGAGAATTGGCATGCGCTCCGGGCTGGTCTTGTCGCTGGTCTTTTCCGCGATTCTGACGGTAACGACATGGCCGCGCTCGTGGCCAATGACGGCGACACCGGCGACGTCGGATGCGTGCGGGGGCGGGTACAAGCGGCGATTGTTCGTCACGTCGATGAGCTTCACCGCGACCTGTGCCGTGGGCTTGAGTTGACCCGGGTCGCCCTGCGCGGTCACTGCCTCGACCAACACGTGAATGACTTGGGCTGCCCCCACTTCCTTGCCCACCGCCGCGACAGCCATCTTGTTATAGGCGGCGCCCTGCCGAGACATGAGCTTGACCACCTGCGACTGATCCACCACATCCTTGATCAGACCATGGTGCTGCAATTGGAAGCCCACCTCGGCGGCTATGACGCCGGCCATCGCCGGGTCACCCAGTTGTCCCTCGGGGTCATCGACCAGTACGACGGTGGCCTGATCCGTCAGGTTGTAGATGGGCTTGATGAGGTTGCCGCCGGCCATGTACGCGCCCACGCCCAGCACGGCACAGCCGCCGGTGAACACGACAAGCAGTAACAGGGCGATCACGTGCTTGAAATCCATCTTTCACCTTCTGAGCCGCAAAGCGTAAGCCTGCGGGATCCTTCTGAGCCGCAAGGCGTAAGCCTGCGGACGATCCGCCGCGGGCTTACGCCGCGCGGCTCTGACGCTTGCGCCGCGGCTCTGACGCTTACGCCGCACACCGCCGCCCTTTACCGCGGCACGGTCTCTTCGTGATCATAGAAGAGCCAGGCGACCTTCTTGGCGAAGGTCTTGAGCACGCCAATCTCGACCGTCTGGTTGTCGGCGCCGGTCACGCCGATCTCCCGCCCTTCGGGAAAGGCGGCGCGAATGGCATGACTGAACGCCAGATTATTGGGGTCGGCGGCCTCGGCCTCGACCACACTAACACCGCCGGCGATCACGCCCTGCCACAGGCTGGCATTGCCCGGCTCGTGCGTGCTGTACTGGCTCAGGTCCACGTACACGATGCGCTCCACGCCGAGGCGCTTGACCAGCGCGCCGTAAGGCAGCGTCGCCCAATACGGATTGGCGCGCTGGAAGTCGACCACCTGCCTGGGATCGGTCACCCGCAGGCCGGGAATATGGGTGACCAGTTCGCTGCTGACGACCTGGCCGACGGCCAGAGGAGCATTGGGGAACTCGTAGAGTACATATTCATCGGCGGCGACGACGACCGCGACGCTGCGGCCCGCCAGGCCGCGATATTGGGCGTCAACCTTGAGCGTTTTGGTACCGCCCCCTACGCCGTAAGCCGCCAGGCCCAACACGGCACACCCCGGCACCAGCACTGCGGCCAGCAGGAGCATTGCCAGGCCGGCATTTCGCCGCTGTGAATGGGAGCCAACTTGCCTACGTGAGAAACCGGTCAAGGGCATGCAATTATCCCGCGATGGTGATCATCTTGAAAATCCAGGCGCCCAGGAACAAGGCCCCGACGATACACAGGACCATAGGCCGCCACAGCCGCTTGCCCAGCGGCGCCAGCGACGCGCCGGCAATCAGAGCATAACCGCTAATGACCATCGTGACGCCGGTGGCCAGGGCAAGCAAGGCGGCAAACGGCTGATTAACCAGGGCCTGCCAGAACTGGCCATGCGCCACCAGCGCAAAGCTGGTGGTGTAACCACAGGTCGGGCAAGGCAGGCGGGTGGTCAGCAGGAACCCGCAGGGCGGTAAGCCCAGGGCTTGGTGTGTCCCGACGCCTTGTGGATCAGGCCGAAGGAGCGCCGCCACGATGATGACTGAAGCGCAACAAGCAAAAATCACGCCCGCCGCCAGGCGAGGCGAGGACTTAGGGGTCGCGGCCTGGGCGCGGATGTCGGCGGCCTGTGCGGATGTTGAGCTTGAAGCCGAACTCATGGGGGTGCTAAAGGGTACGGGCGAGCACGGCGCGTCGCAAGGTCTGACCCCCCACTGTCGCAGGGGCAATCGCCTATGGCCGTTGCTGCCCCACGCTCCTATGCAGGACACGGCCCGCAAGACTCGCCGCAGGGACGCCTCGGTGCCACTTCCGCCTTAGAGCCACCTTGTCACCCGAGCGGGCGCATTCGGGCCGACACGGCCCGGCTCGCTGCATTACACTCTTGCCCATGCGCGTAGCGCTGTTCATCACCTGCCTCACCGACACGTTCTACCCGCGTACGGGCATTGCCGTGGTCAAGGTGCTCGAACATCTGGGCTGCCAGGTCGATTTCCCGCAGGCGCAGACCTGTTGCGGCCAACCGATGTACAACAACGGCTTCCACGACGACGCCCGCGATCTGGCGCGGCGATTGGTCAGCGTGTTCGAGGACGCCGAATACGTCGTGTGTCCGTCGGGGTCGTGCACGGCGATGATTCACGATTACTACCCCGAATTGCTGCGCGATGACCCGGCCTATGCGCATGCCGTCGATCCTTTTGTCCACAAGGTGTACGAGTTTTCGCGATTTCTCACCGAGGTGCTCAAAGTCGATCTGCGGCAACACGACGCCCGCTGGCCCGGTACCGTGACGTACCACTACTCGTGCCACCTGCGCGGCATCGGCGTCAAGTCGCCGATCCTGCCGCTGGAGGGGGATGTGTCGGCCAAGTCGTATGCCGCGGCCGATCTGGATGCCCGCGGTGAAACTTCCGGCGGGATGGCTCCGCTGGATGACCCGGCCGTGCGCTTGCTTCACCAGATTCAGGACCTGCAATACGTACAGCTCGCCAAGGCCGACCAGTGCTGCGGCTTTGGCGGCACCTTCGCCACCAAGATGCCCACCATCTCCGGGGCCATGGTCCGTGACAAGGTCGATTGCATCCGTGCCACGGGGGCGCCGGTCTGCGTCAGCAGCGAAGGCGGCTGCACCATGAACATCGCCGGCTCAGCCCACCGCCAAGGCGTGGATGTCCACTTCAAGTCCCTGGCGGAAATCATCGCCGAAAGCCTGGGACTGATGGAGCCAGAAGATTCATCGCAGAGGGCGCGGAGATCACAGAGGTGAGGCGAAGAAAAGGGCCTGTAAGGAAGTTTTCATTGACGTCAAACAGCTTTATCGATCTCCTATGCTTCTCTGCGTCTTCCTCTGCGTCCTCCGCGGCCTCTGCGGTGAATCCGTTTCCCAAGTGACCGATACCGTATGACCGCAGCGAACTCGCAACCTGTCGCTCTCACGTCCTCGGTTGGTAAGCCGCAGGGGGCGGAGATTCTCTTTCCCGCGCTGCCTTATGACATGCACGATCGCGCCCAAGCGGCGACGCAGGATGAGCAGTTGTTGCGTTTCGTGCACAAGGCGACGTACCTGAAGGACCAGAGTCGCAAGCGCATCTTCACCGACCAGTTCGGCCAGCGCTATGACAAGCTGCGCGACCTGGGCGGACGGATTAAACAACACACGCTGGATCACCTGGACTATTACCTGGAGCAGTTCATCGACAATGCGACGGCCGCCGGCGCGCAGGTCCACTTCGCCGGCGATGATCATGAAGCCAACTCGATAGCCGTGCAGATCGCGCGTGATATCAACGCCAAGCTGTGCGTCAAGAGCAAGTCAATGCTCACCGAGGAAACGCACCTGCTGCCGGCGCTGGAAGCGGCGGGCTGTCAGACGATCGAGACGGACCTGGGCGAGTTCATTTTGCAGCTTGATCACGATGCCCCGTCGCACATTGTCACGCCGATGATTCACAAGGATCGCACCGCGGTCGGCCGCGCCTTTGCCCGTGAACTGGGCGTGCCGTACACGGAAAACGCCGATGAATTGACGCAGATCGCCCGGCAATACCTGCGTGAAAAATACCGCCAGGCCGACTTGGGCATGTCCGGTGGGAACTTTCTGGTCGCCGAGTCGGGTTCGGTGGTGATCTGCACCAATGAAGGCAACGGCCGGCTGTGCACCAGCGTGCCCGACACGCACATCGCCTTTGTCGGCATCGAGAAACTCATTCCCCGTCGCGAGGATTTGACCGTCATGCTCAAACTGCTGGCGCGCAGCTCGACTGCCCAGCCCCTGACATGCTACACGCACATCATGACCGGCCCGCGCCGCCAGGGGGAGCACGGCGGCCCGCGGAACATGCACATTATCCTCGTGGACAATGGCCGCACCGAGGTGCTGCGCGCGGAGACACGCGAGATGCTGCGTTGTATCCGCTGCGGCGCCTGCCTCAACGCCTGCCCGGTCTATCGCAAGATCGGGGGCCACGCCTACGGCGCGGTCTATCCCGGCCCCATCGGCGCCATCCTCACGCCCATGCTCCGCGGCCTGCACAACTACCCCGACCTGCCCCACGCCAGCTCGCTTTGCGGCGCCTGCTACGAAGCGTGCCCGGTGAAGATCGACATTCCCAAGTACCTCATCCGCCTGCGCAAGTGGCAGAACCAGCAGTACATCACCAAGTGGGCGGACCGTGCGGTGATGCGACTGTGGGCCTGGTCGCTCAAGCACAGCGCGACATATCGCTTGGGAGGCTGGATGCAGAAGCGCATGCTGCGCCGCCAAGGCAACGCGCGGTTCGAGGGCGACCCCTACACCAATCGCGGATGGATTCACAGACTCAGCGGGCCATTTAGTGGCTGGACCGAGGCGAGGGACATGCCCACGCCGCCGGCGCGGAATTTCCGCGACTGGTGGCGCAACCGGAATTGAGAAACGAGGACCGAAGAACGAGGAACGAAAGAAAGAGGACGCGCACCACGTTTAGCCGAAGCAGCGAAGCTGCGAGCGACGCTGAGGCTTTGCGAAGCGGCGATGACAAAGCGTGAGAAATGAAGCATGAGCAAGTCAAGGGTAACAACGCCAACGGATCGCGCGACCTTGCTGGGCCGTGTGCGCACGGCACTGGGGCGTGATCGCACCACCGCGCCAACTGAACCACCCCCAGTCATAGAAGACGCTGTCGTGCGTCTAGGCGATCCTGCGAGTGACCGTGTTGAAGTATTCGTCAAACAGGCGCAACTGGTCGGCATGATGGTGCAACGCCTGCGTGCTGACGGATTGACCAAGGCCGTTACCGCGATACTGACTCAAGCCAACGCCAAGCGTGTCGCCCTCGCCGCCGGCACGTTGCCGCAGGCCCTGGCGTTGCCCGACGCGATTCGTCGCAAGGGCATGCAGGTCGTCGATTGGCGGGCCACGCCGGATTTGGATGCGCAGTTCGACATCGACGTGGGCATCACCGATGTGCACGCGGCCCTGGCGGAAACCGGGTCGATCATCTGCACCAGCGATGGCGGACACAGCCGGGGACTATCACTGGTGCCGCCGGTGCACATCGCCATCGTGCGCAGGAGCGACATCCTGCCGGACATGATCGACTATTGGCAGAGGCAGCGCGACCTGACGCCGACACAGATGCCCAGCAGCATCGCGATCATCACCGGCCCGTCCAAGACGGCGGATATCGAAGGCATTCTGATCACCGGAGTGCACGGGCCGGGGCAAGTGCACGTGCTGGTGATTGAGGATGCCTGACGCCGCGCCCCTTTGGACTGTGACGCCGCTTTTGCTTCTCGCGCCAGCGAATGCGGCTAGGGGACTCGACTGATCGCTTGCCGAAGTCCGCAAGCCAAAGCGGTGTCAAGGCCACCGCACTCCAAAACGGCAGCCGATTCCCCGCGTGTATTGACCGGCACATCCTGCCGATCTACTTTGAAGTGATGAAACGCGCCATTCCCATTCTCGCGGCAGCCGCTTTGGTCGTCCTTGTGGTCTGCATGCCAGGCTGCCAGTCGCAGCGGCAGCAGCGCGTCACCGAGGCCCAGATTCGCCTGGAGCAGGCGCAGCTCTATCTCGAACAGGGGCTGACCGATTCGGCGCTGGCAGCATTCGGCATGGCGCTGGAGGACAACCCCAGCCTCACCGAAGCGCACATGGGCATGGGCGATATCTACCGCCAGCGCGGCGACTACGAACTGGCCAGTAGCGCCTACGAACGCGCCACGCAGACGGCGCCGGCCAGCTTCGACGCCCATTACTACCTGGGCGTCAGCCGCCAACTGATGGGCAAGCTCAACGAATCCGTGGCGGCCTACTTGCAGGCATTGGCGCTGCGGCCGGATGACTTTCACGCCAACGCGCATCTGGCGGCGGCGTTCCTCCAGTTGGGCCGGCCCGGCGACGCCCTGCCCTACGCCAAACGCGCCACCGAACTCAAGAGCGAAGACCAGGGCGCCCAGGCCAACCTGGGCGCGACCTATGTGCTGCTGGGGCAATACGAGCGTGCGGTCGAGGCCTATGACTATGCCGTTCAGCAAGGCGGCGCCCAGCCGCCGATCGTCCTGGGCCTGGCGGACGCGCAGATCAAGGCCGGCCGGTTTCGCCAGGCCATCGACACGCTGCACGGCCTGATTCGCAAGACGCCGTCGTCGGTCGCGTACGAACGGCTGGGCTATGCCCACTTCAAGCTTGGGCAGTTCGACCAGGCGCTGGCCAGTTACCGCGCGGCCCTGTCGCTGGACGCCGACGACACCGCCGCTCTCAACGGTCTGGGCGTGTGCCTCATGGCGCTCTATATCCAATCCGGTCGCGAAGTGCCCCAGCAACGCGACGACGCCTTGGCGGCCTGGCGCCGCAGCCTCCAGTTACGCCCCCAGCAACCGGCCATCGTCAACCTGCTGGTTCGCTACAGCAAGATGTGATCACGCGGCGTTTGGCTCCGACCGCCTGTGGCCGGACCCAACGGCCCAGTGCGGCCCGCACCCGCGGTCGCAGGGGACCGGGCCAAACCCATATAGAATATCGGGGCGGAAACTGAAGCAGTTTCACGCCTGTCGCCGATAGTTGTTGCATGCGACTTTCCTCCATCCATATCGCCCTGGTGCTGTTGGCCTTGGTCTGGACGCTGCCCGGATGCAACACCGTGCGCGGCATCGGCAAGGACATCCATGACTCGGCCATGAACGTGCAGGTGTTCATGGAAGACGACGACGCCAACTACGAGCACATCCCCCCGGCCAGCAGCGCCAGCGCCCGGCCATGAGGTCATTGGCGATCTGGTGGTCTGGCGTTACCGATCCATGGCCCTTCAAACCACCAGATCACCAAATCCCCTCCAGTAACTGCCCGATCGCGTACGCCACGCCGTCGTGATCGCAATCGTGCGTTACGTATCGTGCCACCTGCTTGACCGGCTCGATGGCGTTTCCCATGGCGATGCCGCAGCCGGCCGACTGCATGGCCGCAATGTCGTTAACTTCATCGCCGATGACCGCCACTTCGCCGGCGGTGACGCCCATCTGCGTCGCCAGCCACGACAGGCCGCGCCACTTGTGCACGTCCCGCGCGAAAATCTCCAGCACGTGTACGCTCGTGCCGCTCTGGTCTTTGACGGCCTCGAAGCTCTGCACCACGACCTGAGCGCCCACGGCCGCCAGCACGTCGTCGGCAACCTCGCGCATCTCCCCGGCCGGGCCCACCATGCCCACGCGCAGCGTGTGATGAAGGTCCTCCAGCGTGATCTGGCGCTTGAAGCAGGCCACCGCGCCAAAGACCTGGAACCACCACTCGGTGCTGGGCGAGAGCGAGCCCTGGCCGGTGACCAGGTAGTCGTGGCCGGTGATGTTCTGCTCGCGCAGGACCAGCACGGCCTGGCGCCGGGGCTCCAGTCGCCGCACCAGGTCCATCGCCAGGTGCGGTTCGAGCACGGCAATATCGATGGCCTTTCCCGTGGGAATGTCCGCCACCGCGGCACCGCTGGCGAAGATGCCCTTGGTCGGGTTGGGGAAATCGGTAAGCACGGTCAGCGACTCGCGCCACGCCCGGCCGGTGCAGGGCACGACCAGGACCCCGGCCGCCTGCGCCCGCGCGATGGCGGCGCGATTGGCGGCGCTGAGCCGGCCACGCCGATCCAGCAGCGTGCCGTCCAAGTCAATGCCGATGAGTCGATAGTGCATGATGATGGTCAGTACGAGGGACGCTGCGCTTCACCCGCTAAACGGATTTCTTCACCAGGCGCCGCAGCACCGCGAGATTGATCACATCCCAAGGCCGGCCATCGGGCGCATCCTCCTTGGGCGTCTCTAGCAGCTTGGGCGTCTTGCGGAACGCGCGATGATTCACCAGCACACGGAACGCCTCGCGCGACACGTGACCCTGGCCAATGTGCGCGTGCCGATCGACCCGGCTTCCCCGCGGCGTCTTGGAGTCGTTCATGTGAATCGCCTTGACCAGCTTCAAACCCAGCACATCGTCCATTTCGTCCAGCGTGGCTTGCGCGCCCTTGGCGCTGGTCAGGTCGTATCCTGCCGCCAGCAGATGGGCGGTGTCGAGGCAGACCGCCAGGCGTGCCGGGTCCTTGACCTGCTCGATGATCCGCCGCAGGTGCTCAAAGGAGTGGCCCAGGCTCGTGCCTTGGCCGGCGGTGATCTCCAGGCACGTGACCGTGCGATAGCCGGGGAGCGCATCATGAATCTCATCCAGCGCCATGGCCACCGCGGTCAACCCCGCCTCTTCGCCCGCGCCCAGGTGCGCCCCCGGATGCGTCACCAGGTACGGAATCGCCAGCGCCTCGCAACGCTCCAGTTCATCCCGGAACAGCGCGATCGACTTGCCGCGAACATCGCCATTGATGCTCGCCAGGTTGATCAGGTAGCTGTCGTGGCTGACGACCATGTTCACTTTGGTCGAGCGGCGATGTGCGTTCCAAGTCCGCACCTCGTCTTCGGTCAGCGGCGGCGCGGACCATTGCCGCTGGTTCCTGGTGAAGACCTGCACGCAATCCATCCCCAGCTCGCGTGCCTTGAGCAGGGCGTTGTGCAGACCGCCGGCGATGGACAGATGGCTTCCAAACATGGGCAAGATCATAGGGCGTTAGGGCGGAAGATGAACCACCAAGACACCAAGAAGCATGAAGAACGAAGAACAAATACAGCCGACTTGAGGGTTTTCTCGTTTCTCGTTTCCCGTTCCTCTTCCTTCTTGGTGTCTTTGGTGTCCTGGTGGTTCATCATGATTGAACAGGAGCGGCTACAATAGGACAGCGGCTCGGACGCGGCGACCGCTGGTTCCGCGAGGGATCAGAGGAAAGTCCGAACACGACAGGACACGGTGGTGGGTAACGCCCACCTGTCCGGCTGGCGACGGCCGGGTACGGGACAGCGCCACAGAGAACATACCGCCGGACGGAGGTTGCGCCGGTGCAGCGATGCATCGAAGGCTACCGCCCGGTAAGGGTGAAAAGGTGCGGTAAGAGCGCACCGCTTGCGTGGCGACACGCAAGGCATGGCAAGCCCCACCGCGTGCAAGACCAAGCAGCCCCCGGAAGCTCACCGGGCGCAAGTCCGGCGCTTCCCACACCGGTCCGGTGCATGGGGCGGGTAGGTTGCTCGAGCCCGTCGGTAACGGCGGGCCTAGAGAAATGGTCGCCCCCGCGGGTTTTCCCGCGGGAACAGAATTCGGCTTACGGTTCGGGCCGCTCGCAAAACAGGCCGTCGCCCACACGGGCGACGGCCTGATCTTTTTCGTGCAGCATCTCTTCTCATGCCCGCGCTTCGCTTGGAGCACGAGTGCCACGTCAACGGCGCTTCTTGCCCCCAGGTTTGCCATTGGTGTTGATCTCCACATCAGTCACGAGCATCACGTCGATGATGTTCATGGAGCCGTCTGGTTGGAAGACCACCGCCGTACGCCCCTGCGGGGATACCGTCATGAACTCGCTATGCCGAACTGCAATACCGCGGCCATCAGCCAACCGAATCGTAAAAGGCTGAAATGACTCGGCCTTCCATAGCTCGCGCATCTTGTCAGCGGTCATGCTGTGATCCTAGGCGCCAATCACACTTCACTTCTGCGTGATCAACTCCAGCGCATTGGCCGACGGCAGCGACAGCGCCCCGTGCGCTCGCGCCGCCGCCACCGCCAGGTCGCCTTGCGACTTTTTCACCAGGTCCAGCACCTTGTCCAACTGCGGCCCGGTGAGCTTGTTGCCCTGCGCGTTGGCGGAATCCGCCAGGCTGTTGAGCAACGCAATGCGCAGGTTCTCGGCACGCGCGCCGTCCAGACCGGCCTCGGCGATCGCCTGCTGCGCCTCGGCGTTATCGATCATCGCCAGCACGCCGGCGGCGCCGGTCGCCACTTCGGCCCGGCTGTCGGACAGGGCACGCATCAGCGCCGGCTGCGCATCGGCGATATTGAACACCGCGCTGCGGCTCACCGCAATGTCACGCAGGGCGCTAAGCGAGTCCAGCGCCAGCTTCGTGCTCTGCTCGCTGGTCATCGCCTTGCCTGCCGTGGCCTTGATCGCCTGATCCACCGCTCCCGCCAGGCTTGCGCCGCTCTGCGAGCTGATCGCCATCGGCTTCTGCGTGGCGCGGTCGAACCGGCGGTTGACTTCGATCACGCCGGCCTCGCTGGTGATCACCACCGTCGGCACCGCCGCCAGGCGATCGTCCTGCGTCATCGTGCGATACATCGCCAGGAACGCATCGGTCCCGGCGCTGACCACGATCAGGTCCACGCCCGGCACGTTACTGATGCGGCTGCTGGCCTCGTCGAGCGACAGGGCGCCGACGGGCTGGTAATTGAGCTTCTGCACTTCGCCGTTGATCTGGTTGATCGATTCCTGGTCGGCGGCGATGACCAGGGCGTACTGCACGTCGCTGGGGCGCACCGCTTCGGCCAGGGAACGGACCACGCGCTCGCTGCCGGCAAACGCCTCCCGCGGGCGAATGTTCGCCAGCGCCTGCGCCGCCAGGATACGCACCCGGCGATCGGGGTAGTACAGCGAACGCAGCAGCGGCTGGGTCTGATTCGGCCCGGTCAACAGCGCCTCCTGATTGGCGGTGCTGCGCAGGGCGTTGATGGCGGAAACCGATTGCTGGGCGTCCCGGTTGTCCAGGGCCATCGCCAGCACGTCATGCTGACGCAACGGCCCGGCCAGGAGCAGGTAATACTCGGCGCCCTGGAAGCTGCCGGGATAGGACTGGTCTTTTTCGCCCTGCGGCAAGCGCTGTTCCCGGCGGACGTTGGCCGCCAGCCACAGCGACAGCGCGGCGTCGAGCTTGGGGTTGAGCGCAAGCGCCTCGCTGGAGGCGCGCATGGCCAGCACATCGCCGAAGATCGCGCCGGGCACGGCTGTGGGATACAGCCCCGAGCCGGGGTTAAAGCGCCAAACAATGCCGACCTGCTTCTGCTCGTCGTAGCCGGGCAGGTCGCCACCCACAGTGGCGTTGGTGTAGAAGTTGCGCGCCAATTGGAGGAACAGGTCGTCAGAGGTAGCGCTGGAGGGAATGGCCGCCTGGTTGGCCAGCCGGTCATAGGCTGCCTGCACCACCGCGCGGGCGTTGGCGTCGATCTTGGGATTGTCGATCACCTGCTTGAGGTAAGGCAGCGCCAGCGGGTAGCCGATCTCCGCCAGCACCTGCGCCACCTGCGTCAGCGGCCGGGGCTCCAGGTAAGGCAGCGAGACCGACAGCGGATAGACCATCGGCCGGCCAATCGACACCATCGTCGGCATCACGTACGGATGCAGGCTGCTCTTGTTCTCATCCAACAGCGCGGCGAGCAACTGCGGCGCGGCGTACTGGCCGGCGGCCTTCAAACGCACCGTGGCGTTGAGGACCGGGCGAGCCCCGTCGTCAAGCAGTTCGATGTCCGCGGCGATCCGCGCCGCATCGCGCGCCTGGCCGATCTGGGCATCGAGAATCTTGGCCGACAGCGCTTTGGCGGTCTCCTCCAGTCCCGCCGTGCGCGCGGCGCGACGCAACGTCTCCTGGTAGCGCGTGGCGTAGTCGCTGTTCTCGACGATCTGGAGCAGGGCCGCCCCCTCGAGCTTGAGCAGCTCGTCGCCCGCCGCCTTGGCCAGGTCCGGCCGGGCGATCAGCACGTAATGATTGAAGTCCGCCCACTGCTGCTGGGACGATCCGGGGGTGCCCTGCTGCGCCTGGGCGGGCGCCAAGGTCAGGACCAGGACCAACAGAGACAGTAGACCTGTTAAGGGGGATCGCAGCCTCGACATATACGTGAACTCCCTGGGGGGTGGAGAACAAACAAGGGATGCTTGGGCAATCTATCCGCGTGACGGTGAGGCGTCAAGCAAATGCCCGCGAAGGAAACGAGAAAACGAGGGACAAGAAACGAAGAACGAGGAACGAAGAACGAGGAATGAGGAACGAGGAATGAAGAATGAAGAATGAAGAATGAAGAATGAAGAATGAAGAACCGAAAGCCCAGCCGCTCCCGCGGCTGGGACCTGGCACGCACCGCCTGCCAATTTTCGGTGCCGCAATGCGGTGAGTCGTCCGCGCCCCAGCCGCGGGAGCGGCTGGGCTTTCCTGGCAGTCGCGCTCGTGCGCGTTGTACACCATCGCGCTACCACTCCTATATGCGTTGACTTCGGGGGCAAAGCCCCGCGTGGGCACGACGGGGCTGCGGCAACATCCACAAGCAATTTCGGATATCCGGACACATGTCAGCCCCCCCTCCCCTCCCCCCCCGTGTCATCTTTTGATTTCTCCTTATTCCCCCGGAAGTTACGAAATGTCACCCCCCATGTCAGTCGCGTGTCAGCCTGACATTCTGGACATCTGGTTCCACGAGCTGCAATCCATTTGATGAACATTGCTTTCGCATCAATTCGTGATTCATGACAATGCCGGCGGCGGCAATCGCCAGGACATCCTGGCCAACAACCGCGCGTTCAATATGAATTATACAAGTCTGCCCGCGACAGTCAAGGATCAGGATCTGAACAAGACGCATCGTTCTTCCATCGCTACTGGAGTCTTTGAGGCACAGGCATTGTAACTCCAGCCGATTTCCGTGTGCCCGCCCGCTCACGGCGCCTTCTCGATGATCACTTCCACCTTCTGCCCGGCGAGAATCTGGAGGATCTGCTCCGACGGGACGCATTCCTTGACCACCATCTGCAAGTCGCCGTATTCGTCGTCGTAGTAGACCGAGGCGGTGGCGGCGACCATGCCCACGACCTGGGCGGCGGCGTTGAGCACGGGCCCGCCACTGGAGCCGCGGGCGTAGTCGGCGGTTACTTCCATCGTCGCGACGCGGACGAGCCCTTCTTCGCGGCTAGCCATGCTGTAACGCGCCACGGCGCCCTGGGTGAGGCAATAGAACCGCCCGTCGGGATGGCTCAGCACGGCCACGCCGCTGCCGACGGCCGCGCGGGGGGCGATCGCCAGGGGCGTAAAGTCCTGGCCGTCTAGCTGCACCAGGGCGATGTCGTACTCGCGGCTGGCGGCCAGGACCGAGCGTATAGCAACGACTCGGCCATCGCCGGTCATGGCGATCAGGCCGGGACCGGCGGCGACCTCCAGCACGTGATAGTTGGTGATCGCCAGGCCCGACGCCGAGACGACAAAGCCACTGGCGGGCCAGGCGGCGACCTGGCCCGACTCCTGGTCGTGCTCAAGCTCCGCCAGCACCAGCGTGCCGCGTCGGCCGGCGGCCGAGAGGTCCTCGACCCTGGCGGCGGCGGCGTCGGCCACCGGGAAACCCGTCACCGGCGTGGCCGTCGGCGACGCCGCCACGCGCTTAAGCTGCTGGGCCAGTTGCTCCCCCGGCACAAGCTTCTTCTCCCGCATCAGACGCGTGCCCTCGGCGACGAGTCTGGCCATGACCTGTTCATCATCCACAACCGGCAGGGAGGTGACGGGCGTGACCCGCTGGGTCAGGCCCAACTCCTTAAGGGCGGCGGCACGAATCGGCCCGTCGTTGCCCGAGCCGACAAAAACGTGGGCAACCTTTCCGTCCTTGCCGATGATCACCGTCTGCGGAATCCCCGTGACGAAGTATTGATCCGCCACCGAGCCCTGGGCATCGAGCAGAATCGGCATGGTCAGCTTCAGCGCTGCCGCTTTGCGCGCCACCTGGCCGGCGGGCTCCTGATGGTTAATGGCCAGCACTGTCAGGCCATGGCTTTTCAAATCGCGATAGGTCTGGTCGAGCCCCGGCAAGGCCTCGATGCAGGGGCCGCACCATGTGGCCCAGAAGTCCAGCACGACCACCGAGCCCTTCATGTCTTTCAGACTGAGATGCTTGCCTTCCAAGTCGGGCAGGGCGAACTGCGGCGCCGGCATGCCGACGAGCTTGGCGCTGGGGTCCTCGTCGTCGTTTTCCTCGTCGTCCGCTTCGTTATCGGGGACCTTGGCGGCCTCCGGTGCGGCGCGGGGATCCGGCGTGGGCTGCGTGACGATTGGGTCAACGACGTTGGCAGGTGCGGCCGTCGGCGACTGGGCCGGCGCGATCGCCATCAGCAGACCCAGATGAAGGCATAGGGCGATCAGGATCAGGCGAAGGGTTTGGTTCATGGAGATGCTGCCGTTGGGGTTGAAACTCGATTCAGCACCGCGGCGTGGGTGCCTTGGTCGATGTTAATAACATATGACATATCGTTAAGTCAACTTCATTGGGCAAGCGTGGATCGCTATGAATGCAGCAGCCCTGGACGTCGCTTTGGCTTTTTCGCGGCAACGCGCACGCGGCTGTACAGGAAAGCCAAAGCGGTGTCACGGCCACCGCGGTCCAAGTGTGACCGCGACTCCTGTGCAGGCTTGGTGAACAACCCTCCTCACCGCAGGCTCGCCCCGCCGCATGTTCCGCGATGCGCCTTGTGCTTTTGGCTTTTTCTTTCTTCCCCCCGCCGCTGACTTACTTGCGCCTTGCCCGGCGCGGCCAGATCGGGCATAATGTGTCCTTGGCGGTCGCGGTTGTGTTTGCGACCGCCGCGTTTTTGATCCTCCCATGCGATTGGAGGTGAAGGTTCCTTGATGCTGGCCCGCCCCCGGGATTCCTCTGGATTCCGGCTTGGGCCGACATGCCGCCCCCGCCTTCAATGCGATGCGCTGCGGTTGCCGATATCCCCATACCCTCCCTCGGCAGCCGCCGGTGCAATCCCGGCCTTATTCATACCGTTATTCCTTCGTCGCACAGAAGGCACAGGTTGGCATGTTGAAGTTTCAGATTTTTGAGTCGGGCCGTCCCGCCGAGCATTGTGCCTTGCGCAATGCTTACTTGGTGGGGTCGGATCACGCCGCCATGCGGGCGGACATCGCGTTTTCAGCGGGGTTGGTGACCTGCCAGAAACGTGAAGTGGGTCCGTCGGCATTATCGCTCCAGCAGCCCGTGGGCGACTGCGGCGAGCTCACCGTCCAGACCACGCTCCTCCCCGATCGGCCTGAGCCGTATCTCCTGGCTCTGGAGCAGGCGCGGCACCGGCTGATGCTCATCTACAACAAGCTCGAAGAATGGGGCCTGTTCGACCTGGGCGATGACCACTCGCTGAGCAAGCGCGTGGAGCGCGCCAAGCGGCTGTTCATTGAGGCCATGTGCCTGGCGGCGACCAACCCCGCCAAGGCGGCCCTGGTGGCGCAGGACTGCCTGATTTCCTCGATCGACGCCAGCGAGGAGTTGGCCCTGGCGCACGCCGAGCTGCTGCTGACCCGGCGCAAGACGACCACCGGGCTGCCCAAGTCGCCGCTGGGCTGCGGGGTGGCGCTGGACCAGACCAACGACCGCGTCCGCGCCGCCCTGGTGTCCAATTTCGACTTCCTCTATATGCCCACGCCCTGGCGCGTGCTGGCGCCGGGCGAAGGCGAGTATCGCTGGGAGCTGACCGACCAGTGGACGGAGTGGGCGACGCGCAGCAAAATGCCCATCATGGCCGGACCGGTGGTGAGCTTTGAGCCATCGGTGCTGCCCGACTGGGTGTTCATGTGGGAGCATGATTTTGAAACCGTGCGCGATCTGCTCTACGAGCACGTCGAGCGGGTGGTGACTCGCTACGCCAAGTCAGTGAGTGTGTGGAACGTCGTGTCGGGCCTGCACATCAACGACCACTTCACCTTCACCTTCGATCAGCTCATGGAGCTGACGCGGATGAGCACGATGCTGGTGAAGAAGCTGGCGCCGCAGGCCAAGGTGCTGGTAGAGGTGCGTGAGCCGTTTGGCGAGTATTACAGCCACAACCCGCGTTCGATTCCGCCGATGATGTACGCCGACCTGCTGGTGCAGAGCGGCATTCCTTTCGACGGTTTTGCGATGAAGCTGCTGGTAGGCCAGGCCGTGCCGGGACAATATGCCCGCGACCTGATGCAGCTAAGCCATCTGATGGACCAGTTTGCCGGCTATGGCAAGACGCTGCACCTGACGGTGGCGGCGCCCAGCGAGCCGGTGACGGAGATGATGATCGCCGCGCCCAGTGCCGACCAGGCGGTGGACCCCAACTGCGGGTTCTGGCGCAAGCCCTGGTCGCAACTGGTGCAGGGCCGCTGGCTCGAGGCGTTGTATTACGTGGCCTTGTCCAAGCCATTTGTCGAATCGGTGGCCTGGCAGGAGATCATCGATCACCCGCACGCGGAGTTGCCGCTGTCGGCGTTGATCGGGGAGGACCTGCAACCCAAGAGCTCGTTCAAACGGCTGGTGGCATTTCGGCGGGCGCTTCAGACCAAGGGAGCGCCGCTGACGGCTGGAGGAGCCATAGCGGGTGCTGGGGGCAATTCCGCGGGCGGGGTCAACTCCGGGGTCAACTCCGGGGTCAACTCCGGGGGCAACTCCGGGGGCAACTCCGGGGGCAACTCCGGGGGCGGGGCGGTAGGGACTGGAAGCGCGTTGAACGGTGGGTCAGGCAGCGGGGCGGCGGGGAGCGAGGCAGCCAGCGGCGGCAATGCCGGGGGATCGGTGAGCAACGGCAACGGGAGCCGGTCCAATGGTGACAAGTCCGTCGGCTCATCCGCCCGCCCCACCGGAACGGGCTAGCACCATGAAGCACGCCACCCTCGCCCTGGCGACGCTACTCCTTCTCATGCTGGTCCTGGCGGCCTGGACCACCTGGCAGCGCCCGCTGGCCCGCGCCGACCTCCACCCCGTCGCCACGCAGGTACGCATCGACCTCAACCAGGCCGACGCGGTGACTTTGGCCTTGCTGCCAGGCTTGGGCAAATCCCTGGCACTGCGCATCATCGCCCGTCGGGAAGAGCACGGGCCCTACCGTAGCGTGGACGACCTGGCGGCAGTCAAAGGCATCGGCGCGATGACGATCGCCAAGCTGCGGCCGTATGTGACGTGCGGCAAGACGGCAGAACCGTGACGCCTGACCGATCCCAAGCCGGGGCAAAGGTTTGGCGCCGACCCGAGTTTCCATGACGATTACTTCGTCGCCCGGGCGCTGATGATTTTCATCGGTCTGCGTCGCTGTAGCATGAAGTGCATGCCCTGGGGAACGGTGGCGACAGTGGTTACCGCTGACGGGGCAGGTGTGGAGGCTGCGGGACCGGCAGGCCTATCGGGCAGTGGATTGCTTGACGGATCGAGCGGCGCATAGGTGTCGACAGGCTCAGCAGGATTGGTGTCCTCGACGGCAACGCCGATGCGCATCTCGCCGACCAGCGTCGCGCCGGCATGGGTCGTCAACTGCGCAGCCTGGATCACACCTTCGACCCGGCCGGCGACTTCGATGCGTGGGGCGATGAGTGTGCCGATCACGATGCCGGTGGGACCGATGACGATCGTGTCGTCGGTGCAGAGCGTGCCTTGGAACCGACCCGTGATGATCACGCGGCCTTGGATGGTCAACTCGCCGTCGATTCGGGTCGGGGCGGAAAGCTCGGTCGTAGGGACAGTCGCATCCATGCGTATCCCATCAATCGGACGGCGCGGTCGCAGCGGTGCAATCTTGGCTGCATGCGTTATCCTGCTCAGATGGACACACGCGCGCGACGAATTCTGCGGCAGCATGTGATGACCGATCGATTGCTGGGGATCGATGCGGTACCCATGGGTCAGTTGCAGCCGCCAACACCACTGGCCGCACCGCAGGCGACCGCGACGCCGCGTCCCGCGCCGTCCGCCCCTCCCGGCCAAGCCCCCCTGCTGCGACCGACCTCTAGCACGCCCGGTCAAGAGCTCTCACGCGACCAGAAGCTCGCCATCCTTCAGACCCTGGACACCCAGGAGGTCAAAGGCTGCGTCAAATGCACGCTTTGTCACGGCAGGACGCAGACGGTTTTCGGCGAGGGCGATCCGGATGCCAAGTTGATGTTCATCGGTGAAGGGCCGGGGCAGACCGAGGACGAAGTGGGCCGGCCGTTTGTCGGCCGGGCGGGCGAACTGCTGGACAAGATGATCGTCGCCATCGGGTACCAGCGCCAGCAGGTGTACATCGCCAACGTGGTCAAGTGCCGGCCGCCCAACAACCGCCCGCCGCAGCCCGATGAGATCGCCGCCTGCTGGGACTACCTTCGCCGGCAGATCCTCACCATCAATCCCAAGGTGATCGTGACCCTGGGCGGCCCGGCCACCAAGACCCTGCTGGACACCAAGACCGGCATCACCGCCCTGCGCGGCACGTGGCAGACTTTCACCGGCCTGCGGCCCGACGGCCCCGATGTCCCCGTCATGCCCACGTTCCACCCCGCTTTCCTCCTGCGGCAATACACGGTCGAAAACCGCCGCAAAGTCTGGGATGACCTCAAGGAAGCGGCCAAACGCGCCGGCCAATAGCCGCTTGCGGCTTCGCGCAGGCTCACGAACAGCCGGGGCGCTGCGCGAAGCCGCAAGCGGCCGCAACTTCCCCGCCGTTCAAGCATCCCCCCGGAATGGGTCGATAATCATGGTGTATCCGCGGCGCGATCCTTATGCGCCGGTTAGCGAGAGGCGCCATGGGCACGATCACATCCGGCATAGGTCTGATCAGCGGCATCAACACCGCGGACCTCATTGATCAACTGCTGGCGATCGAGGCCCGGCCCAAGCAACTGCTTCAGCAGCGGGTCAGCATCCTCCAGTCCCAGAACACCGCGCTGGCGGAGATCAGCGCCCGAACCCTGTCGCTGGGCTCGGCCATCTCCTCACTGGTGGACACCTCGCTCTACAAGAGCACCACCGCCAGTAGCGGCAATAAGGACATCCTCACCGCCAGCAGTTCCAGTTCGGCGACGCCGGGCACCTACAACTTCAACGTGGCGCGTCTCGTCAGTTCGCAACAGACGGTGACGCGCGGCTTTGCCGACACCGCCGCCACCCCCGTCGCCTCCGCCGGCGGCGCACTGACCTTCGAGTTCGGCGACGCCCGGCTCGACAGCGACACCTACCTGAGCCAACTCAACGGCAGCGAGGGCGTCAGCCGGGGCAAAATCCGCATCACCGATCGCAGCGGTAACTCCGCCATCGTCGATCTGTCCAAAGCGGTCACGGTCAACGACGTGCTGGACACGATCAACAACGCCACGGGCGTCAATGTCATCGCCGGCGTCGATGGCGACCACTTCACGCTCACGGACAACACGGGCGCCGCCGTCGCCGCCCTCAAAGTCGAAAACGTGGGCAGCACGGGCACCGCCACCAGCCTGGGGCTGGCGGCCGACGCCGACCTCGACCCCGCCACCGTCACCGGCACGCAGGTCAACCGCGTCTCGGCCGGCACGCTGGTTTCCACACTCAACGACAACGCCGGCGTCGCGGTCACCGCCAGCGACGACCTGACCTTCACCGCCGGCGCCGCGACTTTCGGCATCGATCTCAACGGCCTGGCCAAGCTCGGCGACGTCATCACCGCCATCAACAGCGCCGCCGGCAACACCTTTATCACCGCCGCCATCAACGACGCGGGCACCGGCATCAAGTTGACCAACAGCAGCGGCGGCGGCGTGGATGTCACCGGCGCGGCGGCGGCGGACCTGGGCATCGCCGTCACCGCCGGCGGTGCCGACGTGCAGGGTAACCGCCTGGTCGCCGCCCTCAACTCACGCCTCATCAGCAGCCTCAACGGCGGCGCCGGTGCCGCCCTGGGCGCACTAAGCATCACCAACCGCGCTGGCGTGACCACGGCGGTGGACCTTTCCTCCGCCGGCAGCGTCAGCCAGGTCATCGACCTGATCAACGACTCGGGCGCCGGCGTCACTGCCTCGCTGAACAACGCCGGCAACGGCCTGTTGATCAGCGACGATACGGGCGCAGCGGCGTCGAATCTGATCATCAGCGGCGCCGCCGCCGCCGGCCTGGGCCTGGAACAGGACGTCGCCGCCGACAGCATCAACAGCGGGAATCTCCAGCTCCGCTACATCTCGGCGGGCACGCGCTTGGACGCCCTCAACGGCGGCTCGGGCATCGCCCGCGGTGAGATCCGCATCACCGACGCCAGCGGCGCCACCGCCCTGGTGGACCTCTCGCAGGGCAACGAAGTCGCCATCTCCGACGTGATCAACGAGATCAACAGCCGCGGCCTTCAGATCAACGCCCGCGTCAACGACAACGGCGACGGCATCGTCATCGAGAACACCGGCGTGGGCGCCGGCAAGATCAAAGTCGAGGAATCCGGCTCGACCACCGCGCGCGACCTGGGCCTGCTGGGCGAGGCCGAAACCGACGGCGGCCCCCTGGTCGGCTCGTTTGAAAAGACCATCACCCTCGAGGCCACCGATACGCTCGAGCAGGTGCGCGACAAGATCAACCAAGCCGGCCTCAACGCCAAGGCCTCGATCATCAACGACGGCTCGCAAGGCAGCCCCTATCGCCTGGCGCTGACCGCCGGCAAGTCCGGGCGCGCCGGCGCGTTTGTGTTTGACGACGGCGGACTGAACATGGGGGCAACCAACCTCGTCGAGGCGCACGATGCCGTGGTCTTCTACGGCTCGGCCAATGCCGCCAACGCCATCCCCATCGTTTCCACCTCCAACACGCTGACTAACGTCGTGCCCGGCGTCACCATCGACCTGCGCAACACCAGCACCACGCCGGTCGAACTGGTCATCTCCCGCGATGACTCAGCGGTCACCAAGGGCGCCGAGTCGCTGGTCACCGCGTTTAACAGCCTCATCGACACGCTCAACAAGCACGATGCCTACGACAGCGAAACCAAGCAGCGCGGCCTGTTGCTGGGCGACTCGACGGTGGCGCGCGTCCGCTCCACGCTCTACAGCCTGGTCAACGCCCGCAGCAGCGACCTGACCGGACGCTACAACTCGCTGTCGCAGGTCGGCATCACCGTCGGCTCGGGCGCCAAACTCCAGTTCAACGCCGAAAAGTTCAACCAGGCGCTGGCGACCGACCGTGACGCCGTGGTAGCGCTGTTCAGCTTCAAGGAGACGCAGACCGATGACCAGGGCGTGGTCACTACCACTGCCGCGGGCGTCGGTGTCCGCTTCAACGAAGCCATCAAACGCCTGACCGACACGACCAACGGCGTGCTCCAGACCCGCACCGAGTCGATCAACCGCGAAATCCAACTGGATAACGACCGCATCACCCGCCACGACGAGCAACTGGCGGCTAAGCGGCTGCGCCTCCAGACCCAGTTCACCGCCATGGAAAAGGTGCTCTCGCAACTCCAGTCGCAAAGCTCGGCACTGACGAGCCTGGCGAACCTGGCGGCAAGCGCCGGGTCGTAGCCGCGGCGTCTTGGCCTTGCGTCTGTCAGAGCCGCGCGGCGTAAGCCCACGGTCGGGCGTCCGCGGGCTCACGCCGCGCGGCTCTGATCAAGCCCGCCCGGCATTGCTAAGGCAGCCCCCCGTAATTAACCGATACCAAGAGTGCCGGTTGTACCGACTGTGCCGGCGGTAACTTGCCATGACGCCCCAAGGCCCCAACCCCTACTTGCGCACCAAGATCCTCACCGCCAGCCCGGAAGAGCTGCGCCTGATGCTCTACGAGGGCGCCATCCGCTTCTGCCGCCAGGCCCTGCCCGCCCTCCAAAGCAAGAATTTCGAGGCCAGCTACAACGCCCTGATGCGCGCCCAGAAAATCGTCCTGGAGCTATCCACCAGTCTCAACCCGGATGTGGCTCCCGACCTGTGCGAGCGGCTGGGGGCCCTGTACACCTACATCTATCGCAAGCTGGTCGACGCCAACCTGGAACGCAAGCCCGAACTCGTCAGCGAAGCCCTCCGCCTGCTGGAATATGAGAAGGAAACCTGGCAGATGCTGATGAAGAAACTGGTCCAGGGCGACACCAATCTCAGCGGCGCCCAACAGACGGCGATGAGCAGTCTGTCTACCCGCGGCTGACCCCCGGTAACTTACGACAGAGCCAGGAATGACGCGGCGGTGTCGGCGTCGAACGCCAGCAGGTCCGCTTAGCGGCCGCGTAACAGCGCCTCGATGGCTGCCGTCGAGCAATTGCCCAAACGCACCCACACCACCTTCGGCGGACACCCGTAGAGTAGGGCTCGTTGCTGGAAATCCGTATCTTTTGAGACGATCGCCAAGCTATGCGCGGCGGCAAATTCCCACACCCTCGGATCAGGCGATGCCGCCAGTCCCACGTGCCGGACATGCTCGCAACCGGGAAACACGCTGGCCAACTGCTCGACCAGCCGGTGCGACAGATTCTGGTCGCACAGAAATCTCATGTCACCGGAACCGCCCGGAGCCTTCGCTCACGATCGGCGGCGAACGCCAGACACGCTCGGATATCCTGAACCGTCAAGTCCGGAAAGTCGGCCACGATTTCATCCTGCGTCATGCCCGATTCCAGATACTCCAGCACGTCCTGAACCGTCATCCGCAGGCCACGGATGCATGGCTGACCGCTGCGCTTATCCGGCTCGATGGTGATCAGGTGCGAATAGTCCATGCAATAACCCTAAGCAGGCCGATGCCGCACGTCAATGCTCATGGATGCCAACGGAAAGAGCGTCGCTCACCGCAGCCCCACCGCCTTAAGCGCGCGCTCGGTCACCGCCCCGATTTTCTCCCGCGCCGCCGCCGCCCCGTCGCGCAGCACCTGCTCGATGTAGCCCGGATCATTCATCAACTCGCCGCGCCGCTTCCGCGCCGGGCCAAAGTGCTCCAGGATCAACTCGTACAACGCCTGCTTGGCATCGCCGTAGCCCATGCCGCCGGCGGTATAGCGCCGCGACAACTCCACCGTGCGCGCATCATCCTCCCCCGCGATCGCGCGGTAAATCTGAAACACCGTGTCCTTCTGCGGATCCTTGGCTTCCTCGACGGGGGTCGAGTCGGTCTTGATCGACATGATCCGCTTGCGCAGCGGCTTCTCGGCCATGAACGGGTCGATCGTGTTGTCGTAGCTCTTGCTCATCTTCTGGCCATCGACCCCCGGCAGCACGCCCGCGCCCTGGCGCACGACGACGTCGGGCACCTTGAACGTCGGGCCATAGATGTGGTTGAACTTCTCCGCCAGGTCGCGGGTGATCTCGACGTGCTGGCGTTGATCCTCGCCGACGGGGACGACATCCGGATCGACGCCCAGAATATCCGCCGCCTGGAGGATCGGATAGGTGAACAGGCCGATCGACGCGGACAGGCCCTTGGCGGTCTTGTCCTTATAGCTGGTAGCCTTGTCCATCAGCGACTTGGGGCAGACGCACCCGAGTATCCACGCAAGCTCGGTGACCTGGGGCACATCCTGCTGGAGGTAGAGATGGCACTTGCGCGGGTCCAGGCCGAAGGCGATGCAGTCGATCACCACCTGACCGATGCACTGCCGCAGGGCGACGGCGTCACGGCTGGAGGTCAGCGCGTGGTACGACGCGACGAACACGTACATCTCGTGCGTGTCCTGCATGTCGATGAACTGGCGAATCGCCCCGGCGTAGTTGCCCAGGTGCAGTTGGCCCGACGGTTGAATGCCCGATAGCACGCGTTTCATGCCGCGATTGTAAGTCATTTTGGACTGCGGTGGCCTTGACACCGCTTTGGCTTTTCGGCGCCAACACGGCTACGCCGCAAGCTAAGGCGGCGTCAAGGCCGCCGCAGTCCAAAGTTACGCGATCGGCGCGTGGCGCACCGCGTCACAGAACTCGCGGATTTTGGCGATGTCCTTGACGCCGCGGGTGGACTCGACGCCGCTGGACACGTCCACGCCGTAGGGCCAGAGCAAGGCGATGGCCTGGCGCACGTTGCCGGCATCGAGGCCGCCCGAGAGCAGGTACGGCGGCAAACGGTCCAGCACGCCTTCACGCTTGAGCCGGCCCAGCGCGTTCCAGTCAAAGGGCTTGCCCCCCCCGCCGGTCATGCCCGTAGGGCCGGGCGGCGCATCAAACAGCAGGGCCGCGAGATTGGGGCACGACTCGCGCCAGTCTTCCAGCCGGCCGACACTCTGATCCCCGGCGACGGCCACCGACTTAATCACGCGCAGCGGCGCTAGTGAGGCGACGTAATGGGTGGTCTCGTGGCCATGCAACTGCACCGTGCGCAAGCCTAGTTCTCGGGCAGTGTCGCGCACCACGTCAACCGTGGCATCGACGAACAGACCCACCGGCTCGACGAACGGCGGCAGGGCATCGACAATGGGCTTAGCGGCGGCGACCTCGATGTGCCGCGGCGAGCCGTGCACAAATACCAGGCCGACCGCATCGGCGCCGGCGTCGGCGGCCGCCAGGGCCGTCTCGACATCCCGTACCCCGCAGATTTTGATGCGCGTGCGCGACATCTACATATTGTAGGGGAAAGGTGAAAAGTAGAAAGTGAAAAGTGAAAAGTCAGACGCCGCGCTGTGCGACTTCTCACTTCATACTTTTCACTTTCTACTTTTCACTTTTCAGCAACCAGCGTCGCCAGCGTGGCGCCGTGGGCGACCTTGCGCTGCGCCTCGGCCAGGCGCTCCAGGTAGTCCCAGCCGACAGCCTTACCGTTGGAGCTGGTGTGCGTCAGTTTCGCGCCCAAAGCGAGGACCTCCGCCACCGCGATGCGGTCGGGCGGACGCGCCAGGGAGTAACCGGTGCGGTCGCCCTCGGATCCGACGCAATGAATCAGCCCCGCGACCTGGAGTTGCGCCAGGTAATCATTGAGGACGCGCGAGGGCAGGCCCACACGGTCCGCCAGTTCCATCCGGCCGATCGTCTTGCCTTTCACGAACTCCTGCGCGATCTGCGCCAGGATGGGAATAAGCAGGTTGGGATCACCCGGCAGGCGCGGCGGCTCGGGCTCGCGCGGACGCTGGAACGACCCGCCGGTCACTTGGATCGCATACGTCAGCTCCAGCCCGAACAGGGCGATGGCCCACGACAGGTAGACCCAGAAAAGGAACAGCGGTATCAACCCCAGCGAGCCATAGAGCGCCGAATAAGGCAGCGCCTGCTGCACGTAGAACTGGAAGCTGATTTTGCCCACTTCCCACATCACCGCCGCGACCAGGCTGCCGATCAGCGCCGCCTTCATCTGCACCTTGGTGTTGGGCATGAGCTTGAACAGCAGCAACAGCATGACCCAACTGGCCAGCAGCGCCACGCCGCGCGACAGCACGGTGAGCAGCTCGGTCCAGACGCCAAAAGCCTCGACCCAGTGGATGAACCGGCTCGAGAGATAGAGCGACGCGGAGAGCAGGGCCGTGCCCAGCGTGATGATTGACCAGTGGATGGGGATGCGCAGATGCCAGGGCCGGGCCACGGGCGCCTGGAAGATGATGTTCATGTCGTATTCGAGCGAAACGACCAGCCCCACGCCGGCGTAGATGAACAGCAGGATGCCCACGATGCCCAGGCTGGTGAAGCTGAGGTTGGACACCTTGGCGGTGACGCTGTTGAGCACCGTCTGGATGCCGGCGCTGACCTCGCGTTGCTTCTGATGCTGCTCGGCCTGTTCGGCGGCAGTCAAGGGCACACCGGCGTCCTTCTTCTGTTGACGCGCCTCCTCCTCTTGTGCCGCCACCTCGGCATGGGGCACGCGCACCGGCACCACGTCACCCGGCTCCACCTGGCTCTCGTAGCTCAACGCCGATACGCCCAGAAAACTGAGCAGCCGGTTCTGCAAAGTCTGGGCGTCCTCGAACCCGCCAAAGGCGCGGAAGACGACCAGCCCCAGGACAAATAGCGGCACCAGAGCGAAGATCGTGCGATAGGTCAAGGCCGCAGCCATCTCCATGGCGCGGTCCTGCTCCAGCTTGCGCCAGCAGTGCGTCGCCATTTCCGCGATGAACACGATCGCCCGTTGCCACCGCCCCAGCTCGCTGCGAGGCTGATGGATCAGGCGTGTGACATGGGCGCGAATGTCTGAGAGCATTCCCATGTGCTACATCGTATCCACCAAGCCGTCGGCCCCGCTGAGCCAGCGGTGCTATTGCCCGACATGGGTGGGCAGTCGTTCACGCCGCAGGCGGATGGCGTCGCGCTTACGCAGGCGCAGGTTGAGCAGTTCCACCGTCAGTGAAAAGGCCATGGCAAAGTGAATGTACCCCTTGGGCACGTGAACGTGGAACCCTTCCACCATCAGATTCAGGCCGATGAGGATCAAGAACGACAACGCCAGGATTTTGATGGTCGGGTGCCGTTCGACAAACCCGCTGACCCAGCGGGCAAAGACGATCATCGCCACGGCGCCGCCGATGACCGCCACCACCATGATGACGACTTGATCGGACATGCCTACAGCAGTGATCACCGAATCCAGTGAAAACACGATGTCGATGAGCATGATCTGGAAGACGACGGCAGCGAGCTTCTTTGGCGCGCGCCCAACGCCGGCTCCCTCCTCATGACCGACGGCTTCGAGCTTGTCGTGAATCTCCCAGGTGGCCTTGGCGATCAGGAACAACCCGCCCACGATCACAATCAGATCCTTGCCCGACAGTTCCCCCAGCCGCCAGGGCAGGTTGGGCATCAGCGGCTCGGTCAGCCGCATGAGCCAGTTGATGGTCAGCAATAGCAAGATGCGCACGACCATGGCGCCGCCGATGCCGATGATCCAGGCGCGCCGCTGCTTATCTTTGGGCAGCTTGCCGGTGAGGATGGCGATGAATACCAGGTTGTCAATGCCCAGCACCACCTCCAGGGAGGTGAGTGTGAGCAGTGCGACCAGTGCTTGCAGGGTCCAGAGTTGACTGAAGTCAAAGTCCATGATTGGTCACTCGATGGCATATTCCAGCGTCACCACGGCTTTGATGACCTTGTCAATGCTCTCGGTGTCGTTGATGCCGCTGCCCGACACTTCAGTTGAGTAAGCCGGCGTGATCTGAAACACGCCCTGGCTGGCGGAGCGCAACTTGCCCAAGCGGCTGCCGCTGTGATTGACCAGTTCCTCGGCGCGCTGCCGGGCGTTCTGGGCAGCCTCACTGAGCATCTGGAGCTTCATGTCGTCCAGTTTCGTGTAGAGATATGTTGGCGCCGAAGAGTTGAGCTCGACCCCCTTGGAGATCAGGTCGCTGGCGTTGCGGGCGGTGCGCGCGATCAACGCGACGTCGTCCCCGCTGATGGAGAAATCCTGGGAAAGCACGTAGCCTTCGATGGCATTCGTGCGATTACCCTCCTTGTCGCGCTCATAAACGATGGTGATCGAAACGGGCGAAAGGTCCACATCGGTGACCTCAAAGGCGTGTGCCTTGAGGAACGTCAGCATCAGGTCGCGCGAGCGTTCGAGACTGGCGTACGCAGGAACCATCTCCGCGGCCCGCGCCGTGATGCGGGCGTTCCACATGCCACGGTCGGCGGTGATGGGCCGCTCGGCATAGCCCTTGACCGTGATGGTCTGGTCGCGCAGCTTGACGCGCTCAAAACTCCGCCGCGCCAAGTGCGTTGAAACAACGATCCCCAGCGGCAGTGTCAGACCGAAAATCACAATCCAGAACAGGTTCAGCCGGGCCGTGGACATGGGGAACTCCATTTCCCTGGAGATCATTGCCGCACATTTCATCGTGCGCGGCCCTGTGATCGCAACATCGCAATCGCCCTACCGCCGGTACTCGCCATCCATCTCGTCGGGCACGCCGTCGTCATCATCGGCATCCGCGCCGTCTTCATCGTCGGGCACGGTGCCGTTGACCTCGACCGCCGCGTCGGCCTCGGCCTGGGCCTTGAGGGCTTCGTATTCCTCCAGGCTCATGAGCACCTCGCGCGCCTGCGAGCCCTTGTACTCACCCAGCAGGCCCGCCTGGAAGATCTGCTCGATAAGCCGGCTGGAGCGCGAGTAGCCGATCGTCAGGCGGCGCTGAAGCAGCGAGACGCTGCCGCGCTGCGATTCGAGCACCACGCGCACCGCGTCCTCGAACAGCGGGTCGCGTTCGCCCACGTCCTGGCCGTCGCCTTCAACGCCCGGAGCGCGCAACTGCACCAGTTGCGGCTCGAAATTCTGCTGTGCAATCGTCTTGAGGAACTTCACCGTGGCGCGAATCTCCATGTCGTCCACCAGCGTCCCCTGCGCCCGCGTCAGCTTGCTCGAGCGCGGCGAAAGGTAAAGCATGTCGCCCTGGCCCAGCAGCAGTTCGCCACCCTTCTGGTCCAGCACGATGCGGCTGTCCATGCCCGAGGCGACCTTGAACGCCACCCGGCAGGGCATGTTCGACTTGATCAGCCCGGTGACCACGTTGGCCTGCGGCCGCTGCGTCGCCAGGATCAGGTGAATGCCAACCGCCCGCGCCTTCTGCGCGATGCGAACGATCGAGCCCTCGACCTCCTTATTGGTCATCATCAGGTCCGCCAACTCGTCGATGACGAACACCAGGTAGGGCAGCTTCTTGGGGATCTGCGCCTCTTCCTGTTCGGTGGTGGGGTTGAAGCGTTCCTTGAGTTCGTTCCATCCCAGGCTGTTGTAGCCCGCCACGTCGCGCACGCCCGCCTCGGCCAGCAGTTCGTAGCGCTCGTCCATCTTGGTCGTGGCCCATTCGAGAATGGCCGCAGCCTTGCTCATCTCCGTCACCACCGGGCACATCAGGTGGGGAATGTCCTTAAACAGGCTCATTTCCACCATCTTGGGATCGACCAGCACGAGCTTGAGCTCGTCGGGCCGGCGCGTGAAGAGGAAGGACATGATGATCGAGTTCATGCACACGCTCTTGCCCGAGCCGGTGGTGCCGGCGATGAGCATGTGCGGCATGGACGCCAGGTCCTGCACCAGCGGGGCGCCCGAGGCGTCCTTGCCCAGGAACATGGGCAGCTTCATCTTCGCCAGTTCCTCGGGGTTGGTGGTCATCAACTCCTTGAGGCGGACGCGTTCCTTTTTCAAGTTGGGCACTTCGACGCCGACGGTATCCTTGCCCGCCATGTTGGGCACGATGCGGATGTTCTGCGCCTTAAGCGCCCGCGCCAAGTCGCTGGCGACCGCCGACAGGACCGACACCTTGGTGCCAGGCGCCAGGCGCACTTCAAAGAGAGTGATCACCGGCCCCGAGTCGATGCCGACGACTTCGCCGTCGATGCGATACTGCTGGAGCGCCTCTTCCAGTTGGATGGCCTGGTCGCGCACCAGGCGCTCCATCTCCTGCGTGAAGTTGGTTTCCGGCTCCACCAGCAGGTCCATGCCGGGAAACTGGTAGCCCGACATATCGACCTCGCGCGGCGCCTGCACAGTCGTCTTGCCCTTGGGGGCAAAGTTAATCGGCATCTGCTTGATCTTGGCGCGCAAGGCTTCCGGATCAAACGCCGCGGATTGCTTCTCCTGCACATACGCACCCGGCGCGTCAGCGGCCACGTCATCCTCGTCCGCCACGGCCGCTTGCGGCTTAGCATCTTCCTCATCAATCTCCCCCTCAACCTCATCGTCCACGATCGCCGCCTGCGGCTTGACCCGCCGCGGCCGCAGCGTCATCAGATCGTTCTCCAGCCCTTTGCCTCCAGTGCCCGACGTCGCCCCGGCCAGTCGGCCAAACCGCCCCGCCAACACCGGCCGGGGCACGCGAATCTTCGCCAGCGCCAGGCATCCCTTGCCCAGCAGCCGCGAAGCTGCAATCACCACCTGATCCATTGCCAGCACCGCCGCGATCCAGAACACGATCGCCAGGATCAGCATGGAGCCGAAGGTGTTGAAACGGGCCACCAGGTGGTCTGTGAGGTAGATGGCGACCAGTCCGCCGGCGCCTTCGGGCCGGTTGGACAGGTGCGGCGCCGCCACCGCCACAATGGCGCTAGTCGCCAGGCACATGAGCAGGATGCCCAGCACGCGCATCACCGGCTGACTCAGCGGCCGCTTACGCGCCGTGGCCACCATGAACACCAGCCAGCCCGTCACGGCGATCCAGATGCCCGGGCCGATCATCAGGTAGAGGTGGTGGGCGATCATGGCGCCGACCAGGCCGGCCCAGTTGGCGGGACGGGCATTGTGTGGCACCGCGGCATGCCCCGGCCAGTCCGTCGGGTCATAACTGGCCAGGCTCACCACCGCCAGAATCCAAGTCCCAGCCAGAACCGCCCACAGAATGTAGGGCCACAACCGGGGTTTCCGGGGGTCACCCTTGGATACCGCATTGCTACTCTTTTTGGCCATGTGAAAACGGGTCCCATCCGTCAGTCATGCAGCGATAGCGCCGGCGTCAAAACGCACGCCGCCGTATCGCTCTACATCGGCAAAATCGATCCCGCCGGTAGAAATTATGAGACTGAACTCGAAGGTGCGGAGAAGAGGTAACAAGGATGGACATGATGAACAGGATTCTTCATCATTCCAGCCGCTTGCGGCTTAGCATCAGTTCCCACTCATCATGTCCATCCTGTCCATCACTGTTCCATCTTCTCGTCCGTGTTCATCCGTGTTCCATCTTCATCAGTGCCCCGTATGTCCAAACCCGCCTTCACCGCGAGTCGTATCGGGCAACTCCGCCACCTCGACCCACTGCGTGCGCGGCACGGGCTTGATCAGCATCTGCGCGATGCGCATGCCACGCGTCACCTCAAAAGCCTCACGGCCATGGTTGATCAGCGGCACCTGCACCTGGCCGCGATAGTCCGCGTCAATGGTGCCCGGGGCGTTGGGCATGCTGATGCCGTGCTTACTCGCCAGGCCCGAGCGCGGGCGAACCTGCGCCTCATAACCCACCGGCACCGCCATGGCAAAACCGCAAGGCACCACGACAATGGCGCCGGGGGCGATCGACAGGGGCGCGTCATCCGGCACCGCCGCATGCAGGTCCATCCCCGCCGCATGGGCGCTTTGATAGTCGGGTAACGGCACGCCGTCACTACCGGGCAAACGCTTGATCATGACCTGAATGGTGTCGCTCATGAGCAGCATCATACTTTGGACTGCGGCGGCTCTTGGGACTGCGACGACAGCGACGCCGCTTTGGCTCTCTTTGCGCGCCACCTACCCCGGCTCCGCCGCAAGCTAAAGCGGCGTCGGGGCCGCCGCACTCCATATTCACGCCGGCGCCGCCGCGCCTTCCAACAGCGCCGCCCACTTGCGGCCATGACGGTCCTTCCACCCGCCCTGCTGGTACGCATACCCCGCGATCAAGGGCAGCGCCAGCGTCGCCTCGCTGAACACCATCTGTTCCCACACCGTGTCCACCTTGCCCCAGCTCGACGCCTCCTTGAGCGTCGAACTCGATAGCGCCCCGTCGCGCACATCCGCCACGGTGATCTGCACCGCGTACTTGTGCATCGGCGCGTCGTAGCCGAGCACCTCGGCCGCCACCACGATGTCCTGGGCAAAGTTCTTGGGCACGCCCCCGCCGATCATGAACAGACCCGTCGTCGGATTCTTGACCTTGAGTTGGGTGACCTCGTAAAAATCGCGGGCCGAGTCGAGCGACACCATGGGCTGACCCGCCTGCGTGCGCTGGTGCTGATGGGCGACTAAGCCAAAGCCAGCCGAGCAATCCGAGAACGCCGGGCAGAAGATCGGCACCTCGTGCTCGAACGCCGCCAGCACGATCGAATCGGTCTGCGTACCTTTTTTGCACTTGCCCAGCTTCTGCAGATACGCCCCCATTTCCCGCAGGATTTCTCGCGAGGAGTACGGCCGGGGCTCCAGACCGTCGGCGATCTGACGCATCGTCTCATCGCAGAAGCGCAGCTCATCCTCATCAATGAAGGTGTCGTAGATGCGGTCAATCTTCAGGTCGCGCAGCTCGCCGTCGAACATGCCGCTGCGGTACTTTTCCTGGGCGATGTAGTGCTTGAAGCCCAGACCCTCGAAAAAGTCCTGATCGACCATGTTGGCGCCGGTGCTGATGATGGCGTCCACCATGTGGTGGCGCACCAGGTCGGCGATGATCTTTTTGAGCCCCGCGCTGATGAGCGACCCCGCCAGGCAGAGGATGATGCCGCACTGGCGGTCGCGGATCATGCGGTCGTAGATGTCCGCCGCCCGGTAAAGGTCGCGCGCCGAATAGGCCATGTGCTCCATGGCCTGCACCAGCGCCACCACGTCCTGCCGGGTGATGTCCAGGTGCGCGATCGGGTCTTTGAGCAGTTGCCGCTTACGGCTGTCAGCCATGACGCAAACTCCTTCCGGGGTCGGGCACCCCAATGTCGTCCCCATTCTACGCCTCAGCCCGCCGACGCCGTCCACCCCTCCTCTTGAGGGGAGGCCGGGTACTGTCCGGGGGGCTTGTCTTTCCGGGCGGCTTCCTTTCGGGGGGGGCTTTGGACCTCAAGGATGAACTCTACAGCCAGACCTTTGAGCCGCGCAAAGACATCCAGCAGTTCAAGCAGCTTCGCCTCGATCGCGAGTTAAACACCATCGTCTGGGACGTGACGGGCGCCGACCTTGCCCCCGAGTTCCTCCACGAGCAGGCCTTGACCCACGTCATCGACCTGCCCAGGGGAAGGCCCGCACCGCGTACTTCAGCCGCGAACAACGTGAATGGCGTCTCTGGGGTATCCATCTAACCGGAGTAAACTGGGGAGATGGATTATCCTCGTGCCGG
>JBBDMX010000115.1:0-50952 GCA_040878035.1 Phycisphaeraceae bacterium | reverse complement strand
GCTGGACGTTCAAGAGCACGCGGCGTCTGGCCGCGGAACTCAAGGGACAAGGCTACGGGGATTCTGCCGACGCGGCGTTGTGCGGTGATCATCGACGAGGCGCACAGCTCGCAATCGGGGGAGACGTCCACCGAACTCAAGGCGGTGCTGGGCGGCGAAGAACTGGCCAGGAAGGCTCGGGACATGGCTGCTGCTGACGGTGCGGAGGAGATGGAGGACCCGATGCGCTGCAAGGACATCGTGGACCTGGTGGTGAAGCGCCAGCTCTGGACGCCCGGCAAGGGCAAGACGCCCGCCAGCACTCTTTACGCATCGATTTTGCGCGAGCTCACCACCAAGGGCGACGCCTGCCGGTTCGTCAAGACCGAGCGCGGCAAGTTCGCCCTCAAGGACAGCCTGTACATCCGCGAGCAGGCTGCCAAGGCCGTCAGTCGCGTCTGAACCGCCATTCATCGCCCGCCCACCGCCCCGGCCCGATCATGCCACGATCTGCCGGGGTTTCTCCGGTGTCACTTCTTCACCAGACTCCAGAACCCGTACTTGCGGCCGTGTTTCGAGTTGAGTAGCGACAGCAATGCCTGGTGCTTTTCGTGCAGACCGGTCCGCGCGGCCAGGTCGTCCGCAATGGCCAGATAGTCGGCGGCGTGGTGATAGGCCTTCGACCGCTTTTCCTCGAGGATGCTCAGCAGCAGCGAACGATACAGCACCCAGGCCGATTCGGGGAAATCCTTCTGAAACGCCTCGGCCAGAGGCAACAGAGAGCCGTAGTAGCGCCCGTCGAACTTGTCGGGATGCGCATCGACCGTTGCAGCGGCACGATCCGCGTGGCCACGCCCGAGCAGGAAAGTTGCCGCAGTGAGCTTGTCGGAGTGCGCATCAGCCACCTCAATGGCCTCGTTGATGAGTGCCTGTTGCTGTTCCTTCGGCGTCGAGGCCAGGAGCCGCTCCAGCGACGTGGTGCCCAATCCACGTCGGAACTCCTGCCAGAGTGTGTCGCGGGCTTCCTCATCGCGGCCCAGCGCCTGGAGAATCTTGACCCGCAGCGCGGTGCAGTCGTCGTTCTCGCCCTGGAAATGCGAACGGCTGGGATCGGTGCGGTTCAGATACTCCAATGCTTCACTGGGTCGTCCCGCATCGAGCAGACGGCGGGCAATGGGCAAGGCATAGACATTCTCCACGCCGCACTGACGCTGGGCGTCAATGTACATGTCCACGTCGCCCAGCGCATCGGCCACGTCCGCCAGATGCCGCAGCGGCTCGTGCCGTTCCCAATCGTCCAGCCCCTTGTCAGCGAGATTGGCTTTGTGCTCTGCCAGGAACATTTCCTTCAGTGCCAGCAGGCCGTCACGCCCGAGCGCTAGGGCAAAGTCACGGATCATGTGATCGCGGATGGCGTAGCCATTGTCCCGCACGTCGTCATGCACCAACTGCGCCAGCACGGCCGGGTCGTGTGGTTCGATCTTTGCCCATGCCTTGCCCCAGAGCGTCACCGCGTCCTGGCAGAGCGGACCGAGGTAGCCATAGGAATCGTCAACGTGGTCGAAGCCCTTGTCGGCCGCTTCGACAAGCCGTCGCAGCAACTTCTCGGCGTCGGCAGCGTGGCCGCGCTCAATGAGTTGTTCCAAAACGGGCAATACGGGCTCAAGGTCGGCGGCAATGGGGCGCGCAAGTTTCCACGGTTCCTTGCTGGTCCGTGTGCGTCCCCACGCCTCCTTGATGATCTGGTTCAACTCAGAAACCAGCGTCTTGATGTCCGCCTGCGGAGCGACGAAGCTGACCAGCACCCGCCGCAGGTCTTCATTGTTGGCCGACTGTTCCATGATCCAATCGACCAGTTCCACCTTGCCGCGTTTGGCGAGCAACTTCTTCAGTTTGTCATCGGTCAGCCCGCTCATTCTCAAGCCCTCGGTGTCATTGGCAGCTTCCACATTGGTGGTCATTCTATTTCGCAATGATTGTCTGTCACGCAATTTCCGCGAACTGGCGTATCGCCACTGTCGGGGAAATGACCGAAATGATGTCGCACGATCATCCATTGGTGTGCCAGGGTCGTTCGAAGCCAGCCGCTGGTCTTCCATCGGCGTGCGGAGGTGGACACGCGCTGAGGCGTAATACGGATCCGGCCTCTGGCCTTGAGACGAAACAGCATGGAGTAGTCTTCCATGAAAGGCAAGTTGGGGAATCCATTGCAATCACGAAAGATCTGGGTTGACATGAACAGGGCCTGGTCGCCATAGGGCCGACCGAATACCCGCGAGCGTACATTGACACCCCATTCAATCAGGCGAGGGGCTATGCCACGGGCGTCAATGGCAAGGCCGAATGCACCGGCGGACACGTCGGGATGAGCGAGTGTCTGCCGAACCGCCGCGAGGTAGTCAGACGGCAGAAGTGTGTCTGCGTGCAGGAAGAGTAGGACATTGCTACGCGCATGTGCTGCGCCGGCGTTCAACTGGACGCCGCGTGATGGTTCCGACGCGATCACGCTTACCCCAAACTGCCGCGCGATTTCGATGGTGCGGTCAGTGCTCCGGCCATCCACGACAAGGATCTCGACGTTCCCGGCGGTGAGCACCGATGCAAGGGTTGCGGCCAGGTGGTCCTGCTCGTTTCGCGCGGGGATGATGACCGAGAGACGTGGCTCGGTGTGGGCCGGGGCGAGCCTTGCGGCGGCCCAGGCCGCCAGATCGTCAGGCGTGTCCACGTCGGGAAGCGCGGGGAGCAGCGCAGAGTGCAAACCCAGTTGCCGACACGCTTCAAGCGTCTGTGCCAGCACCGTAGGACCGCCCCAGGCGATGCCCGTGAACAATTCCGCGTGATCCGACTTCACCCCGATCAGGTAATAGCCACCGTCCAACGCCGGCCCGATCACAACATCGTGATCGTCCAGAGCGGCGAACGCCTGGTCGAGGCGGTCGGTATCAAGGAGCGGGCAGTCGGTGCCGATGAGCACGATGCGCTCAGCGCCTTCGGTGAGTGCCTGTAGCGCGGCGTGGCGGAGGCGCTGGCCGAGGTCGCCTTCTCCCTGGTCGCGGTAAGCCAGATCGGTGCCGAACAGGGATGCCATCTGGCTTGTCGCAGCGCCAGTGGAAAGCACCTCCATCATCACGTTGCGCCGCCCGCGAAGCCGCCGGACCGTATCCAGGGCGATCCGCAGAAGTTGTTGATGCAGCAGAGCTGCGCCGGTGGGGCCAAGCAACGGGATCAGGCGGGTTTTCGCGCGTCCCGGCTCGGGGAAGCGCCCGAAAATAAGCAGCCGATCGGTCGTAGGTTCTCTCCGGCCGGCGCGGGCGCGAGCACCTTCGCGGATGATCGTGCTGATGATCTTTGTGCCGGCCCCGATGACGCCACGAATGGTGCCGGATATTTTCGACTTGCCGATGCGACGCCGGTAGCTGACGGGCACCTCCCTCACACGAAGACCCTGTCGCGCTGCCCGCACCTGCATCTGCACCGTCCAGCCGTAATCGCGGTCGTCCATCGCCAGACGTCGCAATGATGAATGGCGTATAGCGCGGAACGGCCCAAGGTCGGTGTAACGGACGCCATAGATGAGTCGGATCAACCAGCAGGCCAGGGCGTTGCCAAAGCGTTGCTGTGGCGTGAGTGCGCCTGCTTCGGCACACCCAAGGGCGCGCGATCCGATCACCATGTCGGCTTCGTCACGGACAATGGGTTCGACCAATCGGCTCATCTCCTGCGGATGATCGCTGAAATCGCCATCCAGGAACACGACGATATCGGGACTTTCCAAGGCGGCGATACCGGCCAGGCAAGCCGCGCCGTATCCGCGCTGCCGCTCCTGCACGACCGTCGCGCCATGCTGTTTGGCGATGGAGGCGGTCTCGTCGGTCGATCCGTTATCGGCCACGACGACCTGACTGACCCATTGCGGAATTGCTGCAAGAACCCGACCAATAGCGAGCTCTTCGTTCAAGGCGGGGATGACGACCGCAACGCGAGCTTTAGGCGTGGGTGTATGTTCCTCCCAGACAGTCTGTCGCAGTGGTGCGGGGCGTGATGCTCGCCATTCAACCGCCAGCAGCAACCAGATGGGGACGAACTCGATCCAGACCAGGCCGTAGTCGAACCAGTTTGCATGTCCCAATGCGTCCAGCGGGAATCGCAGGTAGTAGAGGGGCAGTGTCACCGTCAATCCAAGCAATGACCACAAGGGACGCAGGGTCAGCAGCGGCAGAATCCAGAGGTAATACCACGGGAACTGCGTGGGGCTAAGAAGAAACAGCGTGCTGGTGACCGCCAGAGTACTTCCGATCACCCATCGATCCGAGGAGCGATGCCTTACGAGAAGATAAATGACCAGCAGAAGGAGGAATGCGGCAACCACCATCCGCGCCGCGAAGCGCCCGTGGGCAGGACTGATCCATCGAAGCGATTCGTGGAGAAGCAGGTAGGCCGAATCGTTCATTTGCCACCGCTGTGCGTAAGCCGCGAAGCCACTGGTGGCATCGAGGGGGGTCACCCAAATAGGGTAGGCAAGGAGCAGGACTGTCACGGCAAACGCCGCCAGACCCACCGTCCGCCTGGGCCATGATCGCGTGCTGTTTCGCAACAACAGAGGTAGCCAGAGCACCGGCCAGACTTTGGCTCCGGTCGCCAGTCCAAGCAGGATCATGCAGAGCACGGTGCGATGACGGATCGCTGCGAGCAAAGCCCCGATGGTCGCAGCGATCAAAACCAGTTCCATGTGGCCGGAGTTGAACACTTCCTTGATGAGAAGCGGATTGAGCCAGTAGATGCCCAACGAAAACGCCACGGAGGTGCCGCCCCCTCGAAGCACCAGTAACAGCATGCCTGCCACCGCCAGGTCCAGCCCCAGCCAGGTCCAGCGCAGCCCCGATATGCCAAAAGGTTCGATCCAATGCCCCACGGCGAACGCAGCCTGAGCCGTGGGTGGATAGATCGTCCGCAGGGATGGATGATTGATCCGTGACAGAACTTCGCCGGACTCATCGGCCAATTCTCGTAGTGGATCGGGTAAGTTCTCCGGTCGTGACGTGATCTGGTTCGGAGCATAGGCGTAGGGGCTGAAACCGTGTGCGGTAACCGCACCATCCCAGAGATAGCGGTACTGATCGGTTTCAAGAATCGGCGTGGCCGCCATCTGGCTCAGTCGCATCACCAGGCCCACCGCCATCACAGTCATGGCTATCGACCGCGAGGAGACGCGCTGGCGGAGCAGCCAGAGCGTGAACAGATACAACAACCCGGCGGCCATCTGCATCGTGACGAAGAACAGCACCGGTTTGTCGAGAACGTCGCGTTCATAAGCGAATGCACGGCTGATCCATGCAAGCATGAACGACCACCCCATCATCGCCGTGAGGCACGTCGCAAGTAACAGTCGTGACCGGACGGAGTGATTCACAGGTTGCCTGCTCCGAAACAGTGCAAGACGTCTTTCGCCATCTTGCACCGGGGGGGATGAAAGTTTTAGCGAGATCCCGAACCGCTGGGCCGAGGAGCAGAGCCTTGAGCCGGCGGGGTAGCCTGTTGCTTGGTCGTGGAGCCGGTGTCTTTCTTCGCAAGCGGTAGCTCCGCCTTAGTCCATGCCTCGATGCCGCCGGTGAACCGGATCACGTTGGCATAACCATGTTCAGCCAGCCGATTGGCGAGCATCAGGCTCATCGGGCATTCAGGGCCACCGCAGTAGTTGACCACCAGTTGGTTCGGATTCGCCAGGGCACGACGAATGGCCCTTTCCTCGGCGTCGTGGGCCAGTGGCACCGCGCCGGCAACCCATTGCTCCGACGGTCCACGCGCATCGAGAACCACCATCGGCACCTTGGCGGCCATCAGCGCCTTGAGGGCCTCGGCGTTCAGTTCCGCTTTGACCTCAACCTTCTTCTTGTCCGGTTCCTTGGTGGTGCTGCCGGCCTTGGTGGCGCTGCCTTGCGCCCAAACGGTGGACAACATTCCTGCTGCCAACAGCACCATCAGTGACAAAGTGCCGATCCATCGAACATGCTTGAGTCGTGTCATCTGCCGAATCCTTTCTATACGGGGTGATTTGAGGGATGGAACATCCATCCCTATTCAACGCTCGATTCGTTCAATGCGAGCCAGAACCGGAGGGTTGCTGCTCCTGCTGGTCTGCGGGCTTGCTGCCCGATCCATCGGATTGCTTTGTGCTCGATCCGGAGCCATCGTCACTCTTGTCACTGTTGCAGCCGGACAGGGTAAGCGTTGAAGCCATCGCCACTGCGAGCACGGTCACGGTAAGCCATCGCATGATCAGAGCCTTTCACAAAGAGGTTTATCGAGGTGGATACGCCCGCCTCGCATCAGTACACATCGTCATCGTCGCCACGCCATCAGCTTGGCAAAGATCGTCTTTACCAAGGGCGTCAGCCGCGTGCGGCTGTAGGCATCGCCGGCACGTTTTATGACCTCGGCCTGCGTTGGGTACGGGTGGATCGTCTTGCCGAGCGTGCCCAAACCCGCGCCGGCCACCATCGCCAGCGTGACCTCCGAGATCATCTCGCCGGCGTGACCGGCGACGAGCGTCGCCCCAAGAATCTTGTCGGTGCCCTTACGTACATGCACCTTCAGAAACCCCTCGTCCTCGCCGTCCAGAATCGCTCGATCCACGTCCTTCAGCTCGACCGTAAACGTCTGGACGGGAATCCCGGCCGCTTCGGCGTCGCGCTCGTACATCCCAACATGGGCGATCTCTGGGTCGGTGTAGGTACACCAGGGCACCGTCAGCGCGCTGGCCTTGGCCCGCCCGAAGAACATCGCGTTCTGGATGACGATGCGAGCCAGGGCGTCGGCTGTATGCGTGAACTTGTACTTGGAGCAGATGTCGCCGGCCGCGTAGATACGCTTGTTGGTGGTGCGAAGCCGATCATCGACGGTCACGCCGGCACGCTTATCGTACTGCACGCCCACGGCCTCAAGGTCCAGGCCTTCTACGTTCGGCGTGCGCCCCACGCCAACCAGGATTGCATCCACCGTGATCTCGTGGCGCGCGCCGCCGCAGTCAACGACGATGGTTCGCTCGTCGCCTTGTCGGCAAACCTCGGCCGCCTTGCCGCCGCAGACGATCTTGACGCCGTCGCGGACCAAAGCGACTTCGACACGTCGGGCCGCGTCATAGTCTTCGCGGATGAGGATTTGCTTGTCCGCCTCGATGAGCGTCACCTGCGATCCGAAGCGGGCGAAGCTCTGGGCCATCTCGCAGCCGATGGGACCGCCGCCGATCACCGCCAGGCGGCGCGGCAGTTGCGTCAACGAGAACAGGGTCTCGTTGGTCAGGTAGCCAGCCTCGGCCAGCCCCTTGATGGGCGGAGCGACAGCGCGGGCACCGGTCGCGATCACCGCGCGGGAAAACAGCAGCTTCTGACCTTCGACCTCCACGGTATCGGCTCCGCTGAAACGGGCGGAACCCAGGAATACGTCGATGCCGAGGCCTTTGAGGCGATGCACGGAGTCATTGGGCGAGATTTGCGCCCGCAGTCGCCGCATACGCTCCATGACGGCCTGGAAGTCCACTTCTACCGGACCGCCGATCTTCACGCCAAAGGTTGAGCCGCGACGGGCATCGGCGGCTGCACGGGCGCAACGGATTAGGGCCTTGGAGGGCACGCAGCCGACGTTGAGGCAGTCCCCGCCGGTGAGGTGCTTCTCGATGAGGGCAACTTTCGCACCGAGCCCCGCAGCGCCGGCCGCTGTCACCAGGCCAGCCGTGCCCGCCCCGATCACCACGAGGTTGTAACGCCCGTTGGGCGTGGGATTCACCCAGTCGGTCGGGTGGGTGTTGTGCTGCAACTGGCGATTGTGCTCGTCGAGGGGCAGCAGGGCCGGCACGATAGGTCGCTCATTCGGCGATTGTGTCACGGAACCGACAATGTCAACGACGCTATGCATCACTTGGACTCCTTGACGTTCAATGACCAGTCGTAGCTCAGAAATTCGACCTTCGGCTTACGGCCCGCGTCAAGGGCTGCTTTGAGCGGCGGGGAGTATCTGGCCGCGAAGTTCAGGACCGACCCAGCCACCTGCTCGAAGTCGCCGGCGTACCAGTTGTAGAGACTGGTCAACTTCACCACGTTGCCGTTGGCGTCGAACTGGAACCAGCGGTCGTGTGTGTGAACGTACTGCGCTTGCGCGGCGAGCTGCGCTTCGAGCCGATCGGCGGCATAGGCCTCGTTGCGCAGGGGCGGGCAGCCGATCGCGGCACAGACCAGGGCGAAGTGAATCCTCGGCTCCTTGAAGTGCGGTCGAATCTGCTCTTGCTCGATCTGGTTGAGACTCCAGACGTTCCCTCCGATGTTCCATCGCTTGGCGTCCCATCGCTGATCGGCGGGGATGTCCTTGATCGACTTCACGGGGTAATGGTCGAGAATCAGTCGGAGGGTGAACGCGTTGTAGGCGTTGATCAGGAGCGTCAGGCGTTCGTTCCGCCCCAGGTCGGCCAGCGGCGCTTTGGCGAGAGTGGCGATGTAGGCGTCGAGGCTTGCCGCGTCGGCTTTCAGTCCGCGATAGTCCACCATGCCCGCCTCATCGACGTGCTTCTTCAGCAGCGCATCGAAAGCGGAGTGGCCGAATCGCGCGCCATCCGGCTTCTCGGCATAGGTTTCACCCAGTTTCACGGACGGGGGGCCGAAGAGTCCGGCAATCTTGGCTCGATTGGCATAGGCGCAGCCGGTGCCAACCGCCAGAGCCAGAGCGAACGTCGCGGTGAGCACTGTCGCCATGATGCGGGATGGCGGCGCTTGGGCGAATGGGGCGGGACCGGCGGGCGCTGCGGGTGCGTCAGACATCACCGTATTCTCCTTGACGGCCTTTCGGGCCAGGCGGGTGACATAGATGGTGACGGCAATGGTGGCCGCCAAGCCGACCACGAGCAGTGCCCATTGGCCGGGTGAGCGCGAGCTTTCTCCGCCGGCGGCGGCGGTGAGCCCCGCCCGACCGGCATAGCCCAGGTACACATACATGAAGGTGCCGGGCAGCATTGCCAGCCAACTCGTGAGCACGTACGGCCAGAAGCGGATCGACGTAACCCCGAAGAGATAGTTGCCCAAGCTGAATGGCATGGCGGGCGACAGGCGGAGCAGAGCGATGATCTTCCATCCACCTTGGCCGATGGCGCGATCAATGGCGGCGAAACGGGGATTCCTGGAAGCCCACTGGCGTACGGCATCGCGCGCCAGATAGCGTCCGATCAGGAAGGAAGCTGCCGCTGCCGTGGTGGACGCCAGTGAGACCACGATGGTTCCGGTGACCAGACCAAACACAGCCCCCGCAGCCAGTGTCAATGCCGAACCGGGCACGAACAGGACGGCAGCGAAGATGTAAACCGCAATGAACACTACCGGCCCCCACACACCCAGTTGCTCGACTTTCGTCGAAAGCAACGCCACGAGGCGATCTACGGGCAGCAGCCGCACGAGCAGAACCAGTGACACCAGGATTGCCGCCAGCGAGGCGAAGCGGACCCGGCGCAGCCATTTCGATGTCCGACGGTCGGCCCTATCGTGGGCATTGACGGATGGCGGGGCGAATTGGGTGGTAGTCATATTCATCAGTCGTACCTCAGTTGCGAATCATCGTGAACGATCTGGCTCTGGATCACGACTTCATCTGCACCTTGCCACAGCGTGGTCCGACCGTATTGACCGTAGTATCGAAAGTAGTGGTGCCCCACAGGCAACTGCAACGTCACCACCCAAAGATCGCGTCCCTGACGCGTCATCTGGAAACATGCGATGCAGTCGCCGCAAAGCAGCACGGAATCGGCATCCTTCGACTGGATCGCAAACGTGCAATCGCCATGCTCGCAGCTCACCATGACTTGCTCCTTTTGAGTGGCGTCCACGATGCTTTGATCACCGCATCACCTTTCGGGCCGTATCAAGCAGAACCTCCGGCTCCAGCCGCTTCTTGTAATCCGCGTCCCAATGTGCAAAGCGAATGACGCCCTTGGTGTCGACGATGTAGACGGCCGGGACGGGCAGCAGGTGATGGCTGCGGCCCGAGGCCATGTCCAGGTCGATGCCGAAGCCGCGATACTTCTCGACGGTCGGGTCGTCCACACGGAACGCCAGGCCGAAAGCGCGGGTCAACACCATGTCGCTGTCGGAGAGCAGTTGGTAGGTGTATCCGCCCTTGTCGATGGAGGCGCGAAGCGATTCGGGCTGATCCGGGCTGATGGCTAGAACCTGATAGCCCAGGCTCACCAACTCGGCCTCAACCTTGGCAATCTGTCCGAGGTGCGTGTTGCAGTACGGGCACCAGCCGCCACGGTAGAAGATCAGAATCGACGGCTTGGCGGAGTACGCTGCGGACAGCATCAGCGGCTGGCCGTCAGGGCGTGACAGTGTGGCGTTGGGTGCCCGCTCGCCCTCCTTGAGCGGACGCACGTCCTCGGCGCGGGTCGGGATGGCGGCTTGTGCGACTGGCGATGACGTTGTCATTTGCGTCTCCTGTTGGCAGCCGGCGGCCCCGAGAATCATTCCGCCAAGCAGCGCGATAGAACCTAATGTCTTCATGTCGTCTCTCCGTAACAGTGATGAGTCGCGTCAGAACAGCAAATCCTTACAGACCATCTCACAGGTCGTCGTTTGGCCGGCGTGTTCACATCGCATGCCAACGTGGCGCGGCGCTTGGGTCAATGCTTCAGATCAAGCCCCAACATGCGAGCCATCACGCGCAACTTCTCACCCAGCGACTGTGGCGGGGGATTCGTGGCATTGTGGTGCAACACCAGCAATGTCTGGTCGTCGTTGGGGGGCAGCGTTCCCCGATAGGTTGCCACCGATGCGAGGATGCTCTTGCCCATCTCTGACGGCGAACCCGCCGGCAACTGCCGAATCAGGGCAAGCAAGCCATTCTCGCCCAGCATCCTGCCCTCTGGGTTACAGGCCTCGATGAGCGCATCGGTAAACAACAGGACGATGTCGCGCTCGCCAAGCCCGATCGCAAACTGCATGTACTGCGTGCCCTCAATGATGCCCAGAGGCAGGTTGTGGATGGCGGGCACCGGCTGGGAAACGACGTGATCCACAACCGTCCACGTCGCGGTGTCGCTGCGATACCACAGCGGCCGAGGATGTCCGAGATTGCAGATGATCAGATGATCCGTCGGGGCGAAATAGGTTGCCAGAACGGCTGTGGCAAAACGTCCCTCTTCCGCCAGATGGGCAAACCCATCGTTGAGGGTCCTGGCGAACACGGTCTGGTCGAGGGTGCGAATATGCTTACGCATCAACTTTCGCAGGAGCTGGCCCAGTTCTCCCACCGTGGTTCCGTGGCCCGACACGTCCGCCAGCGCAAATCGCGAAATGCGACCAGCTCCACACATCGAGACGTAACGAACATCGCCTCCATCAGTATCGCCGTGATACGGGGTCGAGGAAACCCAAGCGTCAATGCCAGGAATCGACAGACTGGCCTCGACAGCTTTATTGCCACCCCAAATCTCCAGACATTGCATCGCGTGGGTTTGGTCAGACGATGTCGTGGCAAGTGGCATGGCGATCCCTTCGGCGGAAACCGACTTCCGATCATGGTGCTCAAGACGCCGAATCATCGCACGAGAGACCTGTCGGCGATCTTGAATCCTGAGCGCTCAACCGTCGTTCGTACAACCTCATCTTGGAGTTCATCGGAAGCCGATCGAATCGTGGCGGTGCTGTCATCAAACGAGACGTGCGCTTCGCTAACGCCCGGCAGTTTCGCCAACTGTATTTCAAGCCCGGCGGCGCAAGCCGAGCAAGTCATGCCATCGATGTGATAGATGCGGGTCGTTTGCTGCGTGGTCAGGTTCAACGGACCGGATGCCCCCAAGTTGGCGGTAGGTGTCCCCGCGAAGGCGCGAATAAGCGCCGGGCTGTAGTACGGGAACAAAACGAATGCGATCACGCAGGCCGTGGCCACCCACAACATCACGCGGTTGAACCGCTGAATCTTCGGGTTCGGCACGGCGCAGGCATCGCCGGGCTTACAGGCCACCTTGCGGAAATATGCGAAGTAGAAGCCCACGCCCAAGAAGATCGCGGCGACAACGAGGAAGAATGGTCGCGCCGACTCGAAAAACCCAGCCACGCCTCCCGCTGACAAGCCGAACGCCAACAACAGCAGCGGCAGCCAGCAGCAGGCGGACGAGAGTATCCCTGATCCCACGGCAACGGGCGTGCTCCAGAACGACAGGCGGTTGGATTGATTTGGCTTGCTTTCCACCTGATGGGCCGTGGCCTGAGGCGAGCAGCAATCGTGAGTGCCGCCGCCGTAATCGGACGCCTCGCGCACGGCTTGCTCAATCGTCTCCACCGGCGGCACGCCCGCACCACCGAAGGTGCGGCAACCAAATCCGTAACGTGCCCCTCTGCGCTGATCGGGGTCGATGTCCTGGCCATCAATCAGCACCGTGGGAGAACCAATGAACTTCAGTGTGGCCGGGTCATCGGTCTGCTTCACTTCGACTGCTCGAAGATTGGCTGGCACGCCAAGGCGGTTGATTACTTGCTTCACAAGTCGAACGGTCGGCTCGTGATTCGGACAGCCCATAAAATAGAGCACTTCGATCTTCATTGGGTTTCTCCAGCACTTACGCCGTGATCCTTTACGATGTCGCCAGTGATCCCTTACACGAAGAGCCGCATCCCGCCGTGCAACCGAAGCAATGCGAGCCGGTGGCGATGCGCCGCCGACGGTACTCCTGCGGGTCGAAATCCCGGATGTGCCTGACGCGACCGTTCACCGGTAGGCCGATGCCATAGTTGAAGTCGCAGTCGTCGAGTTGGCCGTCCCAGCCAACGTGCAGTTGGTGCCGGCACATCAACTCCGGCAACGTCGCGGCGTTGAAAGCGTCACGCAGCACTTGGGCATACTGTTCTTCCTTACCATCGCGTTTCAGGTCGTGCAGGAATCGGCCAATCGGCATGTTGGTAATGGTGAAGAGCCGGTTGAAGCGGATGTCGAAACGGTTGAACAATTCCACCCGGTACGCCTCTTCAAGCTTCTGCTGCGGTGGAGGCAGGCTCGGCCCACCGGGGTTATAGACCAGGTCCAGCTGAAGGCGCGAGTCGCTGGCGTAGCCGACGTGGTTCAGCCGCCCAATGACTTCGATGCTGTCGCGATAGACGTGCTTGCCGCGCTGTTTATCGACGTTGGTCTCCAGGTAGCACGGCAGGGAAGCCACCAGATGCACACCGCGCCCTGCCAGGAAATCGGGCATCCCGCCGAATCCCGGTTGCAGCATGATCGTCAGGTTCGTGCGCACCAGCACATTCAAGCCCTGGGCGATGGCAGCATCGACGAATCCGCCGAATCGTGGGTGCATCTCCGGCGCACCGCCAGTGATGTCCAGTGTCTTGGCCCCCGCGCGTCGGGCGGCGTCGAGCACCATCGCCATCGTCTCCCAGGTCATCTCTTCCTTGCGGGTCGGCGACGACTCGACATGGCAATGGCGACAGGCCAGATTGCAGCGCAGGCCGATGTTGACCTGGACGGTATCGAGCGTTAGCCCGTCGAGGTCAGCGTTCAGTTCGTCGCGTACACGCTGGTCGAAGTCACTGGATGGCAGTTCTGCCTCGACGGGCGTCCAGATGGGTAATGCTAACGTCATGGATCAAACTCCCAGAGTTCTCAAAAGCCAGTACAACCCGGCCCCCAGCGCCAATCCCATCGGCAGTGTCGTCGCCCACGCGGCGAGGATCTGGCCGATGGTCCGCCAGTCGCGTTTTCCATTGACGGCGCTGATCCCGAAGATCGCGCCGCAGGAGACGTGGGTTGTGGACACCGGCAGGCCCAGACGCGAAGCGCCCAGCACCAACGCCGCCGTCATCAGATTGGCGGTCAAGCCCTGGCCGGTGTTCAGGTCCGTGATCCGGCGGCTCATCGTCTCGGCAACCCGCCGACTTTGCAGCAATCCGCCCAATGCAACCGCGAAAGTCACCAGCCCCAGTACCCAAGGCTGGCCGATGCCCGGCCCGAAGGCCGCAGCGCTCAACAGGATTGCAGTGATTTTAGGCGTATCGTTCACAGCCCGTGCGAAACACACCGCTCCGGCGCTCAGGTAGTGCAGGCCATCGACCGCCATCTGCGATTGGACGCCCACAACCTCTCCCTGGTAGCGCTCGACGCACACCTCCGCCGTTCCTGTGGATACCTCCAACTGCCCGGTCATGGCCACGCCAACTGGGCCGGATGCTCCTACCAAGACCGGGACCGGCCTGGCGTTGCCGACGCAGACGCAGCTCTGGCTGGTGATGCCACTGCGGACCCGAAGGCGGTGAAGGACAACGTAGAGGCCTGCCGTCAGCCCAATGGCCAGCAAGGGACTGAGCAGTAGCGGCTGGGCGAATTTGGTCAGCAGAACGCCGGTGTTGATGCCGGCGGGATCGGCGACCAGGGCCGTGCCGACCAGTGCGCCGGTGAGTGCATGGGTGGTCGAGGTCGGCATGCCCAGCAGCGTCGCCAGCAGAACCGTCGCGGCGGCCGCCAATCCCACCGCCGCCAGACTGCTGTCGTTGACGAGTCCAGCGGCAATCAACTCTTGCCCGCTGAAGGCGTTGACCATGCCTTGAGCCAGGAGAACGGAAACCATGCTTCCTGCGACCGTCGCCACGGTCGACCAGGCGAGGGCCGCGCGATAGTTCAGCGTCCGGCTTCCGTAGAGCGTGGCCACGCCCTTGAAGTTGTCATTGGCACCGTTGCTCCAGCCCAGCCAGAGCGTTCCCAGTACCAGCAATACAATCAGCATCATCGCGAGTCTCCAGACGGCATGGCCATTAGCAGCAGCCGCTGCCGGCGGTGCATGTGGGGTTGCCATCGGCGGTACGGGTTTCGTGATACTCCAGCCCCTTGGTCTGACGGGGATGGCGAACGCTGCTGCCGTGACAGTCAAAGGGCTTGGCATCCTCCAACGGCACGTCCACGCGCGGGAGCACCGGAACCACCTGCCCGGCATAGGGGCCGGCGGGGTCCGTCATGATCTGGAATGTCTTGTCGCACACGGCCATGCGCTGGCCGCGATGGAGGACGTGGCCATCGTCATCGCGGACCTGCCTCCAAGGGCCTTTGTAGACCACGGCCTGATTGCGTTCGAAGCACGCACCCTCCTTGCCCTTGTAGGCCCGCACCGTCAACGAGCGGAACTCTACGCCGTCGATCACCTGCCACGGTGCCTCGGCACGGCTGAGGATTTCCACGCCGTAGAACCCGGCCTCCTCGAACATCTGCAGGAAGCGGTGCTCGCGAAACGCCCCGGAAATGCAGCCGGACCACAGCTTCGGGTCAGCAAGGATGGCCGGCGTGGGGTCCTCGTCGCAGACGATGTCGGAGATCACGCAGCGGCCGCCGCGCCGCAGCACGCGATGCATTTCCCGAAACAGTTTCGCCTTCTCCTCGCTGCGCACCAGGTTGAGCACGCAGTTAGAGACGACCACGTCCACCGACTCATCCGCGATCAGCGGGGATTGTGTGCGAAGCGACTGACAGTGGGCCTCGAACGCAGACGCCTGTTCGATGGTCTGGATGGGGTGACGCTTGAGCCACAGGCCGGCGGCGTCGAGGTCAAGCGCCATGTCCTGAATGCGCGCCTTGCGGAACTCCACGTTGTGGTAGCCCAGCTTGCCGGCCATCTCATCCTGGTACTTTCGCGCAAGGGCGAGCATCGTGTCGTTGAAGTCCAGGCCGATGACCTTGCCCCGCGCCCCAACCTTCTGGGCCAGGATGTAGCAGACCTTGCCGGCCCCTGATCCCAGGTCCACGACCACCTCGCCCTTACTCACATGGCGCGAGGGATCGCCACAGCCGTAGTCCTTCTCAATGATCTCCCTGGGTAGAAGCTTGAGGAAGGCGGGGTCGTATCCAGCCGTCGGGCAGCAAAGCCCCGGCTCGACCTCACGCGCCCCGTTGGCATAGCGCTGGCGAATTTCGCCCTCGAGATCGGTCGATATCGCTGCGGGGGATGGACAACTCAACAATGCAGTCACGCGTGCTTCCTTTCATTTCTCGCCACCTGCGGGCGGGTGCTGCTGATACGTCGTAACAGGCCGGACTTTCCTTACAATCCCGGACCGCCTTGGTGTGTTCAACCTTTGCGCCGTTTAAGGGCCAGCGACGCCGCCAGCGAGGTCCATCCTGTTTGATGAGCGGCCCCAAGGCCCTGGCCTGTTTCTGCGTGGAAATACTCGTGGAAGTGAATCTGATCCCGCCATTCCGGGCGATTCGCCAAATCGCCTAGCGACAGGTTGGATGGACGCACGCCTGACTCATCCGGCAAAAACAGTCGGAGCAGACGCCCCGACAACTCCATGGCCACCTCCTTGAGCGTCAAATACCTGCCCGAACCGGTTGGGCATTCGACTTTCAACGTGTCGCCAAAATAGTGATGATAGCGCTCCAACGCCTCGATGAGCAGGTAGTTGATGGGAAACCATATAGGCCCTCGCCAGTTGGAATTGCCCCCGAACGCATATGACGTCCCCTCCCCCGGCGCATAATCCACGCGGAACTCCTCCGCACCGGCGCGGAACACATACGGATGTTGAGCGTGAAACTTGGACAGTGATCGAATGCCGAAGGGTGACAAAAACTCCTCCTCGTCCAGCAGGTAACGCAACACGCGCACCAGTCGTTGCTTGGACGGGATGGCCAGCAGCCAGCGATGGTGTCCCGGACAGCACTCGGTGGCGGTGAATGAGATTTGCCCGGCCAGGTCGCGGCGGTTCTCCAGGAACCACTCGAAGCGCTTCTTGAATCCCGGCAACTCGTCGAGCGTGTGCTGCTCCAGCACCGTCACCGCGATCAGAGGCATAAGACCCACCAGTGATCGCACCTTCAAGGGGATTGGAGCGCCGCCGTCGATCTGTATCTGATCATAGTAAAAACCGTCCTGCTCATCCCACAGGCCCGTGCCCCCGAGGCTGTTGATGGCGTCGCTGATCTGCAGAAAATGCTCGAAAAACTTTGAGGCCATGTCGCCATGCGCCATATCCGTACGCTTGCCGTCGTGCGCCAGCTCCAACGCCATGTCCATCATCGTCAGGCAGTAGAACGCCATCCAGGCGGTTCCATCGGCCTGCTGCAACGCCCCGCCGGTGGGCAACGGCTTGCTGCGGTCGAACACCCCGATGTTGTCCAGACCCAGAAAGCCGCCTGAAAAGAGATTGCGACCATCCGCATCTTTGCGATTCACCCACCAGGTGAAATTGAGCAGCAGCTTGGCGAAAACCCGGTGCAGAAACACCCGATCACGCTCGGCTCGCGGAGCGGCAATCTTGTAGACACGCCACGCCGCCCACGCATGTACCGGTGGATTGACATCGCTTAAGGCAAACTCATATGCGGGCATCTGCCCGTTGGGGTGCATGTACCATTCCCGCAGAAGCAGCACCAGTTGGTCCTTGGCGAACTGCGCATCCACGCGAGCCAACGGCAGCATATGAAACGCAAGATCCCACGCAGCGAACCACGGGTACTCCCATTTGTCGGGAACCGACAGCACATCTCGGCTGTACAGGTGGGGCCACTCGGCATTGCGCCCGCGGCGACGCCGGGCGGGTGGGGCCACCGTGTTCGGATCGCCAGTCAACCAGTCTTCGATGACGTAGTGGTAAAACTGCTTGCTCCACAGCAGTCCCGCACTGGCCTGCCGAAATACTTCCCGCCCCCGCGCATCCAGATCCTTCGGAAGCGCTGACTCATAAAAGGTCGCCGATTCCCTCTCGCGAAGCTCGATCAGATCGTCGAAACCTGCGGCTGCATCGCCAATCGATGTGCCTGCCACCAGACGCAAGCGAATCTGCTCCGTCCCCCCGGCCGGAACACTTAATATGTAGTGCGGCGCCGCCTTGGTCCCCACCTGCTGTGGATTCACCGCCGATGCCTCTCCATGCACCACATATCGGTCAAAGGCATCCTTCACCCAGGGCGTGACGTTCTCCTGCCCGTACAGACGCTGCGTGTTGGTCTGATTGTCCGTAAAGCGCACGTCGGGCGCGTTGCCTTCGCCTTGCGGTCCCACCCACAGGGAAAACGCGCCCAAACTCTCGTGCGTCGCCACCAGATGATCGCGTGCTGAAAGCGCCATGTGCGGCTTGAGCGTGCAGCCTTCGTGGCGACAGCCCCACGACCAGGTGTTGCGAAACCACAGCGTCGGCAGCACATGCAGCGGTGCCGCATCCGGGCCGCGATTGTGAACCGTTATGCAAATCAGTATGTCATCCGGCGAAGCCTTGGCATACTCGACCACCACATCAAAGTAGCGGTTGTCGTCAAACACACCCGTGTCGGTCAGCTCGAACTCCCTGTCCTCCAGACCTCGCCGGCTGTTCTCCTCGACCAGTTGCCGGTACGGGAACTCCGCCTGCGGGTACTTGTACACCGCCTTCATGTACGAATGGGTCGGGGTTGAATCCAAATAGGCATACTCTTCCTTCACATCCTCGCCATGATTCCCCTCCGGTCCGGTGAGTCCATACAGCCGCTCCTTAAGAATGGGATCCCGCTCGTTCCACAGCGCCACCGCGAAGCACAATCGGCACTGGCGATCCGTGATCCCCAACAAGCCGTCCTCACCCCAGCGGTAGGCGCGGCTGCGCGCGTGGTCGTGCGGAAAATACTCCCAGCACGTCCCGTCCGCGGAGTAATCCTCCCGAACCGTCGCCCACTGGCGCTCGGGCAGATAAGGCCCCCAGCGTTGCCAGTTGGCGGTGCGCTGGTGGGCGGCTTGCAGACGAGCGGCTTCGACGCCGGTGACGGCTTGAGCCGTCGGCGATGACTTGCGGGGCTTGGCACTCATACAGGTTCCTTCGTTGAGGTTAGGCGCGACCTAAAAGCAGCACCATCCACAGTGACAGAAAAATGGCCGGCACCAACACCGGCGCCGCCAACCCCAGCCAGCGGATGGGCGCGACATTCATTACGGGCAGGTCTCCCGGACCACTCACGGCCAACGCTTGGTGCCGCAGTATCTCAAGCGACCAGATCGCCCCCACGAGCGTGAGCGACAGCACGGTGATGCAGGCGAGGGCCCCGATGGGAATGCACAGTGTGAGCAGTCGATTGGCATCGGCATAACCCTCGCGGGCGAATGCCTTGGGTGCATTCAGCGAAATGGCGAAACCGGTCAATAGAAACGCCTGCGAGCTGACCAGCCACGACAGACGTTGATTGATCAGGTCATGCTCATGCTCGATGCGCCGGCGAATGACCTCGAGGCCGGCATTGACTTGCATGGTGGATTGATTGTTCATACGAATTGCTTGATGATCTCAAAGGGATCAAATCGGTGGCCGCGTTTCCACAAGCGCAAATTAGCCGCTATCCCCCGGTGCTGAAGCCCGGATAGAGCGTCATGCCGCCATCGACAAAAAGGGTTTCGCCCTGGATGTAGTCCGCCTCGTCCGATGCCAGCCACACTGCCGCACGGGCCACATCGTCCGGCTCGCCGATGCGCCTGTAGGGGATCAGTTTCATCAGCTCGGCGTAGGCTTCTGGACTGCTCCACGCCGCGGTGTTGATGGGCGTGCGTATGGCGCCGGGAGCAATGCTGTTGACACGAATGCGGTATGGTGCGACTTCCTGCGCCAGACTTTTCATCATGAGCATCACCCCGCCCTTCGACGCCGCGTAGTTGGCGTGCCCCGCCCAGGGGATGACTTCATGCACCGAACTCATGCACATGATCTTGCCCGCCGCACATGAAACATCCGGACGCACGCCGCGGCGTTTGAACTCGATGACCGCCTCCCGCGCGCAAAGAAACTGGCCCGTCAGATTCACCTCCAGCACCCGCTGCCAATCCTGCAAGGTCATCCGCTCGAACGGAGCATCCTTCTGTATGCCGGCGTTGTTGACCAAAATGTCAATGGTGCCAAACTCGTCGATCATGCGGCGGAACATGCCCCGCACCTGGTCCTCACGGCTCACGTCCGCCATATGCGTGATGATGCGGCTGCCGCAACCGCCCGCCTCCAACGCCGCCTCTCGCGCCGCCGCTTCATCGCCAACATGGTTGATGACCACGTCGGCGCCGGCATGGGCCAATGCGATCGCAACCGCCCGGCCAATGCCCGACGACGCCCCCGTCACCAATGCCTTCTGACCGGCAAGCACCCGCCGCCGCACGCATCGAGGCATTACAACTTCGGCAACCGATGTATCGCTCATTACATCACCGCCGATGTGGCTTGCTGGACAACCACCCGATAACCACCCCGCTTAAACCCGACTCACCCACCGGCCGCTGCGCTACTTGCGCCGGCGACCCGTGCGAGCAGGTTGCGGCCCGGAGGGTTGTGTCTCGGCCCGCCGCAACTCCGCCCGCAATTGTTCCTCGGCCAACCGCCAATGCGCTTCGCTTCGGCTGGCCGGACAGCCTTCGGCCACATACATCCCGTAGGCACGTTCCTCGATCTCCTTGAAAGTCGGGCGTTGCTCGGAGGAGTCTTTGATGGCATTCATGGTTGAATCTCCTGTCAGCCCAGAGGCTCATGTGTGACCTATTGTTGCCCGAAGATTTCAGTCTTCGGTTGAAACGCCGCCCATGCAAACCAGAATGTGTGTGCCACCTGGGTTTCGGGCGGCACCTCGATGACCCGGACGCCGCCGTCCCGGTCGGCCGATATCATGAGGCGCGATGGGCCCAACAAATCCGTCAGCGTCCCGTCGGGCATGGCCTTGACGGCTTCAAGCGGATAGGCGCGCACGATGTCACCCATCCTCACCCCGACCACGCGCGCCTTGACGGGCAGTCGCTCATCACGCCGTGCGACCGGGAACATCAGCCGGTCATCGCTGAAATAGTTTTCATACGGATTCATGGAGTAGTCGCGCGTGTGGCCGGTATCAGTCGTCACCACAGTCGCCGAGGCGTGGGCCTTACGGACCTCGCCGGCGCTGGTGATGTGCCACGACAGATGCTTCAAGGACTGGCCGACGTGCGGACCGCTGATGGCGCCCAGTCCGATCTGCGACCACAGGGCGTTGTCGGTCCGGTCGTACAGCAGCACATTGGAGTTGAGCAACAGACCGCTCACGCCAAACTCCAGTGCCTTCCCATCTACCCGACGATCCACCACCGTCACCGAGTCACAAAGAGGGCAGTAAACGACGGCGATGGGCACATCCCCAACCACATCATTGATGATTTCATGCCAGTTCAGTACGACACCGGATATGCCCGCACCTGCTTGGCGATGCTCACCACCACCACGCGGTCGCTGTCACGCGGGAAACGCGCCTTGGCCAGTGGGGCCGTCTTCGGCCGGGAGAGCGCCGGGATGCCGTCCTTTCCCGGTCCGCCGGACAGGATGTGCTCACGGGGTATGGCCAAGCCCGCCGTGTTGAACTGGTCGAGGGGGTGCGAGGATGGACGCGACACGGGTTGGGCCTGGACTGCCGAACCCCCCGCGCCCGTTGTCTCACTGGCCGCGCGCCCTCGGAACCAGACGGCCGCAACCAACACCAGGATCAGACAGCCCGCCACAAGAACGAATCGCCTGGACATTGCATGGCTCCCTAGGATTTACGCAGATGAGTCGGCGTACGGATCGGGAACCTTACACCGACTCATGAGTGCGACTGAGTGGGATCTGGATGGCGAGCCGCATCGTTGTTGCGAGTCCGCCATCCACCGGAGTCACAACCAATGTCCGATGCTGTTCGCACAGGCCTGTTCGCGGGGGTGTTGATCGGACTGCTGCTCTGGGAATCTTTGCAGCCGTTTTTCGATCTCTTCGGCCGCTCCACCCGGAGCCGTGCGGGCCATCTGCTGCGCAACATGACCCTCGCGGCAGTCAACGCCGCTGCTGTCGCCCTGGTTTTTGTCACGTTCTGGACATGGGCGGCGTGGTACTCGCAAGCCCATGGCTTTGGGGTACTGCACCGACTACCCCAGGGGTGTGGACTCACGCGGCACTGGCGATCCTGCTTCTCGACGGTTGGACCTACTGTTGGCACCGGCTCAACCATCGTGTGCCGTTGCTCTGGCGGTTCCATCGCGTGCATCATTCCGATGCCCAGATGGATGTGACGACCGCCGGCCGGTTCCACTTCGGCGAGATCGCACTTTCCTCGCTGTTGCGCATCCCGTTGGTCCTCCTGCTGGGCATTCGCCTGCCGGAACTGGTCGCGTATGAGGCCATGATGTTCGCCGTCGTCCAGTTTCACCATGCCAACATCGGGCTTCCTGAATGGATGGACCGGCTGCTGCGTCTGGCCATCGTCACGCCCGCCATGCACAAGGTTCACCACTCGCGGGTACAGGCCGAGACGGACTCCAACTACACGTCACTGTTTTCATTCTGGGACCGCCTGTTCGGAACCTTTCGCCTGCGCGATGATCTGCGTACCATCCGTTTCGGCCTCGACGGCTTGGACCGTAAAGCCGACCAGGCGCTCGCGGGCCTCGCCAGAACGCCCTTCGCCGGTGCCGGTTCGACAGGCGACACCCGCCTGGGCCGTTAGTTGCTCGCATATGATTCTTTCTCATCGACTCTGTCATGGGTTCATTCCCGCTTCTGCGCAGGCGAATCGAGAACTGCCGCCAGCTTGGGCGGTTCGTTCGTGGGTAGTTTGCACACGTAGTTCTCGCAGACGAACGCAGTAGCGCGGCCGTTGATCGGTGCGACGCTCTGAAGGAACGTAACGCGCTGCGCAAGGAGCTTTTGCCCCTGGCCGCCATCGGCTGACAGGATGATCTTGTTGGGAATGTATCGAGCGTAAATCTCCTTGAGCATCGCCCGTGTATCCGGCGCACCCGGCTTGCCGGCAAGCACGATCTGCTTGGGCTTGTCAAGGTGGAAATCGAAAGCGACGAGCATCTGTGGCATGGCTGCGGGGTAATTTGAAAGGCGTCCGGCGAAGGCGCGGAGCGTCTTTTCCGCCTTGTCGCGCAATTCCCGGCTGTCGGTCATCTGAGAGAGACGCAGCAGGTTTAGCGCGGCGATGGAGTTCGCAGAAGGCTCAGCGTTGTCGCTGTCCTCCTTCATGCGCAGGAGAACGCTCGGGTCGGTCCCGGTCGTGTCGAAATACCCACCGGCCTGCGCGTCCCAGAACAGCGCATCCTGTTTGGCCTGCAAGTCCAGGGCGAGCTTCAGCCAGCGGATGTCGAGCGTGGTCTCGTAGAGGTCCAGCAGGCCGTGGATGAAGAACGCGTAGTCGCTCAAGAAGCCGTTGATGTCGGATCGGCCCTCGCGCCAGACGCGGGTGAGGGTGTGCGCATCCTGGTCATACAGGTTCGCTCGGATGAAATCCGCGGCCTTGGCTGCCGCTTCGGTATAGTGAGGCTCGCCGAGGATCACACCCGCGCGGGCCAGAGGGGAAATCATCAGCCCGTTCCACGCGACGATGGTCTTGTCGTCGAGGTGCGGTCGCGGGTGGGCATCGCGGGCCTTGAGCATCTTCGCCCTAGCGTCGGCGAGGATGCTCTCTACCTCCTGCTTTGACAGCTTCAACTTCTCCGCCGCCTCCTCGGCGGAGTGCGCGACGTAGAGCACGTTCTTGTTGGGGAACTCGTTGTGCGGGTCGCGGGCGACGTTGCCGTTGTTCTCCACGCCATAGTAATAGGAGAACACCTTGGCGGACCGCTCGTCCAGAGTCTTGCGGATCTCCTCGGAGCTCCAGACGTAAAACGCGCCCTCGGCTTTCTTCTCGGGGTGGGCCGGATCGACGACGCTGTCGGCATCCTCCGCTGAGTAGAACTGCCCATCTTTGCCGGTCATGTCGCGCAGGACGTAATTGAGGATGTCGCGCGCGACATTGGCGTAGAACTCGTCCTTCGTGATCTGATAGGCGTCCAGGTAGACACTGGCGAGCTGCGCCTGGTCATAGAGCATCTTCTCGAAGTGCGGCAGAAACCAGCGCTCGTCGGTGCTGTATCGATGAAACCCGCCGCCGAGCTGGTCGTGCATTCCGCCCCAGGCCATCTGCCGGAGTGTCGTCAGGACCATCTCCAATGCCTGCTTCTCGCCGGTTCGGTGCTGGTAATGGAGCAGGAAGTTCAAGTTCACCGGCTGCGGGAACTTGGGGGCGCTGCCGAAGCCACCGAGACGCTCGTCGAAGCCGGCGGTGAGCTGCTGATATCCCTTCGCCAGCGCTCCTTTCTCAAGTGCGGCTCCGGCCTCGGATGCCACCGCCACCATCTTCTGCAACTGCTGCGTGATGTCATTTGCGGAAGCGACGACTTTCTCACGATCCTTCTGCCACGCCTGCGCGATTTGCGGGATGATCTGCTTCAAGCCCGGCATGCCGTACTTGGCATCCGGTGGGAAATACGTCCCGCCCCAGAACGGCTTGAGGTCAGGCGTGAGCAGGACCGTCATGGGCCAGCCGCCGCTGCCGGTGCTGGCGACGACGAATTTCATGTAGACTCGGTCAACGTCCGGCCGCTCCTCGCGATCCACCTTGATGCTGACGAAGTTGTCGTTCATCAGCTTGGCAATCTCAGGGTTGGAGAAGGATTCCTCCTCCATGACGTGACACCAGTGGCAGGTCGAATAGCCGATAGACAGGAAGATCGGCTTATTGTCCTTCTTCGCTTTCTCGAACGCCTCTTTGCCCCAGGGATACCAGTTCACCGGATTGTGGGCATGCTGGAGCAGGTAAGGGGATTTCTCATTGGCCAGCCGGTTGGTGTATTTGTAGCGGCCATCGGCACTCTTGGCGTCAGCGATGACCACTGCCTGGGGCACCGGCCAGAGCCGATAGACCAGCGCACCCGCCACCGCGCATAGGATAACCAGCCAATACGTCAGCTTGATTCTGCTGATTCGCTTCACCACCGGCATTTCCTTTCGCGGCCTCATCGGCACGACTCGTTTCACTTCGCCTTGGCAATTGCCTGTTCTATCGCGGCCTTCAGCTCGGCTTCGCTCTGCGTCTTGGTCAGCTTGTCCAGGACCTTCTTCTCCTTCGCATCGATCAGGAGCATGAACCCGGTCTTGGGCGCGTGCTCGCGATAGATCTCGCCCAGCCCGACCCACTCGGCGAACATCCCCGACTGCTTCTTGGTGCAGTCGTCGGTCATGTCCACGCGGGTGAAGTAGATCGGCTGATCCATGACCTGCTTCTTGACCTCTTTGAGCTTCGGCTCCAGCGCTTTGCAGGAGGCGCACCAGTCGGCATAGAACAGCAGTCCGACCACCTTGGGTCCTTCCTTCGGCGCAGTCTCCTGCGCCCGCGTTACGGGTGGGACTGCGATTGCCGCCAGTGCCATGACCACGACAAAGCCGATTGCGATGCGTTTCGATAGAAGCATGGTGTTGTCCTTTCTTTCTTGGATACACTCGACGATGGGCAGCCGACCGGCATCACCGATGCGGGGCGCGGGCCAGCACCATTAGGAGCCCGTTGTCCTTCCACAGTTCCACTTCACACCCGTCAATCTCAAATCGACCCTCGCTTACAGATGCCAGTGCATCTACCGGGCGCACCTCATACAGCGTGCAGGCATACCCATGCGCGTCGACGAGCCGAAGCTGCGCCGCAATCTGCCCCCGGATCGAGCAGTATCGCCCGCCGACCAGCCGATGACGGCCATCTTGAAACCGTTGCGGCATCACAAGCGAGAAGTCCAGCTTCGACATCTGCTCTCGTAATTGCGACACATCGGCTGTTGAAAACTCCACCGCAAGCTGTTTGTGATGATTGGTAGCCACCTCCCCAGCGGCCAGCCGAGCAACGTCGTCAGCAGGTGAGTGCCAGAGTGCTAGCACCAACAGCGCGATGACGCCCACGACCGCAAGCGAGGAGCAGACACCAGCGATGATGACCCACGGCTTCAGCCGTGCCACCGATGGCGCTCCGGACGTTCGTGATGTGGTCCGGATGGTGTGCGTCAGCCGCGTCAGTGTGGTGCCGCTGAGCGATTGACTGGCGTAATACTTACGCAGCCGTTGATCGAAATTGTCCAGTTCCGATTTCATGAGTGTCACGCACCTCTACCGCTGCGGCAGGCCGGCGAGGAATTGTCTGACCTTATGCTTGGCGCGGTGAAGCAGACTCAAAATCGTGCCCCGTGGCCGTTGGGTCAACTCCGCGATTTCAGCAGCGCTCATCTCCTCTACGGCGGAGAGAAACAAGAGCTCGCGCTCGTCGGGACGAAGAATGCTGAGTGCTTGCCCCAGTTCCTCGTCCGGCTCGTCTGCTGGCGCGCGAGCGGCATACGACTCCAACGCACCCTCCATCCCGTTCTCCAATGATTGCATCGTCAACGCTTTACGTCGAAGCTGGTCGATCAGGCGATGGCGAATCGCGGTGAAAAGCGAGGCAACCCGCCATTGCCCGCCGCTCCGCAGCAGGGACACGCACGCGTCCTGGACCAGTTCTTCGGCGCGGTGCCGGTCATGAGTCAGGCTTAGTGCGTAGCGATAGCCCCGCTGTAACAGATCCTCCAGCTCAGCCTCAACAGGGACATCGTCTGGCACATCGGCCCTCACGTGGATCATGTACTCCATATGAATAGACGGTGAATACGCGATTTTGATTGCATAGAGCCACGGATCGGTGGCACGGCCCCCAGTCATGCCTCGTCCGCAATGGATTCGTGCAATCGATCCGCCGCTCCGGCCGTCTATGCTCAGTGTAGACCCATGCCTTCCATTCGATCCAGATCAAGTACAGGCGCAGACTCCTCGACCCGCGGATTCTTCCTTCTACTGGTTTGCTGGACCGGCATCTCCGCGACTGCCGCATACATGAGGCATCGATCCGAACGTCCCGACCTGCGTCAGCGGATTGGCGCGACACTCGTGGAATGGGGCCAGAGCGTGGATGGGTTGGCAGCGACCGTGCCCGAGGAGGAGGTCCATCGGCACGTCGAACTGCTCTGGAGCCCCAACGGAGAAGAGCGCGTCCGTGCGGCTTGGTGGTTGGGCGAGCGCGGCGTCAGGCAGGCTGGGCCGCAAATCGCGGCGGCGATGGCTGACGGCGGGACGCTTCGGCCCTGCCAACTCGCGCATAATCTTGGCAAACTCGGCGACGACCGCTGGATTGGCCAACTCATCGAAGCCAGCCGCCATCCTACGAACCTGGACTTGCGCGTATGCGCTACCGATGCCCTTGGCGATTTATCGTCCACCCGCGCGATCGATGGACTGATCGACGTGTACCGGCGGGATTTGGCGGCTGTATCCGCCTTGGAGGCACTCGGCACAATCGCCGAACCCGGCACGCTGCCATTTCTGCGCTCAGTGGCAGAGCATCCGAGGAACAAGATTGAGCAACAGCGAGCCTTGCGGGCAATCGAACGTGCCCAGATCATGGCGCAGGCGGACCCGGTGCCGGCGCTGATCCGGCGAGTCGAAGACAGCGCGCGGGGGAGATTTCTGGATGACTGGGCCGTTCGTAAGCTCGTGCATCGAGGCGATGACCGTGCAGTTTCCGTCTTCGCTCAAGCCATCGGCCGCCACAATCTATCGGAAGACGATCAGATCATGTTGGCGGCGGCACTCTTGACGCTCGGCAAGCCCGGCATGACTGCACTCCGCAACGCTGCGGCCAGTGGGCCGGCGTTATTAGTTGCCCAGGAAGCGATTTCGTGGTCCCAACAGGCAGTGGCTCGGTAGTTGTAATCCCCACGTCAAGCCGCTTAGCGTCACGCGCCCAACCGGACCCCAGCTGGTCTGTGGCCATGCGATGGCCGTGCGTAATTCGCCCGCATGAGGTAGGATATTGCGAGTTAAGCGCTCCGGTTGGAGGTACTTATCAGCGGAATGACAGGCAACGACAAAACCAAAACGGCGGCCAGTTCTCGGATCGCGCTGGGCCACGATGGCCACGCGCACGCGGGCGATCCGAAAAGTTGGGTCGATGAGCATGGCGATGCGCTTTTTCGCTATGCCTTGCTTCGCGTGCGTGAACGCGCCAGCGCCGAGGACGTAGTGCAGGAGACCTTCCTCGCCGCAGTGAAATCGAAGAACGAGTTCCAAGGCGGGTCCCAAGTCCGTACCTGGCTGATCGGCATTCTGCGGCACAAGATCGGCGACTATTTCCGCAAGAACGGCCGTGAGATACAGGTGGATGGCCCGGACGATGCCGATCCGGTCGTCGACAGCTGGTTTGATAGAAAAGGCTTCTGGCTCAAGCCCAAGCGCCCCAGGACGTGGGATGTGAATCCAGCCGAACTGGCTGAGCGGCAGGAATTCTGGCTCGTACTACAGGGCTGCATGGATGCCCTGCCCGGCCGCGCCGGAGAGGCCTTTTCCCTGCGCGTCGTGAACGATACCGAGCCGGACGAAGTCTGTAAGGTTCTGGGGATTACCACGACCAATCTTTGGGTATTGCTGCATCGGGCGAGGGCGCGTCTGCGAGCCTGCCTGGAGGAGAAGTGGTTCGGACGGCAGCCCAAGGAGTCGGCGTGATGCTCAACTGCAAAGATGTAACCCGGCTCATCTCGGAGGGCTTGGACCATCGCCTCTCCATGTGGCAGCGCATGAATCTCCGCCTGCATGTGATGATGTGCGGAGCGTGCAGCGCCTACAAGCGGCAAGTGGAAGGGCTTCATCGGCTGTTCTCGCTCCGCCGCCATTCCTCTACGCAGACGATGCCGACCGACCCGGCCGCACGGTTGTCCCCAGAAAGGCGAGCCCACATCAAGCATCTGCTGGAAGCGGAATCCTCCAGCCACGCGCCTTGATATTGACAGCCACGCGCCCGCATCGCTATGCATCCCATCGAACGGCAGACGATGCGCATTGGCACGATGATCACTTCCAGAGTTTCATGATCCTGTCAAGACACACGATGTGCGGCTCAGACGGATGCAGGAAGTTCACAACATACGGCTGAACTGCCCCTTTCGGTTCAAGGTTTGGACAGTCGCCCCGGGGCGTTGAGTAGCGCCAGCGCTTCGTCATAGTGGGCGGCGTATCGGGGTCAAGGCATTGGTGGTCTTCTGCTGCGACATTTGCTTCGCGAGGCAGATGCGATGGCTGCCGAGGAAGTGTGGGGATTCGTGGTGCAGGACGATCTGAGTAGATCGCCATTCCTGCTTGAATGGTACGGGCGTCACGGCTTCGAGGTGGTTGCACCTGATGCCGAATGTATGGATGGGGCAGTCAAGAAGATCGCACGCAGACTCAACACTTGTCACTGACACTGCGCCCGCAGATGCATTCAATAGCCCTTCGGATCGGTGCGTGTCGCGGTTTCGTACTGAGACAGCTGGGCTGCGTCACGGACCGTCGAGACAGTCAGACCAGACCATTTGACAATCGTTCTTACGACCTTATCGAGTCCCTCCGGGCAGGGGCCCGTGTAAACCAGGGCACGAGGACGCCTGGCAGACCGATTGTGATGCCGCCTGGGGAGTGGTTAAGGGCGATGAAGGAAAGCAACAGTTCAAGTGGCTCAACAAGCTCTCGGTCTTGCACAACGCGAGATATATGAAGGGGATCCGGCAATGGCATGTTGTTGTCCTTCAGGTGTTCGTGCGGATCAGGCTAGCCGTCAAGATACCGCGCGATGCCAGCCATGCATTGGGTGAACGCGGGTGGCACTCGGCACGGCCCCGCACTGCTCGACCTGCTCAGCCAGCGCCCCGGCCACTTCGCCCTGTTGATCCCTCAACCCTGAAGCAATGAACCGGTGACCGTCCGGGGCCCGGGTCGACAACTGCACTCAGATCACCCCATGCTCCATCGACGCCACGCGGACGACGGCGAACCCAAGGCGTACAGATCGGCGAGAATGCGGTGATAGGCGTCCATGCCGGGCCATGATACGGTCGGCCGGCGTGATGCCGCGAGGCCAATGAAAACACCTGGCAGGCCGAAGCCTAACCGGGCGCTTCCAGGGGCGAGTTGATGCGATCAGTAAAGTACGATCAGGAAGCCCGGCAAGGCCCCGTTGTTGAGTCGTGGCGCAAGCGGATGAGCAAGGGATAAGTGGGGCGGGGGAGTGGCCGTTGTGGAAAACTCAGGCTGCTGCCGTGTCCCCGCCGTATCCAATCAGCCCCCGCCTTCCGATTCGGCTTGCACCGTATCTAATCCCAAATTGGATACAGGATCGGATACCGAAATTAGATACGCGATTAGATACAGACTGATGCGTCGTAAGTGCTTTGTTTTCAGCACTTTCCAAAGCCACCCATGGGACTCGAACCCACGACCTCACCCTTACCAGGGTGCAACCAACGTTTTTGAAGCGTGGCAATGGGTACGTATCCCAAAAAATGGTCATAAAAGTGCACCAATGGGGATACGAAAAGACCGCCACTGCCGTAAGTGATGGGTGAATATTGCGCGCATTGATAGCATCTCGGTGGAGGCCGAGTCAAGCACCGGATGAGCCGAAGGGTGATCGCGGGGTTGGGCTGGTGTTCTCTGTCGGGAGTGCAGCCGGTGCTCGCCGTCCTGGTATGAGGGGGTCTGACCCCTGACCGCCTTGTGAGGCGTTACGGCTGCGGACAGAGCGCCAGTCTTTTGCAGAGGGTTTTTGCGCCCGGTTGGGCAACCCGTGGGGACAGGAGGCGTTGCCAGCCCCGTGGCCCGGCGATCCGAGAGTCAGACCCTGTCGGCAGACTGTACCCGCTGGTGGAGTTGCTCGATCAGTTCCAGGAGAATCCGCCCCAGCGCGTTGCGGCTGCGGCCCGGCGGCCGCGGGCATCTCCTTGTGCAAGCCCTCGGCTTCCTGGTTCAGCGCGTGATGCGGCAGTTGCGCCCCGGCGTGGGTGATACCATTCGCGTCCAAGAGTTAACTCAATGGTTGGCTGGCGTAAGCCGAAAGAAGAAAGGCCGGGCGAAGGATCGTCCGGCGTCAGAGTCAAACTTTTCGTTGGCAAGGATGCTCCGATGATTCAGGCGCGTTACCCTCTTGAACAGTTGAAGATGCTCGACGAGGCGCGGTTCTGTCAGAAGACCGACGCGATCAATCGTCGCCTCAACGCGGTGTACTTTCACGGGCTGGGACATACCCAGCGCCAGAGGCGCAGCTGGCCAACGTCAGTCCCAACACGCTGCGGAAGTTCGTGGCCGCCTTCGAGTCCGGGGGACTGGCGGCGGTGACGGCCGACGCCCGGCAAGGTCCGCCGTCGGCGTTGGACCAGCACGTCGCCCCCACTCAGTACCGCGAGCAGAACCAGTCTTGATGCGGCTACATGCCCATGCACCCCACTTCCCCGTCGCACCGCATCTCGCTACATGAGTTCGGCTTAGAGCAGCCCCAAGGCAAACGTAGCGACGGGCGAGTGCCCAAGCTCAGCCGCAATCGCCCAGACGTTGCAGGACGAAGCGGCGGTAGTGGTGGGCCTCGGTGGTTTTGATGCCGTAGGGTTGCCGGCGGGCGTTGACGCCTGGGCTGGGCACAGGCCCGGCAATGGGCACAGGCCAGGTCGCACGCCCGGGTGATTTCATAGATCACCAGGAACGGGCTGCGGGCGAAGTCGGCGGCGGTATAGTTGGGCTGCATCAGAGCAGGGCCTTTCCGACTATGGGTTTGCGTTCAGGCAGGGGTTGCCTGCGCGTGGAGCCGCTGTTGGCGGCGCTGGGCGCAGCGGCTGCCGGTGCGGCCGGGGTCGTCGATTCGCCGCTGCCGCATTTCCTGCCCGACCTGCTGGAGCGCCTGGGCATTGAGCGTACGGCCGGCCAGGACGAACACCTGCTCGTCCTCCAGGCGAATGTGTTGGGCATAGGTTGCGGCCAGGTCCAGCAGTAGCGAGGTGAACTGGGCATGGTCGGCCGGGCAGAGTTTGCCGGCTTCCAACCAGCGTCGCCCCATGGCATCAAGGCGGTCATGAGCGTCCTCGGCCTTGCGATGGTCGGCTTCGAGTCGATCCAATTCCGCCATGGCCGTTTGCACCGCCGGATCGTCGCACTGGCGCAGGCGCGGGAACAGCGACTGCTCCTCGTCGGCGGTATGACGGGGGGCGGCTTGACGGAAGTAGTTCAGCGCCGTTTCGAGGGCGCGGCGGCCTTGGTCGTCCAACACCGAGTCACGATAGCGCTCCGCCACCTTCTGTAGCACGCCCAGGAAATGCTCGATCCGCCGATGGCAGTCCATCAGCAGTTCGATGGGCTGGGTGAAATCGGCTTGGCCTTGGATGCCTAAAGGGATAGCCATATCGTTGTCCTCTCCAAAATTAGGCAAGTAAGCCAAGCGTCCTAAGTGCTTACTATCTCACGACTTTATTTGATTAATGCGTCTGCGAAACAGCCAATTAAGAGATTTAATGCTTTAATGTACACTTGACTTGTTTATAGCCTGGTATTACGCTTTGGTCAATGGCCGACGCAAGCGAAAAACCATGAAGCTCCTCTCGGATGCAAGTGAATACGGCCTGCGGGCGGTGGTCTGGCTGGCGCAACGCCCCGGTCAGGCCCAGAAGGTGCGCGAGATCGCTCAAGGCACGCAGGCGGCGCCGGGCTACCTGGTCAAGGTGCTTCAGGCCCTGGCCAAGGCGCACATCCTTTCCGCCCAACGCGGCAGCCACGGCGGCTTTCGGCTGGAACGCGACCCCTTCGAGCTTTCGGTGCTGGAAGTGGTCAACGCCATCGATCCGATCCAACGCATCCATGCCTGTCCCCTGGGCTTCCAAGCCCACCGCCAGTGCCTGTGCCCCACGCACCGGCGGATCGACGACGCCATGGCGACCATCGAACAGAGCTTCGGGGAAGCGACCATTGCAGATCTGGTGACCGAACCGGCCCGGCCCGGCCAGGTGTGCACCAGACTGGTCGCCAGCCACGCCACCCCCGCAGCACCCGCCACCGCCGGTGCCCCCGCCACCCCCGGCACCCCCGACACAAGGGCAAACGAGTGATGGCCAAGTTCAAGCACGCACCCATCGCGCGTCACGAAGCGCTGGCGCCCTTCAGCCGCGATCATTACACCGGCCTGGTCCAGGCCCAGCAGATGATGAAGGCCGCCGATGCGGATGATGTCGAGCGACGCAAAGCGGTCGCCGAGTTTGTCGATGCCTGGGATCGGGAGATCGCCGAGCATTTCGCCGACGAGGAGAAGCTGCTGCTGAGCCTGATGAACAGCGACGACCGTCAGCGGCTGTTTGATGACCATCGGCGATTGGCCGGCATGGCAGACCAGGCCCGCCAGCTTCGCCGCCAGGTCGACCCCGCCCCCGATCTGCTGCGCCAGATCGGCCAGGCGCTCGAGGCCCACATCCGCTGGGAGGAACGCGAACTGTTCGTGCGGCTACAGAACGAGCTTTCGCAGGAGCAACTGGCGTTGCTGCAACATCAGACCGAGCCGATCGAGCAAGCCCGCCCCCGCAATACCTGCCGACGGGGCGATCATGCCGACGAGGAGTCGCCCACATGAGTGCAACGTTGCCTATCAGCGAGCAGACGATGCTGGCTTTGATGCTTTGCTGAGTTGAGTGGACGTATCACTGCAAGGCGCATGAGCGCCAGAAATACAGGATAATTAGACCCGAACAGAATGTTACTGCGATGCCGCCTGACGACCCCGACAACGCGCCGCCCGTCTCGCTGGTTCAGTTTCCACGCTGGGCCAACTATCTCCTGCCGGCGTGTGTGCTGGCGGCGATTGGGCTGGGTACGTACCTACCGACGCTGGCGATCCTGGGACTCTCGCCGAGCACCACCAACGTGGGCTATCGCCCGACTCAGCCCGTCCCGTTCGATCATGCCCTGCATGTCAAGGCGTTGGGGATCGACTGTCGCTACTGCCACAGCACGGTCCAGGACGCCGCCTTCGCCGCCCTTCCGCCGACGCAGACCTGCATGAACTGCCACGCCGCGATCAAGACCGACAGCCCGTTGCTCGAACCGGTCCGACGGAGCTTCGCGGAAGGGACGCCGATCCCTTGGAAGAAGGTCCACGATCTGCCGGACTACGCCTACTTCAACCACGCGGCCCACCTGGCCAAGGGCGTGGGCTGTGCGAGCTGTCATGGCGCGATTGACGACATGCCGCAGGTCTTCCAAAGCCAGCCGCTGTCGATGGGCTGGTGTCTGGACTGCCATCGCCAGCCCGAGCTTCACCTTCGCCCGCGCGATCAGATCACCAACATGAGCTGGAATGCCGAGTCGGAGACAGGGAGAGTGCAACGCGAACTGAGCCTGCTTCTCAAGCGCGAATACAACGTCGCGGACGACGTTTTCATGACGAGTTGCTCCACATGCCATCGCTGAATCCAGAACTGGAAGGCCGGACCTACTGGCGAAGCCTGGCGCAGCGAGCGGCGGCTGAGTCGGGCCATGGCTGCGCCGACCTGGGCGATGAGTTTGCGGCCTACGAGCCGCCCGCGGCCGGCGGTCACACGCGCCGCCAGTTCCTTTCCCTCATGGCGGCGGCGATGGGGCTGGCGGGGCTGACGCTCCCCGGCTGTCGCCGCTGGCCCGAGCAGGAAGTCTTGCCCTTCGCATCCAGACCCGAGGGCATATCGCCCGGTGAAGCGCTGTGGTACGCCACGATGATCGAGCGCGACGGTGTGGCGCTGGGCGTGCTGGCGCGCAGCTATGACGGCCGCCCGATCAAGCTCGAAGGCAACCCCGCGCACCCCGACTCGCTCGGCGCCGCCGATGCTCTCACGCAGGCGAGCATCCTGGACTTGTACGATCCGGACCGCAGCCGGGCTGTGCTGCTGCGTGCCGCCGGGCAGGCTCAGCCGCGCATCAGCTCATGGGACCACTTCCGCACGGACTTACGGCAACGACTCGACGCGCTGCGGGCCGGGCCCCCGGGGTCGCGCAGCGGAGAGGGATTGGTCATCCTTTCCCAAGTCACCGCCTCGCCGACAATCACCCGCCTGCGTGAGCAGTTCGAGCAGTCGTGGCCCGGGGCGGTCTGGCGCACTTTCGCCCCGCTGCATCGCGACCACGAGGTGCAAGGCAGTGAGTTGGCGTTCGGCCAACCGCTGCGCACGCAACTGGACCTGGCCGCGGCACAAGTGATCGCCTGCTTCGACGCGGACCTGCTGGGGGGGCACCCGTCACGACAGCGGCTGGCGCGAGGCTGGTCCGCCGGACGCGACAGCGGCGACCAGGGGCGGATGAATCGGCTTTATGTGGTCGAGAGCGCGATGACACTGACCGGCAGCGTCGCCGACCACCGCCTGCCGTTGCCGCCGTCGCAGATCGCCGCGGCCGTGGCCCAACTGGCCGGGCACCTGGGCGTGGCCGCACCCGCGGCATCGCTGTCTCCCCACCCCGGAGGCGACCGGTGGATCGCGCAACTGGCCAGCGATCTGCTTGCCCATCAAGGCCAGGCGGTGATCGCCGTCGGTCCGGCTCAACCACCCGCGGTACACGCGCTGGCGCACGCGATCAACCAGCGACTGGCCGCCTTTGGTCACGCCGTGCGGTTTACCGAAGAGCCTGACCGCGGCCGCGCCGCCCCTGACCTGGCCGATGCGCAGCAGCGGATCGACGCCGGCCAGGTCCACACCCTGGTGATGCTCGGCGGCAACCCGGTGTTCGATGGCGGGCTGAAGTTCACCATCAGCGACACGGCGGCGGGGCCCGGGCATGTCGGCGCCGCAATCCACCTGGGCACGCACTACAACGAAAGCAGCGCCGCCTCGACCTGGCATCTGCCCCAGGCGCACGAACTGGAATGCTGGGGCGACGGCCGAGCGTGGGACGGCACGATCAGCATCCAGCAGCCGTTGATCCTGCCGCTCTTTGGCGGTCGCTCGGTCATCGAACTGCTGGCCATGCTCGCGGGCGAAAGCGCTACGGACGGCCGATTACTGGTGCAGCAGACGTTGCGGCCGATGATTGGCGGCGTGGACTTTGACGGCGCCTGGCGGCAGGCGTTGCGCGACGGCGTGGTGGCGGGCAGCGCCTGGCCGACGACCCGACCGGGCGTCACCCGGGCCGTGCCGGCGGAGGAGTTCGAGGAACGAAGAAAGATGAACGAAGAACGAGGAGGCGTCGTCGGCAGTTCTGCTCGTTCCTCGTTCTTCGTTCCTCGTTCTTCGCCTCACGTCTTAGAGGTGCTCTTCATCGCCGACAGCAGTGTGCACGACGGACGCTTTGCCAACAACGGCTGGCTTCAGGAGATGCCCGACCCGGTGACGCAACTGGTGTGGGACAACGCCGCCCTGATGAGCGTGACGGACACGCAGCGGCTGGGGCTTGCCCTCGGCGACATGGTCGAGCTTCAGGCCGGCGGGCGCACGCTGCGCATGCCCGTCATGATCCAGCCGGGCGTGGCGGCAGGCACGGTGGTGCTGCCGATGGGCTACGGCCGCCGCGTGGTCGGCCGTGTGGGTCTGGGCGTGGGGCATGACGTGTATCCCTTGCGGCCGGCGACGCAGCCTTACATCCTCGCTCTGGACATGCTCCGCCGCACCGGCGAGCGCTATGACCTGGTGATGACGCAGGAGCATCACCTGATCGACGCCCAGGGCTTCCGCGCCCGGGCCCAGCGTGCGGGCAAACCCAACGAGTCGGGCTTGCTCATCCATGACGGGACGCTCGACGACTATCGCGGGAACCAGGACCTGTTCCAGCATAAGGGCCACGGCATCGCGCTGAAGCTGTTTGACCCGCCTCATGCTTTCAACGAGCCGCATGCCTGGGGCATGGCGATCGACCTGAACAAGTGCATCGGCTGCAACGCCTGTCTGGTGGCCTGTCAGGCGGAGAACAACGTGCCGATCGTGGGCAAGCAGGAAGTGGCGCGGCATCGGGAAATGCACTGGCTGCGCGTGGACCGCTACTACAAGGGCGACACGGAGAATCCGCAGGTCGTGCATCAGCCGCTGGCCTGCGTGCACTGCGAGACCGCGCCGTGCGAGCAGGTCTGCCCCGTGGCCGCCACCGTGCACGACAGCGAGGGGCTCAACACGATGGTCTACAACCGCTGCATCGGCACGCGCTACTGCTCGAACAACTGCCCGTACAAGGTGCGCCGCTTCAACTATTTCGACTGGCACAGCCGTTCGCCGCGCACCACCGGCGACACCCCGCCGTGGCTGGGCATTCCCGACCGTCAGCAGGCGCAGCGTGTGGACAAGCTTGCGGCCATGGTGTTCAACCCGGAGGTGACCGTGCGGATGCGCGGCGTGATGGAGAAGTGCACCTACTGCACGCAGCGGATTCAGGCGGCGCGGATTGGCGCCAAGCTCGAACACGCCGCGGGCCGGCGCCAGGAGGAAACCGTGCGCGACGGCGAAGTGGTTCCCGCCTGTGCCGGCACATGCCCGACGCAGGCGATCGTCTTTGGTGACCTTAACGATCCCAAGAGCAAAGTCTCCCGGCTGCACGCCAACGCGCGAGCTTATGGCATGCTCGATGACCTGCTGGCCCTGCGTCCGCGAACGCAATATCTGGCCAAGCTGCGCCATCCAGCCGTCAGCGGCATCAAGGAGACCCATCCATGACCACGCTGACCCACCCGCCGGCCTCCGGGGTGCCGACGGTGATCGGCCGGGACAACAGCAGCGATGATCCGCGGCAGCGCGCGCCCCTGGTGCTGGGTGATCACACCTTCGCCTCCGTAACGGATACCGTCACCGATCTGGCCTTCGGCAAGCCGTCGTGGGCGTGGTATGCGGGCATGGCGGTGTCGCTGTCGCTGCTGGTTTTGCTGGGCGTGACGGTGCTGTATCTGTTCACGGCGGGGGTCGGTGTGTGGGGCAACAACAATCCGGTGGCCTGGGCGTTTGACATCACCAACTTCGTCTTCTGGGTCGGCATCGGTCACGCCGGCACACTCATCTCCGCCGTGCTGTTCCTGCTGCGGCAGAACTGGCGGACCAGCATCAACCGCTTCGCCGAGGCGATGACCATCTTCGCGGTGATGTGTGCGGGACTGTTCCCGGCGATCCACGTCGGGCGCGTCTGGCTGGCGTACTGGCTGTTTCCCATTCCCAACCAGATGGGCCTGTGGCCCCAGGCACGCAGCCCGCTGCTCTGGGACGTGTTTGCCGTCTCGACCTACGCCACCGTCTCGGCGTTGTTCTGGTACGTGGGCATGATTCCTGATCTGGCGACCCTGCGCGATCGCGCCCGCACCCGCATGAGCCGCATTCTCTATGGAATCGCCGCGATGGGGTGGACCGGCTCCAACCGGCACTGGCACCGCTTCGAGCGCGCCTACCTGATCCTGGCGGCCCTGGCCACCCCGCTGGTGTTCTCCGTGCACAGCGTGGTGGCGTTCGACTTTGCCACCAGCCAATTGCCCGGCTGGCACACCACGATCCTGCCGCCTTACTTCGTCGCCGGCGCGGTCTTCGGCGGGTTCGCCATGGTGCTCACCCTGGCCATCCCCGCACGCCACTGGCTGGGACTCAAGGACCTGATCACCATTCGCCACCTGGAGAACATGTGCAAGGTCCTGCTGGGCACCGGACTGATCGTGGCGTTCGCCTACGGCATCGAGTTTTTCATCGGCTGGTACAGCGGCGAGTCGTTCGAGCAGTTCGTCTTTCTCAACCGCGCCTTTGGCCCCTATGCCTGGGCGTTCTGGATCATGGTCACCTGCAACGTCGTCGCGCCGCAGTTGCTGTGGTTCAAGGCCTGCCGCACCAACGTCTGGGTCATCTTCACGGTGGCCATGTTCGTCAACGTGGGGATGTGGTTCGAGCGCTTCGTCATCATCGTCACGTCGCTGCACCGCGACTTTGTGCCGGGAAGCTGGGGCGACTTCGTGCCCACCTGGGTGGACCTGGGCATGCTCGCCGGCAGCTTCGGACTGTTCTTCACCCTCTTCCTGCTCTTTGTCCGCTATCTGCCCGTGGTGGCGATGGCGGAGGTCAAGACGGTCATGCCCCAGGCGCGGGCAGCGCATGGCCTGGAACGCTTCGACTATCAGCCCGACCCCGACACGCCGCGCGAACTGCGCAAGGGCCATTGGTACACCTGACTCGAAGTTGGGAGTTCCGAGTTCCGAGTTGGGAGGAAGCGAACTGGGAACTGGGAACTCGGAACGCGGAACTCGAAACTCGCCACTCGGAACACGGAACTCGGAACTCGGAACTCGGAATGATGCTCAACGATCCGCTCAACCCGACGCCCGCCGGCCTTCCCGACAAGGAGCTCTACGCTCTCCTGGGCGAGTTCCGTGACGTCGATGCGCTGATGGGCGCCGCCGAGAAGCTGCGTGACGCCGGCTTCCTGCGCTGGGATGTGCATTCGCCGTTCCCGATCCATGGCATGGACCGGGCCATGGGCGTGCGCCCGACGATCCTTCCCTGGATCGCGTTATTCCATGGGCTGGCGGGAATCCTCCTGGGTCTGGTCCTCGTGTGGTGGACCAACGCCACGTCGATCCCCGGGGTGCCGTCGGAATTGCGCGGCTACACCTACCTGATCAGTGGCAAGCCGATCTTCTCCTTGCCCGCCAATATCCCCATCATCTTCGAGTTGGGCATTCTGTTCGCGGCGTTCGGGACCATCCTGGGCCTGCTGGGCTTGAACAAGCTGCCCATGCTCTATAACCCGCTGTTCCAGAGTGCCGCATTCCGCGGCGTTACCCGCGATCGGTTCTGCATCATCGTCGAGAGCGGCGACTCGCTCTTCGACGAAGGCCTGGTGCGCGAAGTGTTCCACGCGCTGGACGCGGTCCACATCGAGCGCATCATCGAAAAGGACGAGGAGGCATGAGCACGTATCAGGACGAACGTGTGCCCTTCCCGTCCCCCGGCCGCCTGCGCCGGGAACTGCGGCTCCGCCGTCCACCGCTGTGGATGGTGGTGGCGTTGTTCGTGGTGGTGTCGCTCACCTGGCCTCCGCTGGCGCTGATCATGCGCGCCCGCGTGAGCTTCAAGGACCAGCCCCGCATCGCACCGATTCAGGACATGGCCAAGCAGCCCTCCTACGGGCCGCAGGCACCTGCCGAGGTTTTCGCCGACGGACGCGCCATGCGTCTGCCGCCGCCCGGCTCGGTGGCCCGAGGGACCGACCCGGCCGACAGTCACTTCACGCAAGGATTAGTTGCGCGGCGCGACGAACGTGGGGCGACGGTCCCGCAGTTTGCCACATCGCTGCCGGCGTCGGTCCCTGTGGACGATCGGCTGCTACAGCGCGGCCGGGTGATGTACGGGGTGTACTGCGCCCCGTGTCACGGCCAGGGCGGCTTTGGCGACGGCCCGGTTAATCAGCGTGCCCTGGAATTGAAGGAACCGGCCTGGGTGGCGGCGCGATCCCTGCACGAGCCGGCGGTGGTGGAGCAGCCGGATGGCTACCTCTTTGGCGTCATCACTCACGGGGTTCGCACGATGCCGCCGCATGATGCGCTGGTGAAGCCCGCGGATCGCTGGTCGATTGTGGCCTATGTCCGCGCCCTGCAGCGCTCGCAGCGGGCCACGCTCGATGACGTGCCCGCGGAGATGAGAGCCACGCTCGAGCACCCCACGGAGAACGCCCCGTGAGTCACGCCGAATCGCCACGCCATTCGATGCAAGAGCTTCGCCGCTCCCTGGCGGCACAGCGTGGCCGATGGCTGCGCGCCTGCTTGGGCATCGCGGCCGGCGGGCTGGTTCTGGCCGTCGGTCATGCGGCCATCGCACCTCATGGCGCCAAGCGATTCGCCTTGTCGTACCTGGTGGCCCTGGCGTTTGTGCTGTCGCTGTCGCTGGGGGCGCTGTTCTTCGTCGTCATCCAGCATCTGACGCGGGCGGGCTGGTCTGTCCTGGTTCGACGGCTTGCCGAGGCGATGGCCGCCAACGTGATCGTGGCCGCGCTGCTCTTTGTGCCCATCGGCCTCACCGTCGCCGCGGGCAGCACACTCATCTACCCCTGGGCAGTCTGGACGGTTCCCAACGGCGACACCGATGCCGCCCACCATGAGACGCTGACGACAAAGCTCGAGGAACGAAGAACGAAGAACGAGGAACGAAAAGGCCAGGGCGGCGAAATGCGCAATCGTTCTTCGTTCTTCGTTCTTCGTTCCTCGAACTCTGCCCCAGGGGTCGAGCACCACGCACACCACCATCAGCAGCTCGATGCGCTAACGCTCAAGAAGCGGGCGTGGCTTAATCCGGGCTTTTACCTGCTGCGCTGGGTGATCTTTCTGGTGATCTGGTCGGCGCTGGGCTGGTGGTACTGGCGGCTGAGCCGATTGCAGGATGACGACGGCGACGCGCGCCACACCGTTCGTTGTGAAACTCTGGCGGGACCCGCCACCCTCATCTTTGCGATCACGTTCGCCCTGGGGGCGATGGACCTGCTCATGTCGCTCAACCCGCACTGGTACAGCGCGGTGTATGGCGTGTACGTCTTTGCGGGAGCGGTGATCGGGGCGCTGGCGGCGTTGATCCTCCTGGTGCTGGGCCTACAGCGGTTTGGCGTCCTGACCGACGCCATCGGCATCGAGCACCTGCATGATCTGGGCAAACTGCTCTTTGCCTTCGTCTTCTTCTGGGCGTATCTGGCTTACTCGCAGTACATGCTGCTGTGGTACGCCCATTTGCCCGAGACGGTGACCTGGCTGGTGCATCGCGGCGCGTCGACCGCCATCCCCAACGGCTGGTCGGCGCTGTTGCTGGTGCTTCTGTTCGGGCATTTCCTGCTGCCTTTCCTCGGACTGATGTCGCGGCATGTGAAGCGGCGGCGACGCTGGCTGGCGGCGTGGGCCGCCTGGCTGTTGCTGGCGCACTGGCTGGACCTGCTGTGGCTGGTCATGCCCGAAATGGGGCCGCACTTCATGCTCGGCGGCGTGGAGATCGGCTTGCTCGCGGCCGTCGGAGGCCTCTATGCCGCGGGCCTGGTCTGGCGCCTGGCGGACGGTCCGCTGGTGCCCGTCGGCGATCCGCGCCTGCGCGACTCACTGGCCTTTGAAAACATCTGACCCCGGACCCCGGAGCATCGTTTGTGAATGAGCACGTGGACAGGACTGAAGCAACCCCGCCGACCCGAGCGGCGCAGCGCACACGCCGGCGCGGCGTCTATGCCGTGATGGTCGTGATGACCATCGCGGTGGCCCTGGTGTCGCTGCTGATCAGTGCGCCGGCTTGGTGGCCGGGGCACGCGAGGCTGACCATGTCGCACGATTATCACCAGCGCGGGGAGCAGACGCGCACGCTGCGTGAGCGCCAACAGGCACGATTGGAGGGCTACGCCTGGCGTGACCGTGAGGCAGGACTGGTCACCATTCCGATCGACCGGGCCATGACGCTGTGGATCAAGGAATCGCGGCAGCGACAGGAGGAGGCAGCACGATGAGCCAGAGTCCCGTCCTGTCGCAGCCGATGCTCCCCGACGCCGTCACTGGGGAACCGATCTTCACGCAACTGGCCTGGCGTACCCTGCTGGCACTGGCGCTTCTGCTGGTGGTCTCGGCCTTGGGGTTGTTGCTCGTGCTCGCGCGACAGTCACCGGATGCCGTGGCGGCGGCCTGGAGCTTTGTCGATATGGGTTGGCTGCTCATCGGACTTGGCGGCGCGGTCAGCGGCGGCCTGGCGGCAGGGCTGGCGCGACGGGCTGCCGACGCCCGACAGAACTTCATGGCAAGCGCATGTATCGCCCTGGCGCTGATGGCCGGCTGCGCGACGCTGGCGGTCAGCGTGATCGAAGCGATCGGCTTGTGGCGTTACCCGGCGGCGATGAATCAGCCGCATCTGATCCGCATTGCTCCGCCGGCCGCTTCCGCGCCCCCGGGCACGGTGCCCGCGGCTGCTGCTGCCGAACCGAGCGCCGAGCGCGGCGCGACGTGGTACGCCTCGTCCTGCACGGCCTGTCATGGCGGCGCCGGCGAGGGAGTCGAGGGCATCGCGCCGGCCCTGGCCGCCACGGACTGGCTGGCGGCACGAAGCGATGGGGAGGTGGTGGCGTTTCTGAAGGTCGGCCGCATGCCCGATGATCCGCAGAGCAAGATGGGTCGAGCCATGCCCGCGCGGGGCGGCAATATGGCGCTGACGGACAGCGGCCTGGCGGACATCGTGGCGTTCTTGCGCACGCTCACCGCCACGGACAAATCCGATGCGACCGGCTCCGTGGCGGCGACCCTTCCGCGCTGGCTGCTGGCGCCGCCATCGCCGCCCCCGGGCACCGACCTGCCGCTCGTTGCCGCGCAGCGGCAGCCGCGCTGGCCGCACGATATCGCCGGCCTCGTCCGCCAGTCGTTTGACCCGCTGGACCGCGACCTGGCGACCCAATGCCTGGCGGCGACCACGGCGCTGCGCCTCGGACTCGTGATCGCCCTGTTGCTGCTGATGGTGACGTGGTTGGGCCGCAGTGACCGCCTAACGACCGACCGCAGCGCAGCCGCCCCGCGAAATCTGACGGCGGGCTGGCTGCTCCTGATCGTCATCAGCGCCGCGGTCATCACCGCACGGACACTCCTGGCCTAGAGAACCCCAACGATGCCACCCATGTCAGTCACGCAACACCATCCACGGTCGGACAGACACGCAGCGCCCCCGGCGGCGCCCCCGGGGGCGCCTGTGACGCTCGGCCAGATCACGGTTGTCGCCTTGCTGGTCGTCGCGGTCTTCGTGGCCATATCGGTCTACGCCGCGTGGCGATCGCGCCCGGCCGCACCCGAATCGTTCATCACCGACGCTCCGACCTCCTCTTCACCATCAATCGGCGTGCCGACGGGCCCGTAACCAAGGAGTCGACCATGCAGCCTACTACTCCCAATTCCTCCGATTCCTCCGCCGCCAGACCCCCGGAGGCGACCGGTGGCGTGACCCGCCGACAGTTCCTGTGCCAGATGGCGATCGCCGGCGCGGGCTGGGCGGCGATCCATCATCAGGCGTTGGCGGCGACGAGCCAGTTGGGCGCCACCATCGTCGATAACCCGCTGAGCCGGTATCCCCACCGCGACTGGGAGAAGGTGTACCGCAACCTCTACCACAGCGACAGTAAGTTCTCGTTCCTTTGCGCCCCCAACGACACGCACAACTGCCTGCTGTGGGGCCACGTGAAGAACGGCGTGGTGACGCGCATCTCGCCGACGTTCGGCTACGGCAAGGCGACGGACCTGGAGGGCAATCGCGCCAGCCATCGCTGGGACCCGCGCGTCTGTCAGAAGGGCCTGGCGCTGGTGCGGCGGTTCTACGGCGACCGACGCTGCAAGAAGCCGATGGTCCGCCGGGGCTTCAAGCAGTGGGTGGACGAGGGCTGCCCGCGCGATCCGGTCACCGGCAAGGTCGATGCGGACAAGTACCTCCAGCGCGGGATCGACGGCTTTGTCCCGGTGAGCTGGGACGAAGCCTGGCGTTACTCGGCCAAGGCGCTGGTCAACATCGCGCAGACCTATGGCGGCGAAGAAGGCCAGGAGAAGCTCACGGCCCAGGGCTACGACCCGCTAATGGTCGAGGCGACCCAGGGCGCCGGGACGCAGGTGATCAAGTTCCGCGGCGGCATGCCCGTGCTGGGCGTCAGCCGCATCTTCGCCCAGTATCGTGCTGCTAACGCCATGGCCCTGCTGGACGACAAGCTGCGCGGCACGGGGGCGGAGGCGGCCCTGGGGGCGCGCGGCTGGGACAACTACTCCTGGCACACCGACCTGCCCCCGGGCCACCCCATGGTGACCGGCCAGCAGACGCTGGATTTCGACCTCTGCGCCATCGAACACAGCAAACTGGCCCTGGTGTGGGGCATGAACTGGACCTGCACCAAGATGCCCGACTCGCATTGGATGACCGAAGCGCGGATGAAGGGCACGCGCATCGTGGTCATCGCCTGCGAGTACAGCGCCACTTCCAACAAGGCCGACGAGGTGCTGATCGTTCGCCCGGGCACGACGCCGGCGCTGGCGCTGGGGATGGCCCAGGTGATCATTTCGGAGAAGCTTTATGACGCCAGGACGGTGGCGGCCACGACCGATCTGCCCATGCTCGTGCGCATGGACACGGGCAAGCTGCTCAAGGCGGCCGAGGTGTTCCCGGGGCATCAACACCAACCGCTGAGCAACGGCGTGCAGACGCTGGCGGCCGGCCAGGCCAATCCACCGCCACGCGACCAGGCCACGGCCGTCATCACCGAGGCCAAACGCCAGCAATGGGGCGATGCGGTGATGTGGGACAGCGCTGCCGATAAGCCCGTGGCGGTCAACCGCGACAAGTACGGCAAGTTCTTCCTCGACACCGGCCTGGCCCCGGCCCTTGAGGGCGCGTGGCAAGTCAAGCTGGCCGATGGCGCCACCGTCGAGTGCCGCACCGTGATGTCGGTGACGCGGCAGATGCTCGATGACAGCTACACACCCCAGCAGGTCGAAAAGCTCACCTGGGCGCCGGCCCAGGCGATCCGCAAGATCGCCCGCGACATCGCCGCCAACCCCGAGAAGACGCAGTTCATCATGGGCATGGGGCCCAACCAGTTCTTCAACAACGACCTGAAGGACCGGGCGGTGTTCCTCGTCGGCGCTCTGACGCGCAACGTGGGATACCTGGGCGGCAACGTCGGATCCTACGCGGGCAACTACCGCGCAGCGTTCTTCTCCGGACTGCCTCAATACATCATGGAGAACCCGTTTGCGCCGCAGCTCGATCCCGCCGGTCCGGCCAAGGTGCGCCGGTACTACGGGCTTGAGTCCGTGCACTACTTCAATCACGGCGACAAGATTCTTCGCGCCGGCAAGCACGTCATCACCGGCAAGAGCCACATCCCCACGCCGACCAAGGCCATCATGGTCTCCAACTCCAACTCGCTCATCGGCAACGTCAAGGGCCACTACGATCTGGTGGTCAACACCTTGCGAAAAGTCGAGTTCCTCAGTGTCGCGGAGTGGTGGTGGACGACCAGTTGCGAGTATGCGGACGTGGTCTTTCCGGTGGATAGCTGGGCGGAGTTCAAGTTCCCCGACCTGACGATCAGTGTGACCAATCCATTCCTGTACCTGTTCCCCGCCACGCCGCTGCCGCGGATTCACGACACCCGCGGGGACATCGAGGTCGTCGCCGGGGTGTGCAAGGCGATCGGCAAGGAGACGGGCGACGATCGCTACGACGCCTACTGGAAGTTCGTCGAGGAAGGCCAGGCAAGACCCTACTTGCAGCGCATTCTCGATCATTCCAACAGCACGCGGGGCTATCAGCTCGCTGACCTTGAAGCCAAGGCGGCCCAGGGCATCCCCGCGATTCTCCAGACCCGCACGTATCCGAAATACGGGGGCTACGAGCAGACCACCGAGAGTCGGCCGTGGTACACCCGCACCGGACGGCTGGAGTTCTACCGCGACGAGGACGAGTTTATCGCCAGCGGCGAGAACCTGGTCCTGCATCGTGAGCCGATCGACTCGACGTTCTACGAGCCCAACGTGATCGTCGCCGCCAAGCATCCGCTGCTTCGGCCACGCACGCCGGCGGACTACGGCGTCGATCCCAATGACCTGTCCGGCGATGTCCGCGAGGCCCGGCACGTGGTGCGCAGCGTCGAGGAACTGCTCGCCACGGAGCATCCGCTCAAGAAAGACGGCTACCGATTCATCTTCCACACGCCCAAGTACCGCCACGGGTCGCACACCACGCCCATCGACGTGGACATCATCGCCGTCTGGTTCGGACCGTTTGGCGACATGCGAAGGCTGGACAAGCGGATGCCCGGCGTGTCGGAGATGTACGTGGATATCCATCCGTTCGACGCCAAGGAGCTGGGCGTGGAGGACGGCGACTACGTGTGGATCGATGCGGACCCAGCGGATCGGCCGTTCCGGGGCTGGCAGAAGAATCCGGTCTGGGCCAAAGTCGCGCGCTTGCTGGCGCGGGCCCGCTACTACCCCGGCACGCCGCGCGGCGTGACGCGCATGTGGCATAACGCCTACGCCGCCACCTACAGCTCCGTCATGGCGGCGGCCCAGAGCGCCACCGGCCTGGCCAAGAGCCCGGAGTCGGGATACCAAGCCCTCTTCCGCACCGGCTGCCACCAGAGCTGCACCCGTGGCTACCTCAAGCCCACGCTGATGACCGACTCGCTCACCGTCAAGGAGATGCTCTCGCAGGTCATCACCCAGGGCTTCGTCCCCGACGTGCATTGCCCCACCGGCGCTCCGCGCGAAGCGCTGGTCAAGATCGCCCGCGCCGAAGCAGGGGGACTCAACGGCAAGGGCCTCTGGCGGCCGGCGCAACTGGGCCTGCGCCCCACCTACGAAACCCCCGCCCTCAAGCGCTACATCGCCGGCGGATACCACACCCGCGTCTGACCAAACGATAGTTTCGAGTTCCGAGTTGGAAGTCCCGAGTTGGGAGGAAGCGAACTGGGAACTCGAAACTCGAAACTCGGAACTCGAAATTCAGGAGCCCCCCATGCCCAAGAGATTCAACTGGCAACTCAACCGCGAGATGGACTATCCCTACGACGCCCCGCCGCCCAAGCGGCAGGTCGCCTACGTCTTCGACACCAACAAGTGCATCGCCTGCCAGACCTGCACCGTCGCCTGCAAGACCGCCTGGACCAGCGGCAAGGGCGAAGAGACGATCTTCTGGAACAACGTCGAGACCAAGCCCTACGGCGGCTATCCCGTCGGCTGGGACATGCGCCTGATGGATACCGAGCAACCGGCGCGGTGGAGCGGCGACAAGCTCGTGTCGTTGACCGTTTTTGAATCGGGCAAGCCCGGTCAACCGCCGCGGGGCCATCGCCCGCTCGCAGATGACTACGCCCATCCCAATCTCGGCGAAGACGACGTGTCGGGCCTGGCGGAGCTTGGCCAATACTTCGATGGCACGCATCCCATGTGGATGTTCTACCTCGCCCGCATCTGCAACCACTGCGACCACCCCGCGTGCCTGGCGGCCTGCCCCCGTAAGGCGATTTACAAGCGCCAGGAGGACGGCATTGTCCTGGTCGATCAGGAGCGCTGCCGAGGCTACCAGGAATGCATCAAGGCCTGCCCGTACAAGAAGGTCTTTTACAACCTCATCAGCCGCATGAGCCAGAAGTGCATCGGTTGCTACCCGCGCGTCGAAGAGGGCAACGTGGCGTTCTGCGTCGAGTCGTGCATCGGCAAGATCCGCATGCACGGCTTCATCACGCCGCAGGGCCCGCCACGCCAGGACAATCCCATCGACTACATCGTCCGCATCCGCAAGCTCGCCCTGCCGCTGTATCCGCAGTTCGGCACCTCGGGCAACGTGTACTACATCCCGCCCGTGCACGTGCCCGACCCCTATCTCGAACAGCTCTTCGGCCCCGGTGTCGAGCAGGCCAAGGATCTCTACCACAGCCTCGGCTCCGACCCCAAGCTGCTTGGCGCGCTGCTGCTCTTCGGCGCCAGCCCGCGCATGATCGTCCGCTACGAGGTCAAGGGCGAAGAAGCTATTGGTTACGACGTGGACGACAAGGAAGCCGTGCGCGTGCCGTTCACCGAGCCGGTCTATACCCGTCCGCACCACGACACCCGCCACAACGTTTACCGCCACAACACCGCCTGAGCAAAGCGGCGTGCCGTTCTTGATAAGGGACCCAAGCCATGCAACAGAACAACTCCGGGCAACAGAACAGCTCCAGTCCAGTCCTGATCGTCCTGGTGGGGTGCGTCGTGGTCAGCGCCATGGTGTCGCTGGCGGCGGTGCTGATTGCCGTGCAGCGGCCGGTGGTCGTGGTGGTTCAGGGCGGCGCCGCGACGACCTCCGGGGGGACTGGGGGCGCCGCGGTCGCCGTCACACCGCCTGGGTCTGATGCCGTCCCCCCCGCATCGCCGGTACCGACGACCATCACTGCCCAGCGCGTCGCCGCGGCGCCCGGCGCCGATGATCCGTTCAACGCCGCCTGGGACGCCGTTCCCGTCTCGGACCTGGACCTCCTGCCGCAGCAGGTTGCCGCGCCGATGCTCGAGCGCGTGACGGTCCGTCGCCTGCGGGTGCAGGCGGTCCGCGACGATCAGCGCCTTGCCTGGCGGCTGTCCTGGGATGCGCCGCAGCCCGCCAGTTCGGTGGAAACCGGCGTCTTCACCGATGCGGTGGCCGTGCAGCTCCCGCTGGTTGAGGGCGCACCATTCACCATGGGCGCCAAAGGCAAACCGGTTACGGTGCTTCACTGGAAGGCCCTGTGGCAGAAGGATGTCGATGAGGGATTCCAGGATGTGCATGACCTGTATCCCCATGCGATGAGCGACCTGTACTGGTTTGCCAGCGGCAAATGGCCCTTCCCCGTGGATGAGGCGTTCGCCGACGTACGCTCCCATCAATGGCTCGTCGGCGTCGCCGCCGGTAGCCCGATGGCGCAGCTTCACCGCAAGCAGCCCGTCGAGGAACTCGTCGCCGAAGGTTTCGGCAGTTCCACCCACGTGCCCGACTCTGCCAGCACCGCCCGTGGCCAATGGCGCGACGGGCGCTGGACCGTCGTGATCGACCGGCCACTGAACCCGAGCGATCCCCAGGCTGCCGCTCTCCAAGCGGGGAAACCCACCCAGATTTCCTTCGCCGTCTGGGATGGCCAGGCGGGCAACGTCGGCGGCCGCAAGCATTACATCGGTTGGGTTCCTTTTGAGGTCGAACCATGAAATCCACCCTTGCCTCATGCAACGATGTGCAGACGCTGGCTCACGCCGACCTGCTCATGCTCCTGGCGGACCTGCTTCGCCGACCGGCGATGGACTGGCCCGGGCAGCAACTGCCCGCGCTGCTCGACGCCGCCGGGGTTGGCCCCACGCAAGAGCCGGCGCCGGCCTGGCGCCGGCTCCAACAGCAGATCCAGGAGACGGACCCGGACGTGTGGTCCTTCGAGCATCATCGCCTCTTCGAAGGCGCCATGGCCTGCCCGCCCTGCCAGACCGCCTACGTCCGCCGCGACAAGGGCGCCATCCTCGGCGACCTGTGCGGGTTCTACCAGGCCTTCCATCTTGCGCCCCCAGCGGACAGCGGCGAGAAGCCCGACCACATCGTGACGCAGCTTGAGTTCCTTTCCCTGCTGCTGGTCATGGGCGCATCGTCAACTGCCGCCGGACCAGGCGCTGATGCGCCGCAACAGGTCGTCACCGATGCCACCCGCGCGTTTGCCGATGATCACATGGCCCCCTGGCTTGGACTCTTTGCCGCGCAGTTGCGCCGAGCCACGCCCCTGCCGCTGTACGACGCCGTGGCAGAGGTCATCGAGCGAACCTGGTCCCTGCTGGCGCAGCATCACCGCTGGATCGCGCTGGCGGTGGCAGATAGCGATTTGCCCTCGACCGACTTGGACCCGCCGTCGGACGACTGCGGTCATGTGGCGGATCCGCTCGTCCCGCTGCAACTGCGCGGCGCCCCGATCGACACCGGCGACCAGATTGAGCGCCGGCCAGTGCCAGGCTAATCGAGATGAAACACCTCATGCAACTCGGTCGACCCCGGGCTGTAGTCGGGATTGGACGGCATGACCTCCTTCATGTGATCCCACCATTTTCTGCACACGGGCGTTTGCGCAATGGCCTGCCACAACGCGCCCGCGATAAGACCCATCGGCAGCAAGACGGACATCAAGAGTGACTGCCTCATCTGCCCACAATGCCGTCGGGATCTTGCGACTAAGTTCCTGGTCCTGGGTGAAACCGAAGAGGAAGCCCAGGCCCTATACGATTAAATCCAGCGGTGATCACTGATCGGAAATCTGATTCCGCCGGTGCGTGCGGCGGGGATGAGGAGCTATGTCAGTTGCGCAACTATGCAGGTCAACTCTGTGAGGCCCGATTAGCTTGCGGATGACTATCCAAGTCAGATAGAATTTCTATCAACCTATCTCCCTTATTATCGGTGGAGCCATTGCGATGACTAGAAACTTGGGGCGGACGTTTGCGCTGGCGTGGTTGACCATTTGCTTAATTGGCGCCGGAGTGTCAGCACAACCCGATGCGCCGACCACGGACGCCATTGGTGCGAATGAACAGCTACCGGGCGGGGCTGTGATGCGCTTGGGGTCGCCGGCGCTGCGCTTTCCAGAGCATGTACGTTCGCTGGTATTCATGCCTGATGGCCAGTCAATTGCGGTGGGCATGGAACTGGGAGCGGTCCAGATTGTGGACGTCAAGACGTGCAAGCTCCTCCAGACCATCGCGACGGGGCTATTTGATGTTCAGGCGATGGCCATCTCCAGTGATGGCACAAAGATCGTCGTAATGGGCCATGACATCATGCCGGTTGAGCTATAACCGAATCCTGTGGATGACGGAATGAAAAAGGCGGCGTACCTTGGG
>JBBDMX010000114.1:0-51098 GCA_040878035.1 Phycisphaeraceae bacterium | reverse complement strand
GCCCGGACCTACCATCAGATCGTCGGGAACTAGAGTAAAGTGCATAACCAGATTCTTGCGATTTGTGATGCAAGCCATGTTCAATAAATGGATTACAAATGACCGAGCGGATTGTCCGGAATGTCAGGGTGACACGCCACTGACATGGGGGCTGACATTCGCTAAGTCCCGCAAAAACAAGGAGAAATCAAAAGATGACACTGGGGGGGGAGGGGAGGGGGGGCTGACACCCCCGGACGTGTCCGGATATCCGGAATTGGGGACAAGAGTGGAGAGTACAAAGTGCAAGGTGGAGGGTGAAGTCAGAAGGCGGCAGTGAAGCTGCTGTCACGGGCCGCGATGGCCGACTATAATCGGGGGGATGGGATTTCGGGTTCGGGGGTGTTCTTTGACAACTTGGGGCCGACTGGTATCGACCGGACAGGATCGGTTTACCGTGGCACGTCGAGGAGCATGCCGGCCTCGTTAAAAGCATGCACCAACTCAAATGCCAACAACACTGTTGGTCGAATCGGCTTTGCGCCGGTTCGCCTGGCTGCCTAATAGAGCAGTCATGACCTTGCCCGACCGCCCGTAAGAGGGCAGGGTCAACGATTCATCGGGCTCGTCCAAAGGCGGCGTCACAGCGCCGGCGGACTAGAAAACACTGCGACTGGGCGAGGCGGAGGCTGCCGATGGCCGCCAATATCGCCGACAATAAATCACCGGCTAAACGTGTAGAGGCGATAAGCCAACTGTTTCGGCACGGGGGTTCAACTCCCCCCGGCTCCATTGGAAAGTAGAAACGCCGCCAGCGACTACGAATCGTGGTACTTCCGCAGAATCTGCGGAGGGATCGCCAGACGGGGGTTCTGCGCTTTTGGCCGCTTGTTCTCCAAGCAGGGCAAGGGGCTGTCAGGTGCGCCCGGTGGAACTCTGCGGTGGATCCCCCTGGCAAGGGAGAAGTGCGAGAAAGCCGGCCAATCATCGCGCCAGTTGCATCAATCGGGCTATACGATCCTTCGTCGGCGGGTGGGTCGAGAACAGCGTCGACAGGCTGGCGCCGGACATCGACAGCGGTTGAACGATGAACATGTGATTCTGGGCGGGCAACTCGCCTTCGAGCGGGATGCGTTTGGCGTAGGCGTCGAGCTTCTGGAGGGCGTCGACCAGGCCCATGGGCGTGCCGGCGATGGCCGCGCCGTCGGCATCCGCGACGTACTCACGGCTGCGGCTGATCGCCATCTGGATCAGCGCCGCGGCCAGGGGGGCCAGCAGGATCATCAGCAGCAGGCCGACGATGCCCAGCGGGTTGTCCCGGCTGTTACCGCCGCCCATGAACATGGCCATGTACGCCAGGAAGCTGATGGCGCCGGCGATGGTGGCGGCGATGGTGCTGGTGAGCGTGTCGCGGTTCTTCACGTGCGCCAGTTCGTGGCCGATGACGCCTTCGAGTTCCTCGTAGCTGAGCAGGCGCAAGGCGCCCTGGGTGACGGCGACGGCGGCGTGGCGCGGGTTGCGCCCGGTGGCAAAGGCGTTGGGCGCCTCCTGCGGGCAGATGTAAACGCGCGGCATGGGCAGGTTGGCGTTGGTCGCCAGGCGCTGGACCATGGTGACCAGGTCCGGAGCGGTTTTCTCATTGACTTCCTGGCCGCGCATGGCTGCCAGGGCGATCTTGTCGCTGAAGAAGAAGGCGATGAAGTTCATCGCGCCGCCGAAGATGAAAGCGATGATGAGGCCATCGCGGCCCCAGAAGGAGCCGATGGCCAGAACAAGGCCGAACATGGCGGCAAGGAGGACGGCGGTCTTGAGGTTGTTGAGGAATTTGGTCATGGTCATTACTCGGCGCATTATAGCGCTGGCAAAATCAGGAGAGGGACATGGGATGAACAGAGGAAAGCCCAGCCGCTCCTGGGGCTGGAACCCACCCGCCGGAGCGGGTGGGCTTTCGTCCTATTGCTTCTCGCCCAGGATGTGTTGCCGCGGGGCGCGGGCGACCAGGTCCAGGAGCAGGTCGGGGGTGAACTCCATTTCGAGCAAGCGCATGCCGTCGAGCCGGCCCTCGAGCGAGTCGGGGCGGTGCATGTCCATGGCCATGAAGGTGTAGCGGTTTTGCTGGAGGAGTTGGCGGACGATCTGGTCGGGCTGGTAGCCTTCCTCGCCGGTCATGCAGCGGAAGTTACCCTGGAGCCAGACGCCCATTTTCTGCACGTCGGCGAGGCGCTGGTCGTAGTCGCGTTCGGGTCGCATGCGTTCGGGGTGCGCCAGGATGGGCTGGTAGCCGCGTTGGATGAGCCACGCCAGGGTGTCGGTGATGAAGCTGGGCCACCAGTGCTCCCAGAAGTCGCACAGGACGCAGCGTGAGCCGGCCAGGGTGGGCACGCCATGCTCCTGCATCCATTGGACGGCGTCGGGGAAGAGGCGCAGTTCGCCGCCGGGCCAGAGTTGGTAGGACGAGTCGGCGTCGCGGAGTTGCTGCTGGAGTTGGGCGGTCCAGGCGGCAATGTTGGTGGGCGTATTCTCGGGGTACATCTCCGGGAAGACGTGGGGCGTGCAGATGGTGCCGACGAAGCCGGCCTTCTGGAGGCGAGAAACGCATTCGAGCGATTCGGACAGGTCGGCACAGCCGTCGTCCACGCCGGGGATCATGTGGCTATGGATGTCGATAAGGCCGGTGGGTTGGGGGGGCGTGGGGTGGGTCATGGCGGAGGGTTGAGAGTTGAGGGTGGTGGAGGGTGCAGCGTGGAGAGTGAGGAGAAGGTTGGGGTGCTTAGGTGGTGCTGGTTCTGGTTTTTGACTTCCCACTCTCCACTTTCCACTCTCCACTCTCCACTTTTCTCCCCCACAACATGGCATCGACCGATTCACCCAGCAGGCTAAAACGAAGCATCTGGAGGGCGCACTTGGCGGCACGGTCGCGGATCATCTCGCGGTCGCCGGTCAGGTCCAGGCGCAGGGCGTCGATGGTGGTCGAAGCGGTGGCGGTTTGGCCGCGCCGCGCCAGTGCCGCCCACACCAGGCCAACGGGCTTGTCGGCGGTGCCGCCGTCGGGTCCGGCGATGCCGGTGATCGCCAGCGCCGCAGCCGCGCCGCTGCGTTCAAGTGCGCCTTGTGCCATGGCGCGGGCCACGGGTTCACTCACTGCCCCGTGTTCATCCAGCACCGGCTGGGGCACACCCAGTTGGCGCGCTTTCATGGCATTGGTGTAAGTGACCCAGCCGCCCAGGTACACACCGCTACAGCCGGGCACATCCGTGATCATGCGGCCAAGCAATCCGCCGGTGCAGCTCTCGGCGGTCGTCAGCGTCAGTTGACGCTCGCACAAGAGCGACACCACGGCCTGCTGAAGCGTCTGGTCGTCGTGGCCGTAGACGTAGGGCTTGAGGGAGCGGTCGATCTCCGCCAGGGTCGCGTTGAGCTTTTCAGTGGCTTCCCGACGGTCGGGCCATTCACTGCGGACACGCACACTCACCACGCCGCCGGCGACGGTGGTGCCCACCTTGGGGTTGCGATGGCGCTCCATCAAAGGACCCAATCGCTCGGCCACGGAGCTTTCGCCCAGGCCGAAGGTGTTGGCCTTGGCGGTCAGAATCACGCCGCGATTGGGCGCGTGGTGTTCGATTTCCGGCAGAACGGAGCGGGCGAACATGATCACCATCTCGCGCGGGACGCCGGGCATGATATAGATCGTGGCGCGCTGGAAGTGCGCCTTGATGCCCGGGGCAGTGCCCGCGGAGTTGGGAATGATCTCGGTGCCTGCCGGGTGCAGCGCCTGGGCGCGATTAGCGTCGGGCATGTCGCGGCCACGGCGGGTGAAGAAGCCGCGAATCACTTCCAGGCTCGGTTGGTGCAAGACCAGTGGCTGGCCCATGGCGTCGGCCAGGCCTTGGCGCGTCAGGTCGTCTTCGGTGGGGCCCAGGCCGCCGCTGATGAGCACCAGGTCGGCTTCGCCGCCGGCCTGGCCAATGGCGGTGGCGATGGCGTCGCGATCGTCCGCCACCGCCTGGTGATAGCGCGTGAAGATGCCCACCTGCGCCAGTTGGGCGCTCAAGTAGCTGCTGTTGGTGTCGGGCGTCTGGCCCAGCACCAGTTCGTCGCCGATGGCTAGCACGATGGCAATCATGGGCGGGATTGTAGCGGACTGGCACGGGGTGACAGGGAGTGGTAACGTGATGAGAAAAGCACAACAAGCAGGAAAGGCCGAAAAAGCAGAAAATCAAACCAAGTCACCGATGGACAATACCTAGCTCTGATTTTCTGCTTTCTCTGTTTTTCTGCCTTTTCTGTTTTTGCAACCCGAGGCGCACCGTCCATGGAAAACAACAGCGGTCCCGATACTCCGTCGCCGACGCCGTCCCCATTGCCTCCGCCGCGTTCCGAGTCACGTGCGGCGATCAATCCCGCGGGGATTCACACGCCGCCCCCGCCGCCGCCGGGGATGAGCGGGGGTTACGGTTATTACGCGCCGCCGCCGATGCCGCCGCGCCGCGGCGGAATCATGCAGCGACTGGTCACCGGCCTGGTTGGCTCGCTCATGCTCATTTCCATCGCCCTGAACATCTGGCTGGGCTTGTTCTTCCTGTCCTCCATGAGCGTGGGTCCGATCGAGCTGCCCTATCAAGAGGGCGACTCGAGGCATCGCATCGTCATCCTGCCCATCCGCGGCACGATCGACAGCGGCATGGCCGAGTACGTCCGCAAGGCGCTGCTGGGTCTGCGCGCCAACCGGCCGGCGGCGGTGATCCTGCGCGTGGAGTCGGGCGGCGGGGGGGTCGGGGCCTCGGATCGCATCTGGCATGAACTGGTTCAGTTCAAGGCCGACACCGGCGTGCCCATCGTCACCAGCTTTGGCGACGTGGCCGCCAGCGGCGGCTACTACATCGCGGCCCCCACCGATTGGATCATCGCCGAGCCTTCCACCATCACCGGCAGCATCGGCGTCATGCTCATGGACTTCAGCGTCGAAAAGCTCATGGAGAAGATCGGCGTCCAGCCGACCATCCTCACCGCCACCAAGTCCACCGAGAAGACGGTCGCCAACAATCCCTTCCGCGACTGGAACGAGCAGGACACCCAGGCGGTGCAGCCGCTCTTGGACAGCATGCAGGTGCGCTTTGCCGATATCGTGTTCCAGGGGCGCAGCAAGGTGGTGGCGGGGTTGACCCGGGACGACGTGGACAAGGCAGCGACGGGCAAGGTCTTCATGACCGACGAAGCAATCGCGCTGAAGCTTGTCGATGATCCGGGCTACCTGGGCGACGCCATCACCAAGGCCAAGGCACTGGGGAAGATCGCCGCCGGCGTGACCCCGCAGGTGACGCAACTGAGCGAGGGGCACGGACTGCTGAGCCGTCTGGGCGTGAGCCACCAGCCGGCGCCCTGGTCAACATCCCTCACGCCCGAGCAGGCGCGAAGCTGGCTGACTGAGTTAAGCACGCCGGGCATCGAGTATCGCTGGCAGCCGGGCCAGTAAAGGCGGTTGCCCCTGGACCGCCTGCGCGTTAGTCTGTCCTAGAACATCGTTTAGCGGTCGGCAGTCTGCCGTACCACATATCAGGAAAGGATTGATCCATGGGTAAAATGCGTGATTGGGTGAATAACAACTCCGCGGTGGTGACGGTGGGCGCCGTGGTGTTGCTGCTGATTTCCCTGGCGGTCATCGTCTACTCGACCAAGAGCTCCTCGGGCGTGCGCAACTACAAGATCTACTTCTATGACCTGAACTCCGGCCAGCTCTTTGCCGAGGAAAGCACCAAGCTGCCGCCCATCGATACGCCCACCGGCAAGGACAACGGCGTGTGGGCGTTTGTGTACGGCTGCGGCGACTGCTCCGAGGCCAACCGCTTCATTGGCTACCTCCAGAAGCTTACGCCCGAGATGAAGGAAGCCCAGCTCAAGGCGCAGAGCGGCGAAACCGGCGAGATGATGCCGCCCTATGAAGGCGACATGGACCAGGGCACGCTGATCCGCCTGAAGGACTCGGGCGAATGGGTGCCCATGTACAGCGAAGAGGGGCAGAAGATCATGACCTCGATCGAAGGCAAGTGCCCGGCCGATCAGCGTCCCAAACACTGCCGGCCGGATTGATGAGCCGGACTCGACAGGCCGTGCGATGGGGCCTGCTCCTGGTTGCCGCGGCATGGTTGAGCGGTTGCGCGGCGCAGGTGTTTGAGCGACCCCTGGCGGTCATGCTTGACCGCGAGGCGGTGCCGTGCTGGCGGTTGGATGCGGCGCGCCAGGCCGGCGGCGACCCCGCGTTGGCGACGCAGTATCAAGCCGCGCTCGAATCGCTGCTCTTTGATCCTGGCCACCCGTACGATCTGCGTTGTTTTGCCGTAGACGAACTGGTCCGCCTGGATGAGTCGCGTTTTCGCCAACAGGTGCAGCAGCGCATCACGGACTTGTCCGATCGCCAGACGCTGGCGTATGTGTGCCGCTATGCGGTGGGCGCGGCATGGGTTGGCTTCACGGGCCCGGCCATTCGCAGCCTGGCGCGGGCGGATGAAGAGCCTGATGCCGATGTTCGGCCCCAGTGTGCGGCCATCGAGGCGCTGCATCCGGGGCAATCCGTCGAACATGTCGTGCATGAGGCCCTGGCGAATGTCCAACAGACGTATGGCATTGACGTGCAGGTGGCGGCTTGGACGCTGGTGAACCGCTGGTATGCGCCCCAGGCTGTTGTCGCACTGCTGGTGCGGATGCCGCAGCACACGCCCCTGGTGATCAACTTAATGGCGTGTCATCGTGACCTGCACGCGTTACCCACCAATCGTGAAGGCGTGTTCTGGCTGTTGACACTGCGCGACGGGCGCCATCGCGCGTTCTGGGAAGCGGCCAAAGCGCGGGTGGCGGGACTGGACCCTGCCCAGGCGCGGGGCCTGGAGCTGCGGCACATGGGTGTGCTGCTGCAACTGGACCAGGCCACGCTACAGGTCGGCGCCGATCAGTTGCGGCGCCGCGCGGCCGAGGTGCTGGCACGGCGCACACGGACGGCGAAACTCGAGGCGGGGCGTGATGAGCAACTGCTGGCGTCATTGTGCTGGGCGGATCTGGCGACGCTGTTGATGCTGGATCAGGCGGTGCGCCAGCCGACGGTGGCGGCGGCGCTCTTTGCCCAGGCGGATGCGGATTTTGCCGACAAGAGCACGGAGCATGGCGGGGTGATTGCAGCGCGACGCGGATCAGCGGCGGACCAGGCATGGCAGATCGTCGCCATGTCGTTCCCGCCGCTGACGCGCCGGCACGACATGATGTTTCTGCCCTCGCCGGAGATGATCGAACAACTCTACACGAGCCTGGCGCACTACCACTTCCACGCGCACCAACATGACAACGTCGAGGCAGCGGGACCGGGACGGAGTGACCTGGCACTGGCCGACCGCTTGCGCGCCAACTGCCTGGTCTTCACGTTCATCGACCGCGATTATCTACATGTGAGCTACTACCAACCCGGTGGGATCGTGATCGATCTGGGCACGTTGGCACGGTGATGCAGCGCCAGCCGCTTTCGGCTTCGCGCAGCGGTCGAGCATACGGACGGCCTGGAACGCCAGTGCGCCGGCGCGAAGCCGCAAGCGGCTAGAACTGCCGCGCAAAACCACATACCAGTTCGATCATCCGCCTGGTCGCGGCAGGCAACGGCGTGTCGGCAGGCAACGGATTGGGCGCGTCAAAGGTGTGCGAGGCCCCGCTGATGATCTCCAACTGTCCGCGTGGCCCAGCGGCGTCGGACAGGATGCGCGAGGCCTCGACGGGCACCGTCAGATCGGCGTCGCCATGCACGAACAGCGCGGGGCAGGGCAGCCGCGCCGCGGCGAGCACCGGATCGAACCGCGCAGGGTCTGCTTCGATCTCATCCAGCCATGCGCGGCCGACATGCAGCTCCTGCCCGGTGCGCGATGACGGCGAGGGTAGTCGGCCAAGCTTCTTGATCAACCTCTGCTGCGCGTCGTCGAGGTGACACGCCAGATGCGGCGCCGAGGCCGCGATCACGCCCGCCGGCGCCGTCGTGGTCGTCTCACCACTGCCCGCGGTGATCAGCACCGTGATGCCGCCGCGGCTGTGACCAAACCACACGATCGGCACATCGCGCGACCCCGGCAGGTCGCCCGATCGCACCGCGCGATCAACCGTACGCAGGTCGTGCACCTGCCTGCTGAAGGTGTCGTGTTCGAACAGGTCGGGCCGCTCGAAGATATCGAGTCGGTTGGTCATGCCGCTATGACTGAAGTTGAAGCGGTGGGCGATCAGGCCGGCGTCGGCGGCGTGCTGCGCCAGACGCGGGAAGAAGCCGTAGTCCTTGTAGCCTTTGAAACCGTGGCAGAGGATCAGCACGCCGCGGGGCCGGGAGGCTTCGTCAGGCAGGTGGGTATTGCCGTGGATCGGTTGGTTGTCGGCGCCAGAGAGCGTCCACTCGTGCACGGTCGCCGGCATGGCGGTTCCTCTATGGAGTGCGGCGGCCCTGACGCCGCTTTGGCTTTTCGCGGAGCGGATGCGGCTCCACCGCAAGCGAAAGCGGGGTCGTTGCCGCCGCACTCCACAGGGCCCGCTCACACCCCCGCGGTCTGTGCCCGCGCGGCGTGCTGCTCGGCGGAGCGGCGACGCAACTCGTCGATCAGGCTGCGAACCTCGTCCGCCATCTTCGTATTGGGGAACTCGCGGATGATCTGTTCGCCCACCCGCACTGCGGTGGACCACTCGCGATCGTGCACCGCCAGCTTGAACTGCACGCCGAAGTTCTCCCGCTTCTTGCCGATCACGCCCCGCGCGGTCTCGCGGAACGGTTCGGCCTCGGTTTCCGTGAGGTAAACATCCAGCTCCTTGAGCAGCTCCATGGCGCGGTCCACGTCGTCGCGTTCGGCCGCCTGAAGGAACTGGCGCTCCAGCTCATGCTTGTAGCGTTCGCGCGCCTCCAGCACGTGCTGCTCGAGATTGCGTGTCGGCAGCGTGTCGGGGAAGAGCCGCTGCACCTTCATGGCCTCGCGCTGGGCGCCGGCCCAGTCGTGCCGCTCGATAATGCTGTCGAGCCGGCTGATCGCCTCCTGGATCTTGGCGTCGGTTTCCGCCTGCCGCGTCGCCAGGATTTCCTCGCGGAACTGCTCAGCCTCCTCGCGGTAGCCGTATTGCTGGCCCATGTCATCGACCAGCACCAGGGCCGCGTCGTAGTCGCTGCGCTCGATGTCTTCGCGGATCGCCTGCCGCAAGGCCGCGCGATCCTGCTCGCGGTAGGCGATGCGCTTGGCGGCGTCGCTGATGAGCAGGCGGTCATTGATGGACTTAAGCAGTTCGGTCGCCTGGTCGCCGCCGGCACTGCCGCCATCGCCGTGGAGCGCCGCGGCGATGGGGTAAAGGGCCGCGGGTATGGCGATCGCCAGCACGCCAAAACCCAGGAGCATGGCGTTCTTGCTCTGCACCAGCTCGATCATGCCCAGCGCCAGCAGCGCCAGCCCCGCCAGCAGCAGCACACCGTAGAGCACCATCAGCCAGCCATCGGATTTTTTAGGATCGGCCATTGTGTACTTCCCTTGTTCAGAGGATCACAGACGTGTCATGGAAAGCTAAATCCGTCTGTCCGCGATGTCAAAAGACTCGTGAGTTCCATTTAGGATCCCGGCGTCGGCTGGCACGCGCCGTTGCCGCAGTCGAAGGTTGCAGGCACCAGGCACATGAACTTGAAGGGCGCGGCGCCGGTATTGCGAAACTGATGCATTTCATTGGCGGGGACGAAGACGACATGGCCGGCCTGCACGGGGCGGATGGTCGAGCCGCCGATGCCGCTGACGACCTGGCCGCTGCCTTCGATGACCAGCACCTCGTGTTCGTAGTTGTGCTGGTGCAGGGGCGTGTGTCCGCCGGGGTTGACTTCGAACATGCGCATGGAAAAGTTGGGCGCCCCGTCCTGTCGGCCGATCATCAGGCGCATGCAAACGCCCGCGGCCCCGGGCATGGTCATCATTTGCGGTTCAACGTCGTCAGCACGCTTGATCAACATGAGTAGCCCTCGTCCTTATTCTAGCATCCCCTCTCCCTTGGGGAGAGGGTGGCTCGCCGGGTGCTGGTTGGTTTGGTAACCGCGGCGTCTTGGCCGCGCGTCTTCCTTCCGAAGGCTAAGCCGCAAGCGGCATAAGGTGTTACGATCCTGCCGATGGCGACGCGCGGCAAACTGGTCTGGCGATGGGTGGGCCTCCTGTTCGGGCTGGCGCTGGCGGCCTGGGCGATGGTGCTGGCGTCGCGACAGATCGACCTGGCAGTCTTCACGGTCGCCAATCTTTCCACCCTGGCAGCTATGGCCGCCCTGGTCCTGGGCAGCCTGCTTTTGACCGCGGGCCTGTTCTGGGTCATCACGTTGTCCTTCGACACCACGCCGCGAGTCTCTCTGCTACGCATGACGCAACTGATCGGCGCCAGCGCCCTGATTAACTACTTGCCCTTGGGCTGGCCGGGGCCGGTGGCGCGGTCGGCGTATCTGAAGGTTCGCCACGCCATGCCCGTCAGGCAGTCCGTGCTCGTGCTGCTGATCGTGATGGCGTTGTCGGCGGCGCTGACGCTGCTGGTGGTGGGGGTGGCCGCGCTTGGCAGCCGCGTGATGCAAGTCATGTTCGCCGGTGTGGGCCTGGTGCTGCTTAGCGCTCTATCCGGCCCGCTGGCGCAGCGGCTGTTGCGGCGACGCTTCCATGCCGCGTGGACTTGGGCGCCTCTCAAAGCCGCGGACATGCTGCTGAGCGCAGCCCGCCTGTCGCTGGCGTTTGCGCTGCTGGGTCATCCCGTCACCTTGCCCCAGGCCCTGGTGTTCGCCGCGCTGGATACGCTGGTGTCGATGGCGGCCATCACCCCCTCGGGGCTGGGCTTAAGCGAATGGGCCATCGGCCTGGCGTCGCAGGTGATGGGCGCGGCCGCCAGTCCCGTCGGCGCCGCCGCCAAGCTCGTCGAGCGCAGCGTGAACGTTGCCGTGGTGATTGTCGTCGGGCTCTTATCCATACGCGCCCTGCCGCGCCGTTGAGGAGCCTGATCGCCGTCGGGGCACGAATTTCGCAAAGCAGGCGTTGCGGCGCGGAGCGATTGGCACGATAATCCTGGGTCTGTATCAAACTCGACCTCCGACCCCGGACCATTGACCCCAAGAAGGAAGATTGCTCTATGTCATTCGACTCCACAGTTCAGGCCAAGGCCATTGATCTGGCCAAGCTCAGCTACGAGATGACGGCCGCCGCCGGATCGGGCCATCCCACCACGGCCGCGAGCCTCGCCCATCTGGTGACGGTGCTGATGTACAAGCACATGCGCTACGAGCCGCAGAACCCTTCGCATCCTTCGAGTGATCGGCTGGTGCTCAGCGAGGGTCACGCGGTGCCCATCATCTACGCCGCCGCCGCCGACCTGGGCGTGATGATCGGCAAGAGCAAGGACCAATGGCGGGCGATGACGCGGCAGGACGCGATGACGCTGCGTGCGATCGACTCGGTCGTCGAGGGCCATCCCAATCCCGTCGAGGGCTTCCCCTTTTTCGATGCCGCCACCGGTTCGCTGGGGCAGGGGCTGTCGATCGCCGCGGGGCTGGCGGCCGCGGCTCGTCTGGACAACTTGGACAAGCGCATCTTCTGCATCATCGGCGACGGCGAAAGCCGCGAAGGGCAGATCTGGGAGGCCGTCGATTTCATCAAGGATCACGACTTAAAGGCCGTGTGCCCCATCTTCAATTGCAACCAGTACGCCCAGAGCGACAAGGTCAGCGCCCAGCAGTCGTGGGAAACCACGGTGAAGAAGCTCGAGGCCGCGGGGTTCAAGGCCTTGGCGGTCGATGGTCATCAGCCCTCGGCGATCGCCGAAGCTCTGTCGCAGCACGCGCAGTTGCAGCACGATCCGCAGTCGCCGCCGGTGGCGATCGTGGCCAGGACGGTCAAGGGCTGGGGCAGCGCCTCGCAGCAGGGCCAGGGTCACCACGGCAAGCCCGCCGAAGGGGACGAACTGGCCAAGGCGCTCCAGGAATTGGACGAAATGGGGAAGAACATCGGCGCCATGTCCGACACGCCCTTGAAGGTGAGCTTGATGTCGCCGGGCAAGCCCGAGCCGGCGGCGAAGCAGGCGGTGCCGAGTTTTTCCGAAGCGATGAAGCAGTTCGGCAAGGAAAAGGCGCTGGCCAAGGGCAAGTTCGCCACGCGCAAGGCCTATGGCGTGGCGCTCCAGGCGCTGGGGCACGCGCGTGGCGACGTGGTGGTGCTGGACGCCGACGTGAAGAACTCGACCTTCGCCGAGGACTTCAATAATGATGCGGCACTGGCCGGCCGGTACTTCGAGTGCCGCATCGCCGAGCAGAACATGATGTCCGTCGGCGCGGGCCTCTCGGCCGGCGGCAAGGTGCCCTTCGTCTCGACCTTCGCCAAGTTCGTCACCCGCGGCTACGACCAGATCGAAATGGCTATCAGCAGCGGCGCCAACCTCAAGATCACCGGCTCGCACGCCGGCATCACCCTGGCGGCCGACGGCCCCAGCCAGATGGCGCTGCCCGATGTCGCCTGGTTTCGCGCCTTCTCCAAGGTCACCAACCAGCGCGGCCAACCCGCCTGCTACGTCCTTCAGCCCAGCGATCCCTTCCAGGCCTACTCCCTGATGCTGGCCATGGCCGAGCACGACGGCGTCTGCTACCTGCGAACCATCCGCGCCGATGTCGAGTTCCTCTACACCGACAGCGACAAGTTCACGCTCGGCGGCCACGAAGTCCTCAGCGAGGGCCGCGACCTGCTGATCGTCGCCTCGGGCTACATGGTTCACGAGGCCAATAAGGCGCTGGAGCAGCTCGATGCCCAGGGCATCGATGCCACGCTGGTGGATCTCTACTCGCTGCCCTTTGACGAGGAAGCGATCCTCGATCTGGCTAACGACAACAACGGCATGATCCTGACGATCGAGGACAACTACGGCGGGGGCATCGGCAGCGCCATCGCCGACGCAGTGGCGGCCGACGGCGGCGGGTTCAATGTCCGGCAGATGTGCGTGACCAACATCCCCAAAAGCGGCCGAACGCCCGAGGACGTGCTGGCGTATTGCGGCCTCAGCGCCGACCATGTGGTCCAGCAGGCGATGGGATTGCTTCAGTTGTCGGCGACGTAAGGAGATCGAGTATGGCGGCCGCTGACCCCCTCTCCCTTCTTAGGCAGAGGGCTGGGGTGAGGGTGATCGTCAGCCCCAACCATCCCGGCCAAGCTCGCAGACTCGCATGGCCGGGCTTCGTTACCCTCACCTAGCCTCTCTCTCAGAAGGGAGAGGGACCGGAAAGTGCCCGCGATTTACTCCCATGTTCCTCTGGCAGACCTATGCATACCTCATGCAGCGCGGCGGCTGGGTCATGTGGCCGCTGCTGGGGCTGTCCGTTGTCGGTCTGGCGTTGATCATCGAGCGCATCTGGTTTTGGGCGCGGCTCAACGGCCGGGGACGCCTGGCGCGTGTCCGTCGCATGGCCAATCTGCTGCGCCAGGGGGATCGCCACACTGCCGGTCAACTCGCCGCTGACGACGCCGGCCTCTATGGGCGCGTTGTGCAGGGCCTGCTTGCTGAAAAATTCAGCGACGCCCTGGCGACGGAAGTCGTCGAGGCGCAGCGCCGCCGCCTCGAACGCTTCATGCCCACGCTTTCCACCATCATCACTGCCGCGCCCATGATCGGCATCCTGGGCACGGTCGTGGGCATCATCAACAGCTTTGAACTGCTGTCGCAACGCGGCTTGACGACCGATATGGGCCGCGTCGGCGAGGGCATCGCCCAGGCCCTGATCACCACCGCGGCGGGTCTGGTCATCGCCTTGATCGTGCTGTTTCCCTACAACGCTTTCCGCGCCCAGATCGAATGGACGCTGGGGCGCATCGAGTCGCTGGTCGCCGCCGCCGCCCGCAGCGCCGCGGCGCCGGCGGGTCCGTCGTCGTCGTCCGCTCCGCCGGTCAAACAGCAGTAGGTCAGGCTGTGCCTGCCGGTCCGGATGGCTATGCTCCTTCAAGAGCAGTTAAAGATGCTCTCTGTGCGGTTAAGTCGGGATGAAGGCCGGAAAGGAGACAAGTACATTTCGTCTTCAGGTCGCAGGGCTCAGGAAGGGCGAATGATCTGGAGTTGCGGAAAGTAGGTGGTGAAGCGCTTGACATCGCGCGTCAGGAGCGGCAACGATTCGATGCTGGCGTGAGCGCCGATGAAGAAATCCGGCAGCGGCCGGGTCTTAGCGCCGCTCTGCCCGCGATAGCGGGCGAACGCCTTGCCCGCCAGGAACGCCGCCTCGCGTGGAATGGGGCGGTAGTCGAAGACTTGCGGATCGAGAATCTGCTGGAGAGTCTCGATGCGGGCGAAACCCACGGAAAGCTCGGCGTAAATGACCGCATTGATGATCAGGCGGCCACGATCCGCCGCTTCCGCCAGCGCGCCCGAAGACCACTCGAACCACTTGGGGTCTTGCGTGGCCACGTCCAGGAGGACGCAGGTATCGACCATGACCGGGTTGGTGTCACTTGCCACGCGTCAGTTCCATAATCTGGTCGGTGGTCATGTTGACCTCGGCTTTGCCGCGCATGGCGGCGACGACGCGCCGGCCGCGTGCAGTGCCGTTGCCCCGTTTCTGGAGGATGACACGCCCGTTGCGCTCCACAAACTCGACTTCGGTATTGGGCCAAAGCCGATGCTTCTCCCGGATCTGCTGGGGGATCGTGACTTGACCTTTGGTGGTGATCTTCATGGCCGGTTCCTGGTTACACTAGTATTACTTGTAAGAATCTTACTCCTTCAATCCATCGTCAACAACACTCCAGTTCACCCTATCGCCGGCGGCCAGGTGGGGCCAGGAAATGCGCAGGGGTCTGCCCAGAATTCCGGGGGGAGGGGGGGAGCCCTACCCAATAGCCCGAAAACTTTGGCAAACCAAACGCATCGTCGTGATCTTGGGCCCTTGACTTCCTGTGTGCCGGTGGTATTATGAATATTGAACAACCAGGACTCAGGACTCAGGAGACAAGAGAGGAGCTCGTCGCTCTTTAGTTCTCATTTTGGTGCCCAGGGGTCAAGTCCGGGTTCCCCAAGTTACCCGTCAGCCCCTGACATTTTCATAATCTTGCGATTTGGGATGCAAGCGATGTTTGGGAAATGGATTACAACTGGTGGAGCGGTTTGTCCGGAATGTCAGGATGACACGCCACTGACATGGGGCTGACATTCGCTAAGTCACGCAAGCATAAGGAGCAATCAAAAGACGACACCCAGGGGGAGGGGAGGGGGGGCTGACATGTGTCCGGATATCCGATTTCGAGAGCCACGAAGCCACGAAGGACACGAAGAAGGAGAAGAAGGCGCAACCGCGGATGGCCACGAATGGACGCGGATGGAGACCTTTGATTAACCACCAAGACACCAAGGACACCAAGAAGAGGCAGGAAGAATATCAACACGAAGACACGAAGGATCCTAATTCATAACTATGCAATTCCTGATTTTGCTTGATCCATCTTCTTCGTGTCTTCGTGTTCATTTTGCTTTCTTGGTGTTCTTGGTGTCTTGGTGGTTCAATCCGGTTTTTCGAAGGTCTGGATGAAGAGCAGAATGGTGGATAGCTATGCATCAGGATCCATACGGAATTCTCTGCCTGGTATCCGCGTTGATCCGCGGCCATCCGCAACTACTCTTCTCTTTTTCGTGTCCTTCGCGTCTTGGTGGCCATTCAGGTTTGCGGAGTTCTGGCCCAACAAAAGACTCAACTCCATGACCCGCAGATCGCCTTCCGGCATCAAGCTTGCGTCCCAAAATCGCCGAAAGCTACTGTGGCTGGCCACTGTAAGGCGGCAGAGCCTCCACGGGATATGATTATCGGACCGGCCACGGTTTCCTGATCAGTCCCGGCAGCCGTGCTATCCATTCAAGCGCGTCATTTAGGAATACGTAACATGCTTAATCCGAATCTGGCGAAAATCCGCACTTTCGACGTTGTGCCCGCGCTGCCCGATGCCTTAAAGCCCCTGGAGGAAATCGCCCACAACCTGTGGTGGAGCTGGCATCCCGAGGCCGTCGAACTCTTTGTCCGCCTGGACCGCGACCTGTGGCAGGTGACCAATCACAACCCCGTTCGGCTGCTGGGGGAATGCTCCCAGGAGCGTCTGGATGAGGCCGCCAAGGACGAAGGCTTCATGAGCACGATGCAGCGGGTGTCGGACAACCTGCATCGCCACATGCAGCGAACCCCCTGGCTCACCCGCAAGAAGGAAAGCCCCGGCGACTTCACCATCGCCTACTTCTGTGCTGAGTTCGGTCTGACCGAATGCCTCCAGATCTACTCGGGCGGCTTGGGCTGCCTCGCAGGCGACCACCTTAAGTCCGCCGCCGAACTGGGCTTGCCCCTGGTCGCCGTCGGTCTCCTCTACCGTCACGGCTATTTCCAGCAGTACCTCAATGCCGACGGCTGGCAGCAGGAATACTACCCCGACCTGGACTTTGCCAACCTCCCCGTCCGCCCGGTCAAGGATAGCAAGGGGCAGCAGGTGAAGGTGATCGTGCCCATGCCTGGGCGCGACCTGCACATCGCCGTCTGGCGCGTCGACGTCGGCCGCATCGCCCTCTACCTCCTGGACACTAACATTGCCCAGAACGATCCGCTGGACCGCGGCATCACCGGCCAGCTTTACGGCGGCGACATGGAGATGCGCATCAAGCAGGAGATCGTGCTGGGCATCGGCGGCCTGCGCGCCTTGGAAGCCCTGGGCGTCAATCCCGATGTCTGCCACATGAATGAGGGCCACTCGGCCTTCCTGGCGCTGGAGCGCATCCGCAAGTTGATCGAGAAGCACAAGATCACCTTTGATGAAGCCCGCCAGTCCGCCGCCGCCGGCAACGTCTTTACCACCCACACGCCCGTACCCGCCGGCATCGACCGCTTCCCGCCCGACATGGTGCAACGCTATTTCAAGAGCTATCACGATTCGCTGGGCCTGGACATGGAAGGCCTGCTGGCGCTGGGACGCGAGAACGTCTTTAATAAGAACGAGTTCTTCTCCATGGCGGTCCTGGCGATACGCACCAGCGACTGGTACAACGGCGTGTCCAAGTTGCATGGCCACGTCAGTCGCGCCATGTGGCAGAATATCTGGCCCGGCGTCCCCGCCGACGAAGTGCCCATCACCCACATTACCAACGGCGTGCACGCCCGCTCCTGGCTCTCCGCCGACGCCATCTACATGCTCGACCGTTACCTGGGCGGCCGCTGGCAGGCTGATCCGGTCGATCAGACGGTCTGGAGCGCCATCAACGAAGTGCCGGATGAGGAGCTTTGGCGCATTCACGAGCGCCGCCGCGGACGCCTGGTGATCTGGACCCGGCGTCGCCTGCGTAAGCAGTTGGAGAAACGCGGCGCCAACGTCGAGCAGATCGAAGCCGCCGCCGAAACGCTCGATCCGGATTGCCTGACCATCGGCTTTGCCCGCCGCTTTGCCACCTACAAGCGTGCCAACCTGCTCCTGCGCGATCCCAAGCGCTTGCTGGCCATGCTGGCCAACAGCCAGATGCCCATCCAGTTCGTTGTGGCGGGCAAGGCCCACCCGGCCGACGGCGGCGGCAAGGACCTGATCCGCCAGATCGTCCACTTCGCCCAGCAGGCGGGCGTCAACCACCGCATCGTGTTCGTCGAGAACTACGACATCCATGTGGCACGTTACATGGTGCAGGGCTGCGACGTGTGGCTCAACACCCCGCGCCGCGGCATGGAAGCCTCGGGCACCAGCGGCATGAAGGCCGCCATCAACGGCGTGCTCAATCTCTCCATCCTCGATGGCTGGTGGGACGAGGCCGCCCAGAGCGAGATCGGCTGGTCCATCGGCCGCGGCGAAACCTACGCCAACCTCGACGCCCAGGACGACATCGAAAGCCAGGCCCTTTACGACCTGCTCGAAAAGCAGATCATCCCGCTCTTCTACAATCGTGACGAGCACGGCGTGCCTCGCCAGTGGATCGGCCGCATGAAAAAGTGCATCGCCACCCTGGCGCCGGCGTTCAACACCAACCGTATGGTGCAGGACTACGCCGAGCAACTCTACCTGCCCGCCCTGCGCCGTCTCCAGATGCTCACCAAGGACAACCTGGCCGGCGGAGTGGCGCTGGCGCACCAGAAGGACCGCCTGCGCAACGCCTGGGGCGGACTGCGCGTCGAGGAAGTGCGCGCCAACACCAGTCGATCGCTGGGTGTACGCGACCCGGTGAAGGTAAGCCTGGTGGCGCACCTGGGAGACTTGAAACCCCAGGAACTGCGCGTCCAACTCTACGTGGGCAAGGTGGACAACGACGGCCGCATCATGGAAGGCAAGGCCCTGGAAATGACTCACGAGGCGGCGCTCAAGGACGGCAAGCATCGCTACACCGCCACCATCGACACCCACGCCAGCGGCAAGCACGGCTTTGCGGTACGCATCGTCCCCGGCGGCGAAGCCATGACGGGCATTTATGAACCGGGCATGATTTTCTGGGACAACAACTCGGCCCAACCCGCCGAAGTCGCCCCGGTACCCGAACCCGAGCCCGTCGCCGCCGGGGCGGCAAGCTGAGGTGCAACGCAACGCACCGCGGTCTCCTATAGCCGGGCCATCCTGGGCCGGTGGTCAAACCGTGAGGATGAGGCCTCTGAAAAGCGCCAAGCCCTGGCATGCCCCGTCAGCGGGGCTTGCCGGGGATGGCCACTCATCGTGGTTCCTCATTCTTTCCCAATCCGTTCCCCGACAACGATCCGCATTCCTATGGGGACCTTGCCAGCCCCCGTTTCGTTAAGGATCGGATTCAATCGCAACAGTTCCTCGCGCCACTCCCGCAAAATCTCGTCTCGTTTCTGCAATAGCTCCTCCCCCGGATTTTGTCTGTACGGGTCCCACATGCCTCCAGGCTGCCAAAGCTCCAAGCGGTAGATGATCTTCTCCAGCGAGTCACCTTCGGCGGCGATGATGTAATCCTGCTTTGACCATTTGAATGTCGTGGGCAGTGGCTCGCCCGTGGCATCCAAAACGGCATCGCGGCAAGCGGTCAGGTCAGGCAGACCGATGGCACCCTCTCCAGTCTCCAATTTCCATACGCTCCGAACCAGAGACACGATCGGCCGAGCAGGATCGCCGCGCCACTGCACGTTGGATTCGATCCCTATAGCCATGTAGGCCATGCCACCGAGCCTGCCTTGCGTTTGCTCCGGTCCTTCGCCGATCAACTGCCATTTGCCGCCGGCATCACGCCAGACGTACAGCATCCGCGTGGTTTCCCAGTGGCCTGTGCCGCCGCTCATCTCCACCTCCCAGCCGACCTCATACACCATGCCGCCGGTTGGATGTGTTGACTTGATCAGGGCAAAACTGGTGGGGTGATCGCCGCCGGGCCTTTCCGATTTCACGTGTATCACTTCGGGCATCGAGCGTCCGGCGACTTGCTCCGTTACAAGCGTGGCATCATCGCCGTCAACTTTGTCCAGCAGCACCCAGCGTGCCTTCTGATCGGCAGGCTTCCACGTATATGCGCGATCCACGCGAAATACCGGCATGCCATCCGTGCCATCCTCGATCCACATCATGTCGGGGCATCCACAATCTGGAAGGCCCAACTTGGTAGGACCATCCGGCTGTCCCCACGCCAACGTCGGTTTGACCTTGGCAACCAGTGCATCCGATGTGTCAGCCTCGGCACGAACCATCAATGCGGCACTCAGTTGTCCCTCGATGTCTGGACTATCAAGCGCGATTTGCCGCAACCGTTTTGAGTAGGCCGACGAATCCCCACTGTCGGCCCATGCGAGCCGAAGCTGCCAGTCATTGCTGACGGCTATGGGTCCCAATGCACGCAACTCGGCCAGTGACGCGACCTTGGTGATGGTGTTGCCGGCGGTCAAAGCCGCCGGTTCTGCGGCGGGGCTGGTGGCGTCCCCCGACGACTGGCCGCGGCTCCCGGCCCATTGCCGCATCGCGACGCTATAGGCGTCGGTCTCGGCGGCGAACTTCGCCGTCACCACGCAGCCCTCGACGATCTCGACCGGCAGGCCGGATTCATCGTCGATCAGAGGCTTGTCCGACGACCATGGTTTGCCGTAATAGAGGATGCGTGGCTTGCCGGCGGCGATGTCCGCCGCCGCGCGATCGCGGCCTCGGGCTTCGGGCGATGGGATACCTGCCGTGCGGCTCGCCGACGCCGTGGCCAACGCGGCGCCCGAGCCCTGGCAACCACAAATTGCGATAGACGCCAACGCCGCCAGCAATGCCGCGATCAGGTTCCGTCGCATGATCGTCTCCCCAGGTGTGTAGATGAGATTGTCCACAGGTATGCCCCAGATTAGTGCTTCTGGATTATCACCGCCGTGGTATTGGCGAACAAATCTCCCGTGCCTTTGTCTCTGACGCGGAAGGGCGGCCAAGGGTTCCCCGATATCACGCGGCGGGCTGGCGTTTGGCGGCACGCTTTAGCGCCCGGTCGATCTTGACGATGCTGGCCGTGCTGGGCGTCTGCCCGCCGCGCTCGATGCGGCAGAGCATCTCGACGGGCATCCCGGCCAGCTTGGCAAGCTCGCGCTGGTTCACGCCGATGCCCAGCCGCTGGCGGATGATCTTGCGTGCCAGGGATGCGCGGGCGTAGGCCACGGCGGGAACGTTGCCTTGGGCATCGGGTTCGGGCAGGTGTGGAAAATACCCTCACAAGGTTTGCAGAAAGGCCCTCACAATCAGGCGTCTGTACGGGTGACATGCTGTCATCGTCTGTCGCCAAGGGCGAGAAGATGTCAAGCGCTAAAATGCCGAAAAACAAGGGTAACAGTGACGATGTGTCGGCCATTGCCGTGCGTTGTCATGCACATTTCGTGAACGAGGGCGACGGGGCTCGAACCCGCAACCTCCGGATCGACAGTCCGGTGCTCTAACCAATTGAGCTACGCCCCCGAGTCATCTCCCCCTCCCTTGCTCGCACTGGCGAGCCGATCCGGCTGTATGCCGCACCAGCCAGTCACGGGCGAGCCACTTACTTTATGATCCGCCGCGCGGTTGTCAAATCACTCGGTCATTTGGCGATGCCCCCGGGTCGGCGGTCACCGCCGGCTTGGATTGCGGTGGCTGCGATCCCAGCCGCGGGAGCGGCTGGGCGTTCTTCATGGCGGGCGCTGAGGTGCAATTCATTGACCCACGCCCGGCGTGCCGATATAGTGGGCGTTGTTATGCGAAATCAGTCTGCCAATCCGTCGAGCATGCGCATCGCTTCGGGCCTGGGCCTAGCGCCAGGGCTATCGCGCGGATAGGTTGGACTTTCTCAACTTGCTTTGAGCTAATGCCCACCCTGTCCGGTTCGCCGCGGCAGGGTGTTTTTCTTTCTCCACCCCACGAAAATCAAGGGACAAGGACGCGCAGCCAAGACGCTGCGGCCACAAAGGAACCCGCTGTATAAAAACCAGCGGTACTCACAAGGCAGATCAACATGAACTCCAAAGATTCACACACCGTTTCCGATTCGGCCGTCCACGTGCGCATCTTCGACACGACCCTGCGCGATGGGGAGCAGTCGCCCGGCGCCACGCTCAATCGCCAGGAAAAGATCGAGATCGCCCGGCAGCTCGAGGCCATGGGCGTGGACATCATCGAGGCCGGCTTTCCCATCACCAGTCAGGGCGATTTTGACTCCGTGCATGCCATTGCCGGGGAGTTGGAGAAAGCGACAGTGACGGGTCTGGCGCGGTGCGTGCCGCGCGATATCGATCGCGCCGGCGAGGCGATCAAGGGCGCCGCCAATCCCTCGGGCGGCCGCATCCACGTGTTCTGCGCCACCAGTAAGATCCACCGCGAGCTCAAGCTCAAGAAGGCGTTTGAGGAGATCGTGCGCCTGAGCGTCGCGTCGGTGATGCAGGCCCGGCAATACACGGATGATGTGGAATTCTCTCCCGAGGACGGCTCGCGCACGGAGCTGAATTATCTGGTGGACATCACCGGCGCAGTGATCGAAGCGGGGGCCACCACGGTGAACATTCCCGACACGGTCGGCTATGCGGTGCCCGAGCAGTATGGGCACATCTTCGCCTACGTGCGGCAGCAGTTGCCAGTGATCGACCAGCGCGGCATCGTACTCTCGGCGCATTGCCACAACGACCTGGGCCTGGCGGTGGCCAACTCGCTCGCCGCCGTGAAAAGCGGCGCGCGGCAGGTCGAGTGCACCATCAACGGCATCGGCGAACGCGCCGGCAACGCCTCGCTGGAGGAGATCGTCATGACCCTGCGCACGCGCAGCGACTACTTCGGCGCCTACAAGACCAACATCAATCCTCGCCGACTCTATCCGCTGTCGCGTATGGTCTCGACCTTCACCGGCCTGCACGTGCAGCGCAACAAGGCCATCGTCGGCGAAAACGCTTTTGCCCACGAGGCGGGCATCCATCAGGACGGCATGCTCAAGCATCGCACGACCTACGAAATCATGGACCCGCGCGAGGTGGGCATTCCCGAGAGCAAGCTGGTGCTGGGCAAGCACTCGGGCCGGCACGCGTTTCGCGATCGCACCATCGAACTGGGCTTTTCCCTCGACGATGCGACCGTGGAGAAGGCGTTTGAGGAGTTCAAGGTCCTGGCAGACAAGAAGAAGGACGTCTACGACGAGGACATCGAGGCGATTCTGGAACAGACGCTTCAGAGCGAGCGGGCGCTGTGGGAGCTGGTGCGCTTTCAGGTGACCAGCGGCACGGGGGTGATCGCCACGGCCACGGTGGTGCTGCGCGACTCGGGCGGGCAGGAGCGCATGGACGCCGCCACCGGCGACGGCCCGATCGACGCGGTGTACTCCGCCATGCAGCGCATCACCGGCGTGGCGATCGATCTACTGGACTACCAGACCCGCGCGGTGACGGTGGGCAAGGACGCCCAGGGCGAGGTGACCATCGAGGTGCGTCACAACGACCGCAAGGTGCGCGGGCGCGGCCTGTCTACCGACGTGATCGAAGCGGCGGCGCGGGCCTACGTGTCGGCGATCAACCGCATCAAGACGACCGAGGCCCGGCAGGTGGCGGCGACGTCACTGGCGGTCGAAAACGGAGTCGCCACGCCATGAGCACGATCGAGCCAAAGCAAGTGACGCTGCGCGACGGGTGGCGCGTGCTGCTGCGCAGCCCGGTCGAGGATGATGCGCAGGCACTTCTGGATTACCTGGACGCGGTGCGGCGCGAGACGACGTTTCTGATGTACGGCCCCGCCGATGCGTTGCCCGATCTGGAGGGCGAGCGGGCGTGGGTGCGCCGCAGCAATGAGCATGCCTGCGCGGTGAAGGTCGCCGCTGTGGCTGATGGACAGATCGTGGCCTTGTGTGACGTGACGGGCGGACACGGCCTGTATCGCATGCAGCACCGCGCGGAGCTGGGGATTTCGGTGCGTGCCCCCTGGTGCAACCGCGGCCTGGGCACGATCCTCATGCGCGAGCTGGTCGCGTGGTCGCGCCGGCATGCGGACATCCACGTGCTGCGTCTATCGGTGCTGGCGGACAACGCCCGGGCGATTGCGGTGTATCGTAAGGTCGGCTTCGAGGTCGAAGGCGTGCGGCGACGGGCGGTGCGCTACGAGGATGGCCGATTCGCCGACGAGATGATGATGAGTGTGTGGGTGGGGGAGGCGGTCGAGGATGGTGCCGTACCATGCCGCGATACAATAGGTAGTCATTAGTGAGGTGCGATATGGATCAGAAGTTGTTGGAACGCATCCCCGCGGCTCCGGCGATTTTCGGGGGCAAGCCGATCATCCGGGGCATGCGCATTTCGGTCGAGTTGCTCATCAGCCTGCTGTCTCAGGGCGTGAGTTGGGAGGACATCCTGGATGATTACCCCGGCTTGGAGGCAGATGACATTCGTGCGGCGTTGGCGTATGCCCATCCACAGTCAACAGGGGGCTGGACGCTATGAGCACCTATCAGGACGCTGAGCGATTGGTGGCCAAGCTTTCCCCGGCGGAGAAAGCTCGATTGCTACAGTCGGTGGCACAGGATATTGGCGACGCCTTTCCAGGTATTGATAGCAACCCCGATGTGTGCGGAGGCGACCCGTGCATCGTGCGCACGCGCATCCCAGTGTGGCTCTTGGAGCAGGCCCGGCGTACAGGCGTCAGCGAGGCCGACTTGCTGCGCAGCTATCCGTCACTTCGCGCCGAGGACCTGGCCCAAGCATGGGCCTACGTGCGGGCTCATCGCCAGGACATTGAGCAGCAGATCGAACTGAATGAGGCGGCGTGAGAATGGCACGGTTCTTCGCCGACGAGAATTTCCCGATGCCGGTAGTCGCTCACCTGCGAAGGCTGGGCCATGATGTAGTGACAGCGTTCGAGAACGGATTAGGCGAACGGCGAGTCACGGATTCTGAAATTCTCCAGCATGCCACGACTGATCATCGGAGGGTCGTGACGTTGAATCGTCGGCACTTCATACAGCTCCATCAAACAGGTGTGATGCACGCGGGAGTCGTGGTCTGTACGTTTGACGCTGATTTCGAGGCGCTGGCTCGCCGCATTCACGAGGCTGTTGAGAAGGCCGATCTGCCGGAGCGGCAATTGATAAGAATCACCCGGTCCAAGCTGGGCCAGGATGGCCCGGCTATATGAAAATCCTTCGGGCCGCGACGGCCTTCCGGGGGCGGCTCGCTAACGCTTTGCTCGTTCGCACCCGTTACACTACGCCGCCATGATGATTCGCAGCCGTGACATCTATCGCTACGGGCTGTTTGCCCTGATCCTGCTGGGCATGGGCGTGTTCCTGCTTTGGCCCATCGCCATGACGGTCAAGGGCGGGTTCGTGGCCGCCGACGGCTCGTTCACGCTGGCGTATTTCACCAGCGTGTTTGCCGATCCGTTGTGGATGGAGGGCCTGCGCAACAGCCTGGTGATCGCGGTGTTCACCACGATCCTGTGCCTGTTGATCACGATGCCGCTGGCGGTGATCGGGGCGCGATACGAATTCCGGGGGAAGATGCTGCTGACAAGCATCGTGATGGTGCCGTTGATTCTGCCGCCGTTTGTGGGGGCGATCGGGCTGCGGGCGTTATTGGGTCGCTACGGCGCGGTCAATGCATTTCTGGCGAATCTTGGCCTGTGGGACCCGGCGTCGCCGGGGGTCGATTTCCTTGGCGGCGATGTCTTCGGCGGGCCGCTGGTGGGCGTGATCGTCATGGAAGCCCTGCACCTGTACCCGATCCTCTATCTCAACCTCACCGCGGCGCTGGCGAATCTGGACCCCGCGCTGGACGAGGCGGCGCAGAACCTCGGCGCCAGCCGGGCCAAGCGTTTTTTCCGCATCACGCTGCCGCTGATCATGCCGGGCCTGTTTGCCGGGGCGACGATCGTGTTCATCTGGTCGTTCACGGAGTTGGGCACGCCGCTGATGTTCGACTATTACAAGGTCACGCCGGTGCAGATTTTCTGGGGCGTCAACGAGGTGCAGACCAATCCCCGGCCGTTTGCGCTGGTGGTGGTAATGCTGGTCGTGGCGGTGGGGCTGTACATGATCGGCAAGTTCGCCTTGGGCGGCCGGACCTACGAAATGCAGAGTAAGGCCTCGATCGCCAGCCAATCGGTGCGCCTGCGCGGCTTCAAAGCGCTGGGCGCCGCGACGTTGTTCATCGTCATCACCGGCCTGGCGATCATGCCCCACATCGGGGTCATCTTCTCCAGTTTCGCGGTGGATGGGGCGTGGTACGGTTCGGTGCTGCCGCGGCAGTGGACGGGCGAACACTACGCCAACGCCCTGACTCACGATCTGGCCATGAAGTCGATCCGCAACAGCCTGATCTATGCCTCCCTGGCGATGGTGCTGGCGGTGGCGGTCGGGCTGTCGATCTCCTACCTCGTCGTGCGTGCCAAAGTTAAAGGCGGCTGGATTCTCGACAGTCTGGCCATGCTGCCCCTGGCGGTGCCCGGGCTGGTCATGGCGTTTGGCTATGTGGCCATGAGCGTGAGCTGGCCCTTCCCGCAGCTTGCCAAAATGTTTGACGACAACGGCATGAACACCCTTGCCTCGCTGCTGCGCGTGACCGGCGAAAATCCCAATCCGCTGGTGTTCCTGGTGATCGCCTACGGCGTGCGCCGGCTGCCTTATGTCGTGCGCGCGGCGTCGGCGGGATTGGAGCAGACTTCGGGGCAATTGGAAGAGGCGGCGCTGAATCTGGGCGCTTCGCCCATGCACGCCCTGCGCAAGATTGTCGTGCCGCTGATCATGGCCAACCTGATCGCCGGGGGCATCCTGGCGTTTTCGTTTGCCATGCTCGAAGTGAGCGACTCGCTGATCCTGGCGCAGAAGGAGGAGTTCTATCCGATCACCAAGGCGATCTTCGATCTGTTTGGCCGGCTGGGGGACGGGCCGTACATCGCCAGCGCCATGGGCGTGTGGGGCATGGCCCTGCTGACCATCACGCTGGTGGGTGCGGCGGTAATGATGGGCAAGAAGATGGGGGCGATCTTCCGCGTGTGAGGGGAATTTCGGATTTCGGATTTTGGATTTCGGATTTGAAGAAAGCGATCCCGGCCAAGCTCGCGGACTCGCATGGCCGGGCTTGGTACTCAAATCAGAGATTAGAAATCGATCAGAGGAACGCTAGGCCCAGGCGGTAGGTCTGGGGCAGCAGTTGCCGGCAGTAGACGATGCGGGCGGTCACGATGCACGTGGCGCCGATGAGCGGTTCGAGGTTCACCGCCAGGTTGGAGTTGGTGGGCAATTGATGCTCGATCAGGATGCCCATGCCGTGGTGGGACAGGTCGGTGGCCCAGCCGCGATAGAGCGGTCGGAAGTCGCCTGCGGGGCTCAGACGCACGCCCATGGGCACCCGCCCCTGCACGGGATAGCGCGGCTCACGTCGGCCCAGGTCGTGCGGCTGGGTCTGCTGGTGTTCCAGTTCCTGCAAGTAGGATGCCAGGGCCACCGGCACCGTGGCATCAGGAGGTTGGAGGGCAATGGGAGGTGACATCCTCACGATCATCGGCCGCGAACCATCGCGGCTTCCGCATGCGGTGGCCGCCAACAAAATACTACGTGATCCTGATTCCGTTTATTCCGGTTGCACAAGCGCGGTCACCGCGCCAGTCCTGCCAGGCGTGCCAACCGAGCCAATACGTCGCGGGCGGTCTGGCGCACCAGGTCGCTTTCGGCCGGTTGGTCGCACAGTTCAGTGATCCGCCGCCGCAGGGGCGGGTCATCATGCTGCCGCAGATGGTTGCCCGCCGCGATCAGGGCGTTGCGCTTGAACTGCTCGAGCTTGAGGCGTTTGAGCGCGGACTTGAGCACGGCTTGCTGGCGCGATTCGGGCGTCCAGTTGAGCACGTCAAGCACGGGAATACCCGGTGCCGGCGGGCGAGGGTGGTACGGCGGCCTGATCGGCGCGGCCTGCCTTTGCTCGGGATGATTGAAGGGGCAAACCGACTGGCACACGTCGCAGCCCGCCAGCCAGTCGCCCATGCCCTCGTGCAGCGAGGGATCAATGCGCCCGCGATGCTCGATGGTGAGGTAGCTCACACATCGGCTTGCGTCGATGCTGTAGGGCGTGATGCACTGGGTGGGGCAGGCGTCGATGCAGCGGGTGCAGGTGCCGCAGTGGTCGGCGACGATGCCGCCCCCGCCCCCGGCCCCGCCCCCGGCGGGCGATTCCTCGGCAGTCTGCAACGGCAGCGTGGTGAGGATTTCGCCCAGCATGAACCACGAGCCGAGCGTGGGATGGATCAGCAGCGTGTGCTTGCCGGCCCAGCCCAGGCCGGCGTGTTGGGCGTGCTGGCGTTCCAGGACCGGCGCGGTATCCACCGCCGAGCGGAAGGCATGCTCTGGCCAGAGCGCCCGCAGCTCGTCCGCTAGCGCGTGCAGGTGCTTCTTCATCACCACGTGATAGTCATCGCCCCAGGCGTAACGGGCGATGCGGCCGATGGGTTGGTCTGGCTCCCTCTCCCCCGGGGAGAGGGTTGGGGTGAGGGGATCATCAGAGGCGAAGGGCGTCTGTTCGTTGCATGCCGACGGATTATCGTGTTGATCGACGCCGCGCTCATCCGCAGATCCCCTCACCCGGCCTCGCGGACTCGGCCACCCTCTCCCCGGGGGCGAGGGATCGGCATAAGCCTCGGCGACACAGATAATCGCTTTGGCGCCGGGCAATACACGCGTCGGGTCAATCATGTCCTCGACATGCTGCGCCAGGTAGTCCATCGTGCCGTGCTTGCCCGCCGCCACCCATTGCCGGAGGTGCTCGGCATGCTCGCTGGGACGAACCGGTGCGATTCCCACGAGCGTGAAGCCTTGAGCCTTGGCCAGCCGCGCCACAGTCTGGGCGCGTGGGGCGGAGGGTGTGAGACGAGTGTCGCCCATGGTGCCGGTAGTGTATGCACTGGACGGCAAGCAACGTCAGAGCTGCGCGGCGTCAGCCCGTGGAATCGAACCTCACGGCACCACCAATCCGCGGGCTTACGCCGCGCGGCTCCGGCCCTATTCCTGGAGGTTGGCGAATTGCGCCGTCACCCACTAGAATCCGGGACTTATTCCCGTTCGGGACCGCAACGCATGCCGTATGACCTCAAACCCTACGACGTGGACATCGAGACCACGCCTTACGTCGGCGATCTTGCCCGCAAGGGCGACCGCTGGACACTCAACTTCGGGCCGCAGCACCCCGCGACGCACACGACGCTGCGCCTGGTGCTCGAGCTCGACGGCGAGCGCATCGTTCGTGCCGTGCCGCACATCGGCTACCTGCACTCAGGCTTCGAGAAGCTCGGCGAGCACCTGGACTACAACCAGTACGTCACCATCGTCAGCCGGATGGATTATGTGTCGCCGGTGAGCAATGACGTTGCCTGGCACGGCGCGGTGGAGAAGCTGTTCGGCATTGACATTACGCCGCGCTGCAAGGTGGTGCGGACGATCCTGGCGGAACTGGGCCGCATCCAGAACCATCTGCTCTGCGTCGGCGCCGCGGCTTTGGACTTGGGGGCTTTTACCGCCTTTCTCTACGGCTTTAATGAACGCGAACGCATCTACGACATCATGGAGTACCTGTCGGGCCAGCGCTTCCACCCCGACTACACCCGCGTCGGCGGCATGATGCGCGACATCCCCGATGACCACGAATTCAAGGGCATGGTCAAGCGCTTCCTCGACGACCATCTTCGCCCGGCAATGGACGATGTGGTCCGCCTGCTCAACAAGAACCGCATCTTCCGCGACCGCACCGAAGGCATCGGCGCTATCAGTAAAGACGACGCCATCGCCTGGTCGCTCTCGGGTCCGGTAGCGCGTTCGGCGGGGGTAGCACGCGACGTCCGCAAGGACGAGCCCTACCTCTGCTACGCCGACAACTGGGACAACCAGGGCGCCCCGGCCGTGCAGTTCAAGGTCGTCACCGCCACCACCGGCGACGTGCTGACCCGCTACCTGGTCCGCGTCGAGGAAATCAACCAGTCGATCGCCATCATCAAGCAACTGATTGATAACCTCCCCGGCGGTCCTATCAACACCGTCGAGGATGCCAAGATCGGCCTGCCTGACAAGTCGCAGGTGTATGGCTCGATCGAGGGGCTGATTCAGCACTTTGAGCTGGTGATGTGGAACCGCGGCTGGGAAGTGCCGGTGGCGGAGGTGTACTATGCCAACGAGACCGCCAATGGTGAACTGGGCTATCACATCGTCAGCGACGGTGGGCCGCGTGCCTGGCGTGTCCGCTGCCGACCGCCGTCCTACATTAACTATCAGGTCTTCGCCAAGCTGATGGAAGGCCACCTGCTATCGGACGTGGTGGCCGTGCTGGGCAGCTTGAACATCATCGCCGCCGAACTGGACCGCTAGCCCCCTGGAGTAACCGACCATGGCATGGCTGATGAAAAACTCGGGGGGCATGAATATCGAGCGTCGCCCCGAGGCTTATCTTGACGATGCGCTCAAGGCGGAACTGGAAAAGACGGTGCTGCCGCACTATCCCACCCGTCGCGCCGCCACGCTGCCGGTGCTGCACGCCGTACAGGACAAGCACGGCTGGCTGCCCTATCAGGCGCTGGAGGAGGTCGCCGAGTTTCTGGGCCTGTCGCCTTCGGAAGTGTGCGACACCGCGTCGTTCTACGAGATGTTCCACCTGCGCCCCGTGGGCCGGCACATCATCTGGGTGTGCCAATCCATCAGTTGCGAGCTGCGCGGCGAGCACGACATCGTCACGAAGATTCAGGAGAAGCTGGGTATCGAGACCGGCGAAACCACGCTGGACGGCAAATTCACCCTCATGCACGCCGAATGCCTTGGCTCCTGCGGTTCGGCGCCATGCTGCCTGGTGGATGACAAGCTGCACGAAGACCTGACGGTGGAGAACATTGATCGCATCCTTGATAGCGTGAAATGAGATGACTCTCTTCCAACGCCTTTGCCGCAACGTCGGCCTGATGGTGCACAACATCAAGCACCCCGAGGGGGGCGAGCGGCACGAGGTCAAACGCACGGTCGAGGAAAAGCCGATCAACGAGAAAATGACCCTGCGACGCACGACGATCGACGAAGTGGAGATCAAGCAGGACGACAACGACACGAAGTAACCGTTTAGCGGTCGCCCCGAAGGGGCACAGCCGAAGCGGGAATCGGGGGCACGACCGGGACCACCACAATGGCACTGAAAGAACCAGTTCTCTGCAAGCGCATTCCCACGCCGCCGTGGGGCGATCCCAAGGACCGCCACTACGTCGGCTACGACGAGTTCGTCGGCACCGGCGGCTACGAGGGCCTCAGAAAAGCCATCACCATGGCGCCCAAGGAAGTGATTGACCTGGTCAAGGCCAGCGAGCTGCGCGGGCGCGGTGGGGCGGGCTTCCCGGCGGGCCTGAAGTGGAGCTTCCTTCCCCCCGAAGACGGCAAGCCGCGTTATCTGACCGTGAATGCCGATGAGTCCGAGCCGGGCACGTTCAAGGATCGCCTGTTGCTGGATTTCGATCCGCACCTGATGCTGGAAGGCATCGCCATCTGCATGCACGCCTGCCGGCTGGACACGGCGTACATCTACATCCGCGGCGAGTACCACCACCAGGCCCGCACGACACAACGGGCCTTGGACGAAGCCTACGCCAACAAGATTTTCGGTGAAGGGTCTATCCTGGGAAAGATCGCCGACCGCTGGCCGCAGTGCTATGTGCACCGCGGCGCCGGGGCGTACATCTGCGGCGAAGAGACCGGATTGCTCGAGTCGCTCGAGGGCAAGCGCGGCTGGCCGCGCATCAAGCCGCCGTTCCCCGCCGTCGCCGGCGCGTTCGGTCGGCCGACGATCATCAATAACGTCGAGACTCTGGCCATGTGCGGGCCGATCCTGGTCAATGGCGTGGACTGGTTCAAGAGCATGGGCAAGGGGCGGGGCGAAGGCGTTCCGCCCAGTGCGCCCGCCAGCTTCGGACCCAAACTCATCGGCATGTCCGGCCACGTCAACCGCCCCGGCGTCTACGAAGAGCACCTGGGCGTCACCGTCAAGACCATGATCGAGGATTACTGTGGCGGCATGTGGAAGGGCCGCAAGTTCAAGGCCGCCATTCCCGGCGGCATCTCCATGGGCGTGCTGGCGACCCACGAGTATGAAGCCCCGCTGGATTTCGACATCGGCAAGCGCTACTCGTGCCTGGGTCTGGGCACCGCGGGCGTCATCGTCATGGACGAGACGACCGACATGGTCAGCGTGGCGCGCAACATCGCCCGTTTCTTCGCCCACGAGTCGTGCGGCCAGTGCACGCCCTGCCGCGAAGGCACCGGCTGGATGTACCAGATGCTCACGCGCATCGAAGCCGGCGACGGCACGACGCGCGACCTGGACCTGCTTTTGGAGATATCTGGCTCGATGGGCGCCATGCCCGGCACGACGATCTGCGGCCTGGCGGACGGCGCCAATTGGGCGGTGCGCACCATCGTCAACAAGTTCTGGGATGAATTTGAGTCACGCTGCCACAAGAGTGCGGGCGTGTCGCTGGCGGTGGTGGGAAGTTAGCCACAGATGAACACAGATGGACACAGATAGGGAAGGCTGGAAAAGCAGAAAATGCAGAAAATCGGAACGCTTCCGCGGGCGGTACTTCCATTTTCTGCCTTTTCTGCTTTTCTGCCTTTTCTGAAGGCTCTCTCCGACTCCGCCCCGTTGCTGCTTGGTCGCGTTTCTTCTCTGGGATGTTCATCGACTTGGCGGGGAGCGTGCTTAAGCGTCCTGGTCCCCAAAGCGCGAGGCCATGGTGTGATAAGTCGTACATGCTGTTTAGTTCACAGGAGCCACTGATATGCAACGCCTGGCTGCACCGTTATTGCTCACGCTAGCCCTTGCGGCACTGGGGGGTTGCGCCTGGTGGGAAACGCGCACCAGCGATCAGGACCTGCTGCTTTTGACGACCAAGCAAGTCAAGCAGATGCTGGCGGAGAAGGAAGGCACGTTGCTGCTGGATGTGCGTCCGGCCGAGCAATATGCGGCCGAGCACCTGCCGGGAGCGATTAACATCCACCTGCCCGAACTGGTTTCCGACGACCCGCGTTTGGCGCACGCCAAACAGATCGTCGTCTACGCCGGGGGCGAGGAGGATTTCTACTCACCCGCCGGCGCCAAGACGCTCTTACGCGAAAGTTACAGCAACGTCTACGACTACCGCGGCGGGATTGAGGAGTGGGTCGCGGAGGGCAACGCGACGGTGAAAGGCGGGGCGGTCGAAGAATGAAGCGTCAGAGCCGCGGCTAAGGCTGAGGCGATCGCTTCAGCCCGATCGGCACGAGCCCGATAGCGATCGCCACGGCGCCAAAGGCGGCGACCAAGGGGCGCAGCGGGCCGGTGGTGAATCGGATTACCCGGCTGTCCAGCCAGGAGGGCGCCTCGGCCATCGGCGGCGGGGCGGGCATGTCGCGCTGGATCCAGGTGTCGATGGTGGTCACCGGTTCGGCGACGGGTCGGATGACGCCCGACAGGGCACGCTGCTGGTTCATGACCGTCACGCCTACCGGCTTGAGCCGCAGGTAGTGATACGCCAGACGCTGGAGGAGGATCGGGTCGTCGCTGTCCAGGGCGTCGAGCATGCGGCGATAGGAGTCGCGGTGGTCCACCAGGCGGGTGACCTGGTGTTCGATCTGGTCGCGTTGCTGTGCCAGCCGCTGGTTGTCCAGGTAGGGGCCGACGAGCAGCGTGGCGGCGACGGTGGCGATGCCGACGAGCAGCATGACCCAGGAAGGCGTCTGAATGGCGACGTGGAGGATGGCGATGAACGACTTGCGAACCATGGTGTAGGATTAAGCATCGGCGAGTTGGCGGCGCGGGGTTGAAAATGCTCGCTTTACAGCGCCCGCAGCCCGCTGAACCCCCGGAAGCGGGGCCGCCTGCGCCTATGATGCCCGACCCTATGACTGAATCGCCCCAGACAACGCGGACCATCCGCACGCCCCGAAAGGTCTATCTCGAGACCTTCGGCTGCCAGATGAACGTGCTGGACTCCCAACTGGTCACCAGCCAGTTGCGTGGCCTGGGCTATGGCTTTACCGACGACTGGCGCAGCGCCGACGTGATCCTGTACAACACCTGCTCGGTCCGCGAGCACGCCGAGCAGAAGGTCTATTCGCGCATCGGCGAGGTGGGCATGCTCAAGAAGGAGCGGCCGGACATCGTGCTGGGCGTGCTGGGATGCATGAGCGAACGTGACGGCAAGGACATGGTCCGCCGACACCCGCAGATCGACCTGATGGCCGGGCCGGGCGAGCTGGACAAAGTGCCGATGCTGATCGACAACGTGGTCAAGACGTCGCTCTCCAAGCGCGGCGGCATGGGCGCGGTGCAGGCGGCTTTGCAGGGCAACACCCATCGCCGGTCGGGCACGCTGGCGGCGGCGGAGGACCAGCTCGAACTGCTCGATCTGTCACGCAGCTTCTCGCCCGATGAGTTCCAGGGTTCGGCCTACGTGCGGATCACCCGCGGCTGCAACAAGTTCTGCACCTACTGCGTGGTGCCGTTCACCCGCGGCGCCGAGGTGCACCGCCCGCCGGACAACATCATCGAGGAGTGCCAGCGGCTGGTGGATGCCGGCGTCGTGGAGATCACCCTGCTGGGCCAGACGGTCAACCACTACCACTTCGATCACGGCGCCATGGTGACGCTCAACGGCGTGCAGCAGCCGCAGATCGGCGGGGTGGTGAATCACAAGCGTGCAACCCACCCGCCGGAGCGGGTGGGCTTTCGGCAGCGCGTTACCACGTTTGCCGATCTGTTGGCGCGGATTCATGACGAAGTGCCCGACCTGCGTCGCCTGCGCTTCGTCACCAACTTTCCGCGCGACTTTGGGGACGACATTCTGCATGTGATGGCGCAGCGGCCGCGCATCTGCCGGTACCTGCACATACCCGTGCAGTCCGGCTCGGATCGCATGCTCAAGGCCATGAACCGCGGCTACAGCGTCAGCGAATACCGTGACCTGCTCATGCGCATCCGCCGCCACCTGCCCGATTGTGAAATGGCCACGGACATCATCTGCGGGTTCCCCGGCGAAAACGAGGAGGACCACCAGCTCACCGCCGACCTGCTGCGGCATGGGCGCTTCAAGAACGCCTTCATCTTCAAGTATTCGCCGCGTCCGGGCACGGCCGCGTACGACCGCCTGCCTGATGATGTGCCCGAGGAAACCAAGCGCCGCCGTAACAACGAACTGCTGACGATTCAGTCGGAAGTCAGTGCCCAGGTGCATGCGGAATACGTGGGGCGGATGGTGCGCGTGTTTGTCGAATCAATCAGCAATCACGAGCAGAAGCGTCGCGACGCCGCGGCCCCCGGAAGCCCCGGAACCTCCGGAGGCCCCGGAGGCGCGACGATCACACTGGGCTGGGAGAAGCCCGAGGTGATCACGCAACTGACCGGCCGAACCGGCGGCGACCTGATTGTGATGTTCGATGGCGAGGCGGCCATGATCGGTACCATGGTGCAGGTTCGCGTGGAGCGTGCCGCCACGCTGGCGCTGTTTGGCCGACTTGTGAACCAACCCGTATCGGTCGCTTGATTGCAGGAATGATCGTCCATGCCCCAACCGTTAGCCCTGTGGCCCAACCAGGCCGCGTCCGAACCCAACCTCACGCCATGCTTGCTCGACGACGGCAAGCCGCATCCGCTGGTGCTGGTGCTGCCCGGCGGAGGCTATGGGCACCTGGCGCCGCACGAGGCCGAGCCCGTGGCGCAGGCGTTCAATGCCCACGGCTTTCATGCCGCGGTGCTGCGCTACCGGCTGGGGCCAACCCATCGCCACCCGCTGCCTCTCAATGATGCCCAACGCGCCATTCGTATGATCCGCGCCCGCGCCGCGGAGTGGGGCGTGCTCGACGGCCGCGTGGCAATCCTGGGCTTCTCCGCGGGCGGGCATCTGGCGTCGTCGGCGACCGTCCATTACGACCGGTTTACGGCGCAAGACGACGACCTGGTGCCGGCCCATTCGGCCCGCCCCGATGCCGCGATCCTCTGCTACCCCGTGATTGACCTGGAAGGCAAAGCTGCCCACACCGGCTCGCGGCGGAACCTGCTGGGTGAGCAGGCCGACGCCGAACTGGTCGGGCGAATGAGCACGCATCGCCACGTTAACGCGCAGACGCCGCCGACGTTTCTGTGGCATACGGCCGACGACGGCGGCGTGCCGGTGGACAACAGCCTGATGTTCTTTTCCGCCTGCCGCGCCCACCAGGTGCCCGCCGAACTGCACGTGTACGAGTCAGGCAACCATGGCCTGGGTCTGGCGCCCGGTCAACCGTACATCGCCACATGGGTCGAGCACGCGGCCCAGTTTCTGCACCGACATCTGTCTTGCTCCTCCCCCTTCTGAGGGGGAGGATGGGAGGGGGGATGAGAGCCGATCAATCCCGGCCAAGCTCGAAGACTCGCATGGCCGGGCTTATTATCCTCCAAATGCTCATCATCGACGGCCATCTCGATCTGGCGTACAACGCCCTGGCGTATGATCGCGATCAAACGCTGAGCATGGCGGAACTGCGTCAGGCCGAGGCGGCGGTCAAGGACAGCGACGGCCGAGGCACGGCCACCGTCTGCCTGGAAGAGCTGCGTCGCGGGCAGGTGGGGCTGTTTGTCGCCACGCTCTTCACCCGTGCGTATGCCGGGACGGCCGCCGCGCAGCGCCTGCGCCGTAGCGACAGCGATCACGCCACTCCCGCCATCGCCCACGCCGCCGCGCACGGACAGTTGGCGTATTACCGGCTGCTGGAGCGGCAGGGCTTGCTGCGCATCATCACCACCACCGACGAGCTGGACGCCCACTGGCGGCAGTGGCACGATGCGGCCGCGACCGCCGTCAGTGGTATCCCCATCCCCGTCAGTGAGCCTGCGATCCCAGTGGGTTGCATCATCCTGATCGAAGGTGCCGACGCGGTCACCGAACCGGCGGAGATCGTGCACTGGCACCAACGGGGCGTTCGCGCGGTGAGCCTGGCGCACACGCAGGTGACGGCCTATGCATCAGGCAACAGCGTCGATGGTTCGCTCATGCCTCTGGGCAGACCGCTACTCAAGGCGATGGCCGAATTGAACATCGTGCTGGATATGTCCCACCTGGCGGACCGCAGTTTTTGGGAGGCGATGGACCATTTCGAGGGTCGCGTACTGGCCAGTCACAGCAACTGCCGGGCCCTGGCGCCGGGCATGCGGCAGTTCAACGATCGGCAGATGCGCGCCATCATCGAGCGCGACGGCGTGGTCGGCGTGGTGCTCTGCAACAACATGATCGTCCCCGGACTCAAACGTGAAACCTACCAACGCGCGGAGGTGACGCTGGAGCGCCTGGCGGAGCACGTCGATCATCTGTGCCAACTGGCGGGCGACGCCAAACACGTGGGCATCGGCTCCGACCTCGACGGGGGCTTTGGCCAGGAACACACGCCCGCCGGCATCGACACCATCGCCGACTTACAGAAGCTGGCGCCCGTGCTGAGCAAACGCGGCTTCCGGGATGACGACATCGCCGCGATCATGCATGAGAACTGGCTGCGCTTCTGGCGCGAGGCGCTGAGCGCTGAATAGCGAGCTGGGCCGTGTCGGCCCGATGCCATTGGATGCTGAATGGCACCGTTTTCGTCCCCGATGGTATAATTTACAGGCATAACTTCTATCGAGAAAGGAAACTGGGGATGACGCCCAATGCGTTCAATGAATTGCTGATACGCGATCCATTCATTCCGCTGCGCCTGCATCTCAACAGCGGGGAAGTTGTGGAGATCACCGATCCCGGCTGCGCCTTCATCCAGGGTACAACCGTGCTGCTTTTCACGATGAAACACCAAGGGTCGCGCATGATCGACAACAACCGGTACATTCCGCTGCGTAACGTGGCCCAGGTCGAACAGGCGGCGGCGTGATTCCAGAGAAACAACGACTGGCACCGCTTCCGGCTTTCGCTGCCATCATGCATGATAATTGGTTGCGCTTCTGCGCCCGGCGATGGAGGAGGGATGATCCGGGGCACCGCGGACCAGACGGCCCGGCTCGCTTGACTAGAACTGCTTGCGTTGCCGGGCGGGCGCGATGCTGAGCTGCTTGCGGTATTTTGCCACCGTGCGGCGGGCGATGTCGATGCCGTGCTTCTTCAATTCCTCGACCAGGTGGTCATCGGAGAGCGGGTTGCCCTTGTCCTCGGCGCCGATGATTTCTTCGAGCTTGGCCTGGACGGCGGCCCAGCTCATGGCGTCCCCGCCCTGCGTTTCCGTGCCGCCGGAGAAGAACATGCGCAGGGGCAGCACGCCGCGTGGCGTCATCACGTACTTCTCGCTCACCGCCCGACTCACCGTCGCCACGTGAATGCCCAACTGGTCCGCCACCAGCGTCATGGGCAACGGCTTGAGATGCTGCGGCCCCAGGTCAAAAAAGTCACGCTGGGCCTCGATCACCACGTTGATCACGCGCAGGAGCGTGCTGTGCCGCTGCTGGATCGCGTCGATGAGCCAGCGTGCCGAGCGCAGATTGTTGCCCACGAACTCGCGGGTCTTGCGGTCGATGCTGGGATCGCGCGCCATGCGCAGGTAGCGGTGGTTGATGTGCACTGAGGGCAGCCGTTCGTGCGTCAGCGTCGCCGTGTAGCGGTCTTCCACCTCGTCGTATTCGATGACCGCGTCGGGCGAGATCGTGCGCGGGTTTTCCTGTTCGAGCAACCGGCCGGGGTGCGGATGAAACTGCCGCAGGTTGGTGATGGCCTGCTTGATGCGGTCGATGGGCAGGCCGGTCTTCTCGGCGATGCGCGGCAGGCGGTTAACCTCGATGTCCTTGAGGTAATCGCTCACCAGCAGACGCTCGACCGACAGGTCATGCGCGCCAGGCTGGCCGTTGCGGGCATCGATCTGGAGCAGCAGGCATTCGCGCAGATCGCGGGCACCGATCCCCACCGGTTCGATCGTCGTCTGGATCAACGACAGGGCCGTGCGCAACTGCTCAGCCGTCATCCCCGGCGGGGCCTGGCTCAACAGCGACTGTTCATCAGTGCGCAGGTAGCCGTCTTCATCGATAAAGCCGATCAGATACTCACCGGCGGCGCGAATCTCGGGTGTCGTCTCGGTCAGGTGCCACTGGTCGAGCAACTGCTCGCCTTCGCTGGGCGGGCGGGCGGCGGTGTTGGCCATCGCCTCCATCTTCGGGTCGCGATCCAGGCTCGGCGCGGGCTTGCGGTAGCTCTCCCCTTCGTAATTGTTCGACCACGACTCGCCGTACTCCTCCGCCATGTTGGAGAGACGCTCGAAATCGTCCGACTGGCTCTTATCGACCGTCTCGTCCTTGACCACCAACTCCTTCTCGCCCTCGGTCTTCTCGCGCCCGTTGTCGGCTGCCCCCGGCTCGCTCCCCTCGCCTGACTCAACTTCGGCGTCCGGATCGGTGCCCGGCTCGCGCAGCTCCAGCGTCGGGTTGCTCGTCAACTCCTGCTCGATGCGCGCCTCCAGCGCCTGCATGGGCAACTGGAGAATCTCCATCGATTGAATCATGCGCGGCGCCAGCTTCATCCGCTGGTCGATCCGCATGTGTTGTCCGGTGTCTATTCTCATGGCGTATCAAGACAGGTAACAGGGATGAACACGAATGAACACGGATGAAGAAAGAGAGGAAACAGGGATAGACAGGTTGGACATGATGTACTGACGGATTGCTTTCCTATCATCCTGTGCATTATGTCTATCCCTGTTCCTTCTCGTGTTCCACATCCGTGTTCAACCGTGTTCATCCCTGTTACTTCTTCGGATTGAACCTTGGTGGGGATCACATGTTCTGCCTGCCGTTCAAGGCGTCGGCGAGCACGGCTTTGCTGGCCATGTCGAGGTTGTAGCCGGTGGGCAGGCCGCGCGCCAGGCGCGAGACCGTGGCGCCAGAGTCGGCCAGTTCCCTAGCCAGATAGAGCGCGGTGCCATCGCCCTCGAGCGTGGGGTTGGTGCCGATGATCACTTCGGTCACCTGGCCCTGGCGTACCTTTTGCACCAGCGACTGGATGTTCAGCTCAGCCGGGCCCAGGCCCTCCAGCGGCGCCAACCGGCCCATCAGCACGTGGTACACGCCGCGGTACATGCCCGTGGCCTCGATCGTCGCCACATCCGCGGGCTGCTCGACCACCAGCACCTGCCCGGCGTCTCGCTGCGGATTGGCACAGATCGGGCACAGGTCACCGTCGGTCAGGTTGAAGCACTGCGAGCACTGCCTGGTGTTGCGTTTCAAGTCCAGAATGGCTTGGGACAGTTCGGTCGCCTCCTGGGCGGTGGCCTTAAGCAAATGGAATGCCATGCGCTGGGCGGAGCGGTTGCCCACGCCCGGTAAGCGGGACAGGCGCTGCACCAACCGATCCATCGGCGTCGTCGCAATCTGGTTTGGCATCGTTTTTGCCATCGCGGCGTATTGTAGGGCAGGGCGGCAGGCGACGCGCACAGCGTTGTGAGCGGACTGCGCGAGCCGGGCCGTCTCGGCCCCGGTGTCGCGCCAAGTTGTAAAGGGCACGCAGTAACGCGTGCTACAATCAGCCCATAGCGCCGTCGTGTTTCCCGAATTGATGGATTTTCACCGTTACTCGCCATGCACCCCGACGATCACATCTGCCTCTGCTTTCACGTCTCCCAGCGGAAGATCGTCAACTACTGCAAGCGCGAGCGCCCGGAGCACGCCAGTCAGATCAGCGACTGCCTCTCGGCCGGTACGGGCTGCGGCTGGTGCATTCCCTTCCTGCGCAAACTGCACCAGCAGGCGCTGGAAGGCGTCGAAGAGCCCGACCTGCCCGTCTCACCGCAAGAATACGCCCAACGCCGGGCCCAGTACCGCAAGACCGGTCACCGCGACTCATGATTTGGCCACTGATGAACACAGATAGACGCAGATGGGAAGTTGAAGAAATCCAAGGATAGGAAATCCAAAGTGGTTGCCTCAGGTCTTTCGGCGCCTCTTACTAAGGGGAGCGGTTTATAGGCGACACATAGAAGTCGGGCGTCGTGTCAGACGTAACGGTGTTTCCAGAAGTTTGTTTAATATTCTGGTGTCAACTATAAACCGCTCCCCGTAGTATCTGCGTTCATCTGTGTCCATCTGTGGCCAATCATCTACGCCAGCAGCAGGAGGAGCAGGGTGACGGCGGCGCCGTTGTTGAGGGCGTGGGCGGTCACTGAGGCGACCAGTGAGCCGCGCCATTCGCGGATGGACGCCAGGACGAAGGCGATGGCGGTCAGGGCGGGCAGACCGACCCAGCCCTGGGGATGGATGCTGGCGAAGATCACGCCTACGACCAGGGCCGAGACGACAAAGCCGGTGCGCTGCCGCATATGATGGTAGAAAGCGCCGCGGAAGAACATTTCCTCCACCAGTGGGGCCCAAACGCACGCCAGCCCATAGAGGATGATGATGTTGAGAATACTGGCGTCCTGGGCCAGTTCGACAATGGGGTGGACGCCCTCGCCGGGCTGGGCGAACAGGGTCAGGAGCAGGGTGAGGAGGACGGCGACGGCGATCAGGGGCAGGCCGGAGACATAGCCGACGGCGCCGGCCAGGACCTCGCGCACGACACCGCGGCCGCGAGTCCAGCCCAGGCCCAGGCGGAGTTGCTGCCAGGAGACGCCGCGGCACAAGGGCCACAACGCCGCCAGCGGGGTCAGCAGTGCCAGGGGCAACAGCCAGGGGATGAACACGGCGGCGATGGAGATGCCCAGGTAGCTGCCCAGATAGAGGGTGAAGGCTTCGAGGAAAGCGCCCCGCCCGGGCGAGGACAGTCGGGAAACGTCCGGATACCGGAACTGGATCTTGCCCAGCACCAGCAGAACGATCGCCAGGATCAGCAGCAGAAAGCCGATGCCTGTCAGGCTCACCACGCCGACGATCGCCAGGAGCAGCACGACAGTGACGCGCTGGGCCGGGGCGATGGCGTCTCGGCGAAGGGGTGTACCGGGCTCCAGGCCGTGCGCCAGCGCCAGTTTGGCAAACCAGCCGTGGCGCTGGAGCAGGGCCGAGCGTTGTTCCAGCGGCAGGCTGTTGGGGCCGTCTCGGTAAACCGCCAGCAACGTCCGCGCGTCCTCCTGAAGGACGGCATGCGAGGGATGACCTTCCATCCAAACGTGCAGGTCGTCGAGGGCCTCCTGGCTGCCCTGTAGTTCACCCGCCACGGCCGCCCAACGCAACTGGTCCGCCGGTGACCCCGCCCCGAGCACGACCCGATGCAGATCATCGGCGGCGATTGCGAATTGGCTCGTGTCCTGATTCAAGGCTCTCGCAACGGCCCGTGCACCGACGAGATAACGGGCCTGAAGCGTGAACTGAAAATCCGCGGGCGGTTGATCGGCGGCCGGATCACCCGCGAAGGTCTGTTCGACGATGGGCGAGTTCTCTGTGAACACGCAGCCGCGGACGTTCATGAATATGACGATGGCGAGGATCACGATCCAGCACCACCACGGGCCTAAAGCCACGGGACCCGCAGCGGGTCCCGCGGCATTACTCGGCGAAGTGTTCCAAGGCTCAATTTCCGCCATGACCGCTCCGGTACGTGGGCCTGTGCGTCGCTGATTGTATGATCCACCAGCCCCGCTATGATCTGGCCTGACCATGAAACCCACAACCCTCATTCTTCGCACGGCCGGGACCAACTGCGATCGCGAACTGGCGCACGCCTTTGAACTGGCGGGCAGCCAGACGCAATCCGTGCATCTGAACCACTTGATCGAGCACCCCGAGTTGATCGAGCAGGCGGACCTGATCGGCATTCCCGGCGGGTTCTCCTACGGCGACGATATTGCGGCAGGGCGGATCTTCGCCAATCGACTGCGGCACCGGTTGCTCGAACCGCTCAAGGCCGCGGTGGCGCGGGGCACGCCGATGATCGGCATCTGCAATGGCTTCCAGGTGCTGGTGAAACTGGGCCTGCTGCCGGACCCTAAGAGCGGTAAGCAAACGGCGACGCTGGCGGATAACACCTCAGGTCGGTTCATCGCCAAATGGGTGTCGCTACAGGCCATATCCGATACGGTGTGCATCTGGACGCGCGGGTTGGACCATATGGACCTGCCCATCGCGCATGGCGAGGGGCGGTTTGTGCCCGCGGATGATGCGGTTCTTCAGCGCTTGCGCGAGCAGCATCAAATTGCGTTGCGCTATGCGGATGCTAAGCCGCAAGCGGCGGAAGTTTCCTTCCCGGGCAATCCGAATGGTTCGATCGATGCCATCGCGGGCATCTGCGATCCCTCGGGCGTCGTGCTGGGCCTGATGCCGCACCCCGAGCGCTACACGCACAGCACGAATCACCCCAACTGGTCGCGGCAGAGCGCTGAGACGCTGGCGGAAACCCCCGCGGGCCTTCGCTTGTTTCAAAACGCCGTCGAGCACGTGCTTTGCGAAGTAAGAATTGCGGGGTAAGAGGACGAACGCGGCAAGCCGCGGCGCTTCTTACTTTGCACTTACTACTTTCCACACTCCACTTCCCTTACCGCCCCTTCTTCCGCCGATCCTCTCACCCTTTGACTTGCCCATCGCCGCTCCCTAGCGTTCCGCATCCATCGTTCTCACTCATCAGCGCTACGCAGATGCGGACTTGATCCATGACGCTCACACGCACGCACCCCGAGGCCGCCACGCTTGGGCAACTGAAGGAAACCGACTATCGCTTTCGCGGCGTCAAGCAGGAGCTGCGCGAAAATCTGATCGGGCGCATGCGGCAGGGCGAGGACCTGTTCCCCGGCATCATCGGTTACCGCGATACCGTCCTGCCGCAGATCGTTCACGCCATTCTCTCGCGCCACGACATGCTCTTTCTGGGTCTGCGTGGCCAGGCCAAGACGCGCATCCTTCGGCTCCTGCCGGAACTGCTGGATGAGTGGATTCCCATCCTGGCGGAAATCGAGATCCCCGACGATCCGATCGCGCCGATGACCACCATGGGCCGGCGACTGGTGCGCGAGCAGGGCGATGATGCGCCCGTCCGTTGGCTGCACCGCGACGAACGCTACCACGAGAAACTGGCGACGCCCGATGTCACCATCGCCGACCTCATCGGCGAGATCGACATCGTCAAGCACGCCGAGGGACGCTACCTGTCCGATGAATCGACGATGCACTTCGGCTTGATCCCGCGCACCAATCGCGGCATTTTCGCGGTCAACGAGCTGCCCGACCTTTCGCCGCGGATTCAGGTGGGCCTGTTCAACGTGCTGGAGGAGCGCGACATTCAGATTCGCGGCTATCCGATTCGATTGAACCTGGACGTGTGCCTGGTGTTCTCTGCCAATCCCGAGGACTACACCAACCGCGGCCGCATCGTCACGCCGCTGAAGGACCGCATCGGCTCGGTCATCCGCACGCACTATCCGCAGACGACCGACGAGGCCATGGCGATCACCTGCGGCAACGCCTGGCTGCACCGCAACGGCGACGAGCAGGCCGGCAAGTCGTCAGCCGCCGCGGAGGTGCCGCACATCGACATTCCCCCGTTCATGCACCAGATCATCGAGCTGGCCATCGCCCTGGCGCGTAAGAGCCCGCACATCAACCAGGCCTCGGGCGTGTCGGTGCGCACCAGCATCGCCTGTGCCGAGAACATGGTGTCCAGCGCCGAGCGGCGGGGGATCCTGACAGGGGAGAAGCGCGTGCTGCCGCGCATCTGCGATCTGGCACACCTGGCGGCGTCGTGCCGGGGCAAGATCGAGCTCATGCTTGCCGAGGACGGCCAGGGCAGCGAGGACAAGCTGGTGGACTCGCTGCTGGGCGAAGCGGTCAAGGCGCAGTTCGATATCGTCGCGGACGTGGAGGATTACGAGAGTCTGATCGAGGAATTCGAGGAAGGCGTGACGCTGACCGTGGGCGACGATATCAGTGCCGCCGATGAAATCGCGACGATGAAGCACGTCAAGGGCCTGGTGCCGGCAGCGGGAGATCTGGCCAGAAAGCTGGACTTGAACCCCAGGGACGAGCAGTCCCTGGCGTGCGCCGGCGAATTCCTGCTCGAAGCGATGTACGTGCACAACCGCCTGTCCAAGCAAGGCAGCGGCGGCACGATCGGCTACCGGCGATGAGAGAACAGGTAACAGGGATGAACACGGATGAACACGGATAAAGAATAAGGAACAGGTATGGACATGATGGACAGGATGTCAGAAATCAGAATCTGACAATCATGTCGATCATGTCCATCACTGTTCCTTCTCATGCCTTTTCCTATCCGTGTTCATCCGTGTTCATCCCTGTGACCTCTTCCTCTAAACGTTGAAATACTTCGCCTCGGGATGATGCACGATGATCGCGCTGGTCGATTGCTCGGGGTCGATCTGCCAGTTCTCGGTCAGCACGCAGCCGATGCGGGTCGGGTCGATCAGGCGGAAGAGTTTGTCCTGATCGCTCATGTCCGGGCAGGCCGGGTAGCCGAAGCTGTAGCGTGATCCGTGGTAGTGCTGGGTGAACAGTTCGCGGACCTGCGGCGAATCGTCGCCGGCGATGCCCAGTTCCTGGCGCATGCGTTTGTGCCAGAATTCCGCCAAGGCCTCGGCACACTCGACGCCAAAGCCGTGCAGGTAGAGATACTCGGCGTAGTTGTTGCCCTCAAAGAGCGTCTTGGCTCGGCGACTGACCTGCGGACCCATCGTCACGCACGACAGCCCCAGCACGTCTCTCTGCCCCGACTCGACGGGCGCAAAGAAATCGCTGATGCACAGCCGCTGGCGACCCGCCTGGCGCGGAAACGTGAAGCGCTCGATCTCGCGGCTCTGATCCTTGCCATCGTAGATGATCAGGTCATCCCCCTGCGCGTTACACGGGTAGTAGCCATACACGAGCTTGGGCTGAAGGATGCTCTCCTTGCGGGACTGCTCCTGTAGCCGTTTGAAAATCGGTTCGACTTCCTCGTCGATCTGCCGCTGGTATTCGGCATCGCTCTGCTTCTGCTTGCGGAACTGCCACTGTCCCCGGAAAAGCGCGACCTTGTTGACGAAGGGATAGACATCCTCCATGTCGATCGATTCGATCACACGGGAGCCCAGGAAGGGCGCCTCGGGCACCTCCACCGCTTGCGGTTTGGCGCGGGAACCCTCGTCAATGACTATCGCCACCGTGCCTTCCCCACCCTCCAGCGCACCGGCCTTGGCCTTGGCCACCTTCGCCTCCGTTTCCGCCCGCTTGCGCAACCGCTCCTCAATCTCGCGATTGAGCTCCTCTGCCTTGCCGCTCTTAAGCGCGTCCATCAACCGCAGGCCCTCGAACGCATCGCGGCCGTAGTACAACTTGCCTTGGTACGTCTTGCGCAGATCGCTTTCGCAATAGTGCCGCGACAGCGCCGCGCCACCCAGAATCACCGGCACGTTCACGCCCTGCGTGTTCATCTCCTGGAGATTCTCCTTCATCACCGTTACGCTCTTGACCAGCAGGCCCGAAAGGCCGATGGCGTCGGCCTTCTTGTCGCGCCAGGCTTCGAGAATACTGGCGATCGGCTGCTTGATGCCCAGGTTGTAGACCGTGTAGCCGTTGTTGGACAGAATGATGTCCACCAGGTTCTTGCCGATGTCGTGCACATCGCCCTTGACCGTCGCCAGCACGATGGTGCCTTTGGACTGGCCGTCCACTTTCTCCATGTATTGCTCGAGGTGCGACACCGCCATCTTCATGACCTCGGCGGACTGGAGCACGAAAGGCAACTGCATCTGGCCTGAGCCAAACAGTTCGCCGACGACCTTCATGCCATCGAGCAGGTGATCGTTGATGATCGCCAGCGGCGCGTATTTCTGGCGGGCCTCTTCGAGTGATTCGATCAGATGGCGTTTCTCGCCGTCGATGATGTGGCGGCGCAGGCGCTCTTCGACGCTCAAGTCGGCCATAGCCGCTTGCGGCTTAGCATCCGGGTTCCCCTCATCGGGAAACAGATCGATGAAGCGCTGCAACGGGTCGGCGCCACCACTTTCGCGTCTGTCGTAGATCAACTCCATCGCCGCGTTCCACTGATCATCCGCGATTTTCGTGCGCGGCAGAATCTTAGACACGTGAATGATCGCGCTGGTCAAACCCGCTTCGACCAGCTCGTGCAGGAACACACTGTTAAGTACGACACGCGCCATGGGCTTCAAGCCGAAGCTCACGTTCGACAGGCCGCAGGTGATCTGGCAGTCGGGGAACTCGGCGGCGATGCGCTGGACGCCCTCGATCAACTCCAACGCCGAGCGGCGGTCCTTCTCCATGCCGGTCGAAATTGGCAGCACCAGCGGGTCAAAGAGAATGTCATGCGCCGCCAGGCCGTACTTCTCCGTGGCCAGCTTGAACATGCGGCGGGCGATGCTGACCTTGCGGTCGGCGGTGCGCGCCATCGCCTCCTCCTTGTCCTCGTCGATCGTGCCCAGCACCAGGCCGGCGCCGTAGGTGCGCGCCAGGGCGATCATCGCCGCGAACTTTTCTTGGCCATCCTCGAGGTTGGCCGAGTTGATCAGGCACTTGCCCCCGGCGTGCTTGAGGCCCGCCTCGATGGTCGCCGGCTGGGTCGAGTCGAGCATCAGCGGCACATTCACCTGACGGACGAAGCGCGTGACGATCTGCGCCATGTCGGCGGCGTTGTCACGCCCGGCATAGTCCACGTTCACATCCAGCACGTGCGAGCCTTCCCGCACCTGCTCGCGCGCCAGGCTGACCATGGCGTCCCAGTCCTCGGCCTCCAGCAGGCGCTTAAACGCGCGCGAGCCCGAGGCGTTGCAGCGCTCGCCGATGTTGAGGATCGACGCGTCCTGCCGGTAGTCGGTGGGGGCGTAGAGCGAGGAGCAGGCGGGCGGGCGGGTCTGCTTCGGGACTTGCATTGGCACGCGATTGCCGATCGCTTCCGCTAAGAGACGAATATGCTCGGGTGTGGTGCCGCAGCAGCCGCCTACCATGCTGACGCCGAACTCATCGACGAACTTCATCATCGCATCGACGAATGGCTTGGGCTTGAGCGGGAACTCCGTGCGGCCCTCGACCAGCGTGGGCAGGCCGGCGTTGGGCAGCACGCTGATGCGGCGATGCCAATATTGGGCAAGGTAGCGCAAGTGCTCAGCCATCTCCGTCGGCCCGGTGGCGCAGTTCAAGCCCAGGCTCATGATCGGAAAAGGCGCCAGGGCGGTGACGGCCGCGGCGATTTCCGAGCCCAGCAGCATTGTGCCGGTGGTTTCGATGGTCACCTGCACCATGATGGGAATGTCGTCAGTGGTCTTGCTCTTTTCTGCCAGGGCCTTCAAGCAGGCGTTGATGACGCACTTGACTTGGAGCAGGTCCTGCGCGGTTTCGATGAGGAAGACATCGACGCCGCCCTCGATCAGGCCGCGGGCCTGCTCGGCGTAACTGTCGAGCATGGCGTCCCAGGTGATGTTGCCCAGCGTGACGAGCTTGGTTCCCGGGCCGATGGAGCCGGCGACAAAGCGCGGGCGGTCGCCCCCGGAAGTGGCGAACTTGTCACAAGCGGCGCGGGCGACCTGGGCCGCCTTCACGTTAAGCTCGTGCACCCGGTCGGACAGGTCCTGGTCCTCCATGGTGACGACGTTGGCGTTAAACGTGTCGGTCTCGACAACATCGGCGCCGGCCTGGAGGAAGGATTCGTGAATGCCTTGGATGGCGTCCGGGCGCGAGAGCACGAGTACCTCGGTGCAGTTCTCCCGTCCCAGATAATCGCGCTCCAGGTCCAGATCCAGGTTGTGGATCGACGTGCCCATGGCGCCGTCGAAAACGAGGACGCGGCGGTCGAGTTGGTCGAGGAATCGGCTACTCATAGATTAGCTTTGCTCAAAATAAGGGACAGTTTTCTATTTATCCATTGATCCGGATGATAGGATGATACACCTTGGAAGCGGCCCAGGCAAGAGAATCACCGGGTGTCGTGCATCTAGCCGATATCATGTCCGGTCCCGTCGGGTGCGGGTAAGGGAGACAGCATGACCTGGTGGCAAGCGATCATCCTGGGCATTGTAGAAGGCCTTACCGAGTATCTGCCGGTCAGTTCCACCGGTCACCTTATTCTGGCCAAGCGGCTGCTGGGCATTGGCGGCGGGGAGGCTGAGCACGCCATCGACGCCTACCTGGTGGTCATCCAGATCGGCGCGATCCTGGCGGTGCTGGGCTTGTATTTCAACCGGGTCAAGCAGATGGCCGCGGGCGTGTTGGGACGCGACCCCACCGGCGCGCTGCTGGCGATCAACGTGGCTGTGGGCGTGCTGCCGGCGGTGGTGATCGGCCTGGCGCTGGAGGGGCCGATCAAGGAGTTCCTCTTCGGCGGCGAGCGCTGGGGCCTGTGGCCGACGGTGGCAGCGTGGTTCGTCGGCGGGGCCGCCATTCTGGGCGTCGCCTGGGTCCGCCGCGCACGCGGCGCCACCCCCCTGACCGGCCGGCCCATCACCGAACTGACCTGGCAACTGGCGCTGGTCATCGGCCTGCTCCAATGCGTCGCCATGTGGCCCGGCACCAGCCGCAGCCTCATGACCATCCTCGGCGGCGTGCTCGTCGGCCTGTCGTTGCCCGCGGCCGTCGAGTTCAGCTTCCTGCTGGGCGTGGTCACCCTCGCCGGCGCCGCGGGCAAGGACGCCGTGGAATACCGCCACGTGATGATCACCGACCTTGGGCCGGTGAACCTGCTGATCGGCATCTTCGTCGCCATGGTCTCGGCCGCCATCGCCATCAAATGGATGGTCGCTTACCTCCAGTCGCACGGCCTGGCGGTCTTCGGATGGTACCGCGTGGTGCTGGCGATCGGGGTGGCGGCGATGATTTTGTCCGGTGCACTCCAATGAAGCCTCGAACTGGCGGAGAGAGTGAATCCGGACTTGGTTGGCTATAATGGATTAATCGCGGAGTAGTCCCATGGTGACGCAAAGCAATACACTGATGACCGCGGAGCAACTGCTGGCGAGAAGCTGTGAGCTTGGGCGCTGTGAACTGATTCGCGGGGAGTTGATCAACATGAGTCCAGCCGGTGCTCGACATGGGGACATTACGACGGCGTTGACTTTGCTGATCGGAAATCATGCTTTGCGATATAAGTTGGGCAAGGTGTTTTCCTCCGAAACGGGCTTTATGCTGGAGCGAGATCCGGATACGGTTCGCGAAGCCGATGTTCCCTTCGTTAAGGCTCAACGGCTTTCCGGCGCCATGCCCACCGGCTATTTTGAGGGCGCTCCCGATCTGGCGGTGGAAGTGTTGTCGCCCAATGATCGCGCCAGCGAAGTGGCTGAAAAGGTCGAACTATGGCTTGAGAAAGGAAGTGACGCGGTTTGGCTGGTCGACCCCCGCCGCCAGACGGTGACTGTTTATACCGCCTCCCATCCCCCCATGATTCTGCATCAAGATGACACGCTCGAAGGCAACAACCTGCTGCCCGGTTTCAGTGTGAAGGTCGCCGATATCTTTGCCTGACGGACGGCTGCTCAGTCCGCTTCCCATTCTTCCCTCACGGCTCCAACAGCACCTTGATCACCTCCGGCCGCGCCGCCATGCGCAGCGCCTCGACACCATCAGCCAACTTCATCCGCCGGCTGATCAGGCTCAGCACGTCCACTTTCCCCGCTCCCAGCGCCGCCAGCGCTTCGCTGAACGGCCCGCACCGGCTGCCGATCAACTGCACCTCATTAATCACCAGCGGCGACAGATCCACCGCCTTGCTCTTAGCCGTGGTCGCCACCGTCGTCTTCATCACGATCTTGCCGCGTGGCCGAACCATCTTCATCGCCGTTTCCAATCCCTCAGCCCGCCCCGTGCAGTCCACCACGATGTCCTGATCCGCACGCAGCCCCACATCGCCCAGCGGCCGGTGCTTCACGCCCCATTTCTCGCACAGCGCCATCTTCTCCGCATGCTTGCCCACCAGCCGCACCGTCGCGTTGAGCTGGCTCATCACCTGGGCACACAGCAGCCCCAACCGCCCGTCACCCAGCACGGTGATGAACGGCCGGCCCTCGATCGTGAGCTGCCGCAGAATCTGATACGCCGCCGCTAGTGGCTCGGTGAACACCGCGTGGTCGTCGTCAATCGAATCCGGCACGGCAAACAGATTGCTCACCGGCAGCACAAAGCGATCCGCAAAGCAACCATCATGCTTGAAAATGCCCAGCACCGTGCGGTCCCGGCAATGCTCGCGCAGACCCGCCTGGCACATGTCGCACTTACGGCAGACGCAGTTGATCGACCCAACCACCCGCCGGCCTTCCCACTTCTTCGCATCCTTGTGGCCGGTGGCGTTGACCTTCTCGACCACCCCGACAAACTCGTGCCCCAGCACGCCCTGGTAGCCCATGTAGCCGCGCACCAGTTCCAGGTCGGTGCTGCACACGCCCATGCGCGTGGGCCGAATCAGCGCCTCGCCGGCCTCGGGCCGGGGGTCGGGGTAACTGCTCAACAGGGTCGGGCTATGGTCCTTGACGGCCAGTGCGCGCACGAGCGTACTCCAAACGGGGTGGGGGCCTGCGAACGCGGGTTACGCCGATATTATCGGCCAGATCACCAAGCGCCTCCTGTCAACCCCTCCCCCTTGAGGGAGGCCGGGAGGGGGGTTGCGGCCCGGGAAGCAGGATTCACCGCAGAGTTCGCAAAGGTCGCAGAGGATGCACTTTGCACCTTACACCTTGCACTTTGCACTTTCGCGTTCCACTCTCCACATTCCACTCTCCACTCTCCAATCTCCACTCTCTCTCCCCCAATTCCGGATATCCGGATACAT
>JBBDMX010000113.1:0-10538 GCA_040878035.1 Phycisphaeraceae bacterium | reverse complement strand
AGCCCGGACCTACCATCAGATCGTCGGGAACTAGAGTAAAGTGCATAACCAGAACCGCGCCAAAAGACATCTGCGCGGTGCGAACTGAAGTTTGCGCCGCGCGCATCAAGGTTTGCGCCACGCGGCGGCATCCGGAAAGGGCCAGAAAGCCCCCCCAAACCCCGCCAACCATCCCCGAAGTCCGGCCGTTTCGGCCGGAGTTCTCGGACCCCAAACGGGAAGCCCGGCCGCTCCCCAAGCCAATCCCGCCCCCGCGCCGGGGCGTCCGGGCGCGGCGCGCAGAGTTCTACAGGCGGCGCGCAGAGTTCTACAGGCGGCGCGTAGAGTTCTACAGGCCGCGCGTAGAGTTCTACAGACGGCCGCCGGAAGCCCCCGAAAGCCCAATTCCCGCCCCCCAAACCCCGCCAACCCTCCCCGAAGCCCGTCCGGGCCGGTTTTATCGGCCCCCGCGGGAAGTGGGCCGGAAGCGCCCGGTGCAAGGGGGCGGGGCGAAGCGCCCGGTGGAGGGTGGAGGGGAGAGTTCAAGGTGCAGAGTGCAGGGTGGAGGGTGCAAGGGGCAAGGTGGAGAGTGGAGAGTGGAGAGTGGAAGGTGGAGAGTTGCCGACTCCCGACTCCTGCCTCCTGCTCTCCTGTCTCCTGCCTCCCCTGCCTCCTGACTCCTGTCTCCTGTCTCCTGTCTCCTGTCTTCTGCTCTCCTCTGCGGCCTTCGCGGCCTTTACGGTGAATCTTTCGGGTCTGAGTCGATCAGCGGCGCGTGACGGGCTTGCGGCTATCCGCCACCACCGGTTCTGGTTCCAACACCGCGTCCAGCTCGCTCAGCTCCACCACGCGATGGTCCCTGCGCGCCATTTCGGCCGCGAAGGCGATCTTGTGCGACGCCAGCGATTGGGCCGTGGTCGTCAGCACCGCGTTGGGATCGTTGGCGCGCAGGGCGTGCATGAAGTTGACCATGAGATTGTGGTCGCCTCCGCTGTGGCTTCCCTCCTCTACAGGCACTGTGATTTCTTGCGTGACCCGGTCCAGAAAGCGGTGGAAGCGAATGACATTGGTCTCCATGCTGGCCTCGATCACGCCTTCGGTTCCGTGCAGTCGGAGTCGCCGCCCCTTGTCATCGAATGCCGTCATGGTGAACGTGCCTGTGACCTGCCCGTCGAATTCCAGGCTCACCACCTGGTGATCGACCACGTCATTGTCGCAGTGGTACACGCATCGCCCGTACGGCCCGGTGCGCATTGCTTCGAGGCGCTGTTCGGTCGTCTTGCCGGTCAGCCCGACGTGGTCGGCATACCACTTGGGGTGGGGATGAACGTACAGGCGCAGCGCCGAATAGGGGCATTGCGCCTCGACCGGACAGCCATCGGTGCAGCGTTGGGGAGCGCCGGCCGGCGCGTTGGGCGCGCGAAAATGCGTGAGTGATCCGAAGGACGCCACGCGCCGGCAGGGCTTATCCACCAGCCAGGCCAGAAAATCCATGTCGTGGCAGCTCTTAGCCAGCAGCATGAAAGTCGAACGGTCCTCGTTGCCCCAGTTGCCGCGCACAAAGCTGTGTGCCTGGTGCTCGGGAACGACGCCTTCGATCAGGTCCAAAGTCACCAGTTCACCGATGGCGCCCGACGTCACCAACTGCTTGACCTGACTGGCGGCATTGTGGTATCGCAGAGAGTGGCACACACTGACGATCCGCTGGTATTTGCGGGCAGCGCTGTCCAGGGCCTGGCACTCGCGGAGCGTGGTGGCCATGGGCTTTTCCAGCAGCATGTGGTAGCCCTGGGCCAGCGCCGGCACGCCCGCCGGCGCATGCAGACGGTCCATCAGCGTGTTGATCAACACGTCCGCCACGCGCGGTTGTGCCAATAAGTCCTCCCAGCGTTCAAACTGGAAGCGCGGCTCAATGCCGTGCAGCGTGGCGATGGCCTGCCGCCGCGGGAGATTGGGCTCGGCGATGGCGATCACTTTACCGGCGTCGGGCCGCTGGGCAATCCAGTCGGACACGACCTTGCCGCGCCCGCCACCACCGAGAATCGCAAACGTAAACTGTTCTTGACGTCTCATCGACTTTGATCCTGTTTCTGTCGGGCCTGTGTCATTGGAAGGCCCGAGAGGTAATTGACTCTGCGCCCTTAGCTCAGCAGTCTAGGGTATTTCCGCCGCAGCGCTGCGGCGGCGTCGGATCGCCCGGTGGCTTCGAGCCGATCCAGGTACTTGGGCAGCACGCCGCGCGTATGGTAGGGGCCGCCTTCGTGGATCACCGTCCACAGCGGATCGACCACATCATTGCTCGCCCCGGCCATTTTCTGCATCTGGGCATCGTGCCAGTTTCCCAGACGCCAAGCCGCCTCCCGGCAGAGCGCCGGGTGGGCCGGGGCTACGTCGTTCAGTTCGTGCGGGTCGGCGGCCAGATCAAAAAGCATCTGCTGCGGAAACAGGAAGAACCCGTCGTGGTAGGTGCGCACGTAAAGCCATTGGCCAAAGCGCACGCTGCGCTGGCAGACGTGGGCACACTGGCTGATGACCAACTCGTCGCGGCCCTGATCGGCTCCGTCCAGAAGCGCCTGGGCGAATGACTGGCCATCCCAGCTCTCCTTGCTGGGGCATCCCAGTAGCTCCATCAGCGTCGGCACCAGGTCCAGATGGTAATGAAGGCCGTCATCGACCCGGCCGGGCGTCGTGCCCGAACCACGGACTTGGCGCTTCCCGCGGGTATGGGGCGGAGCGCCGGAACTGTCAGTGAAAGGGGCGATGGCGGGGAATCGATCCGGCGTCGGCCACTTGATAATCAGCGGGATGTGACAGGTCGCATCATCGGCGGTGGCGTGGTCGCCGTAGATGCCCAACTCGCCCAGGTTCTCGCCGTGATCAGCGGAGATGATGATCGCCGTGTCCTCGTATACGCCCGCCGCCTTGAGCTTATCGACCACGAGTCGGATCTGATCATCCACATAGCAGATGGCGGTGTCGTAGCCGTCGATCATCCGGCGCATCGAAGGCCGATCGGTGATCGCGGCCGGCTGCCGCGGGTAAGCCGGGTTCTGGCGAAAGGAGTGCATGTTCAGGTCGAGCGCTGAATGCACGCCGGCTGTGCGCTGATGCCGCTTGATGAGCTGCTCATCGTCGAGCCAGGCCGGGAGCGGATCGGCGGCGAAGGGTTCGCCATACTCCAACGGCACGCGATAGGGCGTATGCACGTCCCAGTAGTTGATGTGCAGATACCAGTTATCCTCGGCGGCGTGATCGTCCAGCCACTTGGCGGCTACGGGCGTGACTTGCTCGGCCGACTCATGGCCATATCTGCCGGTGTTGTGCATCTCATTGAAGCCGGCGTAAAACCAGTGGGCGCCGTGGCGCTGCCCAAAGGGGCTGACCATAGCGGTATGGAAGCCCGCGCGCTGGAGCTGGAATCCCAGGCTCTCGATCTCGAGCAGATCGGCGAAATCGCGGTCCTTGCCTTCGACCTTGGGTTGCGCCGCGGTGCCGCCGTGGCCGACCACTCCGGTCTGGATGCCGAACCGCCCGCTGTACAACGCCGAGCGCGAGGGCAGGCATGGGGCGTCGCTGCAATACACGTTGGTGCAGCGCATGCCCCGCCCGGCAATCGCATCGATCGTCGGCGAGGTCTTGCGGTGATATCCGTAGCACCCCAGGTGGGACGGATTCAGGGAGTCGATATCGAGGTACAGAATCCTCATCGGGTCTTTCCAATTTGGGCATCCGCGCCGGCGGCGTGGCGACGAGTCCCCACCAGCAGGTTTTGCAGGTCTATCGACGGCCGCGCTACCGGTGCCCACGTCTTGACGTGCAGAACTTTTTCAGGCAGTTCGATCGACAGATGCGTGAGTGTCAGCGGATAGCGCACGATACCGTCGCCATCCCATCGCCAGAAGCTGTTGGCCGGCCAGGGGTGATGCTCGCCCGGATAATTGCCCGGGAGCGGGAAGCCTACATACCGCCAACCGTCGAAGTTGAACAGGCTGTAGCCGAACGAGTCGTTCGTACTCCAATCGCTCATCTGCGCGGGTCCGGCCTCGTCCTGCATCTCCTTGGGCATCCAGTCAAGTTGCCAGGGCGGTGCTTCGGTGGTCGCGGCGCCAAGGGACACCCAGCGTTGTCCTGACGCGTCCTTGAACTCGAAGATCACTCGGCCCCAGCCGCTGTTGCCGTTGACCCACAGGCCGATCTCGTCGGGCTCGCCAGGCAGCGCGACGGCCTGCCTGGCCTTGAGTTGCGCGTACATCGGCATGGTGTCTTTGCCGTGGCGGATCGGCTTGGGCGTCACGCGGAGCGCGCCGCCGCGGCCATCGACATCGGCCACTGCTGCAAATTCAAAGTCACCCTTGCGTCGTGGCGTCAGCGGGTTGTAGGCCTCAAGCTCAGCATTGCGATCGGTCACCACTGTCCAGTTGTCCAGCGAGTCGAGAGCCGCGACCACCGTCGCATCGACCGGTGGCGCATCGTCATAGCGCGGCTCACCCAGGCGGATGCCACGCACTTCGCCCTTGCCGATGAGGTAGGCGGGCGAAGCCGTCGCCAAAACCTGCACCGGTGCGGCAGATTCGTTGCCCTGATCGTCCACCGACGCCCATGGACCGCCTGCGACGTCTACGGTCAGCGGCCGTTGGCCATGGATCGTCCAGAACGCAAGAACACGTTGTCCATCGGCCCGCTCAAACTCCAGGGCATACACCGTGGGGCTGCCGGTGTCGTGGACGCGCACGCACGTGGCGCCGTCGAGCACCGTCGTCATGGTGGCCAGGGCGACATACGAGGGCTTGACGTTCATCTCCGGGTACGCCCGGCAGAATCCCGCCGAACCCCAGTTACTGAAGTAGTAGCTGTTGCCCACGTCAATGATTTCGCCGATGTGCAGGAAGGTCATACCCCACGCCAGCGAGTGTAGCGCATTACGCACAAAATAGTCTGCCTGTGTCGCGGAGGTGTGGTTGCCCGGGCTGTCGCCCGGATAGCCGACCTCAAGGCACTGATGCACCGGCTTGTCAGCATAGCCGTAGGCATCGAGGAGTTGACGATCCATCCAGAGCGACGCGTTGTTGGCGATAAAGTCGGGCGGCTGAGCCTCGGGCAGGCGGTGGAATGACCCAGCCTCATTGCCGCCGGCATCGAACAGGTCCGCGGGGAAGCCGCGGCGGTAAAATTCCTCCTTGGTCGGCAGCGGCCCGTTGCCGAAGCTGAGGAACAGATCCGGGAACTGCTCACGCGCCGCCTTGGCCGCCCCCAGAGCGCTGGCGAGCATCGTCTGATAGCGCGCTTCTTCCTTCTCATTGAGCTTGTACGGAGGCCGATCGTGGAACAGATCGGGCACGCGGGTCACATGTCCTCCGGAGATCGAGTCCTCGTGGAAGATCAGGCCACGCTCAATCTTGACGGAGTTCTTCTCACTCATTTTCTTGAGTCGAGTGAGTTCCGGATCCAGCTTTGGCTCAAGGGCGAACGCCATGCCCCACTTCTGCCGTGCCTCGACGGGATGGCTGCTCATGCCGAAGCGGAATCCCATCTTCTGGTAAAGAGAGCCGATGGCGTCCGAGTCCTTGCTGGTCACGTGCGTGCCGTTCCATTCCCAACTGCCGAACGGCGTTGTGTCGCGGTGCTGGCGCGTCTCGGGTCCGAGTTGCGCGAAGCTGGTCGTGCGCCGCAGCAGGACTTTGTCCGCAGCGCCGCGGAGCGTGACGGTCAGGTCGTGGTAGCCGCGACGCACGGGCGCGATCGGCAGCGTGACTTGGGTCACCTCCCCTGCCGCGACGGTTCCAGATCGCTCGTAGCGGCTTTCACCGCCGCGCAGATGGGTTGCTTCGCACGACAGCTTGTAGGGCTGAGGGGTATCGGTGATATTGGCAAGCTGTACGGTGAACGCCGGCGTCTTGGGCTCGACGAACGCATGGCCCGCCTCGTCGCTGGTCACACGCATCTGTAGCGGGCTTTTTTCCAGTGTGATTGCAGCAATACGCACGCCCGAGGGCAGACCCAGGGGTCGATAGCGGAACCGGTTGGGGTCGGGGACGTGCCGCGCCAGCCGCAGCTCTTTGGTCAACTCGATCTCGATCACGTCCTCAATCATGTCCTGCGCCAGCACCTCGGTGAGTGGAACGACGACGTGGGCAAACTCCCCTGCCTGGGCACGGCGCGGCACCTGGGTGACGTACTCGCGACGCAGCACCTGTTTCATGTAGCCATACCGGCCGGCGCGCAGTGTGAGCGTGTCGGTCCGCTGCGGGTCGTTGTCGGCAACGGCCAGCACGTGGGCGGCAACATAGTCGGCACGCGGCACGCTGATGAGCGGCATCCGCGGGTCGTTGGCATAGTACGGCCCGCCATCATAAGACTCGTAGAACGTCTGCGGGTCGCGTTTCTGATCAATCCAGCCCGCGTCGCGCAGGTTCAGGTGCGATACACCGTCACGCGCCAACACGAAAGGCACCTCCGACGCAGGAGAGGCGATCGGCTTCCCGGCTCGATCGTTGAACATCGCTTCCAGTTCCACCGGCAGGTAACGCAGGTGGTCGTCCCATGCCTCGATCGTCACCTCGCCCAAAGCGTCACCTTCGATCAACTCGATCACGATCGGACCCACCGGCTTGTTCACGTGAGGGCGCTTCACGCGGTCCACGTAGATCCCGTCAGCCCAGATGATGACCTCGTGCTTGCCCACGTCCACACGCAGGTCGATCCACTGGTTGTGCCAGCTTCGTGGAGCGATGCCGTCGGCTTCGAGACCTTTCACTCCGCCCTTGTCGTTGGGCCAGAAGGGCAGCGGGCGATCGTTGTACATGGCCCATTTGCCTGCCTCGCCGGGCCGCATGGCCTGGAAACGAAGGAAGCGCCCGTCCTGCTCGCCGCTGCTGCGCATGATGTTGATGCGCGCAAGGCCCGGCTTGATGAGACTTGCAGGGTCCTCCGGGCCGATGGCCAGCACCGCGCCCGGCCCGCCGCGCTGCGGCGCCGCCGCCAGGCGCAGGCGCGCGCGCAGGCGAAACGTCGCCAGGTCGCCCGAGTACAGATCGGCGATCGCCGTGCGCGTCTGCACGATGCGGCCGGCAGGATCGTCGCCTATCGTGCCCGAGATCACCTTCGCCGTCACGGGATCCGCGGCTTGGAGCAGCGAGGTCCAAAGCATGGCGGCGGCAAACATGGTCAATGGGAGTAGCCGGTAAATCATGGTGAGCCCGATCCCTTGGTACGAAGGTCAGTAACACCCGAAAGCAGTCTTCGCGTCAGGGCGTGGCCCAGGTGGCGAAGACCATGTCGGTGGATTCCAGCGGCAGCGTTACGCGCACGATGCCGGACTGCTCGTTCAAATCGGCCAAGACTCCCCCGCGCGAGCTGTGAACCGCGCCGAACGCACGGTCGCCCAGGCGGATTGTCACTTCAACGCGCTTCTGCGGCCGACCCGTGTAGTTGGCTAACGTCACGACCCAGCCATGGGCCCCCCGCAACAGCGTCGCCTCGACTTGAGGTGTATCCACCACCACAAGCTGGTTCGGCGACGCCTCGAGCGCCGGCCTCACAATGAAGGACCGCAGGCTCTCGCCGAACGTTGGCGGGACCAGTGAATCCCCCTCGCGTGCGAGCGTTTCGCCCTCCTCCTGCATCGACTCCTCGACCCCCAGAATCCGTGGTGGAGCAGGGGATGCGGGAGCCGGCTGGGCCTCGCCGGCCGAATGATGGGCCAGCAGCGCCTCGCGGACGTACGCCAACGCGGGGGTGAAGCCGTGCATCACGGCGCGGCCGCGGCCCACCGGCTGCGCCAGCGCGGCCGGCGAGCCGTCCTCGAATCGAGCCAGCACCGTGGCGCCCTGTCCCGGCGTGAGCAATTGCCGCCGCGCCAGCAGATCGACGGAGGAGTCTGCCCCTTCGAGGGTAATCTTGCCCTGGGACGACAGTGCCTTATCGATGCCGCGGCCATAAATCCACATTGTCTGAAGCGTCGTCGCCGCGCTGCGCTGCACGCCCAACTGCGTGTCGAGCAGGTGCATCGGCGCATTGAACTCATCGCGTTGTCCTGCACCGGCGGCAAGCACGAGCGATCCCCCCGCCTTCACCCACTGCGCCAGCGGGGCGCAAGCACGCCGATCCAACTGATCGCCGAAGAGATATGCGGCCGCATAGTCCTTGAGCCGGCCTTCGATCACGTCGTCCTCACTGAGCACGTCCACGGCGACCTGCCCGTGACGCAGGGCGAGGTAGGTGTGCATGCGCTCATGGCCCATGACGTTGTCGCGCTTCGCATCCCAGATGTCTGACGAGGTCGAGTAGATGATCGCCGTCGAGGCGCGCGGCGGCATGGCGTCGAGAAGCACATGCTCGGCGGCACCGATCTCGCGCGTAAGTTCGGCGATGGCCTGGAAGGTGCGGGGCTTCCGCGACCAGCCCCGTTCGTGACCCTGGTACAACGGGGCGTAGGCGTAGAAGTTCAGACTCTTGGCGCCTTGGGCCATGTCGCTGTAGGCGCTGAGTTTGGTGTCGATGTAAGGCCCGTAACTGATCACGTACATCCCGATGGGCTGCTGGTGGTACTTGGTTGCCGAGCGCAGCAGCGCGACGTTCCAGCCGCAACACTGGGGCGTCGAGCCCAGGGCGGTCCAATCCTCGCTCAGGGCCATGTCCAGCGCTTTACGCCTAAACCACATGAAGTAGTCGTTGCCCTGGGCGTACATGTTGGCCATGTACACCGCGCCGTCGCTGAAGTTCTGCGTGGTCTTGAGTTGCGGCCCAAAGTGCTGGTGCGACAACTCGGTGGCGAGGGCGAAGAACTCGACGACGCTGTCGGCGCGGAAGCGCTGGCTGGCGACGTACATCGCCGCGGGGCCGGCGTCGGGGTCCTTGAGAATCTTCACCTGGTCCCACGACTCAATGCCCAGTTGCTCGGGCGTGTCGCCACGCTGGCGCAGCCAGGTCCTGAAGGCCTCGTGGCTGACCGGGTTGGCCACCAGCCGATCCAGTGGCGTGGACTTCGCCTCGTCCATCAGCTTGGCGTACACGTAGCGATCTCGGAACGGATCGTCGTGATACTCCTTGGCTTTGATGGCGATCATCTTGGACATCCGCTCGACGTCCGGCTCGTTGAACCCGCCCTTGCCCATGAACCAGACCTGCTCGTGGAAGCGGCTGAACAGCACGCCGCTATCGATGCTGGCCTGATTCAGCCGCGAGACCGAGTTGGTGTTGATGCCCAGGTATTTCATCACCTGCAGTTCGACGGCCTGCGTGTCGGGCGTGTGCGTCGTGTCCACCGCGCGGAAGTCGGTCATCACGGGAAAGCGTGTGGGCCGCCGGCCGAAGGTGATCGGCGGCAGCGCTTCCACCAGCTTCAACGTTTCGTTGGCGATGTCCAGGTCCGACTGGGGCAGCTTGTCCTTAGTAACGTGCGAGCCGATGCGCAGCACCAATCCCGCGCCGGGGCCGTCACGGCTCATCGACTTGACGATCGCATCCTCGCGCGGCGCGGTGGCGAAATCCACGGTGTAGGCGCTGTCGGTCGCCAGGTCCTGATCCGAGTCATTGTCGCGTTCGCGGGCGGTGGCCTTGATCGACAGGTTGGTGTCCCAGCCGCTGTCGAGCAGGCGGCTGATATTGAGCCAGGGCGTCGCCTCGCCGGCGGCCAGGTAGTTGGCCGCGGGAGCGCGGGGCATGCGGAAGTTGATGCCCTTGCGATCAAACGAAGCTTGCTGATAGAACGGGGCGCGCATGTGGTTGAAGAAGGCTTGGAACCCCACGCGCTGCGGCGAAGCGCGATCCAGACTGATGCGCAGGTACGACTGCGGACCAAAGTCGCGGTGGTCGGCCTCGTGCTTCAGGTCCGTGGTCAGCAGCAGGCAGTCGATCTTGCGCACCGCGCTGCTAACCGACGCGCGGCCGACTTTTGTCAACTGGATCGTCGCTGGCCCCGCTTGGAGTTGCACCAACTGGGAATGCCAGACGTAAGGCGGGACGGGCGGCCCACCGTTGGGCTGCACCGGGCCGTCGTAGGTGACGTCGATGTCTTCCTGGTGAACGGTCTTGCCGTTCTGTGCGATCGTCACGCCGAACGGCCCGCGGTCACCGTCGCGCTTGCGTGCGAAGCGGGCATAGCGAATCCAGTAGCGGTACTGACCGGTCCGGGGCACCTCGACGGTCAGGTGTGCCGTGCCGTCGCCGCGCCCGGCGCCACTAAGCGATTTGAAGCCCGAGGCGGAGTGGGTGAAGCGCTTCCCGCTGTCGTCGAGCACGGTCCAGCCCGCCCCGTCAAGGTCAAACTGCTCAGCCTCGACAAGGACGAATGGCCCTTCGGGACCGTTCCAGGGTGCTTGGGGGCGTTCCTGGCCGCCTGAGGGAGTGGGTTGGCTCGATGCTGTTGGCGCTGGCGCTGCCGGACCCTGGGCGCCAGCGATCCCGGCAATCAGGGTTACCATCACATAGGTCGCCATGAGCATCACCGCGTGACAGCGCGGGATGCTGCTGAACTTACTCTGCAAACACATCTTTGAAATTCCATCTATCTGGTTATGCACTTTACTCTAGTTGCGGACCGGGCTATCTTGACTTGGCAT
>JBBDMX010000112.1:0-51720 GCA_040878035.1 Phycisphaeraceae bacterium | reverse complement strand
GATGGCCATCACCTGCCCTTCTGGCTCGTGCGGACGTGGGTCAGCGCCTACGGCCCACAGCGCTTCGTGTTCACGACCGACTGCACCGAAGCCGCCGATGCCCCGCCGCACGCTGCTCATCTTCCTCTTTGCCCAGCGGACGATCATGCGCGGTATCGTGATCTGCACACCGGTGTTCGTGCAGGATGGTCGGAATCTCACGTCGCGGCTGCCCGGCGACGGCAGCAGCATGAAACGCGACCAATGCCCTGTGCCCCTCGCCGCCGGCGAGCATGAGTTTACGGCACAGGCCTTCGAGCAACTGCTGGAGGAGCGTTTGGTCCAAGTACTCCAGCCGGATGTGACCTGGTGCGGTGGAATGACGCAACTGGTCGCGATCTACCGACAGGCTCGCATTCGAGGCGTGCGGGTCTGTCCGCAGCGTGGCGCCGAACCCTGGCCCTTGCACGCGATCGCGGCACTGGATCCCGATCCGCTGGCGGAAACCGGCCGTTCATGGCTGACCTGGGGCCATGGCATACCGCAACCCATGTCCGGCAAGATAAGGGTGCCGTCAGGCCCCGAATTCGGCAAGCGCCAGACCGTCACCAACAAGATTCTCCCGCCGTACCTACGTAAGAGCCGCAGCGTGGAAGACCTGGTGCCCTGGCTCTATCTCAAGGGCATCTCCACCGGCGACATGGGCCAAGCGCTCTCGGCGCTGCTGGGACCTGACGCTCCGGGGCTCTCGGCCAGCGTGGTCACCCGCCGGATTCGCCAGTGGGAAGACGACTTGCGGCAGTGGGGGCAGCAACCGCTGGCGGACAAGGCCTACGTGTATCTCTGGGCCGACGGCTTGTACTTCAACATCCGCCTGGAGGATGAGGGCAATGATCGCCAGTGCATTCCTGTGCGGATGGGCGCCACGCCCGAAGGCAGGAAGGAACTGCGTCACGACAAGACCAAGGGCAATGGCTCACGCCGGGCCTGCCTGGCGATGGTGTTCAAGCTCTGCGAGTCGGCGCAGAAGCGATGGAGGAAACTCAACGGCCACCAACTGATTCAAGACGTGATCGCCGGCGTGATCTTCACCGACGGCGAAAAACAACAAGCCGCCTGATTCACCAGGTCAACCACAGGATTTGACCATTGCTCCCGGGGAATCCGGGCACCTTCAAACCCATTGCCCGCACGCCCGGCACTGAGACCTACACGATCACCGACGTGATCGACCATGGCTATCAGAACCGGTGGTGGGTCAAGTATCGCAGTCAGATTGGGCGCTCGTCGATTGGGATGGGTTCCCGAACGACACGATGGGAGCGCCGGGCGAGCACTTCGCGGAACGGGCGAAACCACCACGCCCGCTGATACCCGAACTCGCGCAACTGCGGTCACGACGGTGCTGGGGTGTTTCCCGAGAGTGGGAGGGTACAGTACCCCTTCCCGAATCAAAGAGCCCGATTTTTCCCGTTGACACACCTCGCCCGCGATGTATAATAGTTAATAACAGTTGAGAACGGATAATCACAGTCCCATGCCGGACACCGAGGACACACTCCAGTTCACGCTCGAAACCGACAGCGCTCGTCCGCTGTATCTGCAACTGCGCGATCGCATCATCGGCGACATTCGCCGCGGGCGCTACAAGGCTGGCTCGGCCATTCCGTCGATTTCGGCTCTGGAGGCGGCGACGAACGCGTCGCGCGTAACGGTCATCCGGGCGCTGACCAGACTGACCGAAGACGGCTTCATTTTCCCCCAGCACGGCAAGGGCTACTACGTGGCCGAGCGTGGGCAGAAGACCCTGTTGGCCGTGGTGGCCCCGTTCGATTTGCGCGGCGTGCATTACTCGTCGCGGTTGCTGGCCGGCGTGGAATTGGCCGGGCAGTCGTTGGGCTTCGACATCATGGAGACGCCCTGCGGGACGACCGAGCCGGAATTCGAAAGCGCCGTCCAGCAGGCGGTTTTCGAGCGCGGCGCCCGCCGGCTGGTGGTCGTGCCGCCGGTAGACTCGCTCGAAGCGGCCGGGCGGTTCCTTGGGCAACTGCGCGGGGCTCACCGGCTGGTGGTAGCCGACCGCGGCCTGGCTGGGCATTTCCCCAGCCTGCGGCAGGACCGTACGGCCGGTTACTGGCTGCTGGCGGGGCACCTGAAGGACATCGGCGCCCGGCGAGTGGCGACGGTGGGTTTCGCCAGCGACTTCGAGGAAGACCTCCCCCTGCACGGCGTGCTGCGGCAGGCCGGGCTGATGGTCGTCGCTCCGGACGTGCCCCACGCCGACGCCCTGGACTCGTTCGACGGCATTGACGCCGTGTGTTGCGCCGACGACTACATCGCTGCCCGCATCCACCTGGCCCGACGAGATGCGTCCGGTCGGGCGCCGTTCGCCCTGACGGGCTGCAACCGCACCGCCCACGGGCACGTGGTCCCCGGCGGGCTGACCACCATCGACCCGGGCCTGGTGGAGATGGGCCGCCTGGCCGCGACGATGCTGGCGGAGGATTTGGATTCAGATTCAACGCGGGACGTCCTGGTCGCGCCGCAACTGGTGATCGGCGCGTCGACTCAGCAGTACGCATCCCGCTAATCACTTCATTTTATAGGGAGACGTAATCGTGGCTGCCAACGAGGATCTCAGAAGCAACATCGTGCGCGTCGCGCAGGACGGCGACATGGACTTGGTGGGTTTCGCCAGCGTCGATCGGTTCAGTTCGGTCCATTACCGCATGCGCCCCGAGGCGCACCTGCCGGGCGCCAAGACCGTCATCTCCATCGGCATGCGGTACCCGATGGCCATGTACGAGCGGGCCGGCAAGGGCGCGTCGGAGTCGTATTTCTCGATGGACGGCTACGAGAACTTCCCGATGATCAACACCCTGATGATGGCGGCCATGGACGTCACGCGCTACGTGGAGAAGCGTGGCTTCCTGGCCATCCCCACGCAGGCCAAGCATTACCGCGTCCATCCGTACAAGGACATCCCCGATAGCTGGACGCAGGATTTCCCCAACGAACTGGCCGCCACCGCCGCCGGCCTGGGCGAGTTGGGCCTGCACGGGCGGACCATCACCCCGCAGTACGGCACGCGGCAGCGCTTCCTGGCCATCATCACTGACGCCCAGATCGCGCCCGACCCGCTGTACAAGGGCGACGCCCTGTGCGACAAGTGCATGAAGTGCGTGGACAAGTGCTGGGTGCAGGCGTTCGACGGCTCGCAGCTTACGGCCGTGCAGGTCGGCGAGCGGACCTTCGAGCAGGCCAAGCTGGACCCGTGGCGTTGCCACTACTGCTGCAAGTTCATGCTGATCTCCGAGGCCGGGCCCGCCACCAGCGGCCTGAACGTGACGATCCCGCCGCCGGCCGTGGTGACCGAAGCGGACATTCAGAAGGGCCTGAGTGACAAGGGCGCCAAGGGCGGTCTGCAGACCTGGTACACCTACGCCTCACGGGCGTGCGAGCGCGAGTGTATCCCGCCGCACCTGCGCGGCGTCCAGACCGGGTACGAAGACACCCAGCCGACGGCGCAAGGAGCCCACCATGTCAACCCAATATGACTTGGAGCTGTCGAAACAGATTAAGCAACTGGCGCATGACAACCGCATGGACCTGGTCGGCTTCTCGCCGATCGAGCGGTTTGCCAAAGCGCCCAAGCCGGTCCGGCCGGAGTCCCACCTGCCTGAGGCCAAGGCCGTCATCGCGATGTGCATCCGCTACCCCTTCGCGCTGTTCGAGAACGCCGGCAGGGGCGACGCCGACAGCATGGCCGGCATCGAGGTGTACCAGAACACGGTCATCGGCCTGCTGCTGTACAAGGCCGCCTGGCGGCTGGCCCGGGCACTCGAAGACGCCGGGCACCAGGCGATCCCCATGTGCGTGTCGGGCAAGTGGTCGGTGCATCCGCACAAGGGCATCGAGACCGAATGGATGGCCGACTTCTCGAACCGTCACGCCGCCGTCGCGGCCGGGCTGGGCGAGCTGGGCCTGCACGGGCTGTGCATTACGCCGCAGTTCGGCACCCGGCAGCGGTTCGTCTCGGTCATCACCAGCGCCCCGCTGCAACCGGACCCGATGTACACCGGCCCGGCCCTGTGCGACGGCTGCGACGCGTGCCTCAAGCGATGCCCGATGAAGGCCATCGACCCCACCGTCAAGGAGACCGTTGACTTCGGCGAGCGGCAGTTCACCTACTACCGCATTGACCACTGGCGATGCGGCTGGAGCGAACAGGCCGACATGAACATCGAGGAAGGTCCCAAGCACTTCGGCAACACCGCCAAGGCCCACATCATGCCGCCCCATGGCGCCAAGATCGACGACAAGCTGTTCCTGGATTCGCTCTCCAGGAAATGGCGCGAGGGCGGGCTTCAGACCAAGTACACCCATGCGATGGGCATGTGCATGCGGGTCTGCCGGCCGCCGCACCTGCGGGGCATCAAGAAGTTCGCGGCCGAGGCGCTTCACGCCGCGCCGTATTAATGGCCGGACAATGAACGCGTAAATGCGCCGGTTGGGACTCGCGATGGACACCTTCAACATCGACCCCGACCGCATGTACCTCACGGGTTTCTCGCCGCCGCGCGTTCACTGACCAGGGCGCCACTGCAGCGCTGACTCTGCTCAAGACGGCAGAGACATCGACGCGACCGCGACAGAGGGTGCCAGAACGCGTGCCATCGTTAAGCGCAGCTACTTCAGCAGGACGGTGACGACCCCGTCGTCAATCGTCACGGGGTACGTCTCGATGCTCGGATCCTGTTCATCATCTAGTACGCACGGTCCGCGTGGGGACTCGACGCTGACCGGATAGGTCTTGACGCGGACCTTGTGCGGGTTAAAGACGGACTGCCCGGTGGTGATGTCGAATTCCCACCCGTGCCAGGGGCAACGAAGGATCTGGTTCGGGCCGTGCATCTGTGCGTCGCCTGGCCCGTCGCTGGTGACGTGCCCGGTCACCTGTCCGCGGCACAGCGGCGCCTTGCGGTGGGGGCAGATGTTCCGCAGCGCATAGAACCGGCCGTCGACGTTGAAGATGCCGATGCTGATGCCGCCGTTGGCCTCGACGATCCGCCGTGTCCCCGGCGGCAGCTCGTGGACGGGGCAGACGGGCAGCTTGCTCATGGCGTCGGGTCCAACGGCAGGAGGTTGAAAGTATCGGCCGCGTTGTCGGCCATTACGCGCTGACGCAACGGCTCGGGCAGCTCGGTCAGCGTGTGGGCCGGGTCGTCGTAATCCCAGTGCGGGAAATCGCTGCCGAACATCAACGTGTGCTCGCCGTGCATCCACGCCACCAGTTGCTTGACGTCTTGCCGCTTCGGCGGCTCGTCGATGGGCTGAGAGTTGAAGCGCACGTGATCGATGACATACTCGCTGGGCAGCCGCTTAACCCACGGCACCTGCTGCCGCAGCGCCTTCCAGTCACTGTCCATCCGCCAGAGGGTCGACGGCACCCACGCAAAGCCGCACTCGAGCATGGCGAACTTCATCTGGGGGAAAATCTCGAAGACGCCTTCGTAGATCAGGCTCGCCAGGTGTGCGAGATAGACCGTGAAGCGTGACGCACGGCTCTCGGCGTAGGAGCCGGGAAAGCCCGCGGGCGTGGGCGATGGATTGATCCCACCGCCTTCGCTGAAGAAGTGGATCGCCGGTGTGAGCCCGTGTCGGCAGCACGCCTCGTAGATCGGGTGGTAGAACCGCTGGCCAAACGGCCGAGGAGATCCGCCGGGCATCAGCACGCCGCAGATTTGCGGATGGCCCCCAACGCGATCAATCTCCTTGGACGCGGCGAGCGGATCCTGTGTGCCGATCGCCATGCAGAACCGGAACCGGCCGTCCCGCGGCAGCCAGTGTTCGATCGTCCAGTCGTTAAACGCCCGGCAGAGCGACGCGGCATAGTGGAAGTCCCCCAGCGCACTGGCCCCGTATACCGATTGACCCGTGAGGATGCCGACATCAACCCCACTGTGGTCGAGGTGGTCGCGGATGACCTTGTCGATCTGACTCCCGGGCTCGACCCACGCATCGCCTTGGTCGACCACTTCGGCGCGTCGGCCATGGACGCCGCCGTTGTAGGCGTAGGGGTCGCCCGTGCCCCCCATGCCGAAACCCTTGAGTCGCGCACGGTCGTACGTCGAGAGGTACGGCAGCAGGTCGTGCGAACCGGACAAACAGTGGTGGATGTCGGTGTCCACGAGCCGGTACCGGGACTTGGCGTCCGACTGCCCGGACGGCGCGGCGGCGGTGCTGGGCTGGGCGAGGGTGGTCATGACGTCGTCCTCCGACCCACACGGCCGGTTATGATTAAGCAATGCTTAATGATACCACCAGGAACGATCACCGTCAACCGCAGAGCGCACGTCGTCACGCTCCGCTGCAACCGCCGCGGCCCGACCGTCCACAGGCCACCCAGCAGCGCGACCGACGCAACCGCCGGCTGGGGGATCACCATGATCTGCGTGAAGACGCTGGCTCGGGGAGGAGTCGTCGGTCCCAATCGGGCGAAGCTCCGTTCTGCGCTTGATCCCATCCAGGTTGACGTGCGGCTGATATGTGGGTAACATTAAGCGTCGTTTAAGCACATAGAGGGATTGCGTATGGGATCGGCCGCAACACCCCGCTGACGCCCGACGGCTCCGCAAAGGACATGCCCATGAATTTCGCTCGTCAACTTCAGAGCAAAGCGGTCTCCTTTCCACGGTTGCGTGGGGGCTATCGGGCTTATCTGTCGGCGGTGACCGCGGCGCTGATGGTGGCGTCGGCAGCAGGCATCGTCGCGGCCGATCCGGTCTATCTCAACCTGTCCGACGTGGCGAACCGGCGGCTGGAAGACGACGCCGTTGCCGGCAACGGCGAGGGTGGATGGTCCGACGAAGGCGCCAACGACATGTTCATCTATCCGCCGGTGCAGCACGGCGACGTGACGCGCAATGGCCACCACTTCCGCCTGGCGAAGCCGACGCCCGAGCGGCCCAATACGATCATCATGTTGCGAGGCAAGGCGCTGCCGCATCTGCCGGCTAAGGTGAAGGTTGCAGCGCCCAACGCGTTGGGCAAGTACATCTACTTCCTGCAGAACATGTCGCGGACGCCCGGGGGCATCGCCGGCGACGCAACGGTCGCGCGGTACACCATCCACTACGCGGACGGGTCGAGCGAGTCGCTCGTGTTGCAGGCCGGCCGGCATCTTCGGCACTGGTGGACAGGGAGTTGGTGGGATAACAGCGGCGCCGACAGTTGGCCGATCTTCATGGGGCAAAGCGCCTACAGCAGCAAGTGGAAGCAGTACATCGGCGTGTGGGCGATGCGGTGGGTCAATCCACATCCGGACAAGGCCATCACGGGCATCACGCTCGCGTCGGAGGGCTTGTCGCTGCCGGCGATCTTCGCGATCACGATCGACAACGAGGACTACCACGCCGGCGAGCAGTTGAAGGCCGACTTCAAACGTCCCGCCGATGCGCCGATCGGCTATTTCGATGCGAAGCTCGCCAAGGAACGTGAGCAGGTGTTCGAGGCGATGGGGAAACTGAAGATGATCCAGGGGGTACGCGGGGTGGAGGTCATCGCACCCGATCTGCTGGCGGTGACACTCGACGCCTGGGTTGCCCGCGGGCCGGGCGCGGGCGAAGCACAGGCCGCGGCCATGCAGTTACCGCAGACTTTCACCATAAGCGTCAATGGTTCGCAAGCGACGCACCCTCGGCGAGTCGGCCGGCTCAGCTACGAGCATTGGAACGGGGACATCGGGCCGTTCAAGCAAAACGTCGTGTACTGGCACACGTACTACCTGGAGTTGGGCAAGCCGTTGCCGGCCGGCGCATCGTGCGAGGTGAGCGTGGCGGGGATCGAAGCACCCTTCAACGGCAGCGCGGCGCTGCGGTTCGACCCCGGGGCGGTGGTGACGCGGGCCATCAAAGTGAATCAGGTGGCCTATTCCGACTTGGCGCAGCGCCGCTACGCCTACCTGGGGTGGTGGGCCGCCGACCTGGGCCCGGTGAACTACGACCTCTTCACGCGCTTTCGCGTCATCAATGAAGCGACGGGCAAGCCGGTGCATCAAGGGAGCATCACGCTCCGCACTGACGACGACAAGCTCAGTGGCGAGCGCGTGTACGAGATGGACCTTAGCCCACTCAAGGCGGGGGCGTATCACATCGCGATCGATGGCCTTGGCCGGTCCAGCCGTTTTGCGGTCGGCGGCGAGGGCATTGCCGACCTGTACCGGCAGACCAACCGTGCTTACTACCACCAGCGGGCGGGCGCGGCGCTGACCGAACCCTACACGACCTTCACAACAGCCCTGCATCATCACCGCATGACCAAAAGCGGCCGCGTGGCGGGCGACGACCACCAAGGCACGCCCGAGGATCCGGTCAAGACCTTCCGCGGCGGGTATCACGATGCGGCCGACTTTGACGTGTTCACGTATCACCTGCGCGCGACCGCCCAGACGCTGGCCGCCTACGAAATGCTTCCCAAAGCGTTCGGCGACGGCGACCTGAACATCCCCGAAAGTGGCAATGGCGTCCCGGATGTGCTCGACGAAGCGCATTGGGCGCTCATGGCGTACCTCGATCTGCAACACGAGGACGGCGCCGTGCCGTTGGGGCGCGGCAACGCCCAGGACGCGCAGCGCGACTATGTGCGACAGCATGGCGCGTCGCCACCGTATGGCATTCTCCCGCCGACGACGACATCGTCCGCGGAGTACGCCGCCGTGGCCGCGCAGTTTGCGCGACTCATCAAGCGGTACGACTCCGCGCGAGCGCAGGCGTACCTGGCCTCGGCCAAGCGAGCGTTTGCATGGGCCCAGGCCAATACGCAGTCGGGCGACCAGGCCCAGCGCGCCGGCAAGTTGCTTCGGACCTGGGCGGCGGGTGAGTTGTACGCCACGACCAGCGACGCCGCGGACCATCAGGCGTTCAAGGACCTGTACCACGACGGCGGATACAAGGGTTACCATTACACCTACGCCGTGAACCTGCCCACGTTCATGGGTGCGTATGTACGCTGCAACCACTCCGACGTGGCGACGGACATCCGTGATGACCTGCGCGGCGAGTTGACGCGCCGGGCCGCGGAAATCATCAAGAAAACGGACGAGCCTGCATATCGCGTGGGGTTTGGCGCTCGCGACCGTGGGTTTGGGTGGGGCACCCTCAACGGCGGCGGCCACTACGCCAACCTGCTCCTGTTAGCCCATCACCTCACCGGCGAACAGCGGTTCCTCGACGCGGCCAGCCTCAATGCCGACTTTCAGCTCGGGTGCAACCCGTTGTCCAAGACCTTCATCACCCGCATGGGCGACCGCCCGCCGCGACATCCGCAGATCGCCGCCTACCTTTACACCGGCCCGGTCAAGACCGGTGATGCGGTGCCCGGCATCACGATCTATGGTCTGGCCGACAGAAAGCTGAGCTGGTATCCCCAGGACGTTCCGCCCTGGCGGCGGTGGCGCGACTTGGGCAACGGCGGAGCCGAGGTCAGCAGCGAATTCACCATCACTGAAACGATCGGAGCGTCGTCGATGCTGTACGGGATGCTATACGGACTGAGCAGCGCCCGATAAGTCTACAGCGCGACGGTCCCAGCGGATTATTGATTGCTTAACCTGCTTGACCTTGGCGAATTCTGACGCTAGGTTTGTGGTATCGTCCGGATGAGGCGTAGACGCCTTGGAGGGTGCTGGGTAATGGCCGAGCGGGTAGTGACATTGCGGCACATTGCGGAGCGTGCCGAAGTTTCGGTGGCGGCGGTGTCGTACGCGCTGCACGGCAACGGTCGGATGTCCACCCGACGGCGAAGCCAGCTTGAGCGGATGCTCAAGGACGCGGGCTACAAGCCAAGCTACAAACTCCGGCCGGTGTTGTACATCAGCACTCACAGCGCGTTCCGTGACATGCACGTCCTCCAGCCGTTGCTGTCGAAATACGGCGGCGTCAACGCGTGTTTCCACGCCGAGCAAATCCCGTTTCGCCTTGAGTTGCTGCACATGCCCGGCTCGCCGAGTCTCAACGACCAGTTACAACAGCTTCTGCCGTTTCGGCCCAGCGGGGTGCTGCTGGACAGCGACCTGGACGACGAGATGGAGCCAGTGGTTCGTTTTTTCGCCGACCTGGGAGTGCCGGCCGTGCAACTGGGCATCGTTCAGCGCACCACGGCATTGGACAGCGTGGTGGTGGACAGCTTCGGCGGGGCTCACACTGCGGCGCAACACCTTATTTCACATGGACATGAGCGGATCGCAATTATTCGGTGGCGCGCGGAGGAGGATCCCGCCAGCCGACAGAAGTACGCTGGATTCTGCTGTGCGATGGAAGAAGCGGGCATCACGACGCCGCCCCAGTACGTCGTTGAGGCGCCCCGCGGGCGCCAGGGCGAATTCCAGCCCGGCCGCATCGCGATCGAGCAACTCCTGAGTCTGCCCAAACCGCCCACGGCGGTCTTTGTGGAGAACAGCTTCGTCAGCCCCAGCCTGCTCTACCCGATGCCCTCGGAGCGCGCCGTGCCGACCCGCATCGCCCAACTCGACATGGTTCATTTCGAGGCGTGGAGCCTGGACTGGCTCGAACAGGCCGTGGTGAGCAAGCTGAGCCTGCCCCCACGCCACACGAAGCTGTTGCGGATCGACTGGTACCGGATGGGCCAGATCGCCGCGGGACGGATGCTGGCCAGGCTCGGCGGCGAGGAAGGCGCGGGCGGGATCACCCGCCTGTCGCCCCGGCTGGTGCGGGTCGATAACGGCGACGAATCGCCAGTGTAGTGCATGCGAGGTGTTTTACGTGACCCGTAGCGGCGGCAACAAATTCATTTTTCCTGTTGCTTAACTCACGCTTATGCATTATACTTCCCCTTGTCAGTTCGCCGACCGGAGCATCACGTATGGTCACGGCTCGCTTAGGAGAAGGCCCATGGTCGAACATCTGATCGTCAGATGTTCGACCCAGGTGTTCACCATGGTCGCAACTTGCATCCAATCCCTCGGTGGCCGGTACCCCGCCAATGGCGTGACGTTCTGTCACACCAAGGCCAAGGATCAGATCAACCCGAGTTTCTTCGATGGTCACGCCGAGCTGTGGACCGAAGCGAACTATTACGAAACACTGATCGATGTCACCGGCTACGGCAGTCGTCCCTGGAAAAACGTGACGTAAATAAGTCAACACTTGCTTCCAACGAAATGGAGGAATCACTCATGTCGACTCGTACAACTCACACACTCATACAGAGGAGCAAAGGTATGAAGAACGCGAAAGCAATGTCACTGGTTCTGTCGGTTATGGCCCTGATGGGCGGTCAGGCCTCGGCGGACATTCTGGTCAACGACACGTTCAGCGATGCCGAGAGGTCCACGCAGAGTCTCCCCTCGTCGGTCCACTGGTTCGGCGGTTCCGCGACGACCACGCTTGCTGTCACCAGTGGAGCCTTGGTGCTCCCGGCCACAACGCAGCCCAAAGAAAGCGGCACGTTGGGCTTTTTCACTGTGGACGACTCGCCACTGACGCTGAATGTCGGTGATACGCTCAAGCTGAGCTTTACAATCACCACTCCGGTTGGTGCGAAAGTTGATGACAACTCATTCTGGTACGGTTTCCTGGATTCCACGGCCGGTACACGTCCGACTGTCGATGGATCATTCGATAATGCCCGCTACAACGCTTATACGGGCTATCTGGCCGCGGCGCCCCTGGCCGGCGCGCACACGCTCCGCAACAAGATTGTGCAACGTGTTGGTGGTGCGAATAATCTGACCACCTCCGCAAACGTTTCCCAGATAGGCGCCACCGCGGCCACCCCGAATCTGGCTGCGGGCACCTATACCTTCAGCCTGACGATGGTGCGAGACAGCGCGACGCAGATCACCCTGACCAGCGATATGGGCGGCGTGGAGCTGATTCGTGTTGATGACGCGACTGACGACCAGCCGTTGTTGACGGCGTTTGACAGTGTGTTCATCTGGACATCCAACAGCAGCGTGGCGGTTCCGATCGATGACATTCTGGTCGAATTCACGCCGGCAGTCGTGCCCGAGCCGGCGTCGCTGGCGCTCATGGGCTTTGGCGTCGCGGTCGTGGTCGGCCGTCGCCGCCGGGCGTGAGGGGTGACACGATCGTAGGTCGTCGCCGTCGGGTGCGGCGGCCGCCAGAAGGCGAGCGGTCTATCAAGGAGCGCAACGATGAATGGCGTCTCTGATGCGCGGCATCGTTCGGTCCCGGGCTCGTGCTCTCGCGGTTTTACGCTCATCGAGTTGCTGGTGGTGATCTCCATCATCGCGCTGCTGATCGCGCTGCTGTTGCCGGCGCTCGGCGCGGCACGCGATGCGGTGCGTACTGCGCAATGCCTGAGCAACCTGCGCGGGATTGGGGTTTCGGTGGCGATCTACACGGGGGACAACCGCGACTCCATGCCGATGGCCAGCGGGTACGAGGGCAGCGACACGCCCAACGGTGTGCCGGCGTGGTATGTCCACTTCCGCCAAGCCCTGGGCTTTGCGCCCAAGGCCCTGTTCTGCCCGAGTGTCACACCTACCGATCGGTACTGGCAGACGACCTCGGGGCAGTTCGAGCGGTACACCGGCTTTACCACCCCGCACAAGTTCTACGGCTTGGACTACGCCATGAACGCCGCATTCAGATCCGTCCCCGGCGATCGGTACTCGCGCCGCAACGATCAATGGCAGTTTCCCAACCCGCTCAAGTTCGGGTCCATCCATGACCTGAAGCAGCCCGCCTCCGTCCTGGTCGTCACCGAGGCCGCCCAGTCAGAGTATGTCGGAGGCGGCGGCGGGCAACCAGGCCGTTACGTCACCTTCCGCCATGCGCAGGAGAATGGCGTCAACCTGGTGTACTTCGACGGTCACGCGGAGACGATCTCCGAGAGCGCCGCACGTGGCACGCTGATCGATATTGCTACGGATCGCCAATTGCCCTGGGTCGAGCCGTGAGTTGTCTGTTGCCCCACGCGTTGTGGATGTGTGAACCTCGGATCGACCCGCGGGAACTGCGATGACCACTGTAGTTGACAGGACGTTTCAACCGCGCGAGGTGCCCGTGCGCGCGGCGCGGCAATGGCGGCGGGTGTTGACCCACACGCACACCTACAGTGGCCGGGCCGACCATGGCGGCGCCGTCGCGCCGCCGGAGGCGTATCACCGACTGGTGGACTGGGCCCTGGCGCAAGGCGTCGATGCGATCGGCATGGGCTCGCCCTACACCCCCGCGACGGCGAACATGCAGCGTCGCTACGACGGCGCGGATCGGCAGGCGTATTACAGCGGAGAAGTGAATCCGTCGGAGCTTCGGCAACTTGACGAAGTGCAACGCATGCTCGCGTCATTGCGGAACATGGCGGGCGACGCGTGCCTGTTCTACCTGGACAACGAAACGCCAAAGGGCCGCTACGGACACATGTGGTGGATCGGATATCACCCCGACCTGCCGCCGTGGCACGACTACGACCAGCCGTTCGATCGGTGGATGGTGCATCAGTCGCGACCCGATGACGACAGCGATGAGCCCGTGCCTTACGAGCGACGGCCCTATGCGCAGATCGTGGCGATCCAGCGCCGTCACGGCGCGCTAGGTGTGTGGGCGCACCCCACGAGCTGGTGGCGTGACGACGACGGCCGATTCATCACCAACCTGGCGACGGAGATGCCAGCCCACGCAGCCGCCGACGGTGGGGTGGACGGGATGGTGGTGATGGGCTACCAAGCCTATCGACCGGCGTACCAGGCCCTGTGGTACGCCATGCTCGACCGCGGATACCGCGTTCCCGCAGCCGCGGAGATGGACTGCGGCCTGTCGTCCCAGGGAACCTGGCACTCCGACCGCATGTTGCTGAACCATCTACCGGTGGACGGCGACGGCGAGCTGACATTGGCGCAGATCACCGAGAGGTTTCGGAGTGGGCGGCTCAGTGTCAGCAGCGGCCCGACGTTGGATCTGCGGGTGGATGGCCAAGCGATGGGCGACATCGTGCCGACGAGCCGGGGACATGTGCATCAGGTGGAGATCACCGCCCAAGCCAGGGCAGGACATCGGCTGTCGCGGGTGGAGTTGATCGGCCGCGGCGGACGGGTGGTGTGGCACACGACGGATGCTGTCGGCGGGGTGATGCGGGTGCAAGTGGACGGGAGCGATGAGCGGGGCTACCTCGTGGCCCGCGCGTTCGGGCCGGCCAAACCGGGCGTGGCGGACACGGATCAGCGGCGCTTCGATCAGTTCGCAGTGACCAACCCGGTGTACCTGCACCCGCCCGGACAGGGGTTTGCCCAGAAGGTGCGGACAAGGGCGACCGTGTCGGTGGCGGCGGGCTCGCCATTCCACGGTGGAACGGTTCGGTTCGAGGCCGCGGACGGCACGCGGCTGGAATCGGGCAGTCTCGTGGGCGGGACGGCGGCGGCGGTGCTGCCGGGAACCGGACGGGTCACTGTCACGTCGGCGGCCGCAGACGCGACACGAACGATCTACCTGATCAATGCGAATCCACAGCTGCAGTCGCTGCAGCGATATCTGTACCGGGGCCGGTTCCTGCGCGACTTCCCGGATCTCAGTCCAGGCGAAGTGCCGGTCGAGGCGTGGCAACTCGACGAGTTCCCGCGCGCGATGGCGGACCTATTGATCGAAGTGTGATGGCGCAGACGGTGCGCGACGTGGCTTGGCCCCAGACCTTTGGGGTCGCGACGCGACGGCGTCGATCAGGATGCATCAACCCATGGAACTGTATCTGATTCGGCATGGTGAGATCGCGGGCGATCCGCACCAGCGCTACCAGCCGCCGGTGAGCGGCTGCCTGTCGCCGCGCGGGCAGCGGTAGGCGCGCGAGCTGGCCGAGGCGTTCGAGGGCGTGGCGTTCGATCACATCTTCGCGTCGCCGCTGGGGCGGGCGATCCAGACGGCCCAGCCGCTGGCAAACGCGTCGGGCATCGAGATCCACGTGCTCGATTGGCTCATCGAGTGGCGACCGGCACCGATGCTGGAGCAATGCGACACCGCCGAGTACGAGGCGATGATGGCGGCGGCGGCGCAGCTTCGGCCAGAGCAATGCTGGAAGACGCAGGCGGGCGAGGGCACGCTGGAGATGACGCACCGTGTCATCGTGGGGTTTACTGAACTGATGGTGGGGCTGGGCGTGCGGCTGGGACATGGGGGCTATCTGCTCGACGACCTGGACGATGGTCGGCGTGTGGCGCTGGTGGCGCATGGCGGCACGCTGCAGCGCCTGGCAGCGTTTCTGCTGAATAATGCCGATTCAGCCGTACTCGCCCATCGCGTTTGCACAGACGGGCGTCGCGGTGTTCTCCTTCGTTCGGCGCGTGGATGTGTATTACCTGATGCTTCAGGTGCGGCCGCTGAGGGTGCTGTCTGCGGTGGCGAACTGCTTACCCATGGAGTGCCTCATGCTGCGATATCGAATCCAGACGCTGTGGACAGCGCGTCTGCTGGTCATCTGTGTCATGGGTGGTGGCGTTCTGGCGACGGCGGCGGAGGTGCGACCCGTGTCGCCGCCCACGGCCTTCGAGCGATCGCTGCTTCCGCCGGTGATGGACCGGATTTATCACAACCGTCTGGAGGCCGAGTCCGCGTCGTGGCTGGCCGTGTACCTGTTCAAGGTGCCGGTGGCCCCGTCGCGGGCCGACGACGCGGCGCAGTTCACGATCACCAGCAGCGACGACCCGGCCTATGCCGCGGATCGGTCGGTGCATCCCGGCGGACCGGGTCGCGCACGCGCGCGATCCGGGTTTTGCAGCGCCATGACATGCTAGTCAAGCAGGCGGTCGTCTTTCTTGAGTTGCCCACGCCGATGACGCGCGGCCACACTTATTGGTGCAGATCGGCGATCTGGGCACGGAGGTTCCGCGACTTGAGCCGGTGCTGTTCGATGACACCCGGCAGATCAACGACAACATCCGGCTGAACCAACTTGGTTACCTACCGGGGTATGACAAGATCGCGTACCTGGGCCAGTATATGGGCAGCGCGGGCCCGATGACGTTCGACACCGAGTCGTTCGAGCTGGTGGACCGTGAAGGCAAGACGGTGTTCACCGGCCGCGTGACGCAGCGCGGCGTGGGCGATGATCAGGTCGGCCAGACGGTGTACGATCTGAACTTCAGCACGTTCGAGAAGCCGGGAACCTACCGCATCCGTGTGACGGGCGTGGGGCTTTCGCCATCGTTCGAGATTGGCCCGCAGGCGATGACCCCGCTGTACCTCAACTACATGCGCGGCCATTACCACCAGCGCTGCGGTATGGAGATCGACGCGGCGTACTCGCGCCATCATCGCCCGGCGTGCCACCTTGACGACGCCTACCTCGAAGAGCGCGTCGAGTCGCTCAAGTTCGTCAAACCCAAGCAGCCGCCGCTGCACCAGACCAACTACGACGGCAAGCGGCACCAAACGACTCACGGGCACCAAGCGACTCACGGGCACCACGACGCCGGAGACTACGGCAAGTACACCATATCCGGCTCGCATTACGTGTTCTCCGTCCTCAACGCGATGGACGTGTTTCCCAAGCGGTTCGGCGAGGACAACCTGGGCCTGCCCTATTCGGGTAACCGTGTGCCCGACCTGCTCGATGAGGTTAAGTGGGAGTTGGACTGGCTGGAGAACATGCAGGACCCGGCCGACGGCGGCGTCTTCGGCGTGATCAAGCCCAACACGGGCGGTTATGCGCAGCACATGCCGCTTGCAGAGGCCCGCCGACTGTTCTACGCCAAGGACACGGTGTTCACTGCCGCGTACGCCGCGGTGATGGCGCGGGCCGCACGCTCCCCGATGGCGTGGGCATTCCTGGAAAAGAACGACCGCTACGTGCAGTACTTCCACTACGGGTCGAATTTCGGTGACAAAGACGAACTCAACTGGGCCGCAGCAGAGCTTTATGCCGCCACGGGCACATCGACGTATCACGAGTATCTGCTCAAACACTTCGATCCCACCGAGAAGCGTTGGTGCTGGTGGCCGCTGGTCGAGGGCGTGGGCAACGCGACGATGACCTACACGTTCATGCAAGGCAGACAGCGCGACGAGGCGATGCTCGAACGTTGCCGCAGCGCCATCCGGGACGCCTGCCGAATGCATGTGGAGGACGCCGCGGCCTACCCGTACCGATTGTCGATGCCCCGGCCATCGATCTCGCACGGCGCCTATGGCTGGTACTTCCCCGGCGACCTGGCGGGCTACAACCTCCTCATGGGTTATGCCCTTGATGGCGACGAGAAGCTCCTGCAGGTGGCGCTGTCGAACCTCGACTATATCTGCGGCGCCAACCCGTCTGGCTACTTCTTGCAGACCGGCCTGGGTGCCAAGCGGAACATCGAAGTGGTGGACCAGGAGAGCGTGTACGACCGGATCATCGAGCCGGTGCCGGGCCTGCCTCTGGGAATCGGGTCAACCGGGTTCTACTGGCTGAACCAATACGGCCGCAGCGTGGGCGAGGGGACATATCCCAACAACTGGCCCCTCATGAACCGCTGGTACGACGGGTTCAACGTCCAGACAGAGTTCACCATGGGGCCGATGATGCGTGAGACGCTGGTGGCGGCGATTTTCGCGGAGGTCGGCCCACAGCCGCACGCCCGGCCGAAAGTTGCCATCAAGGCCGATGCGCTGCAGGGTCCGGCGCCGCACGCGGTGCAGTTCAGCCTTGATGCCGTGGCAGTGGACGGCGAGATTCGCCAGGTGTTCTGGGACTTCGGCGACGAGACGTTCTCACCGACCTCTCGCCGCGCCACGTTTTCTCCGACCTGGGTAGGCGGTATGACGTGGCGGTAACGATCATCGACGCGCACGGCGCGTCGGCGTACGACGTGGTGCAGGTCAAATGCCCGATGGAGGACGTGACGTTCTCGCGCACGGCGCACCGGCCCGACAATCGAACCGTGGTCCTGTTCCATTTCGATGGCAATCTCAAGAACGCTCGCGGCACGGCGGAGCTGGAGGTACACGCCACGCGCCACGGCGAGCGGGCGGCGTACTCGTTCAGCACCGACCCGCCGATGTGGATGGCCAAGCCCACCGGCAACTGTCTCGTGCTCGACGGTGCGGAGCACTTCTCGATGCAGATCCTCGCCCAGGCGCTGCCCGAACCGGCCACGACGCTCATGACGCTGGAGATGCTGCTGTATCTGGAAGAGTTCACGGGCTGGGGCTATCGGGGAAATCCGTTGCTGCTAGGACTGCGCAACCGCAAGTCGCTGTTTATCGCCTGGAGTCAGGACACGTGGGACAAGGCCAACGCGCCGAAGTTCGGCGATGTGCCCAGCCAGCGCTTCGCCGAAGAGTTTCCACGCCAGCGGTGGTGCCACGTGCAGATCGTGTACGACGGGAGGGCCATGCGACATTCCTGGTGGACGGCAAGGCGTGGGGAACGTCTGCGGCTACACCGGGTGCGGCCAACGAGCCGATGACGCTGTTGTTTGGCCCGTTCCGCGGCCGGGTGGACGAGATGCGGCTACGTCTGGGTACGCCCTGAGTTTTCGGTCCGACTGACTCATCACCCATCGGTGGAAGGCCCATGCAGTTCCCAACTCCTGGCTTCATCCCCATCGACAGCGGCGACGAGAGGTGATCGACACGGCTCCGAGTACGGCAATGGCAAGCCCGTCGGCTCGGGTACCTGAACAGTAAATCCTACCGCGGCAATCAGACCATCCAGCGGCGTACCCATGTTGGTGACCGTATTCGTGCCCAAGCCTGAATCCGTAACAAGAAAAGAGCTGACCTCGCTCAGGGCATCGTCCACCGCGCTGAGCATCGCCGCCATGACCTGTCGAGGCCAGGGCAGGGAGGCAAAACGATCCATGCACTTCCGCGGCGCATGTATGGGATAGTGCGGCGCGTTGAACGCCAGGTAGATCATGAACGGCTCGTCCGCCCGGGCGCAGGCGCGGATAAACCGTACCGCCCGCTCGGCAATCAGTTCGGTGAAGTACCGCCCGTTGGCCCAGATCTCCCGATCATTGTGCCACAGGTCGTGCAGCGGGTTGATCGAACGGTCCCAGTAGAAGATGTGCGAGTAGTAGTCGATGCAACCGGCAAGGTGCCCGACGAACTCGTCGAAGCCGTGGTCATTAGGTCGGCAGCCTGGGGCCAGACCCAGGTGCCACTTGCCGAACAGGGCGGTGCGATAGCCCAGCGGCTTGAGCGCCGCGGCAATAATGGGCGTGCGGTCGGCGGGCATGCCCGAGGCCGTGCGGTGACCCGCCAGGATCGAGCGAACTCCCGCGTTGCCCGGATAGCGCCCGCTCATGAGCGATGCCCGGGTTGGCGAGCACACTGGTCCATTGGCGTACCAGTGGGTGAAGCGGAGGCCCGACGCCGCCAGGGCATCAAGGTGCGGCGTGCGAAAGTCCGTAGCCCTGATCGTCGGTGAGGATCACCATGAAATCCGGTCTCTGGGCCAAGGCTCCATCCTATCTTGACTTACCGGATGACGGCGGGCGGTCGTCGCCGCTCACGGTGGCCGCGATGGGCCTTTCATCCAGGCCCACGTGGCCCACCACGGTGCCGTCGTCAAGGTCATCCACGCGCTCCTCACGAAGTCGACGAAAGGAATACCCGCATGTTACGGGCCACGCCGATGGTCAACCAGACGGTGGTCACCACCCCCAGGATCACGGGCAGCACAACCGCCTGGATGCGCCAGAACACTGCCCACGCCTAGTCGGGCCAGGAAGCGATGACGTTTCAAACCGTGCCGATGACGAACACCGCGATCCCAAACACCACCACCAGAGGAACTGCCATGCACAGCCAATCGATCGTTGTCATCGCGTCGGCGGGTCCTTTCAACTAGCGCACGCACCCAACGCAGCCGCGCCGTTTGGGCGCCGGCTTGCTTCATGGCCGCCTTGTCCGTGTAGGTGACCTTGGCCTGGTCAGCATCCCGCGGCGGAGTGATCAGGAGCATCAACCCACCTGCCAGCACGTGCGGGGCAAAGCGCTCCAGCCCGATCTCCCATGGTGTGCCGTTGCTGAAGTTGTCGGCGACTAACCGCCCGTCCAGGTACGCCGCCCCCGTATCGCCAAAGTACTGGATGCGCAAAAGCACCTGGCGCCCCGGCCCAGATAGTCGACGAGGCAGTGGCACTATCCACTTGCCGGCGGCGACTTGCCGGACCGACAATCGCACGGTCTTGCTCTGTGTTGCTGGCGCCGCCCGCGATTGTTGATCGGTCAGCGTCGTGATCAACACGCGCTGGCCGTTGCGACCCGTCAGGAGCAGCCCATCCTTGGTCTGCTTCCGGCGGGTGAAGGTTGCCGGCTCGAAGATGTACTTGGCACGCATCCCCGGAGGCGTGAAGAAGATGTAGTGTGCTGTGGGGCCCCTATGGAAGCAGGTCAGCGGCTGCGCCGTGGCGCACTTCAGGAGCACACCGTCGAGATCGAGGTTGAAGGGCAGAATCGCCGCCACGCCACGCCGCAAGGTCAAGGGCGGAAACGTAACTCCTTCCGCCTTGATCACAACGTCACGATGATCGCGCATGGCGACGTGGTCCTGGTAGTTGTTCAGGAACACAAAGCCCGCGCCGTCCCCGGTGGTGCTGCGCATGGCCCAGCGCGGCGTCTGTGTGTCGGTCGGCTTGATCCTTTCGGCGCCGGGCGGCAACACGGTTTGCATTGGCGCCAGGCGGTCGCCGAAGGACTGGAGGAACAGCCCCAGCCGGCGCAAGCGCCAATAGTGTTCACGTCGTTGTCCGTACTCGCCGAGGGGCGCCTGAAAGTCGTAGGATATGCGCGGGCAACGATGCTCGTTCAGAAAACTGTGCTTGCCAGAGGGGTTCGAGCCGCCGTGGTACATGTAGAACCCCAGCAGGTTGGCGCCCGAGCCTAGTTTGACGATCGCCATGGCCTCGACACTCTGGGGCGGGACGATCGGCCGGTTGCGATAGAACGGCTGCATCCCGCCGCCCAACTCACCATGCGCCAGCAGCGCTCGCCGTTGCTCGTATCGCGGACGGCGGAAGAGGTAGTTGTCCGTCGGCTGCTGCTGGGATGGATCATCCAACCAGGCATAGAACGCATACCCGCCGTAGACCGGGAGGAACTCGCCCTCATCCACCGGCGCGCCGCCCCAGCCCGTGCACGAGTACACCGGTACCCGTAAGCCGGCGGCGCGCGCTCGTCGTTTAAGCGCGTGCAGATGTGCAATGCCCCCGGAGCCTTTGGGGGTCAGTTCCATGCCGGGGTTGTGGGTCGTCTCCCACGGCGCGGCGCTGGCCATGAACTCGTTTTCGAGTTGCACGCCGATAATCGGCCCGCCGTCCTGGAGCATCCGCCCGCGCACCTGCCGGCCGATCTGCTGGTACCACTGCCCGGCCAGCGCGAGGTAGCGCGGATCGTTGGACCGCGCCTCGAAGGGCTGGTCATACAACCAGTCCGGCAAGCCGCCGTTGCGCACCTCGCCGTGCGCGAACGGTCCGACGCGCAACCACACGTACAACCCGTGCTCAGCGCACAGCCGGACAAATCGCCGCAGGTCCCGATCGCCCGACCACACGAACTTCCCGCGCTGTTCCTCGTGATGAATCCAGATGACATACGTCGCCACGATCTCGACGCCGCCGGCCTTGATCTTGACCAGTTCCTTGTCCCAATAGGCGCAGGGGTACCGGCTGTAATGAAACTCGCCCATCATCGGCAACCACGGGCGTCCATCACGTTGGAGATACTGGCGGGTGAGTTTGATGGTGGATGCGTTCATCGGTAAGGCACGGAAAAGTGGTATGAACCCGCACCCACTTCACGAGCGGGGCGGCCCGGCAGCGTGACGGTCGCCCGGGTATTGGGTGGAATGGTCAGGTCGAGTGTGAAGTCTCGCCGTTTCAATTGCCACGCGCTGGCGATGCGACCGTAGGGGGATATCAGTTGGCCCTTGGCCCAGGTCAGGTCGCCGCCGGCCCCCGGAGGTTCCGGGCGGATGATAATGTGCTTGTAGCCGGGCTGGGCCGGATCGAGTCTGATACCAGCCACAGTCGCGTACAGCCATTGGCCAATGGCGCCGTAGGCGTAGTGGTTGAACGAGTTCATGTCTACCGGGCCAAAGCCGCGGTCCCTGGTGAAGCTATTCCAGCGTTCCCACATCGTCGTGGCGCCCTGTAGGATCGGGTACAACCACGATGGATAGGTCTGCTGCAACAACAGCCGGTAGCTCACATCGGTGCGTCCGAACCGGCTCAACACTGGCGCCAGCAGCGGTGTGCCCACGAAGCCTGTGCGCAAGTGATTACGGTGCCACTCGATGTTCTTCACCAACAGTGTCACTGCATGCGCGCGTTTGCCGGGTGGCAGCAAGTCAAACGCCAGCGCCAGCAAGTAGCCAGTCTGGGTGTCGCCCACAAGCCTGCCCCCCGGCGTCAGGTACTCACGCTGAAACACGGTGGTGATCTTTTTGGCCAGGGCCGTGAACCGCCGGGCGTCGTCCTTCTTGCCCAAGATCCGGGCGACCTGCGCCATGATCCGTGTGGTATAGGCGAAGTAGGCGGTGCCGATGAGGTCCTTGGGCGTCGGCGCCACGCCGGGATCGGCGGCGTCCACCGCCAGCCAGTCGCCAAAGCCGGCGTTGGGGCGGATCAGGCCGCGGCTGGAGCGCTTCTGGTACGCGATCCAGCGGCACATCGGCCCGTAGTTCTGCTCCAGAATGCGTGCATCGGCATAGTGCAGGTACATCGTCCACGGGCAGATCACGCCGGCATCCGCCCAGGCCGCGGAGCCAACCGCCTGCATCTCGCCCTGACCGTAGAGGATGTCCGGCGCCACGTGCGGAAACGCCCCGTCGCGGCGCTGCGCATCGGCCATGTCGTCGGCCCACTTCTCAAAGAAGCTCGACACGTCCATGTTGAACGCCGCCGTCGCCGCGAACACTTGGGCATCGCCCGTCCAGCCCAGCCGTTCGTCACGTTGCGGGCAATCCGTCGGCACTTCGAGAAAGTTGCCCTTCTGGCCCCACAGGATGGTCTGCTGTAGACGGTTGATCAGCGGGTCGGAACACTCGAACTGACCGGTGAGGGGCAGGTCGGTGTGCAGCACGATGCCGGTCACCGTCGCCAGATCAGGACGTTGCGGGCAGCCGGTCAATTCGATGTACCGGAAGCCGTGAAACGTGAACCGAGGCTCATACTCCTCCTGGCCATCGCCCTTGCAGATATACACATCGGTCGCCCTGGCGCTGCGCAGGTTCTCGGTGTAGAGCGTGCCATCAGCCTGGAGCATCTCGCCGTGGCGGAGTTGAATCCTCGCGCCTGCCGGGGCGCGCATCTTCAGGCGGACGCGGCCGACCATGTTCTGGCCCAGGTCGAAGATGTAAACGCCCGGCTGCGGCTGGGTCATCGCCACCGGGCGCAGTTCCCCGACGCAGCGCACGGGTGGACAGCGCTTGGCCACCAGCTTCGCTTTCGTGCCGGCCATGACGCGCGCCGGCGACCACCTCGCGTCGACGAATCCCGGTTCAGTCCAGCCCGGTATCTCTCCCTGGGCGTCGAAAGTTTCCCCGTTGTAGAGGTCGGCTTCGAGAATGGGTCCGGCGGCGGCGCACCAAGTGGCATCGGTGCAGATGATCTGGCCGTCAATGGCAAGCTGGAGCAGCAGGCTCGGTTCTTTGCCGTAGTGCTCGCGCTGGCCTTTCCAGCCCAGGTAGCCGCAATACCAGCCGTCGGCCAGCATCGCGCCAAGGGCGTTGTCGCCGACGCGCAACAGCCCGGTCACGTCGTAGGTCAGATACTGGAGGCGCTTGGAGAAATCGGTCCAGCCGGGCAGGAGTTCGTCGCGTCCGATGCGCTGCCCGTTCAAGTATATCTCGAACAGCCCTCGTGCAGTCACGTATACGCGCGCCCGCGTGACCGGCCTGGGGATGCGCAACGCCCGGCGCAGCAGCGGGCACGGCACGCCCTTGGGGCCGGCGATCCACTGCGCCCGCCAGTCGCGCGGCGAGAGCAACCCCATCTCCCACCACGCCAGTTCGCTCCACGGCGAAGCCTGGCCGGCAGCGTCCCACGTCCGCACTTTCCAGGACACGTGCCGTCCCGACCGCAAGCGCGGCCCACGGTACGGCACGTGCACCGACTGATCACTGCGCACCTGGCCGGTATCCCAACCGTTGCCTGCGACGATCTGGTACGCGCTCTGCCGCGCGTCGCGCCGGCCGTCGCTGACCTGCCAGGACAACCGGGGCTGCGTCTGGTCAATGCCCAGCGGACTCTCCCCACACTCGCACCGAAGATGACCCGGCGCAGCGAGACGTTGCTCTGAGTTCTTGCTCATGGCTCCAGTGCTCCAGCGACATGCTGCGACGTTCAACTCTGACTTGCGCCATAGGCGCTCACCGGGCAAGACCGCGTGTCGGCTTCCTCAAGCATGGCTGGCACTCCACCACCGCCGCCCCGGACCCCGGACCCCGGAGGGGTCACTCAAAGCGGGTCAACCGCTCGTAGCGCTCCTTCGTCAGCACGTACACCGGGCTGGCGCTGATGGGCAACCTCGCTTGGCCGTCGTTCACTTCAAGCGGGCGCAGGCGGCCGACGACATCCACTACGACCCACGGGCCGGGGCCGTCGAGTTGTAGTTGGTAGTCGCTGATGGCCTCGTCGGTGCGCCAGATCATGAACGTGTCGCCGAACCAGGCGGCCTGCACGGACTCGTCGCCGCCCGCCCCGGAGACGGGCTTGTACGGGAAGCCGTCAATCAATGCACCGACGGTATAGAGCGCGGCCTCGGCGGGCTTGTGGCCCTTGGAGTAGTCCCACAGCCGGCCATAGCCCCAGTCGTACTCGTTGGCGATGCAGAACGCCCCGCCAGGCACATCCGGGCGGTGATTGAGCCAGGCGACGATCTTGGCGGCGCACTGGCCTTGCCAGCGGCGGCCATCGGCGCCGTGCGCAGCCTTGGCGGCAATCTCGCCGTACCAGAACGGCAGTTTGTTCTCGCGGCCGGCGTTCTTGTACGCCAACAGCACGCCCTGTTCATCCTCCTTGGCGCCATTGCCGAAGGGGCCGCCGAAGCGCGGCGGCACTTGCGGATAGGTGTGCACGTCCCAGGCGTCCTGATACTGGTCTAGACCCAGGGCCAGGACCTGGGCGAACCATTTGCCCGAGCCCATTCCGTCAGCAGCTTTGTCATTGCCGCCCATGTCGGCAGGACGACAGATGCTGCCGCCCACATACACCGCGTCGGGGTTGGCGGCCTTGATCGCCTGGTACTCCCACTTGGCGCGGGCGACCCACTGCTGGGGATTGCGCACCTTCTTCATCTGCTGGGTGGGGTGGCTGTCAATTTCGTTGGCGGACTTGAAGTAGCGGGTGTAGGGCGCGACCGCGGCGAAAAATTGCCGGGCCGCCTCGGGGCTGTCGTTGAGCCATCCGCTGTCGCCCAGCGAGTCGGCAAACAACACAATGCCACAATCTTTGGCGGCCTCCCACATGAGCCGATGACGCTCTTCGTACCCCGGCGCCGAGCCCAAGTTCTTGTAGATGCCCGTGCGCTCCAGCCAGGTGAACAGCTCAGGCCAGCGGTCGAAAGCGTAGTACCAGTTGTTCCAGAGTTTCTTCTGATCAAGTCGCTCGCGTTGGGCGGCGCTGCCGCGCACGACGCTGAAGCCGTCGGAGTGGTAGGCCATGATCAGCTTGCCGTCCTCGCCGTAGAAAGCCGGATGGATCGCGTAGTAGCCGGCGTCGGGGGCCGTGCCGAAGTCCACCGTCACCTCGCCGGGGAACGTCCCCTTGGCCTCTCGCACGGCGATTTCATGGCCGTCGTAGTCGGTCATGATCAACCGCAACGTTGCGGCGAAAGGCAGGATCGGCACGTCGAGCCGAGTTTCCTCGCGAATCGTGTTCCACGTCATCACCGCGCGGACTTGGAGCGGGTCGCCCGGATACGGCAGGTTGGCAGGCGCGTCCACGTAGATCAGGGGGCGCAACCGTGCGGCGTGCGCGTGGGCGGCAAGGTCAGCTTGCGGATCGGACACCTGCGTCGTGATGGAATTGATCGGTCCGCCTTCGGCGTCGGTGAAGCGTGCCGCCATGAAGAACGTCTCGCCTCGGTCGTGCTGCATGGTCAGCTTGATCGTCAGGCGGTGCCAGCCGGGCGACAACTGCAGCTTCGCCGCCTGGGCCGGCTCGGCCTTCTCTGCCACCGCCACCTGGACGTTGCCCTCGGTGTTGAAGCCTTCGAGCAGTTTTTGCCCACGATCGCCCGGCTTGGGGAAGTCGCTCGGCGGCTGCGCATCGGCCTCGAAGGCGACGGGCACGCCGTCCAGCCAGCCGACCGTCTTGATGCCGCTCTGTTGCAGGTGCAGCACCGCGCTCGTTGCTTCGTCAACGTGCAGGTAGAGCTGCGCGTAGCCGGTGCCGCGCGACCAACCATAGGGATGATGCGTTTTCTGCTCGATGACCAGCACGCCGTTGGCGGTGGTCGGTGCGGGCTGCCAGGTGCGCATCGCGCCGCCCATCATGCGCGTTTCCAGGTAAGGCGTGCCGGGGTTGGGGCGCAGGTGCTTCTCGGTGTCGATGCCGTAGATGGACATGCCGGCGCGGCCGTCGTGGATGTCGCCGATGAGCCATTGTCGCGGCACGCCCTTGCGCAGGGCGGTCGCCAGCGCCGGGGTAACGGGCGCCGGCGTCGGCAACACCCCATGCCCCGCGGGATCCAGGAGGAATGCCTGGGCCTGCTTGGCGCCGGCCGAGGCCGTCAGCGTCCCCAGCACCGTGTAGCGGGCATCGCTCACGACCGCGGCCGGCAGTGGCGACAGATTCATTTGCCCGGCGATCTGCTGCGCTTCATCACCCAGGATGTAGCGGACTTCGGCTTTGCCGTACCAGGCATGATTCGATTCTGCGGTCAGGCCCGCCAGCAACGGATTGCCATCTCTCAGCGTACCGCCGTCCAAAACCAGCAGTCGCTTTTGGGGTTTCTGCACTTGCTGGATCAGGCCCAGCAGGCGTCGGCGCAGTCGGCCGGTCTCGCCGCTGAGTTCGGGCGGGAGGTCGGCCTCCAGTTTCAGTGTGAAGGCGTCGAAGACCTTGCTGTCGTGTGCGCGGCCCTGGTTGCGGATCTCGAGCACCCGGTCCTCGGCAAAGAGCATCAGGGGCTTGCCCGCCCCGGGAGTGACCCACTGAAATTGCCAGGGGATCTTGTTGGTCAACTTGAACGTGGCGCGGTGTTCGAGCGACTGGGCATCGGGGCCGGCGCGGACGATGAAGGTCTGCGGCACCTGACCGGGTTCGCCGCCGCACTGATAGCGGGCGTGGAAGACGTACTGTCCCGGCGCGATGGCCGGGTCGAGCTGATAGCGGAACGCCACGGTCGTATCCGCCATCCCCTTGCGCGCCGCCACGACATCAGACTGGCGCGCGGTGACGTACTCGGTGTTGTCCCTGGCGGTAATGGTCGCAGCGTATTGGCGCACCGCCGGATCGCTCACCTCCGCCGGCGTGGCCTCGGCCTGGAGGAGAATCCGCAGATGCTGCCCATCGCCCGCGACTGGAAGGTCGGCGGCGAACACTGGCGTGGTCAGGGCAAGGGCCAGGGCGATTGCGAGCATCCTCCGCCGGCGCATTGAAAGCGTCTGGTTACTCATCGTCAGCGAGTCCTGCTTGAGGCATTAAGCCGTGTGGATGAGTGGCACGAATGGGCCACCTTCTAATCGTTGGGGTCCACGGTCCACATCCCGTCGGATTGGTTGATCGTGCTGCTGTAGGTAGCGGCAAGGGTGTTCTGAACGCGTTCCTCGGCGTCCACGGGGTTGACCGTCTGGATCGGCCGCAGCAGCAACGCGTGGCCGTCGGCGAAGAGGTAGTTGAAACGATGGTCGTCGCCGGCGCCGTGCAGGTCCTTGCCGGGCATCATCTGCTGCCAGGCGCGGTCGAGGATGGATTCGCTGGTGTGGCCCAGGCCGCGGGCGTTGCCCTGAACGTCCTGCTTTCGCTCCGCCAGCAACAGCGTCGAGCTGGGGACGACAATGTCCTGGCCCAAGCGGCGGTACTTGGGCTGGTTGGGGTAGTCGTAGCCACGACCGATCCCCTCCCCCGCATCGAAGGGCACCACATGGCGGACCATGCGATAGGTGCGCCGCCAGTCGCCGTAGTTCGGATCGCCGGGGCAAAGCAGGATCTTGGTGGCGACGAAGGATCGGGCGTCGTGCGAGCGCATCTGCGCGTCGCTCAGCGACTTGTCCAGGTAGCCCATGATCAGGTCGTCCCAACTGTAGAAGGGATTGGTGCCGCTGTCGTCCCATCGGCCATAGCGCAAATGATCGCGATGGTCGGCAGCGTAGGTAGCGAAGGCCACGCCCGCCTGCTGCTGACGGCCGGCGCACTGCACCGCGCGAGCCGCATCACGCGCCGCCCTCAGCGCCGGCAACAGCAAGGCGATGAGCAAGGCGATGATGGAGATCACCACCAGCAGTTCCACCAAGGTAAAGCCGTCATGTTCGCGGCGATGTGGGGTGGGGAGCATGGCGAACCTACTCCTTCACGGGGGCCAGCACAAAGGCATCAAACACCTTGGCGTCGTGCGCCGAACCGGCATTCTGGACCTGGATCACGATGTCGTCGGCCTTGAGGGTGACGCGCTTGGACGCCTTGACCCACTGGAACTTCCAGGGCGTGCTGTTCTTGAGCTTGAACGTGCCACGTTCTTCGAGCTTGTCCACGGTCGGGCCGGCAAGCACCTTGAAGGTCTGCACGGTAGCTTCGGGATCGCCGCCCTGGTGCCAGCGCACATGGAAATCATAGGAGCCGGCTGCGGGCGCGGCGGCCAGTTGATAGCCGAAGGTCACGCTCCACTTGCCGAATCCTTTGTGCGCCGCCACCACGTCGGACTTGCGGGCCTTGACGTAGTCGGTGCCTTCCTGCGCCACCACCTTGCCGCCGTGAACCTGGATCGTGTCGTCGGCCGAAGCCGGGGGGTCCGGTTCGGCTTCCAACACAATCAGCGGCTTGTCCGTGCTGCCCTTGGCGGGCAGGTCATCCGCAGCGGCGATCGGCCGCGCCACGCCTCCCATCAGCAGGGCCATGGCCACCACCGCCACGTGGCGAACCTGCATAGTCTTCCTGGGCATAATCATGACGCACCTCTTGCACAATCGGCTGTGGCCCTGGATGGTCAGACGGCCCCATGGCGCCGCCATCGCGACGTGGGGAGCACCAGCAGGCCGCCCAGCCCCAGCAACACCAGCGACGCTGGCTCGGGGATGGGGATGATCTGAAGGCTACCTGATCCGGTGAAATAGGCGCCATACGTGGGATGGCTGGAGTCGAAGACAGCGCCGGGCGTGTTCTCAACCACGCCATCGAAGTTGATCGCCGTGACAAGCTGATTGCCGGTGAAGTTGAGATTCATCCTGAAATCACCGGCTTGGTCACTAAAGATATCGAACCACACTGTTGTGCCGGTGTCCAAGTTGGCGTTGGAATTGAGCTTGAGAGTGAGCGCTCCCGTAGCTGTGTCGGCAAGGGTCGACAGTTTTATCGTGGGGACATCAAGTAATGCAGTGGAGGTCAGATCAAAGATAATGCCGGTGGGAGTGCCAGACCGCGAGAACGTCAACTAAGAAGCGCTGGTGGTGGTGCCACTCAGCGTCAGTGTGCGACCGCTGTCAGAGCTAATCGTGCTCCCGGCAGTAGCCACGAAATTAAGGGCGTTGCTGATGCTGAGATTCCCCGTCGCCGCCGAGAGGCGCACGATGTCACTGTCACCGGCCGCACCGAAGGTCAGAGCGCTACCGCTCAGCGTGAAGGCCGTGGTGCCAGTGCTGCGGAAGACCGTCTTGACGTTCCACGCAGTATCCACCGTTGGAGGTGACGTTGCTGGGGCTCCGTAGTCGAACATCCGCGGTGCCGTCGGAGGGCGGTGGGGTGTCGTCATCCTGTATGCCCGACTCGCTGCCCCAGTTCCCCGGCGTACTCCAGTCAGTGTCGGGTGTTGCATTACCGTGCCACCCGAACAGTGCCGCGTGCGCCGGCTGGGCCATGGACAGCACGGCGGCTGACAACAGGAGCGTGAAGAGCGCTCGCCACGCTCTGCGGCTCTGGGTCATTATCTGTGTGCTCTTGAACATGATTCGGCTCCTCGACATGATGCGACCTCCCTATGGGTTTGAACTATGGATCCATTCTTGATCCACACGCAACGCGCGAAACGCAGATCACCGATCTGCGGCTTGGTTCCTTTCCGGCGCCGGGGCGACGGTGTCCCCGGGAATCAGACGCGGCTTGATCCGCCGCGTCGGCTCATGCACCGGCTGGCCGGCGATCCGCAGGCGAAGCATCTCCATGGCCTGGTCGGCAATGGTGGCGTAGTCGTTTTCGATGGTGGCCAGGCGCGGGTAGCGGCGGGCGGCCTCAAACGCCGAGCCGTAGCTGACCACGCTCACATCCCGCGGGACGCGCAGGCCGCGTTCGGTGATGGCGTGAATGACGGCGCGGGCCAGGACCTCGCCGTGGCAGACAAAGGCGGTAGGCCGATCATCGGCCTGAATGAGTGTCTGGGCCCAGGCGACGGCGGCGGTGGCGGTGTGTGCTTCGGTGGCCGCGTTGAGCCGGCCGGGGAACAACTGGACCTGGGTCTGTAGCCCCATGGCCTTGGTCGTCGCGTTGAATCCCTCTAAGCCCAGGCGCTGCTGCGTGTAGCGCTGCGGGCCGCCAGCGTAGGCCAACCGGCGATGCCCCAGCCCCGCCAGCAAGCGCACCGCCTCACCCATGGTCACATCCGAGGCCGACAACACACACAGCGGCGCCGGCTCCTCGATGCTGACCCAGGGGAATCCCGTGCGCCCCGCCAGGAACTGCCGCAGGGGCTCGCCCACGTCACCGACCAACAACAGCCCGTCTACCATGCGGGCCGTCACCTGCTGCGGCGGGGTGAACTGGCCTGATTCCGGGGCTTCCGGGGGCTCGTCCTGCTCGTGGTGATGGAACTCGATGGAGTACCCCAGGCGGTTGGCGGTGCAGTATCGCACGAAGTGACCCAGGACCAGGCGCGACATTTCACCGGCGAAAGCCTGGACGCTGTCGGTGGCGGCCATGACCAGCCCGATCTGGCCCGTGCGCTTGGCGCGGAGGAGTTGGGCGGCCAGGCGTGGTTCATAACCCATTTCGCGCGCAAGAGTCAGGACGCGCTGTCGGCAAGCATCCCCTACCCGCCGCCCCAGGGCGATCGCCAGATGGGTCTTGCCCGTGCCCGGGGCGCCGTTGAGCACCAGGTTGCTGCGTTGATCAATGAACCGGCACTGGGCCAGGTCCAGCAGTCGTTTCTTGTTGAGCCTGGGCGCCGCGGCGAAGTCGAACTCGCTCAGTTCCTTGACCACCGGGAAGCCCGCCTGCTTGAGCCGACGGCCGATCGACGCGGCCTGCCTCTGCTGCACCTCCAGTTCGCTCAGTTGCTGGAGGAAGAGTTCATAGGTCGCGCTGTGCTCGGCGGCCTGGCGGGCCACGCTGTCGCACTCGCGCAGCATCGCCGGCAGGCGCAGGGTCTTGAGGTAGCTCTGCAGCAGTTGGGGCGTGTGTTGCAGTGGGCTCATGACCCCACCTCCTGCGGCACGGCACCGAGCTGGTCGTAGAGCGCCGCGGGTCGGATGCCGTCACTGACCATCACCAGTTCGGGCCGATGGGACAGGGCACCGGCGCCGCGACCTGGTCCTCGGTGATCAGTGCCGCTGGCTGGGGATGTGGCGCACCGCAGTGTTCACAGCGCTCGCGGCACACCCATCGTCGCTTGCGGCAGGCGTGACAGGTGATGCGAGCAGGCACTGTGTGCATCGCCAGGAGCAGCAGATACCCGGCAATGCCTGACAGGAACGAAAAGGTCGTCCATCCGATGCGACCTGTGTGGGACATGCTCGCCCGGTGTGTGCGCGTGTACGCCAGCACCGCGCTGATCACGCCCCCGAGCAAACTCAAGCTCAGCACCCACACCACATCGGTGCTGACGGGGCCCGGGCCCCGACCGATCTGTTCACCGATCAGCCCCACCAGCGGCAGCAACGGCGGCAACAACACTGAAAAGGCTTCCTCCACAGAGCTTGTCGGCGTGAGCTTCTCGTAAAAGCGCAGTGCAGGCAACTCGACCGTCCGGAGAGTCTGACCCTCGGCGGAAACGTACTGCACAACTCTCTGGGGCTGCGGCTGGGCAAGACCCCAGTTGAAACCTGGCGGCGCGTGCCGCACGACGAACGTGGCCTGGTCAACGACGTGGCCGACCTGGATGGTGCCGACTTCGAAGTTCGGGCGTGCCAGTGCGACGAACGGGCCTGCCTCCTGCTGCCGCATGTACACGTTCCTTTCGGTGGCCACCGCCACGCCACCGTATGGATCGTCGCCCACTCGGAACGTTCCCGCGGCAAGAATCACTTCGCCAGATGGTGCGGTGAATAGTGTGCGCAGCTCGCGGGCCTCAGGCTCAATCATGAAAACGCGATCCTCGCCGTGCATCAGCGACGTCGTCCAATAATGACGAACAAGAACTGGAATAGGTGTGGCCACCTCAGGCCGGGCATGGAAGCCATTCTCGCCCAGCGCACCGACGATGTGTCTGCTGCGCAGGTCGTACAACAGGAGCCGTCGAGTCGCACGCTGCAGGAACCACATCCGCTCGCGCCACTCATGCGACATCATGAGATAGTAGGAGGTGCATTCACGGTAGTTCTGTTGCAGAACTTGCGTCTCGACAGTGAGGTGGGCCATGTGCACCTCACGGCCGGCCGTCCCAGGCACGATGTCCAGCGGCTGGCCGTCCAAGTCGGTGTAGCGAGGCCCAGCGTATCGCTCGTGCACTTGCAGAACAGCGGTTCCGTCGGCGAGGAATGCCACAAAGGTGTTACGGTAATCATGGCGCGGCTGCAGCAGTGACGCGACAATACCTGCAGAGAACGTGACCACGGCCGCGATACCCGCGAGCAACGACAGGCCAAGTGCAGCGCGGGTGTACCACGGCTGCGGCCGATCGGCGCCGTGCGACAGGAAAGCCCCAGCCGCAGCCAGCGCGTTGATTGCCGCCGTCGCCAGGATCAGCGCCAAGGCCCCCCAGAACCACGGCGCCCCAGCCGCCACCCCACCGGCACCGATGGCCAATCCCAGGGGTAACAAGCGGCCGCCGAACCAGCGCGCCTGACGCCGTGCGATCAGGGCACCGGCAAAGTAGAACACCAGTCCCGCAGCGATGTTGGTTGCGTGCGCCAGCATGAAGCGCGCGTCGAAGGGCGCCGTGATGTTGGCCGGTTGTGCTGACCACCACGTCGCAGCCAGCAGCGGAATCGTCGTGGCCAGCAGGTACACCGCTACGCCCGCTGCGGCCTTGGCGGCAAACAGCGTTCCCCGTCCGACCGGCCGATGCACCAGAAATGCCCACAGATCGCCACGCGTCTCGCCAAAGAACTGCATGAACCCCAGCCCCGCTGCACTGGCGCAGCACGACAACAGCGTAACCGTCACCAGCGTCGATTCGAGCAGCCCCCAGCCCGAGTAAACAGCCTGCTCGATCGGTGGCTGCCGCCAGAACCCGTAGACGAACGCGATGCTGGTCGCGGCCAGGACGATCCCCGCCCCCGGAAGCAGCTCACGGAACTCTTTCTTGAGCATGGTGCCAAACGCCGTCATGATGCCACCTCCTGCAGGAAAAAGCCGCGCTGCTTGCGCCGCGACAGCAGGCTGATCACCGCATCCTCCAGCGACAGCGGCACCTCGCGCAGCGGCGCTGCGGACAACTCGGCCAGGCGGCTGAGCGTCTGCTGGGTTGCGTTGGCGAGCGTGACCCGCACCTCGCGTTCGGCGGAGAATGACTCGAGGATTTCCGGCATCTCCGGCAGGGTGGGCGGCCGGCCGGGAAACTGCAGCACGAACTGCCTTACGCACCGCCGGAACGTCTCCACCGAGCACGCCGCACGCAGCACGCTCTGGTCCAGGATCGCAATGTGGTCGGCGACGCGCTCCACGTCCGCCAGCAGATGCGAGGAGAAGAAGATGGTGCGGTCATCCCGGCGGGTGACGTAGACCATGGCCTCGAGCAGGGCACGCCGCGCCAGCGGATCCAGCCCCAGGGCCGGGTCATCCAGGATCAGCAGTTCCGGATCCGGCGCCAGCGTCAGTGCCAGCGCCAGTCCCGCGCGTTCACCGCGCGATAGATGGCGGGCCTTGGCGCTGCGCGACAGCCCGAAGTGCTCAATCACCGCATCGAACAGCGCCTTGTTCCAGTGTGGAAAGAAGGGCGCCTGAAAAGCCTCGAGTTGCGCCACCGTCATCCAGTTGTACAGGTCGTGCCCCTCAGCCAGATACCCGATGCGGCCGCGCGCCTCGGGTGCGAGTATCGCGCAGTCATAGCCCAGCACCCGCGCCCCGCCTCGCGTGGCCTGCAGCAGGCCCATGAGCATGCGGATGGTGGTGGACTTGCCCGATCCATTGCGGCCGACGAAGGCGAACACGCAGCCGCGCGGCACCGAAAGTGTCAGCGAATCCAGGGCGCACTTGCCGCCGAAGTAGCGCGTCAGACCTTGGGTCTGGATCACAGGATCAGTCACGGCCGTCTCCTTTCCCTGGGGTTCTGGAAGCAAACTCTGCAAGCCGCCGTTCGACCATTGCACCGATCTCGGCCGGGGTAAAGCCCAGGAGCAGTGCGGCGGAGACGAACGCCTGCAGTGCCGGCTCAAGGCGGCGCAGCCGCTCAGCCTTGGTGTACTTCTGCCGGCGCGGTGCGACCGTGACGGCCTTGCCCTGCTGCGACTCGAGCACACCATCACGCACCAGCTCGCCGTACGCACGAGCCACCGTGTTAGGATTGATCACCAGCGTTTCGGCCAGCGCCCGCACTGAGGGCAGGGCATCGCCGGATTGAAGGTGCCCCGCCAGGACGGCGTGGTTGATCTGGTCGGTGATCTGCCGATAGATCGGCACGCTGCCGCCGGGCGAGATGTGGAATTCAAGTGCCATCGATGCGTCTACTGTGCCATGTGACCTAGTACAGTATACACAGCGTCCCGACGGCGTCAAGTGCCATTCAAGCGATTGCGCAGTCGCGGCGCCGCCCCCGGTGGCGGGTCCGGGGATAGGGGCCACAACCATCGGCTATACCTACGAGGTAATAGCCAGGGAGATCACTGCCGTTCCGCCGCATCAACCACCGGCCGCAGAGCTTCGAGTGCAAGCACCAGAAACTGCTCTACGTTGGCGAGGCGTTGCCCTTCGGGAAGAACGAATCTGCTGCATGCGCTCTCGCCTGCGCGGCGCGTGGTGTGTCCAAGGATCTGATGGTTGTCCTCGCTGGATGGCTGGGTTCCATGACGCCGCGAACGCTCTGCAGGAGGAGGTAAAACGGGGGACATCCCGAATGCCATTAACTTAAGCTCATCTGCGTGTGAGTTGCCGGAGCCTCCTGAGGTAGGCGCGCGAGCGGGTCATTTTGCGGTAGGTGTCCTGCAAGTCCTTGATCACGCGTGGTTGGTGGCGGCCGGGACGGTGGGGATTGACGATCAGCGTGGGTAACGCATCACCGGGCGCGGCGGACAACAGCCAGCGTACGGCGTCGAGGAAGCTGATGCGGTCGGGCGCGACGTTCTGCCGCCAGGCCGCCTGGAGCATGATCATGTGCACCAGGTTGTACACCAGGCAGTAGGCCGCCAGTTCTTTCTGGATACCGTCCACGCTCTGGCACTTGAGGCGGCGCATCGAGAGCGTCGTCTTGAGCTGGGCAAAGTGGGTTTCCACCCGCCAGCGCAGGCCGTAGAGTTGGGCGACTTGATCGGCGGGATACTTCCGGTGGTCCAACAGCGTGGTGACCAGGGTGATCGTGCGGGTGCGAAAGCCGCGGCGGCGGACGTGGTAGCGCAGCTCGCGCAGCACCAGCGATTGGGGTAGTGCCTCATAATGCTCCTGGCTCATCCACTTGGGCTTCTGCTTGGGTTTGAACCAGCGCACCAGTTGATCGTGCTTGCCCAGTCGCGGATAGCCACTGGCTCTTGGGTTGGCCGCGGCGTTGCGCCTTGGGACACGCGCCGGCGTGCTTGCGTCCCGGGCGGAAGCTGACGGTCTGCTTCTGTTGCATGCGGAAGATCGCGTGTTTAGTGATCTGCGACGCTTCGTGAGTGTGCAGGGGCAGGTCCCAGGTCTGGACGATGAAGCCCGCGGCGTTGCACAGGGTCAGCAGCGTGGCCGTGGGGAAGCCGCAGCCGGGGGCTTGTCCGGCGGGCTGGCCGTACTGCTCTTGAAGCTCGGGCGTGTCGGGCATGGAGAAACTCGAGGCGTCGGCCAGCCACACGCGGTGTCCGCGCCAGCGGCAGGCGTCATCCAACGCCGGCAACAGTTGCCGCGTCACGCTGTCACTCACCGCCTGGAGCAGCGCCAGCGGCAGGCGCCTTGGCGCGTTGCAGTAAGCCGTGTCGCTGAAGTTCATGCCCGCCAGATGGCGGAGGTGGTTGATCGCGGTGTTGCCGTGCAGCACCTGGGTGGTGAACAAGCGCGTGGTGGTCAGCGGGTCCAGCAGGCGCTGCCGCCACGGCCACTGGGGGTGCTGGGCCAGATACGCCAGCACCGGACGCTCGATCATCTGCGGCAGTTCTTCCTTGACCCGCGCCAGCGCGGCAGCGATAGCGGCGCTTACGGCGAGTTGCGCGATAGAAGGTCTCCCTGCCAGACTCTAACGCCTGACCGACCCACGCGACCACCTCCTTATATTCCGGCTTGGGCGGCTTCATATAAACGTCGGCCATGGCCGAACTGGCGCCGTGCCCGAGCCAGCTTCTCAGGTCAGCGAGGGAGCACCCTTCTCTGGCGCCATGCACCGTGGCCCCCAGATGCCGCAGGATGTAGAAGCCCTCGAGAGTATGCCTGGTTTCCCCGGTGGACTGGCGTAGCCGGTTCCACCACAGCAGCACCGAGTCGGCCTTGGCGTGTACCACGGGCCGGCTATCGCGGGTGACAAATAGCAACTCATCCTTGGGCCGCGAGGTCCCCTTGAGATACTCCCGAATCGCGCCCCATACCATGGGCGGCGTGCGGCCCATGGTGGTAATCGATCTGGGCCTGGCTCCTGTCCTCCTCGAAGCTTTTCTTCCTGGGTTGTCCGATGGCCGTATCCCGGTAACTGACATGCCAGCCCAGATTGCGGGATCGGGTGAAGCTGAGCTTGGGGGGTGCGGCGACGTCGGGGCTTGCGTCGACCGATCCTGTGGGTACAGTGTTGAGGGGGCGATCCGAAACTCGTAAGGCCGGAGTCTTGCTAAATAGCGTAAAGTTTGGTTCTTATGTAGCGCAATGAAAATTTTTGCGGGTGTAGCTCAATGGTAGAGCGTCAGCTTCCCAAGCTGAATGTTGCGCGTTCGAGTCGCGTCACCCGCTTCCAAAGCCCCTTAAATCAAGGGGTTTTTTCATGCGCCGATGCTGGCCGGCCAGAACGGGCGCCGAGTCACTCCGCCCGGATGCCATCGGGCGAAACATTCCTCTGGTCACCGAAAGGCGTGCCTGGTCGTCTTCCAGCCCGCCAGCGTCGCCGCCCTGCCCGTGAAGTAGAGCCCGCCCCGGGTCGACGCCGTGCGTCCTCAGCAGCCGGGGCTGAAGGGTTACGCGTTCTCTTCGAGCCACGTACGAGCGCGGCCGGCGCCGGACCAGCGGTAGTTCGGGTCCTTCGGCAGCGGGTCCTTGCGCGCCAACTGTGTGTACTGCTGGTAGTTCTCGAACGCGCCCATCGCGTCCATTTTCGCCAGCCATGCGCTTGCGACGTGGCGCGACCAGCCGTCCTCGAACAGCAGGGGGATGAGTTGGTTCATGATGTCGCGGTGCTCGGGGCACGAGGCAAGGTCGCGCATCTCCCCGGGGTCGCGTGCCAGGTCATACAACTCGTACGTGTTGGTGAAGCCGTAGCAGTTCAGCTTCCACTGGTCACGGCGGACCATGCGGTTGGAGTTGAGGCTCCACGGCTCGCCTTCCCAGAAGGTGTACGACTCGACCTTTACGGCCGTGCGCTCAGGTTGCGTCTCGCCGCGCAGGAGCGGGACTAGGGAATGGCCATCGAGGCCGGGCGGCGACGCGATGCCGATCCACTCGCACAGCGTGGGCATCAGGTCCACCAGCGACGTCGGCCGCGCGACGGCCGTGGACAACTCCATCTTGGGATGGCGCACGATCAGCGGCACGCGCGCCGAATCTTCGAAGAATGAATCCTTGTGCCACCGTCCGTGCTGGCCGAGCATCTCCCCGTGGTCGGAGAAGTAAACGACGATCGTGTTCTCCCACAGCCCGGTCGCACGCAGCGTGTCGAGCAGGTGGCCGACGTGGCAGTCCAAGGTGTCGGTCAGCGCGTAATACGCCACCGCGGCGCGGTCGAAGTTCGCCTCGGGGATCTCCTCGAGCTTGATCCACTGGCGGTACGCGCGGTGGTGGGGATGCAGGGCCTCGAGCTGCGCCGGCGCCAGGCGCGGCGCCCGCACCTTGCCGTCGTAGCGATCATACGCCGGGCGCGACGCGATGTACGGGCAGTGCGGCAGGAGGAAACCGACGGTCATGAAGAACGGGGGTGTGTCGGCGCCGGCGGCGGCGGCGTAGGCGCGGAGCCAGTTGACGCTTTCCTCGGCGACGGCGGCATCATAGTCCTCCAGCGCGTTGCCGCCGGCGCCGGTGAATTGCAGCGGGGCGTGGTGCGAGCAGTTGCCGAGCTTGCCCGTGGGCAGGCCGTCGCTGGGCGCCGCGCCGCCGAACTCCCCGATGGGACGTTCGAGAAAGCCGTGCAGTTGGTCGCCGCCGAGGAAGTGCATCTTGCCGCACAGCACCGCGTGGTACCCGCCGCGCACTGCCATGTGCGCGAGCGTGGGAATGCGGCTGTCGAGGATGCCCGCGTTTTCGAGCACCTCGGTCTTGTGGGCGTGCCGACCGGTCATGAAGCTGGCGCGCGAGGCGACGCAGACGGGCACGTTGCAGTAGTTGCTGTCGAACCGGCAACCCGCGCCGGCGAGGGCGTCGAGGTTGGGTGTCCGCACGACGCGGTCGCCGTAGGCGCCGGTGATACGCGCGGTGTGCTGATCGGAGCAGATGAAAAGAATGTTCGGGCGCGAAGGGGGCAAGGGGCGTACTCCTTGACGGACGCTCACGTTGGCGGTTCACACTACACCGATGTGCGGGGGGCAACAAGCGCGTGGTCGTCGGGGGCACAACCCCGCCGGCTTCCATCGGGGGCTGAGAGGCCGTTCGCGCGCGGCAAATCACAGGGCACCCTTGGCGAATCGCAAATCCCCTACCCGCCGTACTGCTTCTGGTTGTGCGCGCAATGGGCGCCGCCCTTGACGCGTTGCCACCAGGTGGGGTTGTCGATGTACCACTACCGGTCGCGGCCAGGACGGTCGGGCGAGGCGCAGCGGGTCGGCTGCCAGCCCAGTTCGCTACGGATGCTCGTGGCACGGGTGTCGGCCGTGCTCTGTCAGGCTCTCCGGTCGCCTTGCGCCCGCAGTTGGTGCCAGAACGATGGCGAGCGACGATTGGCTTCCATGCCGACGATCGGACCGTCTTTGCAAAACTCGCGCAGGGCGTGGCTCAAGGGCAGATCGAAACCATGTCGCCTGGCTTCATTGAGGAAATAGGGAAGCTGATCGACCTTGGTGCCCACCATGTTGCCCGCCTCGGCCGCCACTTGCCCGCAGACCCCGCCCAAGACCGACCGCCAGCCGGTGGTTCCGCCCACGGCCCTGGCGAGGGTCTGGATATCCACGCCGGCCAACACGCCAAAGGCCAGCGCCTCGAGCACGGCGGCATTGACCAGCCCCATAGCCAGTTGGTTGACGCCCTTGACGATCTGCCCGCAGCCGCTGGGTCCGCAGTAGGTCACGCCGTCGGCGGCGCCCAGCACGGCCAGGACATCGCGGCACTGCTGGAAAATGGCATGATCGCCACCGACGAAAATTCGCAGTTCGCCCTGGGCTGCGCCGCTTGGCCCGCCGCTGACCGGTGCGTCCAGCAGGGCCGCGCCGCGGGCGGCAAACGCCTGCGCCAAGCGGCGCACCTCGGCCGTCACCACGGTGCCCAGATCGGTGAAGACTTGCCCGGGCCGGGCCTTGGGCAGCAAGTCAACCTCGGCGGTCTGCACCAGGACCTCCGAATTGGGCAGCGAAGTGAGCACGACTTGGCCGTGGCCGACGGCCTCCCGCGCCGAGGCCGCTGGCCGGGCACCTTCAGCGGCAACGGCGGCCAGCGAGCCGGCGTCGGGATCGAACGCCGTCACCGTGTAACCCGCGCGCAGCAGGCAGCGGGCCATGCCCCCACCCATGGCGCCCAGTCCCAGGAAAGCAAGTTCTAGCAGCATCAGCGGCCCTCCAACCAGGGGTTTGGGGAAGCCGACCGCAGGGCGAGGATATCGCTGCGCATCGGCGCGGCTCGGTTCGGGCCAACTCGGAAAGACGCGAACATGGTCAGAGCGTACCCGACACGCCGAGGCTTGTCAGCGCTTCCTGCTGGATACCGGGGTGGCCCGGGGTCCGGGGGCCCGGGGTCCGGGGTCCGGGGTCCGGGGTCCGGGGTCCGGGTTCCGGGGTGGACTCATGCCCGCGCTTTGTTCTTCGCCCTGGACTCTTGGCACTTGGTTCCTCGTTCTGCGCTTCATGCCGTGGCCGCCGCCGCTTCCGCTGGACACCCATCCGATGGTGCGCCAACCACGCCCGCACTAGACTACCGCCAAGGAACCCCATCATGAGCATCACGTTTCACACCGCCGCGTTCTTTGTTGCTGCGTTCGTTGCTGGCGAACTGACCGCCCTGGCCGCACCAGCGACGCCTGTCACCTCCCAAGCTCCTGCGACGAGCGTGTCCACCTTCCATTGCCTGAGCCTCTACTGGTCGCCCGAAAACGGCGATGCCGCCACGAAAGTCCTGGTCAAGTATCGCGCCGCCGGGCAGAAGGCCTGGCGCCAGGGCCTGCCCATGCGGCATAACCCGGTGCAGACCCCCGAATGCAAAGGCAACTATCGCGGCAGCATCGTCAATCTCCAGCCCGGCACTGCTTACGAAATCGCCCTCACCCTCGAGGGTACCGACATTCACACGACCCTCAACGCCAGCACATGGCGTGAAGAGTTTCCCATCGCCTCGACCGTGAAAGCGCAAAGCGGCGGCCGGACGCTGGTGGTAAGCAAGTCCGGCACGCCGAGTGGTTACGTCCTGTACGACGGCATCGGCGTCGTCATTGATGGCCAGAACCAAGTCGATCTGGGCATCTCCGTGGACGCCAGCTACGTGATCCTCCGCGGCTTTACGATCAGGAACGTCAAACAGCACGGCATCCGCATCATGAAGGGTCATCACATCGTCATTGAGGATTGCGGCATCAGCCAATGGGGCAGCGAGGAAGAGAACGGCTTTGGCTTCGACTACCAGGCCTGCGTCTTCAGCAATCACAAGGACCTCCAGTCGGTCGTCATCCAGCGCAATAAGTTTCACCATCCCTCGTGGGACACCAACAGTTGGGCCGAACAGCACGGTAAGGGCCGTCATCCCGCCGGTCCGCAGACGATCGTCTTCTGGGAATCCGCCGGCAACCATGTGATCCGCTACAACGAATGCTGGTCGGACGAAGATCATTACTACAACGACATCATCGGCGCCGGCAAGAACGGCAGCTTCCGCGGCTTCCCCGGCGCCGACAGCGACATCTACGGCAATTACCTGGCCCACTCCTGGGACGAGGGCATCGAGTCCGAAGGCGGCAACCAGAACGTACGCATCTGGAACAACTACATCGACAACACGCTCATGGCCATCGGCAATGCCGCCACGTCCATCGGCCCGCTCTACGTCTGGCGCAACGTCGCGGGGCGATCCCACAGCCCCCCGGGCAGCAGTTGGAACCTCACGCACGGCAACTTCATGAAGATGGGCTTCGCCGACGGCGAGCACTGGATGACCGGCCACATGTACGTGTTCCATAACACGCTTCTCCAGCCCAAGGGCGAAGGCTATAACGGCCTGGGCGGCGAATCACGCATCCTCAAGCACTGTGTCAGCCGCAACAACATCCTGCACGTCCGCCCCGGCGACACGCACGCCATCTCCACCGACAAGCGGAGCGACGACAACGATTTTGATTACGACCTGCTCTCGGCCGCGCGGTACCCGGATAGCCACGAGAAGAACGGCATCAAAGGTACGCCCAAGTACATGCCCAGCGCGGGATTCTCATTCGAGACCAGGACCGGCAGTTTTCAACTGGCCCCTGGCAGCCCGGGCCTCGACACGGGCCAGGTGATCCCTAACTTCAGCGACGTCTTCACTGGCGCCGCCCCCGACCTGGGCGCCCACGAAGCCGGCACGCCGCCGATGGTCTTCGGCGTCAAGGCCGAGTTCGTTCCGCCGGCGGCGTCGGCCCAAGGTCGCGCGGGCCGTTAGCTGCTTCCGTTGCCGTCCCGCGCGGACGCTGCCGCCGGTCGCCCGAGCACAAAGACTGGCTGTGGCGTCTATGCCCACCAGCGGCGGTACCCTCATCCCATCACCACCAACACCTCAATCACCTTCTCCGACTTCTCATACTCGCCCGGCTTGATCACATTCCCCGCATGGGGCTTGCCGTTCACCGTCACGCTCGCAACCCCCTTGTTCACCTTCCGCGGGTTGCTCACAGTAATGCGGAACTTGCGCCCCTGGAACTTGCGGCTCACCGTGAACCCCTCCCACTTCGCAGGCACGCACGGATCAATCAGTAACCCTGCAAAACTCGGCCGAATCCCCAATATGTACTGACTGATGGCCACGAACGACCAGCTCGCCGTCCCGGTCAGCCACGAGTTCTTACCCTCACCGAAATCGCCCGAGTCCGGCCCGGCCGTCATCTGGCTATAGACATACGGCTCCGCCCGGTACGTCTCGATCTGCTCCTCCTTCGTCGAGGGGCAAATGCTCATGTAATACTCATACGCCTGCTCGCCGTGCCCCAGCATCGTCTCGGCGATCACAATCCAGGTGTTGTTATGCGTAAAGACCCCCGCGTTCTCTTTGTAACCCGGCGGATACGAGCTGACTTCACCCAACTCCAGATGATACGTCTGGTACGCAGGTTGTTGGAGGATGATCCCGTTGCGCGTCGCCAGCTTCTTCTTCACACTTTCCAGCGCCGCCGCGGCTTTTCCATCGTCCAGCCCGATCCCGCCCAATACGCCCCAACCCTGGCTCTCGATGAAAATCTTGCCTTCTTCACACTCTTGCGAACCGATCTTTTTCCCGAATGCGTCGTAAGCTCGAATAAACCACTCGCCGTCCCACCCCGCATGTTTCACGATCGCCCGCATGTCCTGCCCGCGATGCTGCACGTTCGTTGCATCCTGCTCGCGCCCGATCATGCGGTAAACCCCCGCCATTTCATCGCACGCCCGGCAATACAATCCCGCGATCATCACGCTTTCGGCCACCTGCCCCTTGTCGCCGTCAATATCGCCTGCAAGCTGGAAACTCTCGCCGGGGATCTTTGAAAAACAGTTCAGGTTGAGACAGTCATTCCAGTCCGCGTGACCGATCAGCGGCAAATTGTGCGGCCCCCGATGATCGTCGGTGTACTTCAACGACATCACCAGATGGTCCATCAGCGTGTGCTGCGATCCGGGCAGGTCCGCGCAGCCGATTTTCTCGTCCAATATCGTTGTGTCGCCGGTCTCTTTCAGGTAAGCCGCGACGCTCAGAGGCAGCCACAGCGGGTCGTCGTTGAACCCGCCGCCGATGTCGCTGTTTCCCTTTTTCGTCAATGGCTGATACTGATGGAAACACGTCCCGTCCGACAATTGCGTCGCAGCCAGATCGAGCATCCGCTGCCGGCACCGCTCCGGCATCAGATGCACCACGCCCAGCACATCTTGATTGGAATCCCGGTATCCCATGCCGCGCCCGATACCCGACTCGTAGCCCGACGCCGACCGCGACAGGTTCAGCGTCGCCATGCACTGATATTGATTCCAGATATTTGTCATACGCGAGACATGGGCATCGTCGATTTCTACATGATATGCGCTCAGTAACTCGCTCCAATATTTCTTCAGCGCCGCAAGTGCTGCATCGGCGTTCACATCTCCCATCAGTTGCCTGGCCGCCGCGTGATACGGTGCCTTGTTGATCACATGCGGCGCGACGAATTTCCTGTCCTCTTCATTCTCCGCATATCCCAGCGCGAATTGCATGCGCTCCGTGCTCTGCGGTTTCAGATGCAGATTGATCTGGTGAGAACCAACCAGCGACCAGCCGTGTGCCACGCTGTTGGTGCATTTGCCGTTCGTGACAGCGGTGGGGCCATCCAACCCTTCATGCACACCGACGAACGCATTACGCGATGTATCGAATCCGTCGATCTTCCGACTGGCTGCGAAATAGGCGAAATGATTGCGCCGCTCGCGGTATTCAGTTTTGTGATAAATCACGCTGCCTTCAACTTCCACCTGGCCTGTCGAAAAGTTCCGCTGGAAATTGGTCATGTCGTCGTTGGCTTCCCACAGACACCATTCGACAAAACTGAACAACGTGATGTCCTTGGGTTGGCCGGTGAGATTGCGAATCGTCACATCCCACAGTTCCGCGGTGTGGCCCAGCGGAACCATGAAAGTGACCGCGACCTCCACGCCGTTCTTTTCACCGGTGATACGCGAGTAGCCCATCCCGTGCCGGCACTCATAACGGTCGAGTTTCGTTCGTGTGGGTTTCCAGGTCGGGTTCCACACGGTGTCGCCGTCTTTGACGTACAAATAGCGCCCGTTGCTGTCGAGGGGAACATTGTTGTAGCGGTACCGCAGCAACCGTCGCAGCTTGGCGTCACGGTAAAAGCAGTATCCGCCTGCGGTGTTGGTAATCAGCCCGAAAAACTCTTCGCAGCCCAGATAATTCAGCCAGGGCAGTGGCGTGTCGGGGCGTTGAATGACGTACTCACGAGCGTCGTCGTCGAAGCGACCAAATGGATTGGACATGGGAAAACCTCAGCAGGATTGGGGCCAGGCATTGTCGCAGTTTCTGCGATGTTTATCCAATTCAATAGATAAGGAGTCGGTAGATATCGATAGGTCAGCCTGCGGGTCGGGAGGCTGCATGACAGCCTATCATCAACCGATTCAACTCCTGCACAGAGGGAGGTAGCACGCGCGGAAATCATCTGGGCTCATGCGTGGATGTTTGCTGAACGCGGGGTGGGTACGTTTCCACGGTTGACCAGGCGGCGCGGCGGCAAGGGGATGATCGGGACGTGATGGCGCATGGCGGCGGGGGCTACGAGGTGGAGCGGTGGCATGAAGCAGGGCCAACGCATGTTGCTCTTTGGCGTGCGGCGGCAACGACGGCGCTTTGCCTTTTCGCGCCAACAAGTGCGGCTCCTCGCAAGCCAAAGCGGTGTCACCGCCACCACAGTCCAAAATGGCGGCCGGCGACGACGATCGCAGAGATACCCGCGTCTGCCTGGCGGAAGAAGAGGGTCGCTGATCGTCGCCTCCTCGCACTTACCGCTATAATCCCCGCCCCATGGAAGCAGGTATCGTCGGTCTCCCTAACGTCGGCAAGTCCACGCTCTTCAACGCCCTGACGGCGGCGGGCGCGTTGGCGGCCAATTATCCTTTTGCCACCATCGAACCCAACGTCGGTGTCGTGCCCGTGCCCGACCCCCGGCTGGCGACGATCAACCGCTTCATCGAAACCGAGAAGATCGTGCCCGCGGCGTTGCGGCTGGTGGACATCGCCGGCCTGGTGCGCGGGGCGTCCACCGGCGAGGGGCTGGGCAACAAGTTCCTCTCCCACATCCGCAACGTCGATGCGGTGCTGCACATCGTGCGCTGCTTCGATGACCCGGACATCACCCACGTCGAAGGCTCGATCGACCCCATCCGCGACATCGAGACGATCGATACCGAACTGATGCTGGCCGATCTTCAGAGCGTCGAGGGCATGATCGACAAGGCGCAGCGCACCGCCAAGTCGGGCGACAAGGACGCGAAGCTGCGCGTCGAGGTGCTGGGCAAGGCCAACGAGCTCCTGGCGGCGGGCAAGCCGGTGCGCGGGCTGCGCTTTGACAATGCCGATGCGCAAAAGGCGTTGTGCGGGCTGGCGATGCTGACCGCCAAGCCGGTGCTGTATGTCGCCAACGTGGATGAGTCCGATGCACATGGGCAGGGGCCGTATGTGCAGAAGGTGCGCCAGCGTGCGGCGGTCGAGGGCGGGGCGGTCGTGCCGGTGTGTGCCAAGCTGGAGGCGGAGCTGGCGGAGTTGGATGACAAGGATCGGCTGGAGCTCTTGCAGAGCGTGGGGCTGCCGGAGCCGGCGCTGGCGACGCTGGCGCGGGCGGCGTACAAGCTGCTGGGGTTGCAGAGCTTCTTCACCGCCGGTCCCAAGGAGATCCGTGCCTGGACGGTTCCCGTCGGCGCCACGGCGCCGCAGGCGGCGGGGGTGATCCACACCGACTTCGAGCGCGGCTTCATCCGCGCGGAAATCTACAGCGTCGCCGACCTGGAGCAGCACAAGAGCGAGGCGGCGATCAAGGCGGCGGGCAAGATGCGCGTCGAAGGCAAGAGCTACATCATGCACGACAGCGATGTGTGCCACTTCCTGTTCAATGTGTGAGTGGAAGGAGTTCTGCTTCATGGCGATCATGCGCAGGTAGAGTGGCGCAGCGGGCGCTCTCGCTGCTGGCCCGCCCCCGCAAGCCGGCTGCTATGCACTGGCCCAAAACCGGCTACGATTGGCGGCGATGATTCAGGTGCTGGCACAGGTCGCTCCCCCGCCCACGACGTGGCCGCCGCTGCTGCTGCCGGCGATCATTTTCGTGTGCAGCATGGCGGCCTTTGTGGCGTGGATCGTCTATGCCCTGCGCAAACGCTCCGAGCTGGCGCAGATGCCCCATTACCTGGGCCTGGACCCGCGTGACCTGTCCGATCCCGACCGGATTCACGAGGAACTCGATGCCCTGCTGGGCGGGTCTTACCTCTATCGTTCGGGCTATGTGACCGTGGTGGATTCCTGGCTTCAGGGCCGGCGCGCGGGGACGACAGTACACGTGATCATGCTGCGCGAGTATCCCGTGCCCGGCTCGTTTCGCGGCGACGACGCCACCGCGTTCTATCGCCGCGCCGAGTTCTCCGATAACTACGAAACCTTCGTCGTGCTCCAGACACCGCTGGGAACCGGGGGAACCGGGGGAACCGCGGGCACCGTCGCCCTGGACCTGCCGCGGTTCCTGCTGGTGCCCAACAACATGTTCCTCAACATGACTGACTCTTCGCGTCAGGTGGTGAGCTTTGCCAACGCGCGGTTCATCAAGCGCAACCGCATCACCAGTCCCGATCAGGCGGCTACGTACTTCGCCTTCACACCGCCGGTGCAGCGGATGTTCCTGGACAATCGTGATCTGTCGGTCGAGTCGCTGGACAACACGCTGGTGCTCTGCCGCTATGGCTGCCGCCTGTCGCCGCGGGACGTGGCCCAGTTGATCGAACTGGGTCAACAGCTTGGCGCCGGCCTGGCGGCGGGCCTGTTGGAGCGACGCCGCCTGCTGGCCAACGCGGCAGACGCCGCAGCCGCGCAAGCGACGGGAGCATGACCATGGATCAACCCAAGCGGAACGTCTCCAAATCGCTGGCCATGGCGGGCATCGGCCTGGCGGCACTGGCGTATCTGCTCAACCCCGGCTGGGGCATCTTCGAGCTCCTGCCCGACAACCTGCCCATCATCGGCAACCTCGACGAAGCCGGCGCCGCCCTGCTGGTGCTGGGCACGCTGCGCTACTTCGGCCTTGACCTGATCACGCCGTTCCAGCGCAAGCCGCCGGCGTGAGGAAGCATGACAAGGTGACAAGGTGACAAGGCGGCGGCCTGAACTTCCACGCGGCCAGTCCCGCTTGGGCGGGGGTGCCGCCCCATCTATTGCCGATCATCGGGCAGCTTGACCGCCGCGACCTTAAGGATGCCCGGCCGGGCCTTGAGCCGATTGAGCAACGACTCGGGCGGCGCCGCATCCACCTTGAGCACCATCAGTGCAGTCGCCCCCCCGGAAGTACCCCCGGACCCGCCCCCAGAAATGCCCGCACTGGTTCGCCGGCTGATGGTCATGTCCGCGATGTTGACATTGGCGCTGCCAAATTCGCTCCCCACCATGCCGATCATGCCCGGGCGGTCCTCGTTCTGGATCAGCACCATGTGGCCGGCGGGCACCATGTCCATGTGGTAGCGGTTGATCTCGACCACGCGCGGGCGCATGTCCTGGTAGACCTTGCCGACGATGCGCCGGCTTTCATCGCCGTGGGGCGTCTGATCGTCCACCGCGCCGCTGGGTCCGGTGATTTCCATCGCCAGTTGCGGGCCGTCGCCCTTTTCCTCGCCCTCGCTGATTACGGTGCGCAGGCGGATGCCGCGCTGCTCGGCGATGTGGCGGACGTTGATCATGTTCACCGGCACCGCCAGGTAACCCTTGAGCAGGCCGACCAGGCCGAAGCGCTCGATGGTGCCGGCAACGGCGGCCAGCTCCTTGCCGGCGATCTCGAACGTGACGCCGGCGATCCCGCGCGTGACCATCGGGTTGATCAGCGCCGCCATGCGCTGCACCAGGTCGACGAACTTATTCTGCAAGGGCGACAGGTCGACACGCAATCCGCCGGCGTTGACCGCGCCGCGCACGCCTTGCCCACGCAGGTATTCCAGTAACTGCTCGGCAGCCGCGATGCTCACCGCCTGCTGCGCCTCGTGCGTGCTGGCGCCCAGGTGAGGCGTCACCAGCAGCCGCGGGTGCTTGCGTAAGGGTGAATCGGCCGGCGGCGGCTCCTGGTCAAACACGTCCAGCGCCGCCCCGCCGCACTGACCGCTGTCCAGCGCCGCCAGCAACGCCGCCTCATCCACCACGCCCCCACGCGCCGCGTTGATCACCAGCACACCCTTGCGCACCTTGGCGAATGTCGCGACGCCCAGCATGCCCTTGGTTTGCTCGTTGAGCGGCACGTGGAAGGTCAGCAGGTCGGCGTTAGGCGCCAATTCCTCGAAGCTGGCGAACATCCTGACCTTGCCGTCCATCATGAAGCCGGCGTTAATGAAAGGGTCATAGGCCACGACGGTCATGCCGAACGCCAGGGCCCGCTCGGCGACGGTGCGGCCGATGCGGCCAAAGCCCACCACGCCCAGGGTCTTGCCCGAAAGCTGAGTGCCCATGAACTTATTGCGGTCCCAGCCGCCCTCGGCCATCTTCTTGTAGGCCGGCCCGATCTGCCGCGCCAAGGCCATGAGCAGGGAAAAGGCGTGCTCGGCCGTGGAAATGGTGCTGGCCTCGGCGGAGTTCATCACCAGGATGCCGTGCTCGGTGGCGGCGTCCAGGTCGATGTTGTCCACGCCCACGCCGGCACGGGCAATGGCCTTGAGCCGGCCCGGTTTCGCCAGCACCGCCGCCGTCACCTGAATGCCGCTGCGCACGATCAATCCGTCATAGTCGCCCACCATCGGCGCCAGCTCAGCCTCGGTGATTCCCGGCTTGCTGGTCAACTCCACATCTGGTTGAGCGCGAACGTAATCAAGCCCTTCGTCGGCCAGCTTGTCGGGAACCAAAACTCGTAACTTATCCGGCACGGTAAGCCTTTCTGTTGAGAACCATATTAACCACCAAGACACCAAGGACACCAAGGAGAAGGGTTGAACACGAAGGCACCAAGACACGAAGAAGAGGGAACAGGGATGGACAGGGAGCGTTGACGTTGTTCGTTCTTCGTTCTTCGTTCCTCGTTCGTCATTCTTCCCTTCTTATCCAGTCCATCATGTCCATCCCTGTTCCTTCTTCCTCTTCTTCGTGTCTTCGTGCCTTCGTGTTCATTCATCCGCTTCTTGCCTCTTCCTGGTGTCCTTGGTGTCTTGGTGGTTCAATCCGGTCTTGCAGAGGAAACGTCAAACACGGCTGAGAAAGTTAGCATGAACGAAGATGTTCCGCATCCGAAAGGACAGTGGGGATTCGACCAGGGCGATGGCCTTGAGCGATTCAAAGCCGCTGACGAACCACGCCCGCGGCGACGCCGGCACCGCCTCGACCCACGAAGGGATCGGCCGACGCAATTCCTTGCATAGCTGCTCGATCACCGACGCCAGCAGCGCATCAAAACGCGGCTCGCCTGGCGCAAACGGCTCGGCAATGGTGGCTGGATCCCCATGCCGGCGAAAGTCATCCACGAAGTCCATCAGCGCCACGCGCCAGTACTCGCCCTGGCGATCCATCTCCCGACGAGTTTGCGCGGCGGTGATCATGATCCGAGCATCTCATGGTTGGACCATCACGCCTGTCCGCGCGCCACCGCCTCAAAGGCCTGGTGCGCCGCGGTGATCGTCTGGCTGATGCATTCGCTGTCGTGCGCCGTGCTGACGAACCAGGCTTCGTACTGGCTGGGGGGCAGCACCACGCCCTGGTTGAGCATGTTGCTGAAGAACACGGCAAAGGCGCGCGTGTCGCTGGCGCAGGCTTGCTCGTAATTCGTCACTTGGCAGGCGTTGAAGAATGGGGTGAGCATGGAGCCGACTCGCTGGACCTGCACGGCCACGCCCGCGGCGCCGGCGGCTTCCTTAAGCCCCGCCGCCAACGTGCCGGCGGCGGCCTCCAGGTCCTGATACGGCGTGCCATCCTTGAGCGTCTCGAGCGTGGCGATCCCCGCCGCCATCGCCAGCGGATTGCCCGACAGCGTGCCGGCCTGGTAAACCGGGCCATCGGGCGACACTTGGCGCATCAGGTTCTCCCGCCCGCCGTAGGCTGCGCAAGGCAGCCCGCCGCCGATCACCTTGCCCAGGCAGGTCAGATCGGGCGTGACGTCGAAAAGACCCTGTGCCCCGCCGAAGCCCACGCGAAAGCCCGTCATCACCTCATCAAAGATTAACAGCACGCCGAAACGATCACACAGATCGCGCAAAGATTTGAGATAGCCCGGCGCCGGAGGCACGCAACCCATGTTGCCGGCAATCGGCTCGACAATCATGGCGGCGATCTGATCGCGATGCTCGCTCATCACCCGCTCAACGGCCCCGGCATCATTGAACGGCACCAGCACCGTATTGCCCGCCACATTGGCGGGCACGCCCGGTGAACTGGGCACGCCCAGCGTCGTCGCCCCGCTGCCGGCCTCGACCAGCAGCCCGTCGGCATGGCCGTGGTAGCACCCCCGGCATTTGATGATCTTGTCCCGCTCCGTCGCCGCCCGCGCCAGACGCAGGGCGCTCATCGTCGCCTCCGTCCCGCTGTTGACGAATCGCACCAACTCGATGGATTGCACAGCCTCGACGACCAGTTCCGCCAGTTCCGTCTCGGCTTCCGTGGGCATGCCGAAGCTGGCGCCGCGCCGGGCGGTCTTGGTGATCGCGGCGGTGACATGATCCGGGCAGTGCCCCAGGATCAGCGGCCCATAGGACATCACGTAGTCGATGTACTCGTTGCCATCGATGTCGGTGACCTTGCAGCCCTTGCCCTGTTTGATGACGATCGGGTCGTGTCCGACGGCCTTATAGGCGCGTACGGGGGAACTGACGCCGCCGGGCATCAGGGTCCGGGCCGCCTCCCACGCTCTACGTGATTTGGCGTATCGGTCCACGATTTTGGTCTTGGGGGTCTTCACAACTGGCATAGGCAGATCAGTGTAACAGGAACGAAGGAGCGATCAGGACGGGAAGAGTGGAGAGTGGAAAGCGCAGACTACGCAGCGCCGCGGCTTTGCCGCGTTCGATCTGCACATCTTCCACTCTCCACCCTCCACTCTCCACCGTTCCGGGGGGGGGGGGGGGGGGGGGGGGGGGGGGGGGGGGGGGGGGGGGGGGGGG
>JBBDMX010000111.1:1742-10709 GCA_040878035.1 Phycisphaeraceae bacterium | reverse complement strand
CAGTTGCCACGACCCTTACAGCTTCAGGAAGTGCCATTCAATCCTGACACCTTTTTCTGCCCGGGGTCAGAAGCACCATTCTTCGTGGTCCACTCACCGCGCCGAGGCGATGCGAGGATCGCGCGGCTTGGCTTCGACTCGCACCGGCAACACCTGCTCCATCAGTGCTGAGCGCTGAGGCTTGTTGGGATCGACCAGCACGGCGATGCCGTCGCCTTCTTCCAGTTCGTTGAGGCGCTTTTCCTCCAAGTCGGCGGCGCCCGCGTAGGTCTGGCCGTTGTATTCGTAGGTGTAGCGGATGGGCCAGGAGGCGTGGACGGAGTCGTGTGCGTAACCGATGGAGCCAACTTTGCTGATGGTGGCGGTGCCTTCGATGCCGTTCTGCGCCAGATGCAGGCGGCGCCTGGTGAAGAGAAAGCCCCAAGGGGTCAGCACGATGGTGCCCACGGCCGCGAGGGTCAGTGCAAACATCGGGCTGACTGGTTGGTTGCGTGTCAGCAGGGCGATCAGATCGAAGCCCGCCAGCCAACGCAGGAGGAAAAGCACCCAAAGGCCGATGATGGTGCCGCCGAATCCCGCGGCAGCCACAAGAATGACCCTCCTGCGAAGCTCGGCTGGAATTTCCCGTTGTGCAGACATGTGGCGTACCCCGTTAGAGAGTTGCGATGCGGCGCCAACGCGCGACATGGACGCAAGATACCGCCAGTGGCGGCAAGGTCAAGTGCCCTTAACACCTGGAAGACCGGGGCTTCGCCCCCGGAAGAGCTCGGCCCCGGCGTGGAAATCCCTGCAACCGCCAGCGTACGTCAGACGATATCCGACGCCGACGCCAGGCGGCGCCAGTTGAATCCGCGGTGGGTCTTACCGGCGGATTGCTCCAGTTCGGGGATATTGGCGATTTTGCCGGCCGCCAGCTCGCCCAGGCGCTGGCCCAGTTCCAGGTAGCGTTGTCGCAGGCCCGCCAGGCGGATCTGGATGACCTCGAAGCCCTCGGGCTTGTTGCGGCGATGCCACTGCCGGCGAAAGGACGCGAGCAGATCATCGATGGCGCGGACCATCGCGGGCACCTGCCTGCGCACCGCCGCCAGGCCCGCCTTGTCGCGCTGGCGGTACGCCTGGTGCAGTTTCAGCCCGATGTCCAGCTTGGCGATCAGGCAGCGCAACAGATTCACGCCATGGGCGATATCGATCGGCCTGGTGATCTTTGCGCCGCTGTGCACCTTGGTCAGCAGGCGCTGATAGTCGCGCAACACTTTGGGCCAGTGCTTGCCATCCTCCGCGGCCCTGGCCTTCCACCAGATGCCCAGCAGCGGGTCGTCCCAGAGGATTGCCGGGCTGTCGTGCCGCGTCAGGTCGCTCATCTTTTCGATCAGGGCATAGTCGCCGCCGCAGACCGCGGCAAAACGCCGGGCCAGATTCGCCGTTACAACTGCATCGCCGCGGTACGCCGCTTCGGCGCCCAGCGCCAGGCCCGCCAGGGCCGAATCGAATTCGCAATAGGCGCCGTCATCGCCCCAAAGCGTGAAGAAGAATTCGTTGACCTTCTGCTTGCGGCACGCCGCCAGGCACGGCAGCGCGGTGCGGCGGGTCTTGTCCGAATCATGCCACAGCCGGCTCCACGTCCACACCCCGCTGGCCATCAGCGGTTCACCGTGCAGTTGCCGATGCCGCTGGATGTGATCGACGTAGAACTCGGTGTTGTCGTGGTAATAGTCCCAGTAGACCAGTTGGGCCTCGGCGGGAATGGCCGCCTTGACGTCCGCGGGGATGTCCACCTCTGTGTCGTAGTAGTTGTGCGCTTTGGAGCCCATGCGGAAATACATGTCCGACCAGATCATGGGCGCCAGGCCGCGGCGTTTGCACAACTCGACCACGCGCGCCAGGTGCTGGTTGAAGATGTCAAAGCCGCGCTGGAAGCCGAAGCGGTCGAGGAACTGGCCGCGGCCCAGGTCGTGCGTTTCGTCCATGCCGATGTGGATGCGCCGGCTGCGGCAGGTATCCGCCATGACGCCGATCATCTTGTCGATCAGTTCGTAGGTCGCATCCTCGCGTCCCAGTACCACCGACGACGTGTCCCGCACTTTGCCGTAGGCCGGCCACTTGAGAATCTGCTCCAGGTGTCCCAGCGTCTGAATGCAGCCGATGACTTGGATGCCCAGGTCGGCGGCGTACTGGTCGATCGCGCGCAGTTCCTCGGCCGTGTATCGGCCACGCAGGTAACCAAAGCAAGGCTCGCCGGGCACCTGGTAGGTGTCTTCGGTGTAGAGCATGACCATGTTGTAGCCCAAGAGCGCCAGTTGCCGCAGCCACTTCTGGAGATGTGCCACGGTCATCACCGCGTTGCGCGAGCAGTCGAGCATGATGCCGAAGGTCGCGAAGGGCATGGACTCGACCAACGGCTCAGTACGTCTAACCAGGCCCGCCAGGAGCGATCCGACGCCGCGCAAGGCATGGATCGGTTGATCGTAGGTGATCGCGGCGCCGGTCTTGTCCAGTTGCACCGTCACGCTGCCGGCGGGCGCGCCGGGCATCAAGTGCATGGCCACGGCGCCGCGGCGCGGCTTTTCAACCAGCGGATAAGCGGCCCCCAAAGTGCGCAACATCGCGTGCAATGGCTGCGGCGTGGCGGCGGGATTCCAGTACAGCGTGGGCGGCTTGGCAGGCATGCGTGCAGACCTTTCGAGGGTTGGCCCGGAGAATTCGTCAGCAGTTTATCCGAACCGCAGGCAGAAGTGGGTCTGGGCTCTCCCGCAAGCATCGTACAATGCACCACCCTGCCTCCCCCCCTGTAGATGCAACCCAGGAAGAGTCACCCATGCGGATTACGGACATCGACCTCAATGGCCTCGGGCATTTTGAATCGTCGCCGGCGACGTTCACGATCAACCGCTATCACTTGCCCCGGCCGTGGGAATATCAGCACTACAACGGCCAGTCGCTGCTGCGGCTGCGGCACGACGGCGGCGCGTTTTTTCAAATCGCGCCGCCAGGCGGACCACTGCTGCTCAACCACACCGACAACAGCACAACTCCGGCGATGATGGTGTGGATCATTCCGCAAGGCAGCGGGCCGAAGGGAGCGTTCAGCAATTTCTGGTCGCCACGAATCGCCGCGGCGCCCCCCGGCGCCGAACCGCAGCGCTTCACTTGCACTTACAGCCCCGCCGAGACCCGGTACGAACTGGCGCACGATCGGTGGCTCGTGCAGACGCGGGTCTGGCTGGCGCCGGACAGCGTCACGCTCGTATCGACTCTGACGTTGACCAATACCAGCCGCAAGCGGCGCAGCGTGACGCTGATGCCTGTGATCCGGCCGCACCTGGCGGCGGCCGCGCTGGCGCCGTGGGATATTCCCGCCATTTATCAAACGACGGCCTTCATGCGCCTTGGTCAGACCGCGGCGTTCTGGGCGGAGATGCGCGACCCCGGGGGCAACCCCGCCAAGCGTCTGCGCGCAGCGATCGTCACCGATTTGGCGCCGACGCATTTCGAGGTTTCCCCCGATGCCTTCGTGGGGCAGGGCCGCTGGGACTCGCCGCAGGCGGTCTGGCAGGGGCAATTGCAGCGCAATGCGCGCCGCGGAATTCCGACCTATGGCAAGATCACCCAAGCCAACGCCGCCGTTGGCCGCCCGCCTCTGGCAGCCATGGCGCGACAAGTCGAGCTGGCGCCGGGCGCCTCCTTCCAGTTCACGACCGTACTGGCCAAGTTGCCGGAAACCGTGGATGGCAAGCTGCCACCTAAGTCGCAGATCACTCGTTTGACGCGCTACTTCGACGACCCTCGCCAGCAACGCGACCTGCGAGCACTCAAGCAACGCTACGACCGTCTATTCAACCATCGCCGAATCGACACGCCGGACGACGCACTGAACCATTACGTCAACGAGCACCTGGCTCTCCAGTTGGAGCAGATGCAGGACCGGGGCTGGTGCAACATGCGCGGCGTGCGCGACACAGCCCAGGACGCCACGGCCATTGTGCCCGTCGATCCCGCGCTGGCTCGAGATCGCCTGCTCGAGATTCTCTCGCTGGAGCGCAGCGACGGCTGGTTCCTGCGGCAATACTCGCTGGCGGGCCGGCACGCCCAGCACGACGCCCGGCCGTATGTGGACTCGGGCCTGTGGGTCTGGGCGCTGCTCTGGGAATACCTGGTGTGGACACGCGACTTTGCCCTGCTCAAGCAGAATACCAGTTGGCTGGATGCCGCCGGCCGCGACAGCGTGATGACGCATGCCCAGCGGCTGCTGGCGTATTACCTGGATCGGCGCAACCTCGGCGAGCACGGCCTATGCAAGATCCGCGAAGGCGACTGGAACGACTCGGTCAACGCCGCCGGTCTGGAAGGCCGCGGCGAAAGCGTGATGGTCCCCTGCCAGCTCGTGCTGGCGCTGGAGCAGGCGGCCGAACTGCTGGAGATGCTGGGACAGGATCGGCCGCTGGCTAAGCGGTATCGTCGAGCTGCGCAGACGTTTCGCAGGAATCTGCTCAAGCACGCACGCAACCGCGTGGGCTATTTCAACGGCGTGTTCACCGACGGCGGACAATGGGTCTTCTCGCCGCGCGATCCGGATGGCGCCGGTCGAGTCAACTCCACGCCCAACAGCTTCGCGATCATCGCGGGCATCGTGAAAGGCAAGCAGCGCGACCGGGTTGTCGCCGCCCTCGAGTCACTCAAGGGCCCTTACGGCTGGCGGCTGTTCCACCCCCCAATCGGCCAGCCGCCTATCCATCATCTGGGGCGGATCGGCCAGGGCGACCTTGCGGCGGGGCTGGGCGAAAACGGCACGCCGTATAACCACGGCTCGCATGGCTTCCTGGGCGCCGCCGCCTGGCATGCCGGCCGCGGCGAACTGCTCTACCACGTCATGCGCTACATGCTCCCCTACGATCAGCAGGCACATCCCGTCCTGCGAACCAGGAGCGCGCCATACCTGGTCGTCAATCACTACATGGAAGCACCGGGCCTGGAGGGCGTGGGCGGCGCCCCGTTCAACACCGGCAGCGTGCCCGTCGCGGTACGCAACTGCTTCGACGGCTTCCTGGGCTTCCGGCCGGGCCTGAGGCACCTGGTCATCGACCCGGTCATTCGTCCCGCGTGGAAGCACCTGCGCGGACATGTGACCTTCATGAATGCCAGGTACGACATCGAGATCCAAAATCCTCACGGCCGGGAGTGCGGCGTGCGCCAGCTCCTGCTCGATGGCCAGGAGGCTGGGCAGCAGTGGATGGATGCACGCCTGGACCGCCGCGTGATCGGGTTGCCGCTGGACGAGTTGCGCCCGGGCGAACACCACGCGATCACGGCGACCCTGTAGCATGGCCGCAAGAGGTACGGGCCCTCGCTCCCAGATGAGCGGGGCCCAAACGCTTGGCCCGCAGATTCCAGGAGCCAATCATGCGCTGCCCCGAATGTCACACCACGATGCAGAACGGCTTCATTCCCACCGGCGGCGGGATGTTCTGGTTCCGCAAGGATCAGCCGCTGGGCAGCGTCGAGTTTGCCACGGACGTGCCCGGCACATTCACCTGGATGCGCCGCGCCAAGCTCGAAGCATACCGTTGCCCGCGCTGCTCATTGATCACTTTCCGCTATGGTAAGCAGGTGCAAACGCCTGAGTCGTTCGAGCATCGTTAGCGCCTGTACACGCCGACGCTGAGTCCGCGAAGCGTCCGGTTCAGGTGACAATGTGACGGCAAGCGCGATAATAGCCACATGAACTACATCCCCAACGACAAACGTTACGACGACACCCCGCCCGACTGGTTCCGCCGCTGCGGCCGCAACGGCCTGAAGCTGCCGGCGATCAGCCTGGGCTGCTGGCACAACTTCGGCGGCGCCGGCAGCGACGCCGGTCATCACGACGATGAGGCCGGCTTTCATGAGAACTGCCGGCAAATGCTTTTCACGGCGTTCGACCATGGCATCACGCACTTCGACCTGGCCAACAACTACGGCCCGCCCCCCGGAAGTGCCGAGGAGCGTGTCGGCCGCATCCTGCGCGACGACTTGGCCGCCCATCGCGATGAGCTGATCATCTCCACCAAGGCCGGCTACCGCATGTGGCCCGGCCCCTACGGCGACGGCGGATCGCGCAAGTACCTGCTGGCCAGCCTCGATGCATCGCTGGCGCGCCTGCGACTGGACTACGTGGACATTTTTTACCACCACCGTTTCGACGCCGACACGCCATTGGACGAATCGATGGGCGCACTAGATCAGGCGATCAAGTCGGGCAAGGCGATCTACGGCGGGATCTCCAGTTATTCCGGCGCATGGACCGCTGAGGCAGCGCGTGTGTGCGAGCGCCACGACTGGACGCTGCCGGTGATCCATCAGCCCAGCTACAACATGTTCGGCCGATGGATCGAAGCCGACCTGCTGCCGGTGGTCGATCGCGTGGGCATGGGCGTGATCGCCTTTTGCCCGCTGGCGCAGGGGCTGCTGACCGACAAGTATCTGCACGGCATTCCCGATGACTCGCGGGCCAAGAGCAAGGGCGGATTCCTGCGACCCAAGGCGATCACCGATGACAAGCTGGCGCGGATCGCCAAGCTTAACGATCACGCCAAGTCGCGCGGGCAGTCGCTGGCACAAATGGCGCTGGCGTGGGTGCTGCGCGATCGGCGCGTGACCACGGCCCTGATCGGCGCCAGCCGGCCTGCGCAGATCACCGAGAACGTCGCGGCCTTGACCAACGCGGCGTTCACCGCTGACGAACTCAAGACGATCGATGCTATTCTGCAATAGCCCAGATGAGTACGGATGAACACGGATATGAAGAAAGCGACGACACTGGACGGCGCCTGACGGAAGACATCAAATCCGAAATCCGAAATCCGAAATCCAAAATTCTCCCGCGAACCTCATCGTGATCGGGGCCTCGGCACGGGCGGCGGCGCAGTCGGCGCTGCGGGCGGGGTATCGGCCGTGGTGCATCGACATGTTCGCCGATCGTGATCTGCGCGAGGCGGCGCCGGTGCGGCGCGTGCCGGCGGGAACGTATCCGGCGGGCATCCTGAAGCTGCTTCAGGATGGCGATGTGCCCGCCGAGGCGCCGGTGCTCTTCACCGGCGCGATGGAGAACCACCTCGACATCGTGCAGGCGATCGCGATGCAGCGGGAGCTTCTGACCAGCGGCGTCGAGGCGATGCGGGCGGTGCGCGACCCCGAGGCCCTGGCGTCGATGCCGGCCTTCGAGCACGTGCACCCCTGCCGGGCATGGCGCAAGGCATCGCTGGGGTGGCGGCTGTCGCAGCGCTGGCTGGGCGGCAAGTTCGCCGGCCTGCGCGTCATCAAGCCTTTGCGCAGCGCAGGAGGCAAGCGGGTGCGCCTGTGGCATCGCGGGGCGCGCGTGACGGGCGATGAGTACCTCCAGCAGTACATCCAGGGCCAACCAATCGCCGCGGTGTACAACAGCGACGGCTGGAGCGCCCGGCTGCTGGGCGTCACGCGGCAGATCATCGGCGACGCGGCGCTGGGGGCCGAGGGATTCGAGTACAGCGGCAGCATCGGCCCCATCGAACTGTCCGCGCCGCAGCGCAGCGGCCTGTCGCGCCTGGGCGTGGCGCTGGCGCAGCGATTCGACCTGCGCGGCGTCTTTGGCGTCGATGCGGTCGTGAACGCCGACGGCATCATCTGGCCCGTCGAGGTCAACCCGCGCTACACCGCCAGTGTCGAAGTGATCGAGCGCGGCGGCGGAGTCGCGGCGCTGCGGTCCGACCCCCTCTCCCCCGGGGAGAGGGCTGGGGTGAGGGGATTACCGGACGAAGAGGGCACCCGTATAGCGCATGTCAGGTCGGACATGGTCGGCAAAGCCTATGTCTATGCTCGGCAGGACGGCGTCGTGCCCGATCTGACCACGCTTTTCGATAGCGATACCGTCGCCGACATCCCCGACGCCGGCAGCCCCGTGCGCGCCGGCCAGCCGATCTGCACACTCTTTGCCGGGGGCGACAGCGAGTCCGCTGTGCTCACCGCGTTGCACGACCAGGCCCGAACGCTCTACACTCGCATGCAATCATGACGCAATCGACGCAGTCCGGTATCGATGAGCCCAGCGAAGCGCTGCTGCGCGATCTATCACTGCTGGGCGCGGTGTGTCGCCGCGCGGCTGACCTGGAGTTGCGCGCCACCTGCGACGGCAAGGCCGTGACGCTCGATGCTGCCGTGGCACAGACACGCCAACTGATCGCGGACGCGAAGTGTCCGGCGATCGTCGGCATGAACACCCTGACCATCGAATCCACGCGGCAGGCTGTGGCATTAGCGCGGTCGATCGATGCCGCCCTGCTGCCCTGGCCGCTGCCCTCAGATCCGGTGACGGCACGGCAGCCGGTGACGCAGACGGCCACGTTGGGGCACGTGCTTTCCAGCCAGATGATTCTCTGGGTCGGCTGCGATGATGAAGTGCGCTCGCATCCGCTGGCGCAACGCATTGCCGCGCGGCAACCGCTCGAAGCCCAGGTCGCAGCGGACCTCATCACGATCCAGAAACTGCGCGACTCCCATCGCGCCAATCCCGATGCCGGCCCCATCGGCCAGTTCAAGCGCGTCACCGCGATCCTGCCGGCGGGCTGCGACCCGCGCATCGCCAGCCAATGGCACAAGCTCGCGGCCGATCTCCAGCGACAGGTGCGCCTGTGCGTCTTCCACCTGCCCCATCCCCGGGCGGGCAATATCAAGGGTGTGTGCGAAGCAATCACCTGGCTCACCGGTGTGTCACCAGCCGCCGCCGGCGTGCGCTTTGTGGCAGGCCAAACGCAAGCCTGCTCCGACGCCGCGACGCTGTTGAAGAATGGAGCGGTTGATCTGGTCATCGAGATGCACGACGGCGAGCTCGACTGGCGCGACCTGTCACTGTCGCGAATCAGCATCGGCCCCGCCGCGCAACCTGACAGCGTGGTGGCGTTCATCACACCGGGCCTCACACCAGGGGTCGCAGCGCAGGTGATGCGCTGCGATGGC
>JBBDMX010000111.1:0-1732 GCA_040878035.1 Phycisphaeraceae bacterium | reverse complement strand
TGCGATGGCTTGGTGTTGTGGTTGTGCGACGATCCCGCAACAGCGCCGCGCGATCCTGTTGTGGAGTTGCTGGCGGCGCTGCGTTAGCAGACGCGCCACCACGAAGCGCCGCGCTTCATCGCGCTCCGCGCCATCACGGCACGAGCACCAGCTTGCCGATGTGCTTGCCCTCTTCCATGTATGCCTGCGCCTCGCGCACATCCGCAAGCTTGAACACGCGATCGACGTGCTGGCGATACGTGCCCTTGGCGAATCCTTCGAGGATGTGCCGGCAACCCGGCTCGAAGGCTTCGCGGCCGGCGGCAACCAGTTCCGCCATGGCCCAGCCGGCGATGGCGCCGTGCTTGCGGATCAGCGGCGTCACGTCCACCTTGCCCGGCTCGCCCAGCAGGCCGTAGACGTAGATCGTGCCGTGCTGCGCCATGCTGCGGATTTCGGTTTCCAGGTAAGCCCCGGCGGCGACGGGATCGAAGAACACGTCCACCCCCCGGAGGCCCCGCCCCTCGGTGATGTCCTTCAAGTCCTTGTGCCACGGCAGCGGCTGGCGATCCGGGCCGTGCGTGACGACGATGTGATCGAACGCCGAGGTGTCCAGTTGTTTGAGCGTGTCCACCTTGCCGGGGCTGGTGGTCAGGCCGATGGCCGTGCCGCCGAGGTGCTTGACGATCTGCGCCGCGGCCAGGGCGACATTGCTCGAGGCGGCAGGCATGGCGACGATCTGCCCGGGCTTAAGGTGGTGTTTCCACACCAGGCAACCCCAGGCCGTGAGGTAGCCCAGCCAGATGGCGCCGAGTTGCTCGTCGGGCAAGACGTCGGGCGCCAGATAAGTCTGCGACGCGAGGCAGACGTAGTGCGAGGTATAGGTGCCGCCGCCGGCTGCTGCCGAAGCGCCTGCCCCCGCCGCGGCGCGGCGCGGGGCGTCGGGGCCGATGACCACGCGCTGGCCGACGCGCCGGTCAGTCACGCCCTCGCCCAGCGCATCGATGACGCCGCCGGCCTCCAAGCCGGGGGTGAAGGGCGGATCGCCCGACGAGATCCGGTACTGCCCCACCCGCGCCATCAGGTCGGCGTGGTTCATGCCGATGCTCGTCACGCGCACGCGCACCAGACCCGGCCCGGGCTGGGGCAGCGGAGCCTCGACCACCTTCAGTTGCTCGATCCCGCCAAACGCTTCCACGATAACGCGGGTCATCGTGCTTGTTGCTGTGCTCATGTACGACTACTCCATCTAGCCAGCCGGCTCGGATCGTATGGTACTGAGGAATTAACCACCAAGACACCAAGGGCACCAGGAAGATCATTGAACACGAAGGCACGAAGGAGGACAGGCCCCGGCGGTGATTCTGCGATTGATGTGCCCTTTGGTCCACCTGCAATCCTTGCGGGGCTTGCGGGGGCTTGCGGGGGCTTCCGGGGGTTCCGGGGCTTGCGGGGCTTCCGGGGCTTCCGGGGGTTCCGGGGGTGGATGGCTGGGTCGATGAGCTTGGCGCGGGTATCGGCTTCCCCGAAGCTCGTGACCATGGTTGGTCACAGGCTACACGATATTGGGGCGGCGCCGCATTGGGCCGGGCCGGGTATCGGCCTGCCCACCTGGTCCGGCGTTATCGGGACCAAGGCCGGACGTATCCGCGCCGCGCCGGGGCATCCCTGCGCCGTTCCCAGACATCTGCGCGCCGCTCCCAGATGTCTGCGCGCCGCTCCCAGACGTCTGCGCGCCGCTCCCAGACGTCTG
>JBBDMX010000110.1:0-52180 GCA_040878035.1 Phycisphaeraceae bacterium | reverse complement strand
CGCTTCATATCAGCCCAGATTTGGTTTCAACTCTCCACTTTGCATTCCCCATTCTCCACCCTCCACTTTCCACCCTCCACTTTCCACCCTTCACTTTCCACCCTTCACTTTCCACCCTCCACTTCTACGACTATTCCTTGCCGTAGTCCGCGTCCGGGGTGGAGGGGAGGTAGGTCTTAAGCTCGTCCACCGCGGTGCGGTCGGTCAGGGGGTAATCGCGGATGTAGCTGGCGCGGGCCAGCAGGTGGGTCGCGGCCGGGGTGGTGAGGAACTGGAAGAAGATCGCCAGCAGGCCGCGGTAGACGACGCTCAGTTGCGTGGGCGCAAAGAAGATGACTGCCGCCAGGATGATCATCGAGATGCCCAGCGTGCCTGCCTTGCCTGCGGCGTGCATTCGGCAATACACGTCCGGCAGGCGGATGAGCCCGATGCCGGTGAGCATCATCAGAAACGTGCCCGTCACCAGCGTCAAGGCCACGAGGATATCTTCATATGTGGCAAAGCTCATCGGATCACCCGTCCTTTCTCCAGGTACTTGGCGATGGCGACCGACCCGAGGTAGCCCACCAGCGTGAGGATCCACACCGCGTCGAAGTAGTAGTCCGAGCGCCAGAGGATGCACAGCAGGCAGATGATGCCGATGAACACGGTGGACAGGCCGTCGAAGGCGACGGCGCGATCGGCGGGGGTAGGGCCCAGCATCAGGCGGTAGAGGCACATGCCGGCGGTGACGAAGAGCACCACCAGGCAACCGACCGCCACCGTGTGCAGGAACGGGCTCAAGGCCGAAGCGGATTCGACCAGCGCCAGGGTCGAGGGCAACAGGTTGGTCATGCGTCACCTCCCGCGTCGGCCTTGCGGCCGTGCGATGATCGGGTCCACTTGAGAATGTTGGCTTCCAGCGTGTTGCGAATGTCGGCGCGGATGACCTCGGGGTCGGCGCCGATATCGATGGTGTGGATGATGATCAGCTTTTCTTTCGGTTCGATGTGCACGGTGATCGTGCCGGGCGTGAGGGTGATGGAGTTAGCCAGGCTGGTGATCTCAAAATCGGTCCTGGCCTCCATGGGCACCGACAGGAATCCGGGGCGGATCTTGAGCGTGGGCGATAGCACCAGCTTGGCGACCTGGTAGTTGGACATGACCAGCGCCCTGGTGAAGACGAAGGCGAAGCGGAGGAAGTAAAGGAACCGCATCATGGGGCACCTCCGGCAGGCTGCACCAGAGCAGTTTGATCCCACCCCTGGAGGCCCCGGAGGTGGGCTTTCGTCGCTACCGCGCTATCACTTTCCTGCGGCAGCACTGCCTGGATGTACCTGGTCGGGTCGATCACGTCCTCCGCCGCCCGATTCGCCAGCTCGAGGAACGGCTGGGCGGCCAGGCCCAGCACGACGGTGATGGCCACCAGCACGGCGGTGGGCGCCATCATGCCGCGGTAGTTCTTGCCCGCCTGTTCGCGCGGCTCCTTGCTCCAGAAGGCATAGGACCAGATCTTGCTCATCGAGTAGAGGGTGAGGAAGCTGGTGGCGATGGAGACGAACACGATGAAGTACGCCCCGCCGGAGAGGCCGGCGCGGACCAGGACGAACTTGGCCAGGAACCCGGAGAAGGGCGGCATGCCCGCCAGGGAGAAAGCGGCGACGAGGAAGAGTCCGGCGACGCCGGGCGCCAGGTTGAGCACGCCGCCCATTTCCTTGAGTTTCTGCGAGCCGTTGACCCGTTCGGCGATGCCGCCGACCAGGAACAGGCAGGACTTCACCACGATGTGGTGCACGACGTAGAAGATGGTGCCGGCGATGGCGAGTTTGGCGATGGCGGCGTTGGCCGCCAGACCGATGCCCATGACCATGTAGCCGACCTGACTGATAATGTGCCAGGAGAGGATGCGGCGGATCTCCCACTGGCACATGGCGCCCATGACGCCCAGGAACATGGTGAAGCCCGACATCCACAGCAGGATGTCCAGCGCCAGCTCGTGGCCCGGCTGTTGGAAGACCATGACAAAGACGCGCAAGAGCGAATAGACGCCGACCTTGGTCAGCAGCCCCGCGTAGAAGCCGTTGATGCCCAGGGGCACTATGGGGTAGGAATCCGGCAGCCAGAAGAACACGGGGAACGCCGCCGCCTTGAGGGCAAAGACGGTCAGGAGCAGCATGGACACGGCGGTGACCAGTCCGGCCTGGGGCTGCGCCAGTGCCGCGGTGCGCTGCGCTATGTCGGCCATGTTCAGCGTGCCCACCGTGGCGTAGATCAGTCCGGTCCCCACCACGAACAGCGACGAGCCGACGATGTTGATGGCGATGTACTTCATCGTCTGGCGCACCTGGCTCTTGGAGGCGCCGACCATCATCATGCCGTAGGACCCGATGAGCATGACCTCATATGCGACAAAGAGGTTGAACAGGTCGCCGGTGAGGAACGACCAGTTGACGCCCAGGAGGACGATCTGGAAGAGGGGATAGAAGAAGAAGCGTTGCTGGAGCTGGGTAACGGTCCAGAAGGTGTAGACCAGGACGACGGTGCCGACGGTCATGGAGAGGCAGAGCATGATGCAGGAAAGACGGTCGGCGACGAAGGCGATGCCGAAGGGCGCCGCCCAGCCGCCGATGCCGACGACTTGGATGCCGTGCTTATCGACGTGGAACAGCAGCCAGAAGACAAAGGCGGTCTGCGCCAGGCACGAGAGCAGGCTGATGGCCTTTTCCAGCGTGCGCCAGCCGTTGCACAGCGCCAGCACCATGGCGGTGAAGAAGGGGATCAGGAGTGGGAGGATGAGGATGTTCATGGGGTGTGCTGGAAGCGAGGCTTGTTGATCACTTCACTCCGGCGCCTCCTCATGATGCCCCAACTCCGGCGCGTCGCACAGCGACTCGGGGTTGTCCGTTCCGTTGTCCAGGAACACGCGGTAGCACAGAATCAGCAACAGCGCCCCGGTGGCGAAGCTGATGACGATGGCGGTGAGAATGATGTCCGGCGGCAGGGGGTCCATGAGCTGGCTGGCCAGCACGTGGCCCGGCGCGTCCGGGTCGTCCACGAACGGCGCCATGCGCGACGCGCCGAAGCCGCCGCACACGATCAGCAGCAGATTCACCGCGTTGGAGTAGAGCCCGAAGCCCAGCACGATGCGGATCAGGTTCGGGCGCAGGATCATGTATGTCCCGGCGGCGAACATCAGCGCGATCGTGATGGCCAGAGGCAGTTCCATGTCAGTCCTCCAGCGCCAGTTCGACGAAGATGGTCATCAGCGTGCCCAGCACGATCAAGTACACGCCCAGATCGAAGAACGCCGCGGTGGGTAGTTCGTGGCCCAGCAGAGGCAGAGTGGTGTCCCATTCCAGGGCGATCGTGTGGTCCATGAACGCCTTGCCTTGCAGGAGCGGTACGGTGCCGGTGATCAGCGAGACCAATAGCCCCAGCACGGACAGCTTCCACCAGCGGAATTTGGCCGCCTTGGCGGCGCCGAACGCCAGCAGGTACATCGCCCCGGCGGCGGCGGCGAGCACCCCGGCGATGAATCCCCCGCCAGGCAGGTTGTGGCCCTGGAAAAAGATCACCACCGACACCGCCAGCGTCAGGGGCACGGCGATCCGCGCCACCGTGTGCAGCACCGGCGACTGCGGCTCCTTCCGGGGATTCCGTCCGGACTTTTCACGCGCCGCGTTGCGACGGGCGTTGCGGGTGCTCATGTGGTCTTCCTCCGGGCACGCAGCACGCTGTAAACCAGCAGGCCCACCACCACCAGCACGGTGATCTCGCCGGTAGTGTCAATAGCACGCACGTCCACGATGATCACGTTGACCGCGTTCTGGCCGAAGCCCTCGGACAAAGTGCGCGCCAGGTAGCCGGCGCCCAACGTGTCCTTGGCACGGAACAAGGGGCTCATGGTCAGCATCAGCAGCGTGAAGATCACCACGCCCACGCCCGCCGAGATGCCCATCGCCAGCAGCTTATTCCCCGGCGTCATCTGGTCCCGCTTGAACTGCGGCATGTGATACAGGATCAGCAGCACGAAGATGGTCGATACCGTCTCAATGAGGATCTGCGTCAGTAGGATATCCGGCGAGCGATAGACGACGAACATGAGCGACACCAGGAAGCCGGTGGCGCTGAGGGCGATGGTCGCACCCAGTCGGGTCGTTGCGGTGACCACGGTGAACATGGCCAGGATCATCAGTCCGCACAGGGCGGCGCCGTACCAGGGCATGGCCAGCAGGCTGGTGCTGATCTGCCCCAGGTGCAGGCCGACCTTGTTCATCACCCACAGCGTGATGAGCACGTAGAAGCCCAGGATGCCGATGAAGTACCAGCGCAGCGAGCCGTTCTGCCAGCGGCGGCTGTAGTTTTCCGCGGCCCAGGTGACCCCGTGGATGAAGCCGTCCCACAGGCCCTGCGCCGAGGGGATGAACGCCTTGATCCGCAGTTGCGCCGTCTCGATGCTGCGCCGTGCGCGGTAGATCACGATGCCCAGAGCGATGGTGATCAGCGAGAGGACCAGCGGTCCGACGGCGTGCGGCACCAGCGATACGTGCAGGTGCTCGGTCCCGTGGCCGCGGGAGGATAGTGCGTTGACCAGGTGCTCGGTGATATTCGTGAAACCCAGGAGGCCCAGGACCAGCACGCCCACCGCCAGCACGGCGACGGGCATCCACAGCACCGGGGACGCCTCGTGCGCGTGGTGCGCTTTGTCGCTGGGCTTGCCCAGGAAGATGCCGATGATCAGCTTGAAGCTCACCGCGAAGATAAAGGCGTTGGAGAGGATCACCAGGGCGATCACGCCCCACTGCGCCGCGGGCGCTTGCGCCAGGAAAGCGTTGTGCAATAGCGCATCATAGAGCGCCTCTTTGGCCAGGAAGCCGAAGAACGGCGGCAGGCCCGACATCGACAGCGCCGCCAGCACGCACAGCACAAAGGTGATGGGCATGGCCTTGCGCAGGCCGCCCAGATCGCGCAGATCGCGCGTGTGCGTGGCATGCTCGACGATGCCCGCCACCAGGAACAGCGCCCCCTTGTAGCCCGCGTGCGAGAACATCTGTAGCGCGTCCTGGTTGGGCGCGTCCAAGCCATAGATCATCATGATCAGGCCCAGGGTGGACAGCGTGGTGCGCGCCAGGATGGCCTTCAAGTCGGTTTCGTACAGCGCCTGATAGGCCGACAGCGAGAACGTCCACAGCCCCACGATCACCAGGATCGGCGACCAGAGCGACGAGATGGCGAAAATGGGGAGCATTCGGCCGACCAGGAATACGCCGGCCTTCACCATCGTTGCCGCATGCAGGTAGGTGGACACCGGCGTGGGCGCCACCATCGCGCCGGGCAGCCAGAAGTGCCACGGGACTTGCGCCGACTTGGTAAAGGCGCCCAGCAGCACCAGCAGCATGGCCGGGACAAACAGGGGTGAACCGGTCAGCCTGGCGAGGGTCTCGGGCTCGCTGAGTTGGCTGATGGTGAACGTTTCGGCGACCACGCCGATGGCGACGAAACCGACCATCATCGCCAGACCGCCCATGGCGGTGACCAATAGAGCGGTCAGCGCGCCTTTGCGTGCCACTTCCAGTTCATACCAGAAGCCGATGAGCATGTACGAGGTGATGCTGGTGATTTCCCAGAAGATAAAGAGCAGGATCAGGTCGTCGGAGAGGGCGACGCCGAGCATGGCCGCCATGAAGGCGATGAGAGCGGCGTAGTATCGGCCCAGGCGATTGGCCGCCAGCTTGGGGTCGATGTAGCCCAGGGAATAGATGCCCACCAGCGTACCGATGCCGGAGATGAGCATGGCGAAGAACAGGCCGAAGGGGTCGGCGCGGAGGCGGAAGTGCACGCCCAGTTCGGGCATCCAGGCATAGTCGTAAACAACCGGTGCGTCGGCGGGGGACAGACGCAAGAGCCACAGCACCAGGCCGCAGCAGACCGCCGCCGAGCCCGCCATCAGCACACCGGTGTATGCCCCCAGGAATCGCCCGACCAGCAGTGCCAGCGTCGCCGCTGCCAAGGGGAGGAACACGATGATCAGCAGCAACACTTGCGGGTCGGCCATAGCCCAAACCTTGTCCACCTGATCAGAGCCGCGCCGCGTAAGTCCGCGGACGATGCGCCGCGCGGCTCCGACAATCGCCGCACGCGCCGCAGGACACACCGATACCACGCCCCGACGCTGTCGGCGCTTGCTCTATCTATCAGCGTTTACAGGGGGGGACCTTGAGAAAACGGTAGCCTCATCAAGTCAGAGCCGCGCGGCGCAAGCCCGCGGAACGAACGTCCTTGCACCCCGTTTCGCGGGCTTACGCCGCGCGGCTCTGAGGCGCTTACCAATTATCTCTCATCCCCGCCGCTTCGGCACCGCACGCAACTTCTTGCTCTTCCTGACCCCACGCGCGACCCGCGGCGGGGGCAGCTTCGCCATCGCCGCGCGCATCCAGTCCGCCGGCAGGCCGTTCACCAGGTCCAGCAGTCCCTCGCACCAGCGCTGCGATGTCGCCGCCAGGTCGCGCTCCTCGTAGCGGTGCATCGCGATCTGGTACGTGCCGGCCCGATACAGCACCACGTCCAGGGGAAAATCCACATCCGTCGCGCTGGTGCGCGTCGCGTCGAACGCCAGGAACCCCAGCTTCAAGGCCGTCTCCAGCGACGAGTCGTAACGCAGCGCGCGGTCCAGCAGCGGCTTGCCGTAGCTCGACTCGCCGATCATGTAGTACGGCGTGCCCTGGCTCACCTCGACCCAGTTGCCCTGCGGGTAGAGCAAGTACAGCTTGTGTTGCTCGTCCATCTCCAGTTGCCCGCCCACCAGGGAGTAGAGGTTGAAGCCCATGCCCGATTCAGCCAGGGCCTCCTTGTCCTCCTTGGCGACGCGGCGCACCTGCTGGGCAAAGGCGTTGACCGCCTTGTACATCTTGTCGAAGTTCTTGTCCCCTTCGGCCAGCGTTTCCTCGAAATAGGTCAGCGCCTTATCACGCACGGAACGCAGGCCCGAGGTCATCAGGAACAGGCAGTGCCGGCCATGCTCATGCACTGTCACCTTGCGGGCGGTAATGCACTCAGCGCCGGTGGTCACGCGCGTGTCGGCGATGCCCACCAAGCCGTCACGAACTTTCATGGCGATGCAGAAGGTCATGATGAATCAAAGAGCGAGGAACGATGCAAAGCCGCGAACACCGGTCGCGCGATATTAGCCCAAGCACCAACGGTGCGGGCGAGCGGACCGGGGGTGCTGGTACGGCATCATAGACAGGTAATCGCTCGCGCCATGGCGTTTGCGCTAACGATTTCGTTCCTCGCTATCTGCTCTTCGCTTTTCCTGCACGCGAATCCATGTGACTGAGTCAATCCGTTCCCCACACTCCGGGCAGCGATCACGATCAGCCCAGATCGTGCCGCGCAAGTCGTAACGGCAGTGGAGGCAGAAGCCAAAAGGATGCGCCCGGCGGTAGAGCCAGTCGCGCGCCGCGCTCCATACGCACAAGCCACCCACGATCATTCCGGCCAGGAGTGCGAACTGCGCGACCACATCCACCACATACAGCCATTGAGGATCCACGCTCGCCGAGCTGCCGCCCCATGCACGATCGAACCCCCAGGGCAGTACGACAGTCCCGAGGATGCCAAACCCCAGGAGCGATAGTACCCAGCGAAGCGCGCGACTGCGAAACCGCCACCAGACTAGGGCGACACCCACGACGGCGAGCATCGCGCAGATGACAGCGCGACGATAGGCCGCCGGCCAGCGTTTCTTGTACCAGTAGCCCAACTGCGGCTCGCCGCTGATCTGAGAAGTGGCCAAATCCAGGCGAACTTCCCAGTCATCCAAGGCACCGTGATCGTCGATACCGTTCTGTCCCACGGCGCGTACAACGACAACACCTGGGTGAGCTGGACCGGGCGGCTCGAGTATCACAGGGTGCCCATAGAGGTCCAGTGGCTCGCCGACGGCCGAGACGCCGAAAGCCAAGTAGGGAGGCAACATGCGGGCCTGTGTCAGCTTTCCATACCAGGTGCCCGTCGCGTTGCTAATCGGCCAAGACTGGTGCTCGTGATGGTAAAGCCACGCGCCTTGGCAGTAGGCCTTGAGGAATGCTCCCTGTTCTACAAGCCGGTTACTTGCCTGCGACGATATCGTCGTCACCCCGATGGCCATGACGAAGCAGGCAAAGGTGATTGCGCGGTTGATCACTGACTGACTCCGGAACGTTCCATACCCTGCGGAGCATTTGAGCTTCATCGTTGCCGCCGCGCCGCCAGCCACTTCGCCAACGATTCAGGGCCCTCACCCGAGGGCTGTCCCGCCAGCATGCCGGCTACGCTCAGGTCTTCGTCCAGATCGGGCCAGTGAAGGCCCTGGCCGTCGCCGATGATCCGGAAACGCTGGCGCTCGGCCTCCGTGGCGTGCATCAGTCGCGGATACCACGCCAGCGGCGTCGTGATCGTGCGGCCGTCATCCAGCCACACCGACAACGTGTCGTCAGTCACGACCGCTTTGACCGCGTGCGCCGCACGAGTTTCAGTGACCGAAGCCATCCCAGACCTCCCTGCATCGCTGTTCGTTATCGACAATCAGGCGAAAGATTCTACGCAGTTCCGCGGCACCAAAACCACCCGCCCGCTCCAGCCGAACCGGGCTCAACCATAGCTTGGCGGCATATCGTCTCGTTCAACATGGACATGCGGCGGTTCGGTGATGCGATCTTGCGCCCAGAAGAACACGCGATATGGGCCTTCGATGAAAATGGTGGGCATGTCACACCGAAACCGTCATTTTACCGGGTTCAACGTTCTTCATTGCTCGTTTCCGCGCTCCCCTTGCATGCGAACCCGCGTGACCGAGTCGATGCGATGGCCGCACTCCGGACACTGATCGCGGTCGGCCCAGATCGTGCCGCGCAGGTCGTAGCGGCAGTGGGGGCAGAAGCCAAAGGGATGCGCCCATCTGTGAAGCCACTCCCGCGTCAAGCTCCACGCGCAGAGTGCTGCCAAGGTGAAAGCCCCGCAAGTTGCGTAGATCAATGCCTTGAAAGTCGGAATGTAGTCCATATGCCACATAGGCACGATACCCGTCTTGCTTCTTGGGTATCCAGACCAAGCTTCGATAATCCAGTCGGGATACGGCCAATCCAAGATGCGTGGCGTCCCCATCGTGAACAGGTGCGCTCGGTAGACAGCAAACAAGCCATAGAAGCCAACGCCCACGAGAACGAGGGCTGTCTGTCGCAGGACCGCAGGGCACAAGCGCGCCAGATCGCGTACTGCCACGGAATTACTCCACTCTGCACTTCACAGCATTCACCGGGCCGGAACGGCCCGGCTCGCTCAACCCACAAGCAGTTACCGATCCACCTGTCCCATCACGATATCGATCGAGCCGATGATCGCCGGCACGTCGGCCAGCAGGACGCCGCGAGCGATCTCGTGCAGCACCGACAGATTCACGAACGTCGCGGCGCGGGCTTTGACGCGGTAGGGAATCGGGCCGCCCTGGCTTTCGACGTAGAAGCCCAGTACGCCGCGCGGGTTTTCCGTCTCGACGTACACTTCGCCCGCATCCGGCTTGAAGTTGCGCGGCAGCTTGACGCGGTAACGCCCCTGCCCGCTGTCGCTCTTGGCCGGGATCATCTTCAGACACTGGCGGATAATCCGGCAGCTTTCGAGCATCTCGCGCACCCGCACGATGTAACGGTCCCAGCAGTCGCCCACCGCGCCTTGCTCGCCCTTGCCTACGATTACGTCGAAATCCAACTCGGGATACAGACTGCCCGGCCCGGGGTTGACGCGGCGAAGGTCATAGGGAATCCCGCTGCCGCGAATCACCGGCCCGGTCAGCGCGTACTTGGTGCAAAGCTCCGGCGAGATCACGCCCACGTTGCCCGTGCGCTTGATGAAGATGTGGTTGTACGACAGCAGGTCGTTGTACTCGGTGATCTTGGGCTCAAAGTAGTCGAGGAACTCGATGAGCTTGTCCTCGTAGCCGTCGGGGAAATCGTGCGTGGTGCCGCCGATGGTCAGGTAGCTGTAGGTCAGGCGTGCGCCGCAGACCATCTCGAAGAGGTCCAGGATGTACTCGCGTTCGCGGAAGGCGTAGAGGAAGGGCGTGAACGCGCCGATGTCCAGGCCATAGGTGCCAAAGCTCACCAGGTGCGAGGCGATGCGGTTGAGCTCGCAGATGATGGTGCGGATAAATTCGGCGCGGCGGGGCAACTCGATGCCCGCCAGGAGTTCCACCGCCCGGCAATAGGCCCAGTTTTCGTTCATCCCCGCCAGGTAGTCCATGCGGTCGGTGTAGGGGATGTACTGGTAGTAGGCGACGTTCTCGCCGATCTTCTCGGCACAGCGGTGCAGGTAGCCGATGTGCGGCACACACTCGAGCACCAGTTCGCCGTCGGTGCGCAGCACGACGCGCAGCACGCCATGCGTCGAAGGATGCTGCGGCCCCATGTTGACCAGCATTTCCTCGGTCTGGACGTCGACCTGGTCCACGTCGTAGGGCTGATCGGGCGCATCAGGCCGCTGAATGCGATAGGTCTGATCGGAGGTAGCGGTCATAAGGGACACATATTAACATAAGAGGCATGCTCACTTCAGTGAGCATGTATGGGGCCTTGAACAGGGGGCACACCCATGACCTGGACGCGCAAATCCGGTGCGCCGCATGTCACTTGGCGCGGGCGCCATCGCTTCGAGCACTGGTACCGCGACAACCAGATGTACTTCATCACCGCCCGATGCCGGGATCGCTTTCCCGCTTTCGCCAGCGAAGACGCCAAGCGCGTGTTCTGGGACCGGTTCGAGCACTACACCCAGGAAGCCGGTTTCGTGCCCTGGATAGCAACGTTGCTCGACAACCACTATCACGTCGTAGGCTACGCGCGTCACGGCAACCCGCTCGGGCCGATGATGCGCAAGCTACACGGCTCGGTCGCGAAGCTGGTGAATGATCTCCTTGTGGTGCGCCACGTGCCGTTCTGGCGTGAACGGGGCGGGCGCGATTACTTCGACGGCTGTCTTCGTCACGAGAAGCAATGCCGGTTGGCGTATGGGTACACGTTGTTCCAGGCGGTGCGGGCGGGCATCGTGCTCGATTGGCATGACTATACCCACACGCGCGTGTGGATCGAATTGGAGCGCGGGCTAAAGCGGGCGGTGGAACTGGATGCGTTTCTGCGCGGCGTGCCGTACAAACGGTACGAGAGAAGATAAATGCGCTGGACTACATGCTCACTAAAGTGAGCATGCCTCAGTTGACGGGTTGGCGGCCTTCGAGCATGGCCGCCAGGCGTTGCCGCAGCACGTCGCGCGGCGTGGCCTTGGCGCCGTTGGTCTTGGCGTGACCGTTGCCGTTTCCATTTCCGTTGCTGTGACCGCTGCCGTTGCCATTGCCGTTGGAGTGACCGTTGCCATTGCCGTTGGTTGGTGCGGTGGCTTCGACGAGGACGGGTTCTTCGACCCCTTCCGCCACTGGCGTTGATTCGCCCGCACCGTGGGTGCTTGGGCTAACGGCGATCTCAATCGCTGACGCCTCGTCTTGCCTGGCGGCCTCGCGGTCGCGGCGGTTCTGTTCTTCCACGGCGCGTTGGTCGATCGTGCCGTCCTTGCCGACCTGGTCGAACTTCACCGCCACGCGCTTGGACACGCCGCGCTCCTGCATGGTGACGCCAAAGAGCTGGTCACAGACCTGCATGGTGCGCTTGTGGTGGGTGATGATGATGAAGTGCGAGTGGTCCAGGAAGGAGCGTACGACGTTGGTGAAGCGTTCGACGTTGGCTTCGTCCAGGGCCGCGTCCACTTCGTCCAGCACACAGAAGGGCGAGGGCTTGGCCTGGAAAATCGACAGCAGGATGGCCACCGCCGTCATGGTCTTTTCGCCGCCGGAGAGGAGCGAAATCGACTGCGGTTCTTTTCCGGGGGGTTTGGCGATGATCTCGATGCCCGATTCGAGCACGTCGATGTTGCCGTTCTCATCGGGCAGGAGGAACACATCCGCCTTGCCGCCGCCGAAGATGCGGCGGAACAGGCCGTTGTTACCCGAGAAGTTCTCGCGGATCTGGTTGAACACCACCTCGAAGCGGCTCTTGCTGTCCTGGTCGAGTTGGTGGATCAGGCTTTCCAGTTCGGCCTTGGCCTGCTCGATGTCAAGCAACTGCTCGGCCATCTTCTGGTGATCGACTTCAAGCTGGTCCTGCTCGCCGATGGCGTCGAGATTGACGTTGCCCAGGCGGTCGAGCTTGTCCTTGGCTTCCTTGATTTGCTGTTCGACGGTGGGCCAGTCGATTTCGAATTTGGGATTTCGGATTTCGGATTTCGGATTTTCGGAATCGTCGTCGGATTCGGAGGGTCGCTGCGCGTCGCCCGCTAAACGAGTTGTGTCAGCAGGCGCATCGAATGCCGCGTCGTCCAGGGCCTTTTGATACGCGGCGGCGACGTCGAGTTCCAGTTGCTCGGCGGCGCGTTGGCACACGCCTTCGAGTTTCACTTCCAACTCGCGCTTGGCGATCTGCTGTTCGTGGATGGCGGCATCGGCCGTCTCCACCATCTTGCGCTGGGTCGCCAGTTCCTGCTGAAGCTCGGCGATCTGCGTCTCGACCTTCTCCAGGCGATGCTTGACCAGGTCGCAGCGCACCGCCAGTTCGCGCAGGCGATGCTCGGCCTGCTCGATCTGCTGGCGTGACTGGTGCGCCGACTCCTCGAGGTCCTCGATGCGCCCGGTGTGGCCGGACAACTGATCGGCGAGCATCTTGTGCTGACGTTGCACATCGGCGTGGGCGATTTCCAGTTGCCGCGCCTGCCGCTGCGCCGCGGAAAGCTGCTCGGCGATCTTGCCCTGGTCGATGCGGATGGCGGTGACGTTTTCCCGGCCGGCATCGACCTGCTTGGCCAGTTCGGCGATCTCGGTCTCCAGGCCGGTCACGGCTTGCTGCCGCGCAGTCGAATCCTGCTCCAATTGCCGGGCGTCGGCCTCGTGCGTCTGCCGCTTCTGATTGGCGTCCACCAACTGGCGGTGCACCTGCTCGGCTTCGGACGCCAGCACCGGCTGCTCGCGCGTGAGCTTGGCGACCTGGCTTTCCAGGCTTTCGAGCCGGCTGGTCAGTTCGACCCGCGCGGTGTTGGATTCGTAGAGGCTCTGCCGCAAGTCCTGCGTCAGCTTCTCCAGGTGCGAGGCGCGGTCGGAAAGCTGCGCCAGGGCGGATTGATCGGCGACGATGGTCACGTCGAGTGTGTCGATCTGACGGCGGAGTCGCGCCAGTTCGCTGCGCCTGGAAATCAAGCCGCCGTTCACACCCACCATGGGCCCGGCGATGATGCGCCCGTCGGCCTCGAGCAATTCGCCGTTCTGGGTGACGAAGCGGCAACCGGCGGGCAGCACGGCCCGCAGCAGCATGGCGGCGTCAAGGTTCTGCACCAGCAGCGTTTGCCCCAGCAGTCGCCACGCCAGCGGCGCCAGTTCGGCGGGGTAGCGCACCAGATCCAGTACCCGCACCACGCCCGGTGGTAACGCCGTCTCCCACGCCGCCGATGACACGGTCGATTGATCGACAGGCAGAAACGTCACGCGGCCCGCCAGTGCCTTGATGGCCTCGGCGCCGCTGCCGCTGTCGCACACTTCCGCCAGGCGGTCCACCACCAGCGCTTGCTGGTAGTCGCCCAGCGCCGTTTCGACAGTACGGGCGTGGCTGGAGTGGTCCGGGTCGGTTTCCAGCATTTCCGCCAGCAGGCCGCGCACGAAAGCGAACGTGCCCCCGACAGCATCGCCTTCCTGCTCATGCACCCGTCGCCGCGCCAGCACGGCTTTGACCGGGTCAGCCACGCCCTGCTGCTTGTCCTGCATTTCCTGCAAGAGCGCCCGCCGCGACTCCAGGCCCGAGCGCTCTTCCTTGGCGGCCGACAGCCGTTGCGTCAACTCGCGCTGATTGGCGTCGAGCAGGGCGTGCTCAGCCTTGAGTTCCTCCTGTTTGGCGGTCTGAGCATCGATGATGCCCTTGACCTGACCCAGCTTCTCGCCGGCCTGGTCGCGACCGGTGTAGAGCCGCTCGAGTTCGCCCGACACCTCGGCGGCCCGCTGATCCAGCCGCTCGCGCGTGCTTTCCAGGTTCTTCTCAAAGTGTCCCAGCGATTGGATCTCGTTATTGAGCTGTGCCGAGCGGCGCATCAGGGAAATGATGCCCGCTTTTTCGTCTTCCAGCGTGCTGCGCTTTTCGTTGAGCTGGTGCTGTTGATCGCGATAGGCCGCCAGTGCTTCTTCCAGTCGTGCGTTGGCCCCATCGCGCGAGGTCGCCAGCGCCTCGGCGGCCTGCTGCTGCTCGCGCAGCTCGCCGTCGAGTTGCACCGCGCGCTGCGCCAACTCCTCCAGCCGTTGCGTGTCGCGCTGGATCTGCTTCTTCAAGTCGGCGATGGTGGACTGGGCGAACTGCACGCGCTGTGCCGCCTGGTCGCGCTGGCTCTGCATCTCCAGCCGCTCGTGCTCGGTGGCCTTCTGCTGCTCGAGCACCGCCTGGCGCTCGAGCTGCCCATCGGCATGCGCCTGCTCGGCATCACCGAGCTTGCGTGCCGCCACCCCGCGGTCGGCCTCGGCCTGCTCAAGCTGGTCATTGAGTGCCGACAACTGCATCGACAGCTTGTGATACTCCGCCAGCGCATAGCTGAGGCGCAGCTCGCGCAGGCGCACCGTCAACTCCTGAAACGTGCGCGCCCGGCCGGCTTGAATCTTGACGCTGCGCAGACGCCGGGCGATATCGTCCAGCCGCGTGCGTGACAGGCCCAGATTCTGCTCGATGCGCTCAATCTTGCGGGTCGCTTCCTTCTTGCGGGCTTTGAAGCGCGAGATGCCCGCGGCCTCTTCAAATATTTCCCGCCGTTCGATCGGGTTGGACGTCAGCAGCACATCGACGCGGCCCTGCTCGATGATCGAGTAGGCGTCTGTGCCGATGCCCGTGTCCATGAATAATTCGCGGATGTCGCGCAGGCGTGCCCGCTGCTTGTTGATCAGATATTCGGATGACCCGTCGCGGAAAAGCTGGCGGGTGACCGAGACGGTGTCAGTGTCCACGGGCAGCTTGCGCAGGCCGTCGGGTTGATGGGGGTTCTCGAAGGTCAGCGAGACCGACGCCATGCCCGAGGGCTTGCGCGTGGCCGAGCCGTTGAAGATCATGTCCATCATCGCCCCGCCGCGCAGGCTCTTGGCCGAGAGCTCGCCCAGCACCCACTTGATGGCGTCAACGACGTTGGACTTGCCGCAACCGTTGGGCCCGACGATGCCGGTCACCGGCAGGTCGAACGCCAGGTCAGTCTTGTCGGCAAATGATTTGAACCCGCAGAGGGTGACTTTGGCTAAACGCACAGTACGACCTCCATGTCACAATAGGGCCCGCATCCAGTTCCAGGGCCAAGGCCGATCATCCATGTTCATCGGCGTTCGAGCATGAATACCATGCAAATGAACGAAATTCAATAGCGAGGGCAAGTGAGATTTCCAAACCGTTCCTCTTCACGCCGGACCTGCGGTCTTCCGAAGGTCCGGATTTCCGGAAATCCGGGGCTTCGCAGACTCAGCCCCGGCTTGGCGGCCCCATTTCGGTAACCACGGACTTGGCGGAACCTCAGACCTGCGTGGTTGGTCACGGCGTCGCTTGCGAGACCGGCGTCGCTGGCGGCGCGGGGGCCGGCTGCGTGGCCGGCTCATCCATCGTTTCGGGGCGGATCGTCGGGCCATCCTGCTGCGCCGCCGCCAACGCCGCGGCGATGGGACTGATATCCAGCCTCAGGGAAGCCTCAATCTGACCCTGTTTCCACAGGGTGTAAACGGCGCTGACCACCTGGCTGTAGGTCAAGTCCAGGCCCGGCGTATCGTCCAGGGCGGCCTGGCGATGCGCCAGCAGAAGCACGAAATTGGCCAGAAACGGGGAAATATCGTAGGTGTGCACCTCGGGTTCGCCCAGTTCCTGGTAGCCCACTTTGGCCGGCGAACCCACCTCCAACTGCCGGATCATCAGCCGGCTGTCCCACAGGTGGGCAAACAGGGGCGTCTTGAACGACGTGCCGGGGTTGAAGATGGCGATGCGCGGCAAGTCGGTCTGGGTGATGTAAATCATCGGCGTCTTGCTGGGCACCAGGTCCAGGACGAACTTGAAGTCCTCGCGGCCACCCATGATCCGCCGCTGCACCAGCGGGTCGTTGATGTTCGACAAGGCCTCGTAGGCGGCGACGCGCACCGATTCGTCGGCGTCGTCGAGCAGTCCCTTGAGGATGTGGGCGCCGCGCAAGCTGCGGGGCAGGTTCGCCAGCATGCCCGCGGCGGCGATGCGCTGGGCGGTGTCGCTGTCCTGGCTGAGCTTGACGATGGCCTCGACGGCGCCCTGATCTTCCAGGCGGCTGCCGGCGTCCAGGGCGGCGACGCGCAGGCTGGGATTGGGGTGCTCGTAGAACTGCCGCAGCACGGGCAGGGTGGTCTTGCCCAACGCCTGCCAGGCTAACACGATGCTGGGGGCCTGCGACGGGTCTTTTACCAGCACATCCGCCAGCCGTCGCGCCTGTTCGGGCTCGAAGTTGGGCGTCTGCTGGAGGTAGATCATGCTCATCAGTGAAAGGAGCTTTTCGGGCCGGCCGGCATAGCGGCGGGGCACGTTGATGCGGATTATCTGGTCGGTCTTGGGCTCGGCAGTGGGGAAGCGGTCCTGCGGCGACTTGGGAATGCGCTCGTTGATGCGGTCGGCAATGAGCCGGCTACGCTGCCAACTGGGCTGATTGAGCACCAGTTCGATGATGCGGGCTTCCTTGACCACGCCGCCGGACAGCACCACGGCCTGGCGCTGGAGTTGGATGCGTTTTTCGTCGGGCGTGTCGTTGTCCATGGGGGTCAGGTACAAGTCGCCTTGCGCCGTCGCCAGGGCACGGGTGAAGCGCATGGAGGGGTTGGCGCCGTCGATGCCCAGGTCGAAGGTGTAGAGGGTGCCGCCTTCGAGGCTGGTGGTCTGGCGGTCGATGGCGGTGACCAGCACGTCAAAGCGGGTGCCGGGCACGGCCCCGGGGGGCGTCAGGCCCTCGAGCTTGACGACAGTGGTGTTGGGATCGGCGATGAAGGCGTCGGGGCTAAGCCATTGGGTGCGCATCTTGGCGCTGCCGATGCCTTGTTTGCGCATGTAGTTGATCAGCCACTGCTTGAGATAGGCGGGCACTTCCGCCGAGCCGGTGCCGTCCAGGCCCACGACAAAGCCGAAGCCGCTGACGGGCAGTTGGTTAAAGCCGCGCAGGCTGACCATGGAGGCGATCGTGCCGTGGAAATGTTCGGGGCCGGTGTAGGTCGGCGGGGGGGTGGGCGCCGGCGCCTGGGCCTTTTTTCCCGTTGAACAGGCCACCAGGATCGAGAGGGCCAGGGTTATAAGGACCCATGGCTTGACGTGGCTGATGAATGTGCGAATGGTCCGGCGCGGCCCGCGTGCGGCGGACGCGCCTTGTGTTTGCGTCAATGCGAACATAGTCACCTGGGATTGAGGAGCTGGGCGTGGACAAACGCGGGATTGATCGAGTGTGCTCATTTTCCGCGTTATCCACCGGTGGGTCAAGCGTGGAAACACGGAATTCCCACGCCGGGGCTGAGTCTTCGAAGCCCCGGGTTTCTTGGAGCGGGTGCCGCGCCGGAAACCCGGGTCTTCGCAAAGCCTCCGACCCGGCGTGCAGTCTTGCCCCGTTACGCCCCCGTCATTTCCTTGACCAACCCGAAAAACGCCTTCTTCCGCGGCGAACTGATCCCCCAGTTCACCGGCACGCTCTGATACCCATCATCAAAGCCCTCATCTTTCATGCGGAAGTCGAAATAACCCCATGAAGCATATTCGCTTACCGCGGCGATGAAGTTGTTGTCCGGCTTGTCGAAGTCAAAGTGATCGTCCTCGTTGAACAACACCGGCCCCGGGAACCTCTGAACGCCCGGGATACCCTTGCGCACACTACGCACCATCTGGCGAATCCGTTCGGGCTGACCGACACCGTTGCCGTGCAGGAGCAGGAGGTCCGACGCCTTGACGATGTTTTCCGGGGGTAGCGCTCCGCCGCCCATCGATACGCCGATGGGAATTCGGCCGTCGCTGACCTTGCGTGCCAGTTCGACCAACTCGTGGATGCGGCCGGGTTTAAGGACTTCGTGTTCGTAGCGCGGGATGTTGGTTTCGTTGGCGATTTCGATGATGACGTGGCGATAGCCGCGCTCGACCAGCCAGGCGGTGGCGTTGTGGGTCGCCTCGATCACCGCCTTTTCGTCGCGCAGACGCTCATCTTGCCCAAAATAGAACAGTCCGACGATCGGGGCCATGCCAAGGTCGTCGGCCTTGTCCAGAATTTGCTTCATGCGGCCGGTATAGTCGTCGCGCAGCGTCCCGTCGGCCTCGAAGGCGCAATTGTGCCAGGGCTGGTCCTTGCTGTAGCCCTGCGGACTACCGCCCTGGAAGTTGATCGTGAAACCGAGCAGTCCGGCATTGCGCCAGCCGGGCATGGCGGCGAGAAACTCCCGCGTGTTGCGCTGGGCGTCCCACGGGCCATCCGGATAGTCCCAGCGCTTGCGCGTCTGCGGATTGCGGTCGTCGAACACGCCCTGCACCATACGGCTGTTGAGCAGCAGGCCTTCGATACGATGCCCGCGCCAAGTGTGGCCGGGGTAGGTCAACTGGCCGTTGATGCGGAACTGGTTGCCATCGATGGTGAGGTGGGTTTTGGGCGGCATGGCGTTCGAGCATATGTTAGCCGCGTGGCAGAAACCCGGGGCGGCGCACCCCGGATAGCCTTTACCCCGGCTTGGCGGCCTGACTCGAAATCACCGATCCCTTGCTGATACACTGCCACCATGCAGGGCGACATTGAAAAGGTGCTGATCGATCGCGAGACGATTGCCCGGCGGGTCGAGGAGGTGGCCGGCCGGATCACCGCCGATCTGGTGCCGCCCGGCGCCGCCGGCGCCGCAGGTGTGCCCGACGATGGGGCGGAACTGACCATCATCCCCATCCTCACCGGCAGCATCATCTTTGTCGCCGACCTGATTCGCCGCCTGCCCGTCCGCATGCGCATCCGACTGATCTCCGTCAGCTCCTATCCGGGCGAATCGACCAGCAGCCGGGGGGCGACGATCCTGGACCACTTGACCAGCGTGCCCGAGGACCTGTCAGGTCAGCACGTGCTGGTGATCGACGACATTCTGGATTCGGGGCGAACGTTGGGGGCGGTGACACAGATGCTCCGCGCCCGCGGTCCGGCGGCGTTGCGAACCTGCGTCCTGCTGCGCAAGCAGCGCCCCGAGGCTCTGGCGTTTCCCATCGATTACGTCTGCTTTGACATCCCCGACGCCTTTGTGGTGGGCTACGGGCTGGATTACAACGATTACTATCGCAACCTGCCGGACATCGTTACGCTCAAGCCGGAGGTCATCAGGGGGTAGTGGGGAAGCGGAAAATGCAGAAATCGCAGGAAAAGCAGGCAAAGCAGTATCAGAGCCGCGCGGCGTTAGCCCGCGGGCTTACGCCGCGCGGCTCTGATACTGCGTTTTCCGAGGCCGGCGCTGACAACGGCGTTGCCGAGGTCGATCCGCGCATTACCGCCTTGCTTCCGCCGCAACTGCTCCAGGGCGGCGAACTGATCATCCTGCTGCTTAAGCCCAGCCCGTGGTTCATCATTCTCGAATCGCTGCGCACGCTCACGGCGCTGATGATGCTGCTGGTGATCGCCTGGGTGCTGGCCAAATATGACCTCCTGCCCATGGGCCAGCGCGATGTCGTCCTGGCGGGCATCGCCATCGGCGGCCTGCGCCTGTTCTGGCAGTTCCTCGAATGGCTCAGCCGGGTGTACGTGCTGACCGATCGCCGCATCATCCGCGTCCGCGGCGTCCTGCGCGTGCACGTCTTTGAATGCCCCCTCAAACAGGTTCAGCACACCACCGCCATCTATTCGGTGCCCGAACGCCTGGTGGGCCTGGGCACCATCGGCTTTGCCACCGCGGGCACCGCCGTCACCGAGGCCTACTGGCAAATGGTCGCCAAACCCCTCCAGGTGCATCAGACGGTGGTCGAAACGCTGAATCGGTATCGGTGAGGCAGAAGAGAAAGAGAGACAAGGAGACAAGGGAGTTTTCACGCACAAGGACTGGGCGGCACCGCCGGCGAGTCCCTGCCCCGGCTTGGGGACTACAATGCGGCGATGCTGCGTGGGATTCTCATTCTCGTGAGCGTGGCGATCGTGCTGGGCGCGATGGCCTGGATGCCGGTGTCGGCGGCGGATGAGGCCAAGACGCGGACACCCCAGAAGATCGAAGTACCGACGACGCAGCCGGCGGTCGAGGAAATGAGCCGCGGCATCACGCCCGCGCTGCTGGCGCAGCTCAATGATGACGCCTGGCAGGTGCGCGAGGCGGCGACGCAGCGGCTGCTGGGCGATGAGAGCCTCACGCCCGAGCAGGTGGAGCAGGCGTATGCCGCGGCGGGCACGCCGGAGCAGCGGCATCGCCTGATGGTGGTGGGCCGGCACCATTTCATTCGCGCGATGGTGGCCGAGTCGTTTGCCGATGATGGGCGTGGCTCGCTGGGGCTGACGCAGTTGGGGGTGGCGGCGGGCGACGTGCCGGGGCTGGACAAGCCCGCCATTCGCGTGCGCGGCACGTTCGCCGGCTTTCCCGCTTACACGCGCCTCCAGGTGGGCGACCTGATCGTGGCGATGGACGGCCACTTCCTCGTGCCCACGCCCCAGGCGCAGCAGCAACTGGCGACGCAGTTCCAGCAACTGGTGATCGCCAAGAAGCCCGGCGACGTGGTCAAGCTCACGCTGGTGCGTGAGGGCAAGACGCTCGAGGTCGCCACGCCGCTGGCGAGCATGAGCGGGTTGACGGACATGTACGATCCGCAGAACGGCGACCTGCGTGAGCCGTACCTGGGCAAGTGGGAGGCATATCGCCAGAAGCTCGAGGCGATGGCGCCCAAGCCGACGGCGCCGCGGGAGGCGAAATGATAGGGGGAGCCTGATTTCGGGTTTCTGATTTCGGATTTCTGCTTGGGGTATCCCGGCCAAGCTCGCGGACGAGCATGGCCGGGCTTGGGGTTCAAAGGGGGACCATTGGAAATCAGAAATGCGGTGGTCCTATGATGGTGGCATGAATCATCTGACCAAAGTCGCACTGTTGATGCTGGTGCTGGGCGTGGCGTTGCCGGCGGGGGCGTGTCCGATGTGTGCGGGGAATCTGCCCAGCGATGATGGCGGCGGCGCGACGGTGAGTGATAGCACGTTGTCCGGGGGCGGCGGCGGGGCTTCGGGGTCCGGGGGGGGCGCGACTAATCCGATGGGGGCGGACCTGGGTGATCGGCCGCAGTTGGCCGAGGGGTTCTACTACTCGATACTGGTGATGCTGGGGGTGGTGATCAGCGTACCGGTGGGTTTGGGGGGGATGTTTTATTACGCGGTGAAGAACAAGGCGCCGGCGGGGTTGAATCAGACGCAGAAGTAGGGGGTACTCCATGCCCACTGAACCCCCGCAAGCGGACATGCCTCAGTTGCGCGTCCGATAAATCGCCAGCGCCGGCGCAATCGTTACATTCGGCGCCACCCTCTCGGCTCAAGAGCCCCTCCAACTTTAATTTTTCCTTTCCTTGCCTCCCGCCCGGCGGTATCGTTGGGTTAACAGTGCCCGGGGGTTTCGGGTCCAGGGTGTTTTACTTAGGGAGGCGGCTATGAAAGCGATTGTGCAAATGGTGGCTTGGTCGTTGCTCGCGGGCTTGATCCTCTACCTGGCGATCAATCCCCAGTGGGGCGTGCTGTATCAGAATCCCATGGCGGCGATCGGCTTTGGCCTGATCGGGCTGGGGATTTTCATCGAGGCGCGCAAGCGGGCGGTGCAAAGTGCGAAGTACGAAGTACGAAATCCGAAGTAGGAACTTCGACCTTCGACCTTCGTACTTTCCTACAACCAGCGGCGGCGCTTGAACCAGACGTACATGCCCACCGCGGTCAGCACGCACACGCCCCAGAAGCCGATGGGGTAGACCCACGGGTATGCCAGGTTGGTTTCAAGTTCCGGCATGCGGCGGAAGTTCATGCCGTATACGCCCGCCAGGAACGTCAACGGAATGAAGATAGTGCCGATGATCGTCAGCAGGCGCATCGTCTCGTTGAGCTTGTTGCTCATGGCGCTCATGTAGGTTTCCGTCAGGCTGGTGGCGACCTCGCGGTAGGTTTCGATGATGTCGATGATCTGCACGGCGTGGTCGTAGACATCGCGCATGTAGGTGCGCGCGGTGTCGCTCATGCACTCGTGCGGCTCGCGGTGCATGATGTTGATGACTTCGCGCATGGGCCAGACGGCGCGGCGGACATCCAGAAGCTCGCGCTTCAGATCGTGGATCTCGTGGATGGTGTCGCCGCTGGGGCGGTCCAGCACGCTGTCCTCGAGTTTGTCCAGGCGATCGCTGTAATGCTCGAGCAAAGGGAAGCAGTGATCGACGATGGCGTCGAGCAGGGCGTAGACCAGGAAGCCGGCGTCGTTCTGGCGCAGGCGCGTGCCGGGGCGCTCGATGCGCTGGCGGATCGGGTCCCACACGTCGCCGGGGCGGCTCTCCTGGAACGTGAGCACCGTCTTGTGGCCCAGGAACATGGAGACCTGCTCGCTGCACAGTTGCGCATCGTTTCCGGGGGCGGGGTCCAGCCGCAGCATGCGGGCGACGATGAAGATGCGTGCCTGGAGTTCGCCGCTGTGCCCGCCGAAGAAGTCGAGCTTGGGCCGCTGACCCAGATGCAGCATGTCCTCGATCGCCAGTGGGTGCAATTGATACTTGCGTGCCAGGGCCTGGATGACCTTCATGTTGGTCAGGCCGTCAACGTTGATCCAGCGTACCGCGGACCATTCGGGGCGATGCGTGGCGATGAACGCGGGCAGGTCGGTGATCCGCCGGCTCTCAGCGCGGTCCAGGGCATAGTCGATGCAGGTGATACGGATGGGCGCGTCGGTGCTGGGCAGGCGGTCCAGCTCGTCGTGCTCGATGCCCGGAGTGGCGCCGACCTCGACGTCTTCGAGGTGGGTCGTCAGGTCGGTGGCGTCGGGCGCCGAGTCGTCGTGGGTCGGCTCAGGCGAAGCGCCACCGGGCGGTGCCTGGCCGCGCTGTTGCCGTCGTTGCCGTCTGGAGTGCCTGGACATACGCACCATTATGCGCTACATGCCCACTGAAGTGGGCATGGCTCGGCGGGCGTGGCTCACCGAGGCAGCGCCGCGATGGGCTCAAACTCCGGCTCCAGGGCTGCGTAGAGGCGCTGGTATTGCTTGTGATACGCGGCGTAGAGGGCGGCTTGCTTGCGATTGGGGCGGAGCTTGTGCGTCTCACGAATGACCGCGGCGCAGGCTTGGGGCACGTCGCGCCAGACGCCGGTGCCCACGCCCGCCAGGATCGCCACGCCGTAGGCCGGGCCTTCCTGGGCGTTGATGACCGCGGCGTTAGCGCCATAGATGTCGGCCTGGAGCTGGCGCCAGAAAGCTGAGCGGGCCCCGCCGCCCGAGAGCCGCACGGTTTTCACGGCGATGCCCATGCCGCGCATGATTTGCAGCGCATCGGCCATGCCGAAGGTGACGCCTTCGATGAGCGAGCGGATCATGGCGGGGCGATCGTGCCGCGCCGTTAAGCCGATCCATCCGCCGCGCGCCAGCGGATTGGGATACGGGCAGCGCTCGCCGGTGAGATAGGGCAGGAAGAACAAGCCCTCGCAGCCCGGCGGCGCCTGCTGGGCCTCGGTGATGAGCAGTTCATACGCATCACGCTTCTGCTTTTTCGCCCGCGCGACTTCCACCTGGCCCAGGCGATTGCGCAGCCACTGGAACGACCCGCCGGCGCTGAGCATGCAGCCGAACACGCACCACTTGCCCGCCACCGCGGCGCACATGGTGTGCACGCGGCCCTGCGGGTCGTAGGTCGGCTCGTCCGCATGGGCAAAGACGACGCCCGAGGTGCCCAGCGTGGCGCTGACGATGCCCGCGCTGACGATGCCGTTGCCCACCGCGCCGGCGGGCTGGTCGCCGCTACCGCCCACCACTGGAATGCCTTGGACCAGGCCCAGGGCGTCGGCCGCCTGGCGGTGCAGCTTGCCCGTCACCACATGCGATTCGTGACACGCCGGCAAAAGCGCCGCATCAATCTCCAGCAGCCCGATGAGCTGGCGGTTCCAGGCCCGCTTCTTCACGTCCAGCAGCAGCGTGCCCGAAGCGTCGCCGACTTCCGTGGCGTATTCGCCGGTCATGCAATAGCGGATGTAATCCTTGGGCAGCAGGATGTGCCGGGTCTTTTCGTAGACGCGCGGCTCGTGCTGGCGCACCCAGAGAATCTTGGGCGCGGTAAAGCCGGTGAGCGCCGGATTGCCGACCATCTCGATGAGCTGCGCGCGTCCGCCGGCTTTGGTCTCGATCTGGCGGCATTGCTCGCTGGTGCGCTGGTCGTTCCACAAGAGCGCGGGGCGCAGCGGCTGGTCGCCGTCGGCGAGAAACACCGACCCGTGCATCTGGCCCGATAGGCCGATGCCGGTGATCTGCGCCGGCTTTAACTTGGCGCGTTTGAGCACGGCCCTGGTCGCGGTGCACGTAGCGCTCCACCACTGCCGCGGGTCCTGCTCCGACCAGCCGGGCTTGGGCGAGCTGATGTCATGCTCCGCCGTCGCGGTAGCCAGCACCTTGCCGCGATGATCGCAGATGAGCGTTTTCGTACCCGAGGTGCCGATGTCGATGCCCAGGAGCGCCATGTAAAACTCCTATGCAAGTTCGCTTACTCTTTACGAAGCGCCGCGGCGCTTCGTAAAGGGGAGAAGATCACGCGTACGACGCGCTTGGTGTTTCGCCGCGCGCCTTGCGTGCCGCGGCGCGGTCTTTGCCCAGTTGCGCGATCAAGCCCGACTGGCGCAGCTCGTGCAGCGGGTCGGCGGGGAGATTCCGCGCCAGCCGCCAGCTTGCCACGATCGGGCGCACATCCAGCTCAAACGCATCGCGCAGCACGCCCTCGGCCGCCACGATGTCCCCCGCCTTCCGTGCCGCCGCCAGCGCCTTGCGATCCACCAGATTTGCCTTGGCAAACAGGTCCTGCGCGGTCATCACCGTCTGCACCATCGCTTCGAGCTTGGGCTTTAAGTTGTGCGACTGGTCCACCATGTAAGCGACCCCCGGAAGTTTGCCGCCCAGATCGTCGTCGTGATCGAACGCGTACTGCGCGATCTGATCGAAGATGCGAAACACCGCGTAGGGATCGATCGACCCAAGCGTCAGGTCGTCGTCAGCGTACTTGCGGTCGTTGAAGTGGAAGCCGCCGAGCATGCCTTCATCCAGCAGGAAGGCGACGATGTGCTCGATGTTGCAGGCGGGCAGATGGTGGCCGGTGTCCACCAGCACCTTGGCGCGTTTGCCGGCGTGCTTGGCGAAGATGTAGGCCATGCCCCAGTCGGCAATGTCGGTGTGATAGAACGCCGGCTCGAAGGGCTTGTACTCGACCAGCAGCGTCATCCTGCCGGGCATGGCGTCGTGGACCTCCTTCAGCGCCGCCTGGAGTTCGTGCTTGCGGCGGAGGATCGAATCCTGCCCGGGATAATTCGTGCCATCCGCCAGCCACAGCGACAGCAGATTCGAGCCGACGGCCTTGCCCAGGGCGATCGAGTCGAGCGTGTGCTGCATCGCCGCCTTGCGGGCGCTCTTGTCGGGGGAGCAGAATGAGCCGAGTTTGTACTGCGGGTCCTGGAAGACGTTGGGGTTGATCGAACCGATGGCGACGCCATGCGTCTTGGCTAGCCGGGCCGTCTCGGCCCCGGCGGCCCTGGGCTTTTTCCCGCGCTCAAAGTCCCACAGCACATGCACCGCCACCGTCGGGCAGACGCCGGTGAGCTTGTGCACCACGCCGGCGTCGTGAAACTTCTCGTCGGTGCTCGACGCCGCCGCATCCTGGAAAAACTTGCCGAAGCGCGTGCCCGTGTCGGCAAAGCCCCAACTGGGCAACTCGATCACGAATTGATCCAGCGCCGACATCGCCGCGCGGATTCGCTTGTCCTGCATGACCTGCTCCGTGTGAGGCCCGGTAGTGTAACCAAAGAGGTAACAGAGATGAACACGAATGGAGGAAAGACAGGGAGGGAACAGGGATGGACATGATGGACATGATGAGCAGCAAGAGGTACGCCTCTCCGTTTAGCGGGTGCCGCGCAGCGGCCCTCGAATCTCATCCGCATCATTTTCATCATGTCCATCCCTGTTACTTCCCCTACACTTAGGTTTTGAACCCAGGAGATCGTGAAATGGAACTCCAAGGCAAGCGCATCCTCATCTTCGTCGGCGACGACTATGAAGACCTGGAACTCCAGGTGCCCAAGTACCGGCTGCTCGAGGCGGGCGCCGAGGTGATCGTCGCCGGCCTCGAATCCGGCGCGATGCACAAGGGCAAGCACGGCTACCCGCAGAAGGCGCAGGCGAAGATCGCCGACTTGGACGCCGCCGACTTTGCCGGCCTGGTCATCCCCGGCGGGTGGATGCCCGACAAGCTCCGCCGATTCGACGAGGTCAAGAGCATCACTCGTGGCTTCGATCGGGCGGGCAAGTTGATCGCCTCGATCTGTCACGGGCCGTGGATCGACATTTCGGCGGGCATCGTCAAGGGCGTCAAATACACCAGCACGGCGGCGTTGACCGACGACCTGCGCAACGCCGGGGCGACCTGGGTGGACCAGCCGGTGGTGATCGACCGCCATCACGTGACCAGCCGCCGGCCCGACGATCTGCCGGACTTCTGCCGCGCGATGATGCAGGTACTGGCGGGCCAGTGAGCCATCGCGGATGATGGAGCGTCCATGATCAAGAGCCAGACTACGCGCGTTTACGACCGGGAGTTTCGCTTTTTCTCCTATCCGCAGACGCACATGCGCATCAGCCAGTTGCTGGCCAAGCTGCCGCGCGGCAAGGTGCTGGACATGCCCGCCGGCGCCGGGGCGCTGTCCTATCGCCTCTATAAGGAAGGCTTCGATGTCACCGCCTGCGACATGGCGACCAACCACTTCCAGATACCCGAAGTGCCCATCGTGGCGGGCAACCTCGACGAGCGGCTGCCCTTCGACGATGGGCACTTCGATTATGTCTGCTGCATCGAAGGGCCCGAGCACACGCAGAGCCCGCTCAACACCTTCCGCCAGTTCGCCCGCGTGCTCAAGCCCGGCGGGCGGATCATCCTGAGCATGCCCAACTACAGCAACATCGAGCGGCGCATCCGTGCGCTGCTCTACGGCAGCAGCGAGCACCATTTCACGCAGAGGCGCCTGGCGGATCACCTGCGCCAGGCGGAATGGGCGCGCTACATGATCCACATCAGCCCGCTGGCGTTTGCCGAACTCAAGTTCTTCCTCGAGTGCGCCGGCTTCGACATCCACACCCTGGCGCGCGAGCGCCTCAAGGTCAAACAGTTGTGCTGGTATCCGCTGGTGGCGGCGATCCAACTGCTGTCACTGGCCAAGGGCCGCCGCGGCCGCGAGCTGTATTTCACCGACCAGGCCAACTCCAACGCGGTGCTCCTGGGCGGCAACACGCTGATCGTGATGGCGGTCAAAGAGCGAGCGCCGAGTCTGTAACCGACGCGCGCCGCACGTCCTCCCTATGAAGCGCCGCCGCTCTGCTGCGCCACAGCGCCCTCACAACCGCGCCACCGCAATCCGCCGCGCATACGTCAGCGCGATGGCGATCGCATCGGCCACATCCGGCGGGCTGGGCGGTTCTGCCAGCCGGCACTGCGCCTGCACCGCGCGCTGCATCTGCTCCTTGGAGGCATGCCCGTAACCGGTGATCGCCTTCTTGACCGCCGTCGAAGGCAGATGCTCGATCATCAGCCCGCGCGATTGGGCGCAGAGCAGAATGACTCCACGGGCATGAGCCATGAGAATGGCGGTGCGCGGATGCTTGTAGTGGGCGTAGAGCTTCTCGACCGCCAGGTGCGACGGATGAAGCTGATCGATGATCTCGTTGAGCTCGGCGTGCAACTGCCCCAGCCGCGTCTCCATGGTCGTGCGCGGCGAAAGGCGAATCACCCCCGCCTCGACCAGCGTCGGCTCCAGCGCCCCGTCCGCCAGATCGACCACGCCGTAGCCGGTGATATGTAAACCGGGATCAATGCCAAGCACGCGTTGCATGGCGGATAGTGTAAGCCATCCGCGCCCCAAGCCGGGATAGAGGCTTGACCGCGGATTCACGTCCGCTTGTTCGCCGTGCCGATTTTTCTTATCGTGAGAGACCGGCTGACCGGCGGGAAGGAAACTGTCGTCAGCCGGCTTTGGTGCACGACTGTTCCCGCCAAGGAGGGCTCTTTTGGCCAGGCGACGCTCGACAGAATCCGACGATTCCTCGCTCTTTGACGCCTCGGCAAGTCCCGAGAGCGGCTCCGGCTCCGGCGGCAACGGCGATGCGACCGCGGTGTCCGCACGTGGGCCCAGTGGCGACGGCGTCTCCCCCGTCGCCCTGCACACCGCCGCCCAGGAACGCTACCTCAACTACGCCCTGTCGGTCATCACCAGCCGGGCCCTGCCCGATGTGCGCGACGGCCTCAAGCCCGTGCAACGCCGCATCCTCTTCACTATGTGGCAGCAGGGCCTGACCTTCGACGTCAAGCACCGCAAGTGCGCCAAGGTCGTCGGCGACGTGATGGGTAACTACCACCCGCACGGCGACACCGCCATCTACGACACGCTGGTGCGCATGGCGCAGGCGTTTTCGCTGCGCTACCCGCTGGTGGACGGCAGCGGCAACTTCGGCTCGCTCGACGGCGACGCCGCCGCCGCCATGCGTTACACCGAGTGCCGGCTTGCACGCATCAGCGACGAAATGCTCAGCGAGTTGGAGCAGCAGACGGTGGCGCTGCGGCCCAACTACGACGGCACCAAGACCGAGCCGGTGGTGCTGCCGGCGCGGCTGCCCAATTTGCTCATCAACGGCGCGATGGGCATTGCCGTGGGCATGGCGACCAACATTCCGCCGCACAACGTGGGCGAGGTCTGTGCCGCGTTGGAGAAGCTGCTCGAGGCGATCCTCAAGGACGAGAACATTTCCTCGCGGGCGTTGTGCCGGTGGGTCAAGGGGCCGGATTTCCCCACGGGCGGGCAGATCATCTCCAGCCAGGAGGAGATCAAGCAGGTCTACGAGACGGGGTCGGGCTCGATCCGCACGCGCGGCACGTTCGAGCTGGGCCCCACCACGCGCAGCAATCAGACGGTCTACATCACCAGCATTCCCTACGGCGTGAACAAAGCGGAGCTGGTGGAGCAGATCGCCGGCGTGGTGCTGGGGCGCAAACTTCCGCCGCTGGTCGATGTGAAGGACGTTTCCACCGACGACGTGCGCATCGAACTGACGCTCAAGCGCGACACCGACGTGGCGATGGTGATGGCGTACCTGTTCCGTCACACCAATCTCCAGAGCAACTTCGCGGTGAATCTGACCTGCCTGGTGCCGACCAAGAACCCGCTGGTGGGCCAGCCCGACCGGCTGGATTTGAAGACGATTCTCTGGCACTTCCTGCACTTCCGCCTCCAGGTGGTGACCCGCCGGCTCGAGCACGAGCTGGGCGCGCTGTTGAAGCGCATCCACCTTCTCGAAGGCTTCGAGAAGGTCTTTGACGCCCTGGACGAGATCATCAAGATCATCCGCAAGAGCGAGGGCAAGGCCGACGCGGCGGAGAAGATCATCAAGCGCTTCGAGCTGGATGCCGAGCAGACCGACGCGATCCTGGAACTCAAGCTCTACCGCCTGGCGCGGCTGGAAATCCTGATCATCCAGAAAGAGCTGGAGGAGAAACGCAAGCGCGCCCGCGAGCTCAAACGCCTGCTGGCGGCGGACAACGAAACCGACCGCTGGCAGATCGTCCGCGGTGAAATTCAGGAGATGGCGAAAAAATACGGCGACAAGCGGCGAACCATTGTCGAATCCGTCGAGGATGAACCCGAGTACAACCCCGAGGACTTCATCATCGAGGAGGACAACGTCGTTATCGTGACGCGCGACGGGTGGATCAAGCGGCAGAAGGAGATCAAGGACCTGTCGAGCACGCGCCTGCGCGAAGGTGATTCGGTGCTGGACGTGCTGCCGGGCAGTACGCGCGCCACGGTGGTGTTCTTCACCAACCATGGCGTGGCGTACTCCTGCCGCATTATCGACGTGCCCGCCAGCACCGGCCATGGCGACCCGATCCAGAAGCTGTTCAAGCTCAAGGACGGCGAGCGCGTGGTGGCGGCGATGAGCCTGGACCCGCGCGTGGCGGGCGAGATCAAGTCCCCGGGGCAGAACAAGGACGGCACGCCCAAGGCGCCGCCGACGCATGCGGTGGCGGTGACCAGCGACGGTTACGCGCTGCGATTCTCGGTGGAAGGGTTCATCGAGCCCAGCACTCGCGCGGGGCGCAAGTATGCCCGACCGGCCAAGGATTCTGAGGTGGTGGGCGTCGCCAAGGTGCATGGCAGCGAGATCGTCATCGCCGCCACGCGCGAGGCGCGTGCCACGCTGTGCAAGGTCGATGAGATCAACTTCCTGGCCGGACCGGGCAAGGGCGTGATCCTGATCAAGCTCAAGAAGGCCCCCGGAAGCCCCGGAACCTCCGGGGGCCAGGACCAGGTACTGGGCTTCATCGCCGCCGGCAACGACCGCGACACGCTGACGATGGAAACCAGCCAGAGCGCGCAACGGCGGATCAACACGGGGACATACCAGGTGACCGGCCGCGGCGGCAAAGGGCGGGAGATTTTGCAGCGCGGGCAATTCGTGCGCGTGGTGCACGAGGCGGATGAGCCGACGGTGCCGGCGCTGCTGGATGAACAGGAATGAATCCGAGCCCTAAAATCAGGGGATTCCCTGAAGGTAGCTATCATAGTATTGCCCTGGAGGGCCTGACGAACCAACGCGAGGTGTGCGATGTCTGCTGATCCAATCCGAGATGAACTGGAGCATGCCCTCGAGAAATTGCCGCCGGCGCAGCAGCGTGAAGTGCTCGATTTCGCCCACTTTCTCGATGCTCGATTCCGAGGCCTACCGCCCCGTGCACCCCTGCGAATGGCTTGGGCGGGGGGGCTGAAAGACTTGCGTGACCAATTCACATCCGTGGACTTGCAGCACAAAGCCAGTGATTGGCGGGAACCCTGATCGTGTATCTGGCCGACGCCAACATCTGGCTAGAAGTGCTGCTCGATCGGGCGCATGCCGACGAGGCTCGCCGGTTCCTGGACAAGAGTCAGCACCTGGCTATCCATCTAACCGATTTCAGTCTCCACTCGATCGGGGTGATACTGGTCCGCCCAAAACGGCTGGATTTGTTGCAGAGCTTCGTTGAGGATCTGCAACAATCGGGCACTGTGGGTATCGTCGGTGTCACGGCCGGCAGCCTTACCGATGTGGTGGCCGCCTCTCGGCAACACCGCCTCGACTTCGACGACGCCTACCAGTACATCGCCGCCGAGCAGAATAACCTTACCCTTGTCAGCCTCGACCACGATTTCGACCACACACCACGGGGCCGCATGACCCCGGCCGACGTGCTCAAGACGCTCACGGAAGAGCCATGACCGCCACCTACACCGCCAAAGACATTACCGTTCTCGAAGGCCTCGAACCCGTGCGTAAGCGTCCGGGCATGTACATCGGCGGCGTCGGATCGCCGGGGCTGCACCACCTGGTTTGGGAGGTGCTCGACAACAGCGTCGATGAGGCGATGAACGGCTTTGCCTCGACCATCGACGTCACCCTGCACGCCGACGGCACCAGCGTGACCGTCAGCGACAACGGCCGCGGCATTCCGGTCGATATCCACGCCAAGACGAAAAAGAGCGCACTGGAGGTGATCCACTGCACGCTGCACGCCGGCGGCAAATTCGAGCACAACAACTACAAGACTTCCGGCGGGCTGCACGGCGTGGGCGCGTCGGTGGTCAACGCCCTATCCAAGGAAATGATTGTCACCGTGCGCCGCGACGGCGGCGAGTGGCAGATGAAGTTCCGCCAGGGCAAGGCCACCGGCCCGCTCAAGAAGCTCGGCGCCGCACGCGGCAGCGGCACCACCACCTGGTTCCACCCCGATTCGACCATCTTTCCCAAGATCGACTTTGACGCCAAGCTCATTCGTGAACGCCTCGAGGTCGCCAGCTACATCCACCGCGGCCTGAAGATCAACTGGACCGACGAGGTCAACAAGGCCAAGGAAACCTTCCAGCACGAGGACGGGCTGGCGGCCTACCTGACCAGGATCGTCACCGAGCGCAGCGCCAGGCCGGTGCACGAGACGCCCTTCACGCTGACGAAAGAGAACGGCATCAAGCTGGACATCGCGATGCTCTGGAGCGAGGCCACCGATGAGCATCTGCGCAGCTACGTCAACAGCATTCCCACCAGCTCGGGCGGTACGCACGAAACGGGAGTGCGCAGCGGCATCAACAAGGCGATCCGCAACTACATCGAGATGCACAAGCTGGCGCCCAAGGGCGTGACCCTCGCCGCCGAGGACATTCGCGAGGGCGTGCTGGCGGTGGTCAGCGTGTTCATGGCCGAGCCGCAGTTCCAGGGCCAGACCAAGGACCGACTCAACAATCCCGAGGCCAGCGGGCTCATCGATTCGGCGATTCGCCCGGCGCTGGAGCACTGGCTCAACCACAACCGCACCATGGCCGAGGCGATCGTGGCGCGGATCATCCTGGCGGCGCGGGCGCGTGAGGCCAGCCGGGCCGCGTCGGCGGAAGTCACCCGCAAGTCGGCGACAAGCTCGGCGCGACTGGCGCTGCCCGGTAAACTCTCGGACTGCACCAGCAACGATCGGCAGAACAGCGAGCTGTTCATCGTCGAGGGCGACTCGGCCGGCGGCAGCGCCAAGCAGGGCCGCGACCGCGCCCGCCAGGCCATCCTGCCTCTGCGCGGCAAGGTGCTCAACACCGAAGGCGCCGCCCTGGGCAAAGTCCTGGAAAACAAGGAACTGGCGGACCTGGTCACCGCCTTTGGCTGCGGCGCCGGCAAGAGCTTCGACGTCGCCCGGCTCCGCTACGACAAGCTCATCGTCCTCACCGACGCCGACTCCGACGGCCACCACATCGCCACGCTGCTGCTTACCTTCATCTACCGGCACATGCCCGAGCTGATCAAGACCGGCCACGTGTACCTGGCGCAGCCGCCGCTCTATCGCATCAACATCGGCAAGGAGACGTTCTGGGCCCTGGACGACGCGCAGCGCGACCGCATCGTCAAGGACAAGGCCGGGCGCTCCAATCCCGAGATCACGCGCTTCAAAGGGCTGGGCGAGATGATGCCCAAGGTGCTCTGGGAAACGACGCTCAACCCGCGCACGCGGCGGCTGCTGCGCGTGGAGATCGCCGACGCCCTGGAAACCGACCGCGTCATCGCCGACCTGATGGGCAAAGACGCCTCGGCGCGCTTCCGCTTCATCATGGAGCGTGCGGAGGAGGCGGAGGAGCTGGATGTGTGAGAAACCGCGCGCGAGCCGGGCCGTCCCGGCCTCGGTGACGGCGCAGCCGCCCTGGCTGGCGATAGAATGCCTTGCGTGTCCTATGGTCCGTAAGCACTCAATCGCTCCACAGCATACCCCCGCTTCAATGGCGGTAGCATCTTACGATGACCGGTTAAGCGCCGATTTCAGGTGGGCCATGGACGAGGCAAGCGAATTTCTGGATGGGCGGGGGTCCGTGCATCGCACGCTGCGACGGCTTGCCAAACGTCTGGCGCAGCTTGAGACGGCGTACGCAGTATGCGGCGGCATGGCGCTGTTTTCACAGGGCTTTCGGCGTTACACAGCGGACGTGGATGTCCTGGTGACGCGCGAGGAACTCAAACGCATTCACGAAGCGCTGGACGGCCTGGGTTATGTCCCGCCCTTTGCCGGCAGCAAGAACCTGCGCGATGTCGAGGACGGCGTGCGCATCGAGTTCATCATCACCGGCGAATACCCCGGCGACGGCAAGCCCAAGCCGGTGGCGTTCCCCGACCCGCGCGACGTGGCCATCGAGCGCGACGGCATCCGCTTTCTCGACCTGGCGCCGCTGATCGAACTCAAGCTCGCCTCGGGCATGACCCATCCGGGCCGATTGAAGGATCTGGCGGACGTGCAGGAGCTGATCCGCATCCGCAAGCTCGACGATGCATTTGCCCAGAAGCTCAATCCTTACGTGCGCGACAAGTATGCCCAGTTGCTGGCGGGTGTCCGCGCGATGCCCGAGCCTCACGCTGGGTGATGGCGTGCCGGGGCCGCTTAGGGCACTTGAATGCGTTGGACACCATCGGGCCAGACGCGGTGAAAGTCGGTGGGGTTGAAGGTCAACAAACGATCGACCCGGGCCCTCTGCGCGGCGCGGGCGATCAGGGCGTCATAGATGGCGCCGCCGGTCAACCCCCGCTGGGCGGCGAGGAGGATGGTGGCGCGGTAATCCCGCGCCGAGAGTGGCACCAGCTTGGCCGACTGGATATTGTCGTCGATGGCTTGGAGCGCCAAAGCGGGGGCGATGCGCGGCACAAAGGGGATGGCGGTCAAACCGGCATAGACTTCCGCCAGACTGTGGGCGGCAACAAACCAGGCAAACTTTCCCGCTTTGGCGCGTCCCAGCCAGGGCAGAGCCCGCGCGTGCTCCGGATGGCTGCTCACCATGGCGGCGATCAACACCGAACTGTCCAGGAGGACTTTCATGGCATGCCGTGGTTCAGCCGTCGGCGGGCCTTGCGGCGAGTGTCAGCGCTTTCCCGTGATCTTACGGATCCGTTGCAGACGATCCAGCCGCACCACGCCGGCCAAGTCATCAGGCGCCTTCACGCCCTGGATCACCAGCACGTTCCCCTGGCGGATAAGATGCGGCCCTGCTTCCACCGAGCGAATGCGAACTTCGCCTTCGCTCTCCCGCAGTTCCAGCGCCGTACCGGGGTGGAGCCCCAACCGCTCCCGCACGTCCTTGGGGATGACCAGCCGACCAAACTTGTCCACCATCGTCACCATGTCGATATTGCCATTCTATATTGCCAATTGGCAATAGACAAGCGCATCGTCAACCCATCCGCGCCTATTTCCCCGCCACCACCGTGCTGACGCTGAAGATCGGCAGCAGCAGCGAGATCGCCACAAAGCCGACCAGGGCGCCCATGAACATCACCATAACCGGCTCGATGAACTTGGTGGTGTTCTTCACTGATTCGTCGAACTCGTTTTCGGTGTGTTCGGCGACGCGGTTCATCACCTGGCCCAGCCGGCCGGAGCGCTCGCCGCTGCGGATCATCTGGGCGATGGCGCGGGGAATCAGCGGCGAAGCGAAAAGCGGGTCGGACAACTGCATGCCCTGCCGCAAGGAGTCGTCCACCTGGTCCCACAAATCGGCGTAGTACATGTTGACCGTCACCGACCGCACGATGGCGATGGTGTCGAGCATGGACACGCCGGCGGCGATCATGGTGCCCATGGTGCGGCAGGCGCGCGAGGTGTAGAGATTGGTGAACAGGTGGCGCACGACGGGAGTATGCAGCTTGAGCCAGTCGAGGCAGCGTTGGCCGCCCTGCGTGCCGCGCACGATCAGGACTGCGACGATCAGCGCCACGGTCACGGCCACCCACAGATACCACTGGTGCACCAGCGAGTGGGAGATGCCCAGCAGCAAGCGTGTGGGCCCGGGCAGCGTGGCCTGGCGGGTCTGGTAGATCGCCGCGAAACGCGGCAGGACGAACACCATGAGAAAGACCGTCACCGTCACCGCCGCAAACATCATGAACGCCGGATACATCATGGCGCCCTTGACCTGGCGGCGGGTGCGCTCTTCCTTGTCGAGATAGTGGCTGATGCGCTCGAGCATCTGGCCCATGGTGCCCGACACTTCGCTGGCGCGAATGAGGCTGACCATGATGGCCGGAAAGGTGCGCGGGAAGCGTTTGAGCGCCACCGACAGCTCGCCGCCGGCCTGCACGTGGTCGGCGATATGGCGCACCACTTCCTTGAAGTGCGGGTTAGCCGACTGCTCGCCGATGCACTCCAACGCCTCGCTGATGGGCACGCCCGTCTCGATCATCACCGACATCTGGTGGGTGAAGAAGACCACGTCGGTGCGCTTGACGCCCCTGGCGTGCTGGTTGACCGACAGCTCGGGGGACTCCTCGGATTCCTCGGCGACCTGGCGCAGCTTGACGATGAACTTGCCCTCGGCGCGCAGCACCTGCGCGGCGGCATCGGGGTCCAGGGCGTTGACGACGCCGGTCGCCATTTCGCCTTTGCCGTCACGAGCTTGGTAGAGGAAGCGGGGCATGGGGGTACTCGGGGAATTTCGGATTTCGGATTTCGGATTTATTTCCTAATTTCTGATTTCTGATTTTGGGAAGGGACGCTGCGCGTCACCCGCTAAACGTCGATCTCCTGTCTGCCGTATTCTGTCTCCTGTCTCCTGGCTCCTGACTCCTTCCTCACGCCATTTCGGTGGCGGAGATCAGTTCTTCCAGGGCGGTCAAACCGGCGCGGAGCTTTTCCACTCCGTCCTGGCGCAGGGTGGTCATGCCGCTGGCGCGGGCGATGCGGCGCAGTTCCTGGAGCGTGCCGCCGCGGCTGATGGCGTCGGCGGTCTCGTCGCCGGGCACGAACAGCTCGTAGATGCCGATGCGCCCGGCATAGCCGGTGTTGCGGCACTTGGAGCAGCCCTTGCCCGTGAAGATCGTCTGGATCGTCGCCGCGCCGTCGGCCAGCTTCTCCAGCGTCCGCGCCAGGGCCGGCGTCATCTCCACCGGCTCCTTGCAGTGCACGCAGAGTTTGCGCAGCAGCCGCTGCGCCAGCACGGCCCGCAACGACGCCGAGACCAGGTACGGCTCGACGCCGATGTTGAACAGGCGGGTCACTGCGGCGGGCGAGTCGTTGGTGTGCAGCGTGGAGAGCACCAGGTGGCCCGTCAGCGCCGCCTGCGTGGCGATCTTGGCGGTCTCCAGGTCGCGGATTTCGCCGACCATGATCACGTCCGGGTCCTGCCGCAGCAGCGAGCGCAGCGCCCCGGCGAAGGTGAAGCCCGCCTTGTCGTTGACCTGGAACTGGTTGACACCCGCCAGGTTGAACTCGACCGGGTCTTCCACGGTGCAGATGTTGATGGTCGGGTCGCTCACCTCGTTGAGCACGGCGTAGAGCGTGGTGCTCTTGCCGCTGCCGGTCGGCCCGGTGACCAGCACGATGCCGTTAGGCTGATTGACCGCCTTGCGGAACTCCTGGAGCATCACGTAGGAGAAGCCCAGTTGCTCCAGGTTGGTCATGACGTTGCGGTTGTCGATGACGCGGATGACGACCTTTTCGCCGAACTTGCCCGGCATGGTGGAGACGCGCAGGTCCACGGGGCGCTTGTCCATCATGACGGTGATGCCGCCGTCCTGGGGCACACGGCGTTCGCTGATGTCCATGCCGCCCATGATCTTGATGCGTGAAACGACTGCCGGGTGCATCTGGTAGGGCGGCTTCATTTTCTCAAACAGCACGCCATCGACGCGCAAGCGCACGCGCATGGCGCGTTCGCCCGGCTCGATGTGAATGTCCGACGCACCCTCGCGCACGGCGGTGTAGATCAGGTAGTTGACCAGCTTGATGACCGGCGAGTCCTTGGCACCTTCCTCCAGGCTCGTCAGGTCGGTCATCTGCTTTTCGACCAGCGTCAGGTCCTGGGCCTGGATGTCGTCCACGATCTCGTCGATGACGAACACGTTGGCGGCGGGCAGGTGGACCTGAAGGGTCGAGCGGATGTCCTTGGCGGTCGAGGCGGCGATCTGCACGGGGCAGCCCGCCACGCGCTCGATCTCCTCGATGAGAAACACGTTGGCCGGTTCGTGCACGGCGACCGTCAGCTTGCCCTGCACCTTGAACAGGGGCAGCACGCACTGGTTTTCGAGGAACTCGCGGGGCAAGGCCTCCATGATCCGGGGGTCAACGATCTTGGGCGTGACGCGCACGAAGGGGATGCCGTACGCCTCGGCGAGCAGTTCGAGCACCTGTTCCTCGGTGACCAGGCTCAGCTCGACGAGGATTTCACCCAGCAGCCTGTGTTGGCCCTTGGCCTTCTGGTGCGCCAGGGCTTCCTGCAACTGCACCTGGGTGAGCAGGCCGCGCTCGACCAGCAGATCGCCGATGCGCACCGGTTTATCGGTGGCGCGGCGTGAGGGTGTCATGCTGGTGGTGGAACTGCTCATCTCAAATCCTCAAGGCGTACGTCCGAATTCGCAGTCGGGGCGATCCCGGCCAAGCTCGAAAACTCGCATGGCCGGGCTTACGAGTCTTCATCTCAAATTCTCAAGCTCTTCACGGCGGACTCCAGGTCGGGGTGCCGATCGAAGCGCGGCAGGAGGCGGGTGACGTAGAGAATCTTTTCGACGTTGGCTGTGACGCCCGCCAGGCGCACCTGGCCCAGCTTCTCACCGCACTGCTCCTGCAACCACAGCAGGGTTTCCAGACCCTGCGAATCGACCGTTTCAACATCGGATACATCCAGCACAAAATCACGCGTCTTGCCCCCCAGGTGCTGTAACGCATTCTTGCGAAGCTCATCGACAGAATCAGCGTTCAGCTCGCCCTGGAGCGTCAGCACCGTCAGGTGGTCGTATTGTTCATGCGTGATCTTCATGGGCGCCCTTGATGAAGCGGTAACAGGGATGAACACGGAAGAACACGGATGAGGGAAGAGGGAACAGGGATAGACAGGGTGGACATAATGTTCCAACTCTGTTCTCTGATTCCTGTCTTCTGATTCATCCTGTCCATCATGTCCATCCTTGTTCCTTCCGTTTTCTTTTTCTATCCGTGTTCATCCCTGTTCATCCCTGTTATCTCTTGGCTTGCTACCAAGGATCTCCGCCGTCGCTTTCGAGCTGGTCCTGATGTTTCTTGAGCATCTGGTGGAACTGGGCGAAGTCCAGGTCGAGGAACACTTGGGCCAGGTGCGGGTCGAACTGGGTGCCGGTACAACGGCGGACCTCATCGAGCACGCTGTCCTGGGAGAGGGACGAGCGGTAGGTGCGGTTGGAGCTCATGGCGTCGAAGGAGTCCGCCAGGCAGATGAGCCGGCCAAAGAGCGGGATATCGTTGCCCGCCAGCAGGTGCGGATAGCCGTGGCCGTCCCAGCGCTCGTGGTGATGCAGCACGCCGGGGATCAGGTCCTGCATCTGGCGGATGTCGTGGAGGATGGTGGCGCCGATTTCGGGGTGTTTGCGGATCTGGGCGAACTCTTCCTCGGTGAGCCGGCCGGGCTTGCACAGCACCGACTCGGGGACGCCGATCTTGCCCACATCATGCACCAAAGCGGAGATATAGACGCGTTCGACGGTGTGTTCATCCAGGCCGGCGCCGGCCGCCAGTTGCCGCGATAGCAGCGCCACGCGTTCGGAGTGACCTCGGGTGTAGCGGTCCTTGGCGTCGATGGAGGCGGTCAGAGCGTGCAGAACGCCCATGAACATCGCCGCCATATCCTCGTAGAGCATCATGTTCTCGAGGAACATGGCCAGGCTGTTGGCCAGCGAGTTGCACAACTTGGAATCCACGCTGCTGATGTGGACGCCCTGGGTCTTATCCCCGCCAAAGAGGATGCCCAGCAGTTTGTCCTCGCGTGCCAGGGGCACGACCAGGAGCTGCTTGGCGATGCGGTTGAGGTGGGGCATGGCCAGGGACTGGGTGTCGTCGACGACCAGGGGAGCGGCGCCGGGTGACTGGCGGGCCATGAGCATGCCGCCGATGCGCTTGAGCAGTTGCTCGTCGCAGCCGACGGGCCCGGCGGTGAAGATCTGCCCCGCCAGCTCGTTCAAACGCGGCTCATCGTCTACCAGTTGTAACGCCATCCAGCGCAGACCCACCACCTGCTGAAGGTCCAGGCAGGCGTCGGTGAGGAAGGTGGCCGGCGGCTGGTTGAGCGTCATGCTGGTGGAAAACTTGTAGAGCAGGCTCAGTTCCTCGTAGGACTCGCCCAGTTGCTGGCTCAGAGTCTGCAATTCGGAGCAGCGGCGATCAATCTCCTGCGTGTCCTGCTGCATCCAATCGAGGGTGGCCGCCAGGCGGTCGGCTTCGGCGGCGCTGCACAGCCGCTCCCGCGCCAGCCGCGAGGCCGTGACCTGCGCATCAAGCTGGGCGCTGTCGCAGAGCAGGCGGAACTGGTCGCTGATCGCCAGCTCGCCGCCCAGGACGATGGTGGCGTACACCACCTGCTGTTCCTTATTGGTGGGAAGCCGGCGGCGGCGATGCGAAGGCAGGGGCAGCAGCCAGACGCCCGGCCAGACTTCGACGCAGCGCCCGCGTGTCTCGCAAAGCTGGGCAAACGCACTCTGCACCGCCGCGGCAAACGGCGCTGCGTCAACCAGCACCCGCTCGATCCATCGGCACTCGCCCTGCGGCCTGCAACGGCCGTCGGCGGCCACGCACAGCACCGTCAACCCCAGCGCCTCGAGACGCTGAAGCAGACGGTCGGGTAAGGCCAATGGCGCGAGATAGGTGGCGGTCGTGTTCACGGGGTTTGTGCGACCTCCGTATTCGTGTCAAGCGGCGGGGTGTCCGGGGCATCCAGGGAATCCGGGGTGTCGCCGATGAGTTCCTGTACCCGCGCCAGTACTTCACGCGGGGAAAACGGCTTGCTCAACACGCCGGCGATATTGGTCTGCTCCAGGTCCTCGCTCGAGAGCGAAAAGCCCCGAGCCGTCAGCATCAGCGTGGGAATGTCGCGCGTGGCCTCGTGGGCGCGCAGCTTCTGACACAACTCCAGGCCCGTCATGTAGGGCATCTGAAAGTCGGTGATTACCAGGTCGGGCGCCTGCTCCAGCGCCATCTCGAAGGCTTCCTCGCCGTCCTCGGCGGTGATCACGTCGAAGCCCGCATTGCGCAGCTTCAAGCTCACCACATGCAGGATGTGAACCTCGTCGTCGGCCGCGAGTATCAAGGGTCGTGCGCGCTTGCTGGTCATCAACTGCCTCCCAAACAGGGATTTCCGATTGCCAATTTCTGACTTAAGAGTCGAGTGATCCCGGCCAAGCTCGCCGACTCGCATGGCCGGGCTTGGCTTCCCAAATCAGAACTCAGAAACGAAAACTCAGAAATCACCTCTCTAATAAACATTCTCGGCCATCGGGAGGCAGTACGTGAATGTGCTGCCCTTGCCGACGGTGCTGGTTACGCTGACTTTGCCGCCATGAACGTTCTCGACGATCTGCTTGACCAGGTTCAGTCCCAGGCCCGTGCCCTTGGCCATTTTCTTATGATCGCTGACCCGGAAGAACTTCTGGAACAGGTGCGGCAGGGCCTCGGTGGGAACGCCAACCCCCGTGTCCACCACCGACACGTTGACCATCTTGGCGTGCTCGTCCACGCTCACCGACACGGTCACCTTTCCGTCATTGGGCGTGTATTTGATGGCATTGGAAATCAGGTTCAAGGTCGCTTGATAAATCATGTCCTTGTCGGCGAACACCTGGAAGAACACCGGCGTGGGCATCTCCGTCAGGGTGATGTTCTTGGCCCGCGCCTGCGGCTGCATCACCTCGATCGCCTCTTTGAGCAGCGTGGGCAGCGAAATGTGCTCGCGCTGCACCTTGACCACGCCCGATTCGATTCGGCTGATGTTGAGAATATTGTCGATCAGCCGCGCCAGGCGGTTGGTCTCGCTCTGGATGATGTTGTAGAACTCGGCGCGGGTTTCCTCATCGGTCGCTTCGCCGTCGATGAGCATCTCCAGATAGGCCTTGATGCTCGACAGGGGCGTGCGCAATTCGTGGGAGACGCTGGAGACGAAATCGCTCTTCATTTCCGCGATTTCCCGCTCGCGGGTGATGTCGCGCAGGATGGTCACCACGCCGCTGGGCTCGGGCGGCGATTGCTTGTGATCGACGACGCAGGTGAGGGTGACGTCGTAGATCGCCGCCTCGCCGTTGCTGCCCATGCGGTGCTCGACGTGGCGGCGCAGCGAGGCGTCGCCGCCCTCGCGGGTGTCCTTGATGAGCTTGACCAGCGCGGCGTCGTGGATGATTTCATCGATGGGCTGGCGGGACGAGCGCTGCAAGTCGAACGCCAGGACCCGCGACGCCGACTCGTTGGCCAGTGCCAGCTCGTTAAAGGCATCGGTGACGATCACCGAGTCGTGGATGGAGTTAAGGATGGCCTCGGCGTGCTGGCGCTGGGCGTCGGAGATGCGCAGTTGCACTTCCAACTCGCGTTTCTGCCCCGCCAGGTCTTCGCTGCGCTGGCGCAGAAGGGTGACGCCCTGGTTGATGGCCTGGGCGACGCGGCGCAGCGACGCGCCGCGCGGAGGCTTGCTCTGCCGCCCTTCCCCGCGCGTCACACTCTCGACATAATGCATCAACCGCCGCATTTCCCCGTCGCGGTGGGCCACCGCACCGGCGTGCACGCCACCCACGACGATCCCCACCAGCAGGAGCGCCACGCCCATCGACAGCAGAGCGGGCGTGTCGGCAATATCCGGCGGCGCGAAGTACCCCAGGGCCGCCGCACTCGCAGCCGCACCGGTGATGCCCATCCCAACGCTTAGCCATCGTCCTGACACGTCGTCACTGCCTCTCTGGCCCCCTCTCCGCCGGGGAGAGGGGCTGGGGTGAGTAAAAGCACGGATGACTGCATCCGGTTAAGCCAACAAGCCGCGGCCAACTAAGCCATTACGCATGCCCTGCTCATCCCTGGATCCCTCACTCGGCTTGGCGAACTTCGAAATCGGCCACCCTCTCGCAGAGGGAAGGGGGCTCACTTGCTTTCAAGCTTGGCCAGCAGTTGCCGCGCCTGACTATCATCGGGTTGGCGGCGCAAGGCCTCGGAGTAGGCCTGGGCCGCGGCGGCGTCCCGGCCGGCTTGCTCGAGCGTCAGACCACGCAGGACCAGCGGCAGGGCGCTGTCGGGCGCCAGGTCGGCGGCACGATCCAATACGCGCAGCGCCTGGTCCACATCCCCCCGCTTCTTGGCCACCAGGCCCGCCAGCAGATACCCGTCGTACTGCCGCGGCGCCAGCGCCATGATGCGGCTGGCGGCCAACTGCGTGCCCTGGAGATCGCCCATCGCCCAGCACACCGTGCCCAGCCGCTGCCAGGCATCCACGTCGCTTGGGTCGCGCCGCGTCAACTTCAGGTAGATCGTCTTGGCGTCCATGGGCCGGCCCGTGTGCTCATAGGCGCCCGCCAGGGCACGCTGCAAGTCGGCACGCTTCTCAAAGTCCGGCTGTTGCGCCATGCGCTGGAGTGTGATCACGGCCTTGTCGAACTGACCCGCCGCCAACTGCGCCGCCGCCAGGTTCTCGACAATCTGCTTGTCCTCCGGACGCATCAGCGACGCCTTGTAGAACAGGTCGGCGGCATCGGCGGGCCGGGCCTGCAACAAATACACGTGCGCCAGCCCCACGCGAACGCCCGCGTTCTGGTCGAAGTAGGCCATCTTGTCCAGCAGTTCCTGCTCGGCGTCGTCCAGACGATCCAGGGCCACCAGCATTTCGCAGCGCGCCAGCAGGTACGCCGGGTCGTCCGCCCGGCGCTGATAGGCCTGCGTGTAACGGTCCAGGGCCTGGTCGAACTTCTGCCAGCGCTCCAGGATCATGCCCTGGTAGTAGTAGGCCGGCGCCAGCGCGGGGTTGTACTTGATGCTCACTTCCAGGAACTGGTAGGCGCGTTCGAGCTGGCCGCGCTCGATCTGGATGCGCCCCGCCAATAGATACAGACCCGCATTGGACGGGTCGGTGTTGAGGGCATCGGTCAGTGATTTTTCGGCCTGCTCCAGGTCGCCGGTGTCGAACTGCCGCTGCGCCATCTGGAGGACCATGGCGGTGCGCATTTCGCGCCAGCGCACGTTGGCGGCGTTGACCGCCTTGGCATGATTAGTGTCGCCCCCGCTCTGGCAACCGGCCAGGGTCAGGACGAAGAGGCCCGTGGCCAGCAACCCGCAGGTACGAATGGTGGACCGCATCGCATCATCTCCTTGCTCTCCCCTTCGAACCTGTGAAACACCGTAGCATTTCTGCTTGGCAAATCGATGGGACGCCCGTCAAGGCGCCCCATCGCATGACTTATTTGTCCATTTCGATCTCGTCGCCGGCAGGCTCGACCTGCGCCGGCTCCTGGAGCTGCGCTTCGACGGTGGCGTTAATTTCCGCCACCATGTCAATCGGAACCTCGGTCTCGATCGCTTCGGGAGCCTGGACCTGGGGCGCTTGAACCTGCGCCGGCTCGGGCACAGTGGCCGGCACGATTTCGGCGGCTGGCGCGGTCTGGACGGCAGGCGCGACGGTCGCATCGGGCTGGGCCTGCGCCGTCGGCGCGACGGTCTGGGCCGGCTCGGCCTTCGGGCTCGCGTCACTGGCGGGCTCTGCGACCGGCTCCACCACCGGCGCCGGCACCGGCGCCTCGGGGAGCTCAAGCTGCTTCTGGATCAGCACGTCGATGGCGCCCTTGAGCGAGCTGTCGTCGGGGACGTACTTGCGATGGCCCTTGATCTGCTCCTTGAGCTGCCGCGCTTCCTCGAAGGTCGGATCCATGCTCAGCGCCATGTTCACGCACCACAGGGCCTTGTCCTTCTTGCCCTCGTCCATGTACTTGAGAGCGTCGCGCAGGTGCGAGGACTTCATCTTGTCGCGCGACCAGGGCAGCAGTTGCTGGCGGGCGCCGATCTTGGCCAGCTCGGCGCTGTCCTTGAGTTCCTCGCCCGCGGCGTACATCGCCTCGTCCTTGATGATCGTGGGCGTCACCAGGAAGATGAACTCGTCACGATTAACCGTGTCGGCCTGGCCCTTGCCGGCCCAGCCGATGATGGGGATGTCGCCCAGCCAGGGCACCTGCTTGCGGGTCACCGTGGTGGTTTCCTTGAACAGACCGCCCATCACCACCGTCTGGCCGCTCTTGACCAGGATGTTGGTGGTGAGTTGCTGAGTGTCTTCGTTAGGCACGACGAAGCTGGCGATCTGCCGCACTTCACCCGTGGAGATCTGCGGGCGGATTTCCATGCGGACAAAGCCGTCGTCGCTGATGAAGGGGCGCAGGGTCAACTGCGTGCCAGTCTCGAGGAACTCGACGGTTTGCGTGGTGGAGGATTCGGTCTGCGTGGTGCTCACGTAGCCGATGCGCTGGCCCACCAGGAGGTCGGCCTTGTTGCGGTTGAGCACCAGCAGTTTGGGATTGGCCAGGATGGTGGTGTCGGTGACGCGGTCCAGGGCGTCGATGAAGGCGGCGACGCTGTTGGAGAGGATGCCGACCTGGATGCTCTGCTCTCCGGAAATGGAGTTGGTCATTTGCACGGCGCTGCCGTTGCCCTTGACGGTGCCGTCGATGAGGGCGGGCAGGACGCCCAGCGGGCCCGCCAGGAACTCATCGAGGCCGAAGTTCGCCAGCACGGTCAGGTTGACGCCAAAGGCGTTGTTCTCCGACAGCTTGGCTTCCAGGATGGTGGCTTCCACCAGCACCTGCTTGGGCCGAATATCCAGTTCCTTGATGACGGCCACGATCTGATCGACGTTCTCGGGGTAATCGCGGATGATCAGGGTCTCGGCGCCCGCGGCGCTGTTGGCGCCGCCGTCGGAAGTCGAAGGCGCAAAACCGGCGGTCACCGTGCCGGTGGCGGCGATCGAGCCGGCGCTGGACAGCAGCGGCGTCACGAAGGCCTGGGCATCGGCGGCGGTCAGATAGTTCAGGCGGGCAATCTTGCTGGTCGTCTTGCGGTCAGCCTCGTCCAGGGCCTTGATCTGCTCGGCGGTGTAGACGTAGATGAAGTTGCCCTTCTCGCGATAGCCGTAGCCATTGGAATGCAACAGGGCGTCCATGGCCTGGTAGAAGTCCACGCCATAAAGGTTGGCCGAGACGCTGCCCGACACGCCCTTGCTCACAATGATGTTACGCTGGCTCTGGAGAGACAGGAGATCGAGAATCGTCGCCAGGTCCTGCTCCTTGACGTGCAGGTCGATCTGGCCGAAGGACCCGATCTTGACGTTGGCGCTGCCCGACGCTCCGGTGTCAGCATCGGTCTTGCCGACCACCGCCGTGACGCCTGCCTCCGGCGCCGGCGCCGTGTCGAACAGGCTCGCCCCGTCCCCCGCAGCTACCCCCTCGGCCCCGGTTGCCCGGTCGCTACAAACCCACCCGATAGAACAAAAAAAAACGGCCGACAGCACGGTTGCCTTTCGCGCATTCATCTTGCATCTCCTATTTGTCGCTCACCCGCTTGCGGGGGGGCCGGGTTATGCCTCTCTCTTTTACAATCACATTTCCAGCACGATCTGGACACCATTCATCTGGATGACCACCCGCCGAGGGTGGATTGTCAGCAGTTCAAATCCGCCGATCTGTTGCCCGGGCGCTATCAGTTGCCCGTTGATCACCGCCTTGGGTTGTTCGCCCATGATGGTGGTCTGAAGCACCAGCTTCTGGGCGGCCCGGCGAATCAGCTCGGCTTCTGGAACTACATCGGCCGGTTGGGTGACCGACTTTTCCTGCACCAGCACATTTACCATCGGTTTGCTGCGCGCATAGAGCGAGTCATCCAGGGCATACAAGTCGCGCTCCATCTGGTCGGGAAGATCGACATAAACCACCGGCCCGGCGAGCAAACGCGTGCGCGGCGAGTTATCGACCGCGGCGTTATCGGCCTGGCCTTGCGGGCCCGACGCCAGCGCCGTCGCCGGCGCTTTGTTCCAGAGCATCCGCCCCCACAGCAGGCCCATCACCGCCAGCAGCACCACCACCACCGAAAGCTTGCGCTTGTCGGCCGAGAGTTGCTTCCCGATTTGACGCAGTTTCCTGTTCATCGAGGGTCCTCCGGATTGTCCGGGGCGAAAAAGGTGCACAAATCCACCCCCACCGATACCGGCCCGCCCGGTTCCTTGTTCACCCCGCGCACCTCCAGCCGGGTCACCCGGATCAACCGCTCCATCGTTTCGACTTCACGAACAAAGCGCGCCACCTGCGTAAAGGTGCCCTTAAACTCCAGCGACAGCGGGATGATGGAAAAGTCCTGGCCCTGGGTCACGCTCTGCGTCACGACCTGCTGTTCCTTGAGGTCCTGGGCATGCATCAAGTTGCTCACCCGGCGCAGGAGATTGGCCAGCTCGCCGGTCTGCGGGACCTGGCCGGGCGAATTGTTCAGCGCCGCCTTGAGTTGGGCGATCTCCTGGTCCAGTTCGTCCAAGCTGGCGGCGCGGGCACGGTCGCCGGCGATCTGCCTCTGCGCCTCCTCCACGCGCTGCCGCAGCGAGCCCCCGCGGTAGTGCATGGGCAACCACAGCCCCAGCGCAAAGACGGCGCCGAGCACGGCGAAGATCATCAGCGTGCGAACTTGATCGCGCTCAAAACGCATGCGCCACCTCCGTGCCGGCCTTCCTGGGCTTGAACTGGCGGTCCAAGGGCACCTCCACTTCGATGCGATACTCGCGCGCCAGCAGCGGGCCTACTTCGGCTGATTTGCAGTAGAGCAGTTTCACGTTGGCAAACAGGGGATGGTCCGCCAGGGCGCCGACGAAGTTGGCCACTTCGGTGTCGGAAGGCGCCACGCCCACCAGGGTGATGCGGATGGCGTCGGGCTGCCGGTCCGGGGCCTGCGCGGCGCTCGCGTCCCCCCCGCCGGACTTGCCGCCGCTGGGCAAGTCCACGGTCGGCTGACGTCCCAGCATCGACAGGTCGCGGATCGCCATCGAACGCGGCAGCAGGGCGCCGATCGTCGCCAGCACCTGCGAGTAGGACAAGGCCGGCGCCAGCTCACGCTGGATGCGGAACTGCCGCGACAGCACCGTGCGCTGCGCCTCGCGGTCGATCGCCTGCTTCACCTGTTCGCGCATGACCTGGGCCTGGCTCTCGACTTCCTGGGTGTAGAACGACAGTTGATCCATGCGTGCTTGCGCGATGAGGAACCAGCCCGCCATCACCATGATGGCCATGGCGATGAGGGCGAACTCGCGGCGCACGCGCCGCTGGCGCATTTGCTCGATGACATAGGCACGAGGGAGGAAATTGATTTCGTTCATGCCGCCGCCTCCCGTCCTGCCGTGAGCGAAGTCGAATGGCCTGCCGCCAGCGAGGCCGGGCTCTCTGCCCGAGCCTTGAACAATCCGCCTGCGCGGCCTGACGATGCCTGGCGAATGCCGTTGCGCAGCGACAGTCCCGTGGCGGTCATCCATTGGCTCAAGGTGCCCGAGGCTTGGTGAAGGATCGGCACGCGCGAAACGTCGATGCCCGCCAGGGGCCGGGCCGGCGCCACGCTCAGGCCCGCGTCCTCCGCCAGCACGCGCAGAAGATGGGGGTCATAGGCCTGGCCGCCGCCCAGGAGCAGTTGCTCGGGTCGCCGGCCACGGAAGGTGACGCTGTAATAGCGCACGCACAGGGCCACTTCGCGCGCCAGTTCGCCCGCCGTGGGACGCATGGCCTCGAAGACGGCGCGCTCGACGCTTTCGCGCCGGCTGCTGCCGAAGAAAGCCGGCGCCTCGTCCGACTCGCCCGGCCGGCCGGGCGTGTCTCCCGCCAGTTTCCGCCGCATTTGCGCCGCCTCCGCCACCGGCAGGGTCAGCCGCTGCGCCACCGTCTGGTCGAAGTGCGACGCTCCGATATCAATGAGCTTGAAGAAGAGAACGCGCCCATGGCGCACGATCAGCGCCTTGGACGTGCTGTAGCCCACATCCAGGAGCAGCCGGGCCGGCGCCTCGGCGTCGGCGTCGTCGTCCAGCGTCAGGGTTCGCGCCAGCGCCGAAGGCGCCGCGTCGATCGCCACCGGCTGGAGCCCCGCCTGGAGCAGGACCTGCATGTGCGCTTCTACCTGCGCGGCCCCGGCCGCCAGTAGAATGATCTCCTCGCGAAGGTCTTCGCCCTGACGCACTTCCCCGGCGTCGAAAAATTGCACCTGGCCCTGGCCGTCGGTCAGCTTGAGCCGGTCCGATGCTTCCCACTTCACCGCCTGCGCCAACTCTTCGGCGGGCATGGGGGGCAAGCGGAGATTCTTGTAATGCACATCCGCGGGCGGCAGGCACGACACCGCCTGCCGACCGGAAAATCCGCCTGAATCGAGCATGTCTCGTAGCGTCTGCGCCAACGCTTCCGTGCGCGCCGCGCCGTGCGCCGGCAGGTTGGCCGGCACGTCGGCGCAGGCGGCAGCTAACGCCACCAGGCGCTCGCCACGCCGCGACAACTGGAGCAGGCGCAGCGTGTGGCTGCCCAGATCCACGCCGATCGGGCAGCGTCCGCGTTCAAATAAGCCTCCAAACACTAGCAATCTCCTCCGCTATGGCCCGGCGGTCACCGCTGCGATGGTCACCCGGCCGGTGATGTCCGCCACCGAGACGCGGTAGTGAAATCCGTCGGCGGTCAGGTCGATCGTCCCGCCATTGGTCGGCGCGCCCAGGGCATCGAACTCGACGATCAACGTGTCATCGAACTCCGCCGCCGAGATGGTCACCCCGGCAAAGCGGCTGTCCTCGTTGAAGTTCACCACGTAGTTGCCCAGGCCGTCGCCCTTCCACGACGTGCTCATCACGTTGCCGGCGCCGTCGGTGAGGTAGTAACGGTTGTTGGGCGGATCGAACACCACGCGGCAGGGCGACTGCTGGGCAATCGCTTCGTTCTGGGCGTAAAGCAGGTCGGCGATCACCATGCGGCCCGCGGCCTGGATGCCCAGCGAACCGGTGGTGAGCATGTGCGGCACAATGACCGCACCGGCGATCCCGATGATCGTCACCACGATCAGAACCTCGACCAGGGTGAAGCCGCGGCGGCGAATTTCAGATTTCGGATTTCGGATTTCGGATTTCATGCTTTCCACTCAAGCCCCGGCATGCCCGGCTTTGCGGACTTGCCGGAGATCCGCATTCACGCGCCTACTTATCGTCACCCCCCGCGTTTTCCAGTTTCACCCGCGCCTGGCCCGACTTGAACAGGCCGTTGGTCTCGTCAACCTTCTTGTTGAGTGACTTGAGCTGATCGATCAGCTCCTGGCGCTGCGCCCCGGCGTCGGGCAGCCCCGCGGCCTGGGCGTCGGACACCGTCGCCAGAGGCGCCGCGGTCCACAGCGTCCAGAGATTGAGCGTCAACAACAGAGCGATCAGGGTCAGGACGGTATTGAGGTACTTGAGCATGCGCATGGACGTACTCCTTCCTAGTGTTCATCGACGCTTGCGCGGTGGTCGTTTAGCCACAGATGAACACAGATAGACACAGATAAGAAACGCAAGAAATCAGAAAAAGCAGAAAAGGCAGAAAATCGGAGGGGAACGTCGCCATGCGACCCTGATGCACTGTCTTTTCTGCTTTTGCCTATCTGTGTTCATCTGTGTTCATCTGTGGCTGAGTTCCTCGATGACTAATAATCGAAATACGCCACGCCCCGGCCATCCTCCCCCGGAACATTGGCGGCGATCAGCCCGGTCGCGGGCTGATAGAGCCAGCCTTCGGGGCCCTGCGGCGCGTCGGGAAACGGCACATGGGCAGGAACAAAGCGAATCTCCGAACTGTGGTTGATCGGGTTGATCGGCATCCGCGTCATGTAGGGACCCAGCGGCGCCAAGGCGCTCTGCCGGTCCAGGATTTGGCCGCTGCGATTGGTCGGAAAGGTCATCTGCGCGACAAAGTCGGTGAGCGTGGGCGTGGCCGCCTGGTCGCCGTTGGCATAGCCCGGCGCCATGCCCAGGTGCATCGCGCGATAGAGCATGACCTGCTGCCGAAGTTGCCGCACTTCCGCCTGGAAAGCGCGGTCCCGACCAAGCTCGGCGGCGTTGGTCAGGCGCGGCTGAATCAACAGCGCCAACACCGCCAGGATCCCCGCCACGATCAACGTCTCGAGAAGGCGCATCAACACCCGGCGGCGCAGTGAGACGGACCGCGTTTGCGGCTCCTGGCCGTGCTCGTCCAGAATCGTGGTCATGGCGTTGAGGTTGCGCATGGAAGGAAGTTGAAAGTACGAAGTTCGAGGTACGAAGTAGCCGGAAGTTCGAAGGTCGAAGTATGATTCGCAAAGCAAGAGGCTGGAAACAGGCGTGAGATCGAATTCTCAAACTTCGCCCTTCGCACTTCGTCCTTCGCACTTACAAAAAAGGTCGCCTCGGCGATTAGGCCGAAGCGACCGTGGATCGATGTGCCGGGCATTACGGTGCCGCGGCGTAAGTCGCAAAGTCGTTGCCGGCGGCCACGTTGAGCTCGGTGGCCTTGGTGGTGCTCAGCACCGCCTTGATCACACCCGTGCTCTGCACGTAGGTCCAACCCACACCGGCGGCCGCGGCCGCGCCAGTCGTCGCACTGGCCTCAAAGGGGTTGACCGGCGCCTGCTGGAGGTAGGGGCCGAACTTGAACGTCGAGGTCTTGGTGGCATTGGTGTTGCCGTCCACGTCCGTGAACAGCGTCAGCTTGGTCCAAGTGGCGTCAATGGTCGGATACCCACCCTTGTGCTGCACCTGGTAGAGCTCGAGCTGGCTGCGGATCGTCTGAAGCTGGCTCGACAGGCTGCTGAGCTTGGCGCTCTCGCTGGCGTTGGTGAACTGCGGGATCACGATGGCCGCCAGGATGCCAAGGATGACCACGACGATCAGAATTTCCACGAGCGTGAAACCATGAAGCTTACGATTGCGTGCCGTCATTGCTGATTCTCCTCAAAATGGGGCGGTTGCCCACGGTTGTCGGTAAGGGTCCACACGAACCCCCAATTTGTCTCGGTTCCTCAAACTCCGCACGCCTCGCCGCCCCGTCGTGCTTCCATGCCTCGACGCCGGTTCCGCTGTGCTGGATTCATCATCGTCCTGCGGGCCAGTCCACTTAACTTGCCCAGAGCGGATTTTTTTCGCCGCCTACGCAGACCGGCCAAATCAACGATATGAAAGCCGCTCGGACAAGCGGGCCGGCGTGTATTTCCCCCGCTGCCCACGTCACCGAAGCTTGCCCAGGCGGCACAATCGGATGTCGTTAGCCCCAGCAGCCAAGACGGTGCGGGCGGGGACATGGGGACAACGCGCTACCGGTACCGCTCCCGCAGCTTGTGCCACTTGTCCAGAATCGCCGGTTCTTCCTTCAGTTCCACCAGCGGCGCCAACTCTCGTTCGATCTGTTCAAAGTTGAGCTTGCCCTGCTGGCGGATGAGCACGCCTTTGACATCAAGCCAGTCCCGATCGCGATCCGCGAATGCTTTGAAGACGATCAGATCCTCGGCCGAGCAGGTGCGCAATCGGATATCCGGCTGATCTGGTTATGCACTTTACTCTAGTTGCGGACCGGGCTATCTTGACTTGGCAT